>NZ_JAAVXC010000039.1:0-64953 GCF_013416725.1 Pseudomonas sp. SbOxS1
AGTGGTGGGGCAAAGCCTTTTGCTTCCTTTTTGGCGTTTGAAAAAGGGAGTCGCTGTAACAGCGAAACCATAAGTGGCCGTTACCGCAGCAATGGATATCCCCCCAATCCAATTCTTAAATACAACCCCACGCTGCCCTCTCACCACCCTTAGGGTCCATCCGAAATATGGCAACACCAAGACCGATGAAACCCGGGATTCGTCGAGTCAAGAACACATCCCCTGTGGTTTTTTCTTCATGAAATCTATTGATTTCCAAGGATGAGCTACCATAGCTAAACCGTTTTTTTATCCGGAGAAGATTATGCATCGATTGGTTAAGCCGTCGGATTATGTTCTTCAGACTGCGCTGGACAAAATGGTCTACATGCTTCCCTGGGAACGACGACATTGCCCGGGAAACCCCACCGAAGAGCCCGAGCAAGGCGCCCTGCTCTATAACCAATACATCCTGAATTTCCTGCACGGTGTGGCACCGCGAACACCAAGTGAACGAATCGTTGAAATCGCCCAATGGTGCCTGGCGCTAGCCGGAGAGCCTGCGCGGGCGTTAGCCGATGATTTGTCTGCGGCTTACCTCAGCCGGTACAGCTTCGTGCTCGCTGACATTTCAAAATTCGACGACGAGTCGAGAGAATTTCGCGGGCACCTGGCGCTCTGGCCTGAAGAAATCAAAAAAATGCCAGCGAATCTGGTGATGGCTTTACGCGCCCGGGCTGCAGGCCTCATGTCGCGCTGACGTCCCGAATAGCCAAAAATCGGGGGCAGGCCTGTAAATGGCAAGGCGTTGGCCTGCTCCCTTCGCAAACGAGCGAAATGCGTCAGCGCTGAGCCACTTCACCCGTTTATCTACCAGGTACAACGAATCGTAGTGATCACCAGCGCTACCAACTGACAAACAGGTGTCCAGGCGACCTGGACATTCAACAAAAGGATAAAGGCCAGAAACGCCCTGAGCAGAAAGGCGTGAGTCATCTTTATGCAGGACACCTTGCGATTGGTCCCGGTGTGGTTGTACCTCACGGCAAGCAACAGCTTCTCCACCAGCTCGGGCTTGGGATCGGTCTTGCACCACGTGCTCGCCAGGTCGCTGGCGTCGACCCGACTTGAGGTTGAGACCTTGAGCGTTTCGAATGCCCAGAGGCCCGCCCGGAACAGATACAAGGTGGCCAGAAAGAAGATGGCCAGCGAGACGATGCTGTAGCTGATCGTCGATTTGTCGCTCCAGATGCCCGGAAGCAAAGAGGCTAAAACTGGTGCAAGCGCCGTGACGGCTGCCAGATAGATGCTGGCCTTGCCGTCTGCGGTTTTTCGGCGATCCGACTCGGCATCATCGAGGCGTCGCGCTTCTTCAAGCGCCGCATCGGTGTCAACGTCCCAGTTGGCCGCCCGGATACTCGTGTTGTCTTGCTGATGCCCGGCCTCTTGCTGGGTGAGCGTTTGCAACTCGGGCCAGATCAACTCTAAAAGGTTCATGGGCGGCCAATGCCTTGCAGTTCATCGACAATGGCGCTGGCAATTGGCGCGCCGGCGACGTTTTCCAGCCACGCCCACTGCCCATTGGGATTGATTTCCAGGAACCAGTACCTGTCGTCGTGATCACAGACCAGGTCGATAGCGCCAAACCGCAAACCCAATGACTGCGTCAGCTCGATGCATTGTTCCTCCAGACGTGCGGGCAGCTGGATCAGTTCATGCTTGAGGTCGGTATGAGCCCCCCGACGCCAATCCACCTGGGTCTGTGAATGCACCTGGGACCAGATCGCAACGGCAAATACACGCTGCCCCACCACCGTCACCCGCACGTCATACTTCTTGGCGATCTCCTGCTGGACGATAATCGGGGCAAGGGCTATCGCGCCTGCGTCAGTCGACGCGAGATCATTGAGCCTGGTGGTAAATATGATGCTCTCGTTCTCCCCGGTCAGCAGTGCTTCACGCAGTGGTTTGACAATGCAGGCGTGGTTGTCCGTGATCTGCCGTACCGATTGCAGGTCGTTGGTGATGCGGGCCGCAGGCACATCGAATCCCAGGCGGTGGGCGTGCAGCAGCTGCCGCGGTTTGTCCTCCGCCAGGACAATCTGGGTCGGTGAATTCAGCCAGCGTCCTTCAAGGCGCATGTACAGGCTCTTGAGCAAGCTCGCCCACTCGGACTCTGCATAACGGCGGGCCGCCTCATCGGTGATGTCGGGGCTAACCTGTGGCTTGCCGGGTCGCCTGAAATAGGCGCCCGTCACCTGCGAGCCATGGACGGTCCTGGTACCGGATACGAGCGTCCAGTCGTCGCGCACCCGGTCCGAAAACGTACACAGCATTGAAGGCAGCAGCTCGGTGTTCAGGCGGAAAAAATCGACACCGCGGCGCCGCATTTCGAGTACGACGAAATCCATGGTGATATCCCGCTGATGGGTCACCAAAAGCAGCATCAGCGCTGTCTCTGCCAGGCCATGACGTCGACGCTTTCATAGTCCAGGTTAAAATCCGTCGTATCGTCCTTTTCCGAATACGCGTGGGTTTTGGTGATCAACTCGAGTAGCGATGGGTCGTCATCGTCACGTTCAGGCGACAGGCTGGTTTTGGTTTCCAGCTCAAGGGGGTATCGGAACAGGATTTCCTTGTCGTCGTCCTCATCATCGGCCTCTTCCACCCGGGCGTGGGTCTTGGTCAAGGTTTCGGCCATCTGCCGACACTCAATGATCGGTACGACGCCTTGCTCTGTTTCGACGACCCAAACGTCCAGCTCAGCGGAGTAAGACCCGCCAATAGTGGCTTCACCGCTACGTTGAACCGCGCGTGGAACGAGAAAAGGCGTGGCATCGGAGGACGAATTCAACCTGGACATGGCTGCAGTACCGGTCAGTGTGCATAGGCCTTATTGTTCGCGGGACACCCTCAATAATAGTCGAGCACGCAGATTTCTCACCGAGATCAAACCCTTCACCCAATCACGCGCGCATACACCGATCTGTCGACATTGCCACCGGACAGAATCACCCCCACTTTTTTGCCCCGCATTGCTTCACGCTCCTGGATGAGCGCTGCCAGGGCGGCCGCGCCTGCCCCTTCGGAGAGGTTGTGGGTATCGGTGTAATACACGCACATGGCCTCGGCAATCTGCGCCTCACTGACCGACACGATCCGCTCGGCACCCGCCGCGTAGACAGCAAAGGCCTCGGCAATCGGCTTGCGCACGGCCAGGCCGTCGGCAAAGGTATTGGCCGAGGGGGTCTCACATATAACACCCACTTCAAAGGATAATTTCGCCGCTGCAGCCTCAGTGGATACCACGCCCACCACTTGGGTTTTCAGGCCCAGCGCGTCGCGGGCGGCGATCACTGCGCAAATCCCCGAGCCACAGCCAATCGGCACGTAGACGGTATCCAGGTCCGGCGCCGCCTTGAACAGTTCGAGGGCATAGGTGGCCACGCCCTTGACCAGTTCGGTGTGGAACGGCGGAACCAGATAGAGGTCGTGGGCCTGCGCCAGGCGTGCGGCCTCCTCGCGGGCCTCATCGAAATCCCGGCCATGTTCGACCACTTCGCCGCCAAAGCCGCGCATGGCGTTGTTCTTTTCCAGCGAGTTGCCCTGCGGTACGACAATCAGCGACTTCAAGCCCAGCGCGCTGGCCGCCAGCGCCAGGCTCTGACCGTGGTTGCCGCGGGTGGCGGTGACGATGCCCCGCACGCCTGGATGCGTGCGCTTGAGCCAGTGCATGAAGGTAATGCCGCCACGTACCTTGAATGCGCCTGTGGGTGTGTGGTTTTCGTGCTTGACCCACACCGTGCAACCCAGGCGCTCGGCCAGCAAGGGCCAAGGGTACTGCGCGGTGGCAGGCATCACCTGGTAAACCAGGCGAGCGGCTTGTTCGATATCGTCGCGAGTCAGTGTGTACATGAGGAGGCTCCCAAGGGTTTGGCCCAGTCTAGACACGCACGCCATTGGCCGGCTTTCAAAAAACCGACCTGACTTTTGCGCCCCTCCTTGACTACTATGGTGCCCATGAACCGTCCCAACCGCCTGCAACCGCCATTCCCGCCTGAACCGGTGCGCCGTGTCGAGGCCGGGCCGTGGGCGATCGAACTGCTACCCGGCAGCGCCTACGCGACCCGATATGTCGCAAGCCAGGCGGCGATTGGCTTTGCCTTCGACAGCCAGCGCGGCCTGCACGCCATTGGCAGCGATCGGGTGCAACCCTTCATTGCCGTGCCCAACGGCCTGGCGTTCGTCCCCGCCGGGTGTGACGTATTGTCCGAATCGCCCAAGGGCGGTGAATACCTGCGGTTGATGCGCACCGACGGTTTGGCGCTGCCGGGGGATCGGGCCTTCAACAACCGCATCGATCCCCAGGCGACTGCCCTCGCCCTGCGAATGCGCGGCGCGCTGTTGCAGGCCAGCGTGACGGATGATTGGGAGGCCTGGGCTCTCGCGTTGGCCGAACGGGCCGAGGGTAATGACGCAGTGTCGGCACCGCTGCAAGGCTCGATAACCGCCAACCGCATGCGCTTGCTCGATGAGTTCATCGACGCCGGCCTCGGCGGCCCGCTGGGCGTGCAGGCGATGGCGCAGTTGCTCGGGTTGTCCGAAGGTTATTTCCTGCGTGCATTCAAGCACGCGACCGGGCAAAGCCCGCACAGCTATCTGATCGACCGCCGCCTCGCCAAGGCGCGTGCCCTGATGCGCGATTCGACAGCGAGGCTGGCGGACATCGCCCACGCCTGCGGTTTCAACTCCCAGGCGCACATGACGACCACGTTCAAGCAGCGTCTTGGCGTGAGTCCGGCGCAGTTGCGTGGTGGCTAGCGGCCGGCGGGGTTAAGCCAGCAACTCGGTGATCCAGCGGACCTGGCGGGCGATATCCTGCACCTTCTCTTCGGGTACGGCCTGCCGCGCCCGGGCGAAATGGCTCAGGGTCTTGTGCTTGAGGCGCAGCATTCGCTGCCACTTGGCCAGGAACACCGGGCTGCGGGCTTGCATCTGCAGTGGGCCGAAGTACAGCTGCTGGGCGCAATACTGCGTAGGCCCGACGCGCTCGGCGACGATGATTTCGTAATAGAAGCGATTTTCCTGCAGCACTTCCTCGCAGAGGATGCGGTAGCCATTGTCCATCAGCCATTGGCGCAGGGGCTGTTCGCCGCCGTTGGGCTGCAGGATCAGGCGTTCCTGGCCGCTCAGGCGTGCCTTGCCGCTGTCGAGGATGTCGCGAATGGTCTCGCCACCCATGCCGCAGAGGCTGATCGCGGTGATCCGGTCTGCCGGCTCGATCGCGGCCAGGCCATTGGCCAGGCGTACCGTGATCGCCTGGTCTTGGCCGCTCTCGCGCACGGTGCGTTCAGCCGCGCGAAACGGCGTCAGCGCCACCTCGCCGGCCACCGCTGCGCTGATCGCGCCACGGCGCATCAACGCCACCGGCAGGTAGCCGTGATCCGAGCCGATATCGGCCAGGCGCGCACCCGCTGGCACATGCGCCGCCACGCGCTCCAGGCGCATGGACAATGTCTGTTCGTTCAACTGCAACCCCTTTTCACCCCGAACCTGAGGCACCTTTGGCCCAATCGAGGGGGGCGATTCTGTCGAGTAACGCCGTGCATTTCAAATTTATGCGACAAGGGCGCCATGACGGTTGATCGGCAGCACGCTCACCCAGGCCCCAGGCCGACTAGACTGAACAGGCACACCATCGGTTGCCAACCGCTTGAGCCAGGGGAAACGGGATGACCGCAATCACAGTGCGCCACTGCTCGTCATGGGTCCTGCCCTCTCTACTCGCCATCAACCTGATGCTGACAGCGGGCTGTGCAGGCAAGACCGCCACGGCTCGCAACCCGGGCTCCAGCACAGGCTCAAGCTGCTATGCCAAAGCGCTGCCCACCGCTGGCGAAGGGGGCCTCGCGTTTGGCTCCACCTTGAGCATTGCGCGGCAGAAATCGCTGAATAACTGCATACGATATGCCGGTCGCTCGGGGGGGACGCCGGGTACCTGCCAAGTGGTGTTGTCGGAGTGCAGGTGATCGGGCTGCAGCGGGGTGGGTCAGGTTTCCCGCGTTATCGTTGACGTCCATCGCGGGCAAGCCTCGCTCCTACAGGGAAATGCGCACACCCCCCGATCAGGTCGGCCGGTAGGCCGCCTCGCGTGCTTTTGATCTGGCTTTGGCTTTTGATTTTCTTGCCCCATCGGGAGGCCGAGTGGAGGTTCTGCGCAGTGGGTAAACCGGCAGGGATGCCGGTTTAGCAGCGCTGGGCCAAGGATGGCCCATCGCGGCGGGCCCACGGAGCAGGACCGGAGCGAGGGTATGCCGAGCATTAGCGAGGCACCGAACGCCAGGGGCAAGAGCCCTTGGTTACTTGGGGCTTTTCCAAGTGACTCGCCGTAAGGGCGAAACCCTAGGTGGCCGTTGCCGCAGGAATGGATATGTACACCTGAAAGACAATCATCGTCTGTCAGGACGCCTTCGCCGGCAAGCCTGGCTCCTACAGGCTCTTCCAAGTGACTCGCCGTAAGGGCGAAACCCGCCGTTGCCGCAGGAATGGATAGGTACACCTGAAGGACTACCATCGAATGTCAGGACGCCTTCGCCGGCAAGCCTGGCTCCTACAGTGGGTCGGGTACAGCCATGAGAGATGGATCGGCTGTCAGGCCGCCTTCGCCGGCAAGCCGGGCTCCTACATGGCCTTGGTCATGGCAATACCCTTTCGCCCCAGCTGCTTGACCCCATACATGGCCTGGTCAGCAGACCTGAGCAAGGTATCGAGCGTCTGCCCATGCAACGGACACAGGGCGATGCCAATACTGCACGAAAGTGAAATTTCCCCCGCGCTGGTCACGATTGACTGGCCAATCGCCTCCAGCATCTTCGAAGCCTTGAGCTGGGCGTTATCAGGATCGGCCAGGTCAGTCACCAGCACCACGAACTCATCACCCCCATAACGGGCAACGGTGTCCTCCCCACGCGTGGCGCCCAGCATGCGACTGGCCAGCGCCCGCAGGACCTGGTCGCCGACCTCGTGGCCGTAATGGTCGTTGATGTCCTTGAAATGATCCAGGTCGATCAACAGCACGGCAAACGGCACCCGCTCGAGCTGCCAATGGGACAGTGCCTGTTCGAAGCGATCGGCAAACAGGTAACGGTTGGGCAGATCGGTGAGCACATCGTGGGTGGCAAGGTAGGTAGAACGCTGGTGCTGGACTTCGGCCCGCTCCAGTGCCTTGAAGTGCCGGACCAGCAACAACGGAATCAGCACGAACGCCGCACCCAACAGCACCAGGAGCAGCAAGGTCTGCCCGCTGAGGACGTCGGCAAAACGCAACTGCCGTTCAAACAGCAACGTCATCGGCTGGGACGCACTGCGAATCTCGACCCGCTCTTCGAGCAGCGGCAGGAAAAATCGATCGACGAAACCGGTCTTCCCGGACCCCGTCGCAAACACATGGCTTTCAGTCCCGGCAGCGGTCTGCAGCACAGCGCGGATGTGCACCCGCGGGTCCAGGTTCGCATGCATCACCGCATCGAGCAGCGACCCGGTCCTGACCAACAGCAAGGCAACCATGGTGCTGCCGAAGAAATTCGGCCGGGAGCTCTCGCGCATCCGTTCAGGCCGGCTGACCGATTGCATCAGAATGAACGCCTCGCCGCCCTCGTACATGGTGAACACCGGCGATACCACAGGCTTTGGATTGTTGTAGGTGCGGGCCAGCGCATGGGACAGATAGCCGACGGTTTCCAGCCTGACGCCGTAGATCGCATTGGCCTCAGTGAGCACCGGATACATGAACAGCACCGGCCAGGTCTCGCGCAGAAAGGCCTGGTGCCGGGCCGGTTGCTGGGTAAGGGTGGGGAAATCCTTGAGCGTGAAGTCCGGTCGCCAGGTACGGCGCAACAGTGCTTCGAAGGCGGACTGCTCGGCCACGGGCACCGCGCGTGCAGCTTCGAGCATGTACAGATGCGGGTAAGCCGCCATCACCGCGGCGGCATAGCGCGCCGCCGCTTCGGTGTCGCTCTGGTCGACCGCCTGGAGAAAGGCCGAGAACCCGGCCAGCACCGCTTCGTTGGTATCGAGCTGATTGCGCACGATGCCGGAAATATTCTGCACGTATTCGGAAAAGCGCGTTTCCCGACGCTGGGTTTCGGACTTGAGCAGCAAAAGCGCAGACATGCCCATCAGGCCCAAGGCCAGGAGAATGAAGCCGGCAAAAGCACGGTGGCGTTTAGTCAGTTTCACTCAGGTCTGCTCGGTTTTCTGCGCCGGTGATGCATACCACTTGTCCCTGGGCACCCGCTTCTCGTGCTCAGGATCGCCCAGATAGTGCGGCGACATGATCTGCACCTCGTACTCGTTGAACACATCCTGGATGTTCGCGTGCAGCATGCTCAACAACAGCGCGCGCGGGCGTGGCTGACTGGGGATGGCCTGGGCCACCAGGCGATACTCGGGATAGAAATCCGACAGGGCTGTCTGGAACACCTGCGCCGGCGGCTCATCGAGCACCCCGGGGGTGCGCCGGGCGGCTTCCAGCAGCATGGCTTCGACCTGGCGCCACGGCGTGTCGTAGCCGATGGTCACCACGGTGTCGACCACATAACCCGGGCCTTGCACGGTGCGCGAATAGTTCTTGGTGACGGTGGCGGTGATCATCGAATTGGGCAGCGTCAGCACTTCCCCAAGGCCCGTGCGAATGCGCGTGGTGAACATGCCCAGCTCAGTCACCGTGCCTTCGTATTCGCCAATGCGCACGAACTCGCCGGGGCGCAAGGTGCGCGTGTAGGTGAGGATCAACCCGGATGCGGCCTGCCCGACCACGCTGGTGGCGCCCAGGGAGATCATCAGGCCGATCAGCACCGACAAACCCTTGAAGGCATCGGTGCCGGCACCCGGCAAGTAGGGATAGGCCATCGCCAGGGCGAACAGCCAGATGGCCAGGGACGTCAGGCGTTGGGTCGGTTGCAGGGTTTCCTGATTCAACCAGCTGAAGGTGCCGGGCGTGGCCATGCGCCGCAGGATCCGCCGGGCAAAGACTGTGATACCCCGGGCAATGAAGAAAATCGCCAAGGCCACGCCCAGACCGGGTATGGCGCCGACGATGCCCTGGAACAGATGACCGGCGACTTCCAACAGGTAGTTGTTGAGGCTTTCGCCCCAAGGCCGGGTGTAGGGAAACCGCGACAGGACAAAACCCAGCCATTCGTAGGTCAGCAACAGCACAACCAGCCAGCGTAGTATCCCCAGCAGGCGGCTGACAAGCGGATACAGGTAGTTGGCATCGATCACCTGCACCTGTCCGACTTTCAACGCCTGGGTGTGCCGCTGCATCAGGTCCGGCAGCTTTTTCAGCAGGCGACGGCGCAGGTACGCCATGCCCCAGAGCAACGCAAGATAGATACCGGTGGCCAGCGCTGCGACCACCAGTGACCTGAGAATCAGCCGCAGGTTGCGGGCTTCCTGGGTTTCAGCCACCACCAGGCGGAGATTGTCGGCAGCACTTTCTGCCGCCTGCCTGACCGATTCGAACTCGGTGGGATCGACATCCTTGGGGGAAACGATAAAAGCGCGTTTCGAGCCCAGCAGCACCAGGTAACTGCTCTGAATGGAGTCGAGGGTGACACGCAGATCGTCCGCTTCATCCAGGGCTTCGTTAATCACTGTTTTTGCACGTTTGACCCGGATTGGCGGCGCTTCACCGAGCACCGCACCGCGGAAAACCATGATGCTGCGATTGGCGATTTTCAGCTCCGCAGGCGCAGGTGGAGCCTCCAGCGGCTGGGTGGCGTCCTCGGCCCAAAGCAGTACCGACCAACACATCGTGACAATGACGATCAATGGGGCGAGCAACCTGCTCCGCATGCATCGGTTCCTTACGTCACAGGGTTCTGGACAGGGGTACGTATCGCAGCGTAGACCAGCGATGAGCGGTTGTCATGAACGCCGGTGATCGGCCATTGCCACGGCGTCGACTCAGTTGGGGTCCAGCAGCCCGCCACTCCAGTGACGCGACTGGCGACTACCGGTGAACTTCGCCACGCCCATGCCCCGGGCGATCAGGCGATCGCGGTAGCGTGTAACCAGGCGCCCGGTCTGCTCGGCATACAGCACCACTTCGGAGGACGTGTCGCCAGGGCGGCGCAGGATGCGGGCGAAGCGCTGCCCCTGCTCGACGAGATCGCCCAGTTCCTTCTCGAAGATCAGTACCCCGGGATGCGGCGCGAGAATGGTCTCCATGTGGCCCATCTCCACGGCCTCGACAGGCCAGTCAGCGGGCGACAGCGTATCGTCGATGACGCCATAACCGCAGAGCCAGGTGTAAAGCCCCTGGGCATCCTGCTCGGCGAAACGGTCGCTGACGTCACCCTGCCCGCGCAGCTCCAGGGTCGCGGCCATGCGGTGCCCGGTCGTGCCGTCTCGCAGCCAGGGCGCGATGATGGTTTCCTCGAACGATCCGTCGCCGCCGTCATCCCAGATGATCGCCACGTCCATCTGCAGCGCCGCCGCCAGTTCACGGCCACGGGGCCAGAAACTGCGGTGCACGTAGAGGTAGGGCAACGCTTCGTCGTCCGTGTGCAGGTCCAGCATCACATCCGCCGGTGCCGCCAGTTGCACCAGTTTCTGTTGCCACTCCTGGACATTGGTCGAAGGCTGCTCCATGGCGGCCGACTGATCGAAGCCACGGTTGAAGTTCTGCCCGCTGCCATCGTGAAAACGCCCCAGGATCCGCCCCTGGCGAAACTGGCCGATGCCCAGCGGATTGGCCTGCGGCACCACGGTCACGCTGCCTTTGAGCCGGCCCTGGGATTCGGCCACCTCAAGGCGCTGCATCAACAGGTGCAGCACCAGCATGCCGGCGATTTCATCGGCATGCACCCCGGCCTGCAAGTGCACCTTCGGCCCACCGTTGGCGCCCTCGAAGCGCCAGGCGCCGACAGGTACCGGATCACCATTGTTGTTGTGAACGTTGAACGAAACATCCTGCGCCATGGGCGTGTCCTCCTGTCATTGATCCACGACACCCGCCTGGCCGCGATCGGGCTTGCTCTCGGCCGCTTCGGGATAAAGGGGCTGCGACACCGAGCATTCGGCACCGACGACGTCCTGGGACGGGTGCCGGCCGAAAATCATCGCCAGGGTGCCGCTGACCGCGATCAACCCGGCGCCGATCATCAACGACACATCCATCAGCGTGCCCCAGATCAGGCTCGACAGCAGGAACGCCCAGATCAGCCCGGTGTACTCGAACGGCGCCAGCACGGTAGCGGTGGCACGCTGGAAACTGGCGAACAGCAGGAACTGGCCAATGCCGCCCATCAGCCCCGCACCGAGCATGCCCAGCCAGGCCGGAACCGGTGCCGGGGTGTGGGTCCAGGGCAACGCCAGCGCCATGCAAATGGCAAACACCACGTTGGTGATCAGCATCTGCTCCAGCACCGAGGTCTGCTCATCCACTTGGCGCAACTGGATGTAGGTGAACGCCCAGCACATCGCCGCCAGCAGGGTCAGGACAATCGGCAGCGGATCGCCCATGTCGCTGGGGCGACAGGCGATCACCACGCCGATGAAACCGATGATCAGGGTGAACCACTGCCAGCTGTTGACCCGTTCCTTGAGAATCGCCGTCGCCAGCACCGTGACCATGATCGGTGCCGAGAAATACAGGGTGGTCATCTCCGCCAGGGTCAGGTCGCGGGCCGCCGTGTAGTACAGCAGCCAGGCCGCGATCGACAGCAAGCCGCGCACCACCAACAGCCGCCGGCTGGACGAACGCCAGGCACGCCGCACCAGTTGCAAACGGCCTATCAGTAAACAGGCGAGCACCACCACCAGGGCGCGCCAGAACAGGATGGTGAACACCGAATAATCGGCCACCAGCCACTTGATGCCGGCATCCTGCAAGGACAGGAACGCGTAGCCCAGGGTGCACAGGCCAATGCCTTGCAAGGAGCGGTCAACCAATGGCGTATTGTTCATCATGCGGACCTGCGAACCGGGGTGCCGCGACGCTCGGCGAAGGCGAAAAGCGCCTCGATCAGGAACGTCAGGCACACGTAGACACCCGCCACCAGCAGCAACGGCTCATACACTTGCAAGGTTTGCGCACGTACCACGTTGGCCGCGCCCAACAGATCGATCACCGCGATGGTCGAGGCCAGGGCCGTGGATTTGAGCAACATCACGGTTTCCCCGGCCAGGGTCGGCAACAGCAAGCGCAGCGCCCGGGGCAAACGCACCCGCAACAGGGCCTGGCGCGGGGTCATGCCGAACGCCGACGCCGCTTCCATTTCACCTTTGGGCACCGCCAGCAGGCCGCCGCGGATCACTTCGCCGACATAGGCCCCCACCGACACCACCAGGGCGAACACGATGTACCAGTAGCCGTCCCGCAGGTACGGCCAGAGGAAACTGCCGCGTATCAGCGGAAACTGCGCAAACAGGCTGCCTAGGCCGTAATAAAAGATGTAGATCTGGATCAGCAAGGGGGTACCGCGGGTGACGCTGGTGTAGAACAGGCTGAGCTTGGCGATGACTCTGTTTTTCGAGATCCGCGCCAGCGCCACCAGCACCGCCAGGAAAAAACCGAACACACTGGCAAGCAACAGGATCGCGATGGTCGTTTGCAGCCCTCGGGCCAACAGCGATGCGTATTCAACTATCCACGCTGGAATCATTTCATTCTCTTTGCCGGTTCAGTCAACAAGAGGCATCCAGCGACGAATGCGTCGCTCGAGCCGTCCCGACAGGTAGTTGGACGCCAGCGTCACCGCGTAATACAGCGCCGCCGCCGTGAGGTAGAACAACAGGTAATGACGGGTCGAACCCGCGCCCTGCCTGGCGGTGTACAGCAGTTCATTGGTGCCGACCACGCTGATCAGGGCGCTGTCCTTGATCAGGTTGATCCACAGGTTGGCCATCCCCGCCATCGCATAGGGCGCCATGATCGGCAGCGTGACGCGGCGGAACAGGCCGAAACCGTGCAGGCCGAAGGCTTTCCCCGCTTCGATCAGGCCAAAGGGGATGGCCTGAATCGCCGCGCGGAAAATCTCCGAGGCGTAGGCGCCCTGCACCAGGCCCAGCACCACGATCGCCGCCAACGGGCCGCTGACGTTCACCGCGCCGTAACCCAGGGTTGCCATCAGTGCGTTGAGCAGCATGGAGCCGACGTAGTACAGCAACAGGATCAGCAACAGCTCCGGAACCGCGCGGAACAAGGTGGTGTAGCCACGCGCCAGCGCTGCAATCGGCCTTGGCCCGCCCAACTTGAGGCAGGCCACCACCAGGCCGATGGCCAGCCCGAGCACGAAGGCGCCAGCGGAGATCTGCAGGGTCATCCATAGCCCCCTGAGCAGCGCCGCGCCCCATCCTTGCTCGCTGAAACCGATCAAATCGAACATTGCTGGCATTTCACACCCTCAATTCACCACCGCGCCCCCGCCCACCGTTGTAGGAGCGAGGCTTGCCCGCGAAGGGGCCCTTGAGGCCGCCAAAAGCTTCGCGGGCAAGCCTCGCTCCTACAGGGAACGGTATTCCCGATGGGCTTGCGCTTAGAACGCCGGCTTCACGCTGGTCCCGAAATAACTCTGGGACAGGTCGTCGTAGTCCTTGCTCGCCAGCAGTTCCTGGATGGCCTTGTCGAGTTTGGCCTTGAGTTCGGTGTCGTCCTTGCGCAGACCGGCGCCCACGCCCTTGCCGAAGATCGGGTCGTACGGCACGGCGCCGAGGTACTCCAGATTGCTCTTGCTGGCATCCGGGGTCTTGACGAAGGCCGCCATGGCGGTGCCGTCGGCCATCATCAGGTCTAGACGACCGGCAATCAGGTCGGCGTTCACCGAGTCCTGGGTATCGTAGTACTTAACGTCGGCGATTTTTTCGTAGTAGGTCTTCAGGTAGCTGGCGCTCACCGTGGAGTTCTGCACGCCGATGGTCTTGCCCTTGAGGTCGTCCGGGTACTTTTTGACGACAGCGTCCTTCGGCCCGACGATCGCAACCACGGAGTCGTAGTAGGCCTTGCTGAAGGCGATCTGTTTTTCCCGCTCTTCGGTCACCGACATCGAGGAAAAGATCACGTCGATCTTCTTCGCCAACAGCGACGGGATGATCCCGTCCCACGCCACTTCCTTGATCTCGCACTCGGCTTTCATTTCGCTGCACAGCTTGTGGATCAGGTCCACTTCAAAGCCTTTCCATTCGCCGTTGGCCTGTTTCTCGGTGTACGGCGGATAGGGTTCGGCGGCGACCGCGAACCTGATCGGTTGAGCCTGCGCCGCGCTCATGCCAGCCAGCATTACTGCGGCCACGCCAGTCAACCAGTGTGCCAAACGTCGATTTCCCATGGTTTTTGCCCCGTCTTTTGTTGTTTTTAGCGAGTTTGATGAGCGTTGACGAATTGCCGGCAACGCTCGCTGCGTGGGTGTACGAACACTTCGTCGGGCGAACCGGTTTCCTCGATCAGCCCCTGATGCAAAAACGCGACTTTGGAAGAGACATCGCGGGCGAAGGCCATTTCATGGGTCACCAGGATCATGGTCCGGCCTTCTTCGGCGAGAGAGCGGATTACCCGCAGCACTTCCCCGACCAGTTCCGGGTCGAGTGCCGAGGTGGGTTCATCGAACAGCATGACCTTGGGCCGCATGGCCAAGGCCCGGGCGATGGCCACCCGTTGTTGCTGGCCCCCGGAGAGAAACGCCGGATACTCGTTGCGCTTGGCCGCCAGCCCCACGCGTTCCAGCAAGGCTTCGGCGCGCTCGGTCGCCTCCGCGCGGCTTTCACGCAGGACCTGGGTCGGCGCTTCGATGAGGTTTTCCAGCACCGTGCGATGGGGCCAGAGGTTGAAGTTCTGGAACACCATGCCCAGGCTGGAACGGATGCGTACCAGCTGTTTGGCGTCTGCCACCAGGGGCGCGCCGGGGCGGGTGTGGTTCAGGTGAATGCTTTCGCCGTCCACCAGGATGCGCCCCTGGTCCGGGACTTCGAGCATGTTGATGCAGCGCAGCAAGGTACTTTTGCCCGAGCCGCTGGCGCCGATCAGCGAGATCACCTCGCCTTCTCGCGCCGTCAATGAAACGCCCTTGAGCACCTCGATGTTGCCGAAGCGTTTGTGCAGGCGATCGACTTCGATCATGGTTCGCGCAGTGACCGGCTCGTTGACCGGCCCACTGGTGACGCGGCTGACCACGGGCTTGGGGGCTTGAACTTTCAGTGCCAGGACAAAATCGCGGATACGCTCGGAGGTCTTGGCCAATGCCAGTGTTTGGGCATGCGCGACCAGGGCGGAGTCAGCAACGATCCAACCCATGCACCAACCGGCCATCGGGTGGGCTGTCGACAGGCTGCCGATCACTACACAACGCTCGGCCATGCCCGGCGCTGCCGCGAGACTCAAGTGCGGGTGCTGCAGCGTCAGCTCCCCATGGACCTCCTCGACCACCACCCACAGGTCATGGGCGATGGCGAGTCCGGCGATCGTTTGCAATGCTTCGTGGTTGAGCATCCCGCCGTTCGGGCTCGACAGGAAAATCGCCCGGGTGCGCGGGGTAATCGCCTTGGCCAGCAGCGCTGCATCAATGGACGCCACCCGCACCAGCGTGGCGCCGCAAGCCTTGAGTGTCGCCTCGCAGGCCTGGTCTATCGGATCGAGGACAATCACCTCGTCCCCTGCGGCAAGCAGGCACATCGACGTGACGAACAAGGCGTCCTGCGCCCCGGCCAGCGTGATCACGTTCGCCGCTTTCAGCTCACGACCCAACAGCTTGCCATAGTGCTCGGCAATCGCTTCGCGCAAGGCCAGGCGATCGGCAAGTTGGCCGCCTTCAATAGCAGCATCGGTGATGAAATCGGGGGCGGGAAAATCCGGGTCGTCAACACTGGGCGTGATTGAGTTGTGCTCAACAAAGGGTGAAAACCGCATGCCAGTGCCTCGTTCAATATGAAGAAACGCAAGCCCGCAACCAGCCGGGAAAGAAGGTGGAACGAACATAGTTCAAGCTGAACACTCGTTCAACAGAAAACTGTCGACGGTTCGCGTTCAGCGTAAACAGGTCGTTTTCAAGACAGTCGCGACGTTTTTACCTATCGATTGCCCAGGCCATGCAGAAGGCATCCCGACGACTATGCTGCTGTGAGGTCCTTTGGCTGGAAAACACTTAATGCAATCAGGTACATCCACGCGGATGCGGCGCCACCGGCTGCTGCTGATGGGCGTAGTGGTCCTCGGCGGTTGCGTACGGCTGGGGCCGGACTTCCAGCCGCCGGGCGAAGCCTGGGTCGATCACTGGAACACCCCGGCCCTTGAACAGGCCAGCCAGCGCCAGCAGTACCCGGACATCCGCCAGTGGTGGCAGATCTTCGCCGACCCGGTGCTCGACCGCTTGATCGCCGAATCGGATGCGCACAATTCCAGCCTGAAGATCGCCGGCTTGCGCGTGATGGAGGCCCGGGCGCAATTGGGCATCGCGCAAAGCGGGCGTTACCCGCAACTGCAACAAATCGCCGCCGACAGCGCCTACATCAACCGCCATCAATCCGGCGGCAACAACCCGGTGGACAGCCATTTCTGGCAACACAGCGCCGGGTTCGACGTGGGCTGGGAACTGGATTTCTGGGGGCGCTTCAGCCGTGCCATCGAGGCCGCCGATGCCAGCTACTTCGCGGCCGAGGCCAACTATGACGACGTGCTGGTCCTGTTGCGGGCGCAGGTGGCCGACTCCTATTTTTTTCTGCGCACCACCGAGGCACGTTTGCGTGTCGCCAACGAAAACGCTCGCCAACAGCACCGCAATTTCGAAATCACCGAAAGGCTGTTCAAGAGCGGCCAGACCGCCGAACTCGACCTGCAACAAGCCAAGACCCAATACCTGGGCACGTTGAGTACCCTACCCGTCCTGGAAGATCAGCTTTATCGCACGCGCAATGCCTTGGCCGTGTTGATCGGCCAGCCACCCGGTGCGCTGCCACTGGTGGCCGACAACAGCGAGTTGATCCCGCTGGTCGATCGCGCCGTGTTGCAGGATGTCCCGGCCAACCTGCTGCTGCGCCGGCCCGATGTGCGTGCGGCCGAATTGAACGTTGCGGCACAGTCGGCGCTGATCGGCGTCGCCGAAACCGACTTCTACCCGGCCCTGACGTTGCTGGGCAGCATCGTCTGGTCGACCGATACCTTGAGCGGAACGTCGCGCAGCCTCGACCTGATTGGCGGGCCCAGCCTGCGGTGGAACGTGTTCGACTACGGCCGCATCAGCAACAACGTGCGCGTGCAGGATGCGCGCTTGCAGCAGTTGATCGAAGCCTATCGCGACAAGGTGCGCCAGGCCGCGCGCGAGGCGGATGACGCCGCCAACGGCCTGACCCGCGCCCTGCAACGCGAGCGCATCTTGCGCGAGGCGGAAAAAGCCGCGCAACGCTCGCTGGCCCTGGCCAACACGCTCTACCGCGAAGGTTACTCGGACTTCCAGCGGGTGCTGGATGCCCAGCGGGCCTTGCTCGAACTGCAGGACAGCTATCTGCTCAGCCGTGGCGATGCGGTGAGCAATGTGATTGCCCTGTACAAGGCACTGGGCGGCGGCTGGTACAGCGCCCAGCCCAAGGTTGATCGCGCCACGCGACAGCAGATGGAACAACGCACCGACTGGGGCGACTTGCTCGCCGAGCCCCCGGCAGAGCAACCCGCCTTCCCTTTGCCCAATCAGGTGAAAGAACCATGACTGAAGCCGCGCCCTCCCCCCAGCCCGCGCCGCCTGCCGCCGACCCGACGAAAAAAGGCATCAAGTGGGTCTTGCTGCTGATCGTCCTGAGCCTGGCCTGGTACCTGCTGGCGGACCGCTTCACGCCTTATACCCAGCAGGCGCGGGTGGGTGCGTTTGTGATTCCGGTGGCGGCGGAAGTCGCTGGCCGGGTGATTCGCGTCAACGTGCGCAATAACCAGGATGTGAAAGCCGGCGAGGTGATTTTCGAGATCGACCCGCAGCCCTACCAGATCGCCGTGGATCGCGCGCGCGCCGACCTTGAATCGACCCGTCGGCAGATCGGCGCCAGCACCGCCGGCATCGCCTCGGCGCAAGCCAGCCTGCGCGCGGCCCAGGCCAACGAGCTCAAGGCGCGGCAGGACAATCAGCGCCTCGAGGGCTTGTACCGTGAAGACCCCGGAACCATTTCCGTGCGCCTGCTGGAGGTGTCCCGCGCCAACCGCGAGGCGGCCGTCAGCCAGGTCGCCGCGGCCCGCGCCGAAGTGCAGCGCGCCCGTGAGCAGGAAGGCGGCAGCGAGGAAGACAACGCCCTGTTGCGCAGTGCCGCCACCGCCCTGTCGAAAGCCGAACTGGACCTTTCCAACACCCAGGTTCGCGCCCGTTCAGCCGGCTTGATCACCGACCTGCGCACCGATGTCGGCCAGTTCGCCGCGGCTGGCAACCCGGTGATGACCCTGATTGCGATCCACGATGTCTGGATCAGCGCCGACATGACCGAGAACAACCTCGCGCTGGTCAAGCCCGAAACCCCGGTGTCCATTGCCCTCGATGCGCTGCCCGGCGAAGTGTTCGAGGGCCGTGTGCGCAGCATCGGCTACGGCGTCAGCGTCGGCCAGCCGACCGCGCCCGGCAGCCTGCCCACGGTGCAGAACAGCCGTGACTGGCTGCGCCCGGCCCAACGTTTTCCGGTGGTCATCGAGTTCTCCCCCGAGTCACTGACCCTGCTCAAGGACAACCGTGCCATCCGTTCCGGTGGCCAGGCCGAAGTCATGGCCTTCCCTGCCGAAGGCAACGTGCTCAACCCGCTGGGGCACTTGTTCCTGTGGCTGATGAGCTGGCTGTCGTATGCCTACTAAGCGCTCGCCAAGGGTGCAGCGCGCATTGCGCCTGGCCTGTGGCACCGCGCTTTGCCTGGCCGCGAGTTTCGGCCTGGCTATGCCGATTCCCTTCCTGGCGCCGGTGCTGGGGGCATTGCTGCTGGTCAGCCTCAATCGCCCGTTGCCGTTCAAGGCCACCCTGGTGCTGGCGCTGACCGCGATGCTGACCACCGGCATCGGCCTGCTGCTGATCCCGCTCCTGCGTTACTACGCCTTCAGCGGCGTGCTGTTGATCGGTCTCGGCCTGCTGATGGTGTTTCGCTTTGGCCAGCGTGGCGGCAACAACCTGGTGGTGACCTTCCTGGTGATCGGCCTGACCATGATCCCGGCGGCCGGGGTCGCCGACTTCGGCCTGGCGGCGACGGTCATCAAGGCATTGACCAGCGGCTTGCTCCTGGCCGTGATGATCGGCTGGCTGAGCCACTGGCTGTTCCCCGAACCGGACAACGCCCCAACACCCCCACCCGCCCAGGCCATGTCGGCGGCAGACGTCGACCGCGTCGCATTGCGCGCCACCCTGATCGTGATCCCGACCTTCCTGCTGGCCCTGATCGACCCCGCCAGCTACCTGCCCATCGTGCTCAAGGCCGTGAGCCTGGGACAACAGAGTTCCAGCACCAACGCCCGCGACGCCGCCCGCGAGCTGATTGGCTCGACCTTGCTCGGCGGCCTGTTGGCGATTCTGTTCTGGAGCGCACTGACGGTCTTCGTGCACCTGTGGATGTTCTTCCTGTGGATGCTGCTGTTCGCCCTGATCCTGGCGCGCAAGCTCTATGGCCTGAGCCCGGGCCGTTTGAGTCCTGGCTTCTGGCTCAACAGCCTGATCACCCTGATCATCCTGTTGGGCCAGTCGGTCCAGGACAGCCAGGCCGGCAAGGACGTCTACACCGCCTTCGCCGTGCGCATGGGGCTGTTCATTGCAGTGACGTTGTATGCGTGCCTGATGGTGTATTTGCTGGATCAGCGGGAAAAAACCACGCTCAAGGTTTAGACCGCTTTTGTAGGAGCGAGGCTTGCCCGCGAAAGCGGTGTGTCAGCCAATATCAATGTTGACTGTGGCGACGCCTTCGCGGGCAAGCCTCGCTCCTACAGGTTCAACATTGATTATGGATTAACCTGATACCCCTTCCCCTGCAAGCAACTGGTATACGCCGTCGAAGTGGTCGCCGCGTTGGTTTTCTCCTGCGCCCGACGCTCCTGGCGCTGGCGCGATCCGCCGACCACGGCGCCCGCCGCCGCGGTTTCCTTGGCGCGGTTCTGCCGGTAGTCCTGCTTGGTATCGTCATCGACACGATCATAGAACTCGTCATGCTGGCGGCCGCGTACCTGGGCCCCGGCCGCACCGGCTGCCGCACCTACTGCGGCGCCCTTGAGCCGTCCGCCAGAGGGCGTGGACGTGGTTGAGGTGCTACTGGCGGCGATGCTGTTGCATTCGTTGATGTCCAGTTGAGTCTGTTGCGAGGTCTGGCCCTTCAGCGGTACTACCGTCTGGGCCCATCCCTGGGCACTGCAAAATGACAGTGCGACGCACAGGCCGATGGGTGACAACCTTTTCATGATGATCTCCTGATGGGCGTGGTTCACCCTCAAAGAGTGTAGTTCACCCCTCCTTTCCCACCTGCCTGGACTCAATCCCGAAGTCACCCTTGTAGGAGCGAGGCTTGCCCGCGAAGGCGTCAGGTCAGCCAACATCGATGTTGGATATGCTGTCCTCATCGCGGGCAAGTCGGATCGTCGCACCGCCGCTCCCACAAGGTTTCTGGTGCACACAGCTTTTCGCCTATCAGTTCTGCTAGTTCCCGACTCCGACAATCCCGTTGATACTCAAGCTCTCCCAGACCTTGAAAGCTCGGAGCGCCCAATGACAAACCCGAAGCAACCCTGGCTCATCCGCTATAGCTACGACCCGCTGGATCGACTGACCACCCACGCTCGGTCAGATACCCCGGAACGTCATCGCTTTTACTGCAAAAACCGCCTGGCCACCGAAATTCAGGGCGCAATCGGCCACTCCATCGTCCAGTACAGTGACTTTCTTCTGGCACAGCAACAGCGCCAACACGATGTGCACGACACCACCTTACTGGCGACTGACTTGCAACGTTCGGTAGTGAACACACTCAAGAAAAACACCGAGCGACAAGCCATCGCCTACTCCCCATACGGGCACCGCCTTGCCGAAAGCGGGTTGACCAGCCTGTTGGGCTTCAACGGCGAACGGCCGGATCCGGTGACTGGGCATTATTTGTTGGGTAATGGTTATCGGGCGTTTAATCCAGTGTTGATGCGGTTTAATTGCCCAGACGATTTGAGTCCGTTTGGGACGGGTGGGGTTAATTCGTATGCATACTGCAAGGGTGATCCGGTTAATTTTATTGACCCTACCGGCCACTTAAAAAAACCTATTCAATACATCCTCGACAAAATAAACAGAACAAAACTAAACAAGGAAATTGACACTATAACTTCAAAAATCCAGGCCGACCCACTTGTAACCAAACTAAACCATGAACACTTTAAAGAAACAACAAAACAGCAATCCGATTTAATTTACGAAAGACACCCAGTAGAACTTAAGGTTGATGACCCACACTCATTTCAAAGCATGACACTGAAGAAAGTTCCGGCTCACCAGCGTTCCGAAATACACAACGGCATAGCCAAACGCGATACTGTTCGAGATATTTTTCTTGAAGAGCAAAAAAAACACGGAGTAATCGGTATCGATCGTGTCACAGAAGAAATGGTCAAGCGTTTTAGGCCTGCTGATGGAGGGGCACTGGACTTCTACAATCCATCACCGTTTACCTATGGCCTTACGACTCATATGGAATTATTTAGGATCGCAAGGACCAGAAGAACTATCCCCACTCCAATCGAGTCGATCATGAAAAATGCCGAGCAGCGTAAAATTCGAAAATCTTAATCTGACACCAACAAGGTCATAAAATGGTATTCGTGCTCGGAACTGAATCTGCGTCGCGCCGCAGTCTTGCAGGCAGAGGTCGCTGTCATGCATGCCTCATCGCTGATATACAGCACATTATCAGGCCGCAGTACTACTGGCCGTGATGCTATGGCATTCGTTGATTTCCAGTTGAACTTTCATCGGCGCTACAGTTTCAGCCCCTCCTTGGGCGCTGAAAACCGACAATGCGACGCACAGGCCGATGGGTGACAACCTTTTCATGATGATCTCCTGATGGGCGTGATTCACCCTCAAAGAGTGTAGTTCAGCCCTCCTCACCCACCTCCATGACCAGACGGTTATCCACCCAGCGCACCGGCACAGGTTCCAGCCTCGCGCCCTTGCACGGCCCGTCGATGCAGTGCCCGTCTTCAAAACGAAACATCGCACTGTGATGCGCGCACATCAGCACCTGGCCGCGATAGGTGCAGAATTCCTGCGGGCGATAGTCCAGTGGCACGGAGAAATGCGGGCAGCGGTTGATGTACACCCACACCTGCTCGCCCTGGCGCACCGCGACGAGGCCGGCGGGATGCAGTTGCTGGTGCTGCGGCAGGCCGAGGGCGCCGCCGTCGGCGATGTCCTGGCGGTGACACAAGGTAATGAGGGTCATGGTCAGCCCCGCAACTCCGGGTTGCCGAGGCTCCAGTGCCAGGGGCGAATCTGGATGCTCGCAAACAGGCCGGCCCGGACATAAGGATCGTCCTGGACGAAGGCTTCCACCTCCCCCAGGCTGCCGGCTTCGATCACCAGCAGCGTGCCATTCATCGCCGAGCCTGCATCATCGAGGGTCGGGCCTCCCAGGCGTACGACCACCCGGTGCGCATCGGTTGCCCGCAAATGCGCCTGGTGACTGGGCCGCAAGCGCTGGCGCAAGGCCAGGCAATCCGGGTGGTCGGTGGCGAAAACCGCAAAAAACTGGCCCATGATTCACCCGGCCTCCATGACGAATTCGTAACAGGCACGCTTGAACGGCAATGGCATGCCCAGCCGTGCGGACAGGTCATCGTGACTGGTGCGATCCTCGTAGATCACCTGTAACGACTGTTTGACCCCGAACACCGCATCGGACGCCAGGTACGGATCATCGTGATTGAACAGGTGGGTCACCAGTTTGCGATATCCCGGTGCCTCGATCATGAAATGCAGGTGCGCCGGCCGCCATGGGTGACGGTTGGCGGCCTCGAGCATGCGCCCTACCGGGCCATCGGTCGGGATCGGGTAACACACCGGGACGATCGTGCGGATCGCAAAGCAACCGTCGGCGTCGGTGCGATAACGACCGCGCAGGTTGCCGAACGGCTGTTTGCTGTCCTGGCCCGAATACATGCCGTTTTCGGCCGTCTGCCAGACGTCCAGCACCGCGCCGACCAGGGCATTGCCGTGGGTATCGACCACCCGCCCGCGTACCAGCGCCGTCTCGCCCGGGGTGACGGCCATGTTCTCGCCGAACGCGCGCTCGGGCATGCCTTCGATGTAGAACGGCCCGAACACCGTGGTCTCGGTGGCCGTGGCGCTGTGGCGATGATTGATAGCGTCGACCAGCATCGACACGCCGAGGGTGTCGGACAGCAGGATGAATTCCTGGCGCACCAGGCCGTCGCACTTGTGGCCGGTTTCGGTCAGGAAACCAATGCCTTCGAACCATTCCTGTTCGGTCAGTTCGACCTCGCTGACAAACGAGTGCAAGTGCCGGACCAGGCTTTGCATGATCTGTTTGTAGCGGGCATTGGGCGCGTCACCGAAGCTGTTCACGGCCTGCTCGGAGATCAGTTGTTCCATGGCTTTATCTTGATCGGTCATTATTGTTGTCCCGACGAAAGTGGTAGTGGCTCGCCCATCAGGCAGGAGCCTGGCCTTGGTAGGCTCGGGTCAACAAGGCTTCAATCGGGCCTTGCTCAAAGGGTCGCGGATTGTAGTAAGGGCTGGCGCAGGCGATTTGCGCGGCTTCAGCCGGGCCGTTTGCCGGGAAGCCGATGTCCGCCAACGCCAATGGAATACCCAGTTTCTGGTTCAGCGCGTACAACAAGCCACCGACCTCGCCCGCCTCGCTTCCACCCAACGCACGCGCCGCGCGCTGCAGGGGCCCGGCCGCTGCTTCACGGTTGTAATGCGCGGCATGGGGCAGGACGATGGCGTGGGCCTGGGCATGAGGCAGGTTGAACGTACCGCCCAGGGTATGGCAGAGCTTGTGGTGCAAGGCCATGCCCACCGACCCCAGGCAAATACCCGCCAGCCACGCGCCATACAACGCCTGGCTGCGAGCCTCGGGATCGCCGGGATCCTTGACCACCCCCGGCAATGACTGCGCCAGCGAGCGAATCGATTCCTCGGCCATGAAGCCGATGATCGGGTTGGCGTCCTCGGCGTACAGCGCTTCCACCGCGTGGGCCATGGCGTTCATGCCCGAACAGGCGGAGATCTGCGCCGGCAGGGTCAGGGTCAATTGCGGATCGTAGATCACGGTTTTCGGCAGCACCCGTGGGTCGCGTCCGGTTTTCTTCAGGCGGTTCTCGGTCAGGCCGTAGATCGGCGTCATCTCCGAGCCGGCGTAGGTGGTCGGCACCGCCACAATCGGCAGCCCCGAATCCATGGCAATCGCCTTGCCCAAGCCAATGGTCGAGCCACCACCGATGGCCACGCAGCAATCGGCATCCAGACGGGCCGCCTCAGAGCGCGCCGCTTGTGCCACCTCCAGCGGTACGTGCATCACCGCGTGCGGGTACACACCCGCCGCACGATCACCGAGCAACGCCGCGACGCGTTCACCGAGACCGTGCTGTTCCGGCGTGGTGAGGATCAGCGCTCGGCGGGCACCCAGGCGCTGGATCTCTTCGGCCAGTGCCGAGAGCTTGCCCCAGCCGAACACCACGCGGGTCGGCAGGCTTTGGTAGACGAAAGGATTCATGGCCAGCCTCAGCGTTTGAAGTGTGGGGGGATTTTCGCGTCGACGTTGACCCACACCGAGCGGGCTTCGGTGTAGTCGTGGATCGCTTCAAAGCCCATTTCCCGGCCGTAACCGGACTGCCCTACGCCGCCAAACGGGCTGCCGGGGCTGACGCGCTTGTAGCAGTTGATCCAGCACATGCCGGCATGGATGGCGTCGGCCATTTTGTGTGCACGGCTGAGGTTCTGCGTCCACAGGCCGCTTCCCAGCCCATATTCGGTGCTGTTGGCGATGGCCAGCGCTTCTTCGTCGGTGCGAAAGCGCACGACAGTAACGAAGGGGCCGAAGACTTCTTCCTGGCAGACACGATCACCCGGCTTGGCCTCGACCACGGTGGGTTCGACATAGAACCCCTTGGCCAGGGCCTGGTCGTCCGGCGCCTTGCCCCCGGCGAGGATCTTGCCGCCCTGCTCGATGGCGATATCGATGTAGGCCAACACGCGGTCGCGGTGCAGTGCCGAGGTCAGCGGGCCCATTTCGGTTTCGGGGTCCATCGGGTCACCGAGACGGATCGACTTGGCCAGCGCGATGAAGCGCTCCAGGAACTGATCGGCGATGTCTTCATGCAGAATCAGCCGCGAACCGGCGATGCAGGCCTGGCCCTGGTTATGGAAGATCGCCCAGGCAGCGCCGTTCACAGCCGCTTCCAGATTGGCATCTTCGAACACAATGTTCGCACCCTTGCCGCCGAGCTCCAGCTGAATGCGCTTGAGGTTGCCCTGCGACGCTTCAACAATCCGCCGGCCGGTCGCGGTCGAGCCGGTAAAGGCAATTTTGCCGACGTCCAGGTGTTCGGCCAGTGCCTGGCCCGCGGTATGACCGTAACCCGGCACCACGTTGACCACGCCTTTGGGGAAGCCGACTTCGGTCATTAGCTCGACAATTCGCAAGGTCGACAGCGGCGTGATTTCCGAGGGCTTGATGACGATGGTGTTGCCCGCCGCCAGCGCGGGGCCCATCTTCCAACTGGTGAACATCAGCGGAAAGTTCCAGGGCACGATCTGCCCGACCACGCCGATCGGCTTGCGCTGCACGTAATTGAGGAACCCGGCTTCCACCGGAATCACTGCGCCTTCGATCTTGTCGGCCATGCCGCCGAAATAACGGAAGCACGCGGCGGTGCGCGGTACATCGAGGCCACGGGAATCGCGGATCGGGTGCCCGGTGTTCAAGGACTCCAGATGCGCCAGTTCTTCGCTGCATTCTTCGATTTTGTCCGCCAGCTTGAGCAACAGGCGTCCGCGCTCGGCAGCGGCAAGGGCCGACCAGGCTGGAAACGCACGTTTGGCGGCGGCTACTGCGAGGTCGATGTCAGCGGCTTCAGCGGCGGCAATGCGGGTGATCAACGAGCCGTCATGGGGCGACACCACGTCGATGGTGCCGCTGGCGACCGCATCGACGAAGCGGCCATCGATATAGAGCTGATTTTGCATAATGGTTTCCTCGCACCGCGCATGTGGCGCAGTGTCTGACTGGATGGCTGAGAGCGTGGCCCGGCGCGGTGCCGGGCAAGACACTTGGTCTTAGAACTCGATCGGATACGGCTTGAGTTCGCCGCTTTCATAGCGTTGCGGCAGGTTCGGCGTGGCGTTTTCCCAGACCAGCAGCATCGAGCGCTTGGTCGAATAGCCCTGGTGGCGAATGTCGGCCGGCATGGCGCAGATGTCGCCGGCGCGCATGGTGATGCGCGCGCGCGGGTTGCCGTCGTCCTTGTCGCCGACATCCCAGATGATCTCGTCCGATAGCTGCAGGAACCACTCGATCCGGTCATTGCCATGGAACACCGGCAGGATGAATTCTTCGGTGGTCGGGCAGAACAGGCTGGCCTTGCACACCGAGGTCACCGAGGGGTTCCAGGTCACGTCGGAGCGCGACAGGTACTTGTGCAGGTTGAAGGCATGCAACTGGCCTTCGAAACCTTCGGCGGCGTGAATTTCCGGTTCGTCCTGCGGTACATCGATGAACTGGCGGTTGACCGGCAGATCGTTGCGCAGCGGCGAATCATCCGGCAGGCCGGGCATGCGCCTGGTGGCGATGCGAAAGCGTTCGATGGCTTCGATGTTGTTGCCGTTCTTGCGACCGAAGGCGCTGCCGGTTTCTTCCGGTGCGGCGAACGGGTCGAAGGTGGCGTTGGTCCAGTCGCGCAGGATCGCCTTGAAGGTGGCCATGATCAGAGGCGTTTCGAAGTTTTCGGTGTAGTTGACCCCTGCCGCCTTGAGCGTGCCATTGAAGGTGCCGGCGTACAGGTCGACTTTGCCGTAGTAATTGCGGGTGCCGATGACGTGGTCGAAGTTGACCCAACCGTAGAAAAAGCCCCAGGCCACGTCGCGCATCAAGGCGCGCAGAAAGGCATCGGCCGGAATCAGGTGCGAACGGGTCTGGCCTTTGGCAGGCCAGGTGATGCGGGCGAAATACTCGTCGCGCGACAGCTCGAACGCACCGAGTTTGAAGGTGCGATAACCGGTGACGGGATGGGCGGCGCTGGCCTGGACGTCTTCGTCGGCGAACAGTGGCGTTTGGGCAGCGGTTTCAAGCATGGCCATGGCGGAATTCCTCTTGTTATTGTGGGCGGGGGGCGACTGGGCAGATCACTTGAAGCAGATGTCGGCCCACTTCTCGACCGACAACGGGCCTTTGATCGTCTGCTGCAGGATCACGCCCGGGCGACTGGCTTCGAAGCGATACGCGCTGCCCACCGGCAGCAGGCACTGATGGCCGCGCTTGAGCAGGACGTAACCCATGGGTTTGCCCGCCGGCACTTCGCCTGCCAGTTGCGTGCCCTCGCCTGCGGTCAATGGCGCATCGAGCTTGAGGAAGTCCACCCGCACTTCACCGTCCATGACGATGGCGAATTCGTCGTGCGCGGCCGTGTACCAGGGCGACTGGCCCTCGGCGCGCAGGGTTTCAATGACGTAGCCGAGGTTGAGGCCAACGACGACCTTTTCATAGGGATGGGATTTTTCCGCCACCTCGAAAACGTTGGAAAACGCGTAGTGACTGGCCTGGCCGCTGATGATTTCAACCGAGCCCTTGGTGTACTTGTCCAGCGAGCCGAAGACCGTTTCGATTGCCGCGCTACTCATGGGTTTTCACCGTTTTGTTGTTGTAGTAACAGTGAGCCAACAGTACGTCGCGCCTGGCCCTGGAACAATTAGAGGACCGGCGACAACAGTGTTTGCGAAACGCAAACACTGCAGTCACGAGCTCTTTCTTGTAGGAGCGAAGCTTGCTCGCGAAGGTGTGTCAGCTGAGGTGATATCGCCTGACACACCTTCGCGAGCAAGCTTCGCTCCTACAGAGGTGTGCGCGCGTCTCTTAACGAACCCAACCGCGCTCCAGCAAAGGCTTGTCCCAGCAGGGCTCGTCGCCGAAGTTCTCCACCAGGAAGTCAATCAACGTACGGACTTTCAAGGCCCGGCGCTGGGTCGCGGGGTACACCGCGGAAAAGTTGAAGGAGGACAAGGCATACTCGGGCAGCACCGGAATCAGCCGCCCGCTGAGCAGGTCGTCGCTGGCCACCAGCGTCGGCAGGCAGACAATACAGACGCCGGTCTGAGCGTAATCTCGCAACAGATGCACCGAGTTCGAGCGCACCTGACCGGGCAGGGTCAGCTCCACCTGCTCGTCTGCGCCGTTGAACAGCCAGCGGTTGCGCGACGGATACCCCTCGTACAGGGCGATCTTATGCTGCAGCAATTCCTGGGGATGGGTCGGCACACCGAACTCGCTGGCGTAATCGGGGGACATGCAGAACAACCGGCGAACGCTGAACAATTTGCGTTCGATCAGGGTTTCCGCCATCGGCGGGAACATCTGGAACGCCACGTCAAAACCTTCTTCGATCGGGTCCACCACCCGGTCGTTGACGATGACATCCACTTCAATGTCCGGGTACAGCCGCGTGAACTCGGCCAGCATGCGGCCGAAGTGCCCGATGGCAAACCCGGGCAGCATCTGCACCCGCAGTTTGCCGGTGGGTTTGGCGCGCAGTTCGCGCATGTGTTCGGTCAACGAGTTGAAACTCGCGACCATGTCCGCGCATTCCTTGTAATACGTCTCCCCGACCTCGGAAAGCCGCACATGACGCGTGCTGCGGTGGAACAGCGGCGCGTTGATGAACTGCTCCAGTTGTTGGATGCGATGGGTAATGACCGAGCGGGTCACGCCCAGTTGCTGGGCCGCCCTGGCGAAGTTTCCGGTTTCGGCAACCCGCACAAAGGCTTCGACACTGAGTAAACGATCCATGGGGCAGGTTCTCTGGATGTTTTTGTTCTTATAGGCCTACGAGGTTAGCCTGTCGGCACCTCGCACTCCACATCCCGGGCAAGAACCTGCCCTGAACTGAAATGGCAACCCCCTGTAGGAGCGAGCCTGCTCGCGATGGTCGTCAACGATTACGCGGGGTGCCTGATGCCCCGCGGCGCCCTCGGGTTTTTCGCGAGCATGCTCGCTCCTACAGCGGATCGGGGGGCAGCGGTTAGCGGTTGAGCCAGGGATAGCGCGCAGTGTCCTGGCTGCCATAGTCAGGGTCCAGGTAGATGAAGCAGCGCTGGATCTTGAAATCACGGATCTCGAACACGTCGGCCCAGTAGCCGGCACCGGCCGGTGAAGGAACGCCCGCACGCCAGTGGCCGTCGACGTGCTCGCCAAAACTGGTGCCTTCACAGACCAGCGTGTCGGTACCCGTGAGAATCCAGTTGAAGTGCGCGTAGTCGTGGGTGATCGATTTCAGGCGGCTGCCCAGGTCGCTGAACATCTGGCCGATCTGGTCACGGCCGGTGGCCAGTCCCCACTTTGGAAACAGGACCTGAGCATCCTCGGCGAACAGTTCGAGAATGCTGGTGCCAGTGGAGGTGATACCGCCATTGTCGAATGCCTTTAGGTATTCCAGGGCGACCGATTTGCGTTGCTCGTCGGTCATTGTCAGGGTGCTGATCATGGCTGTCTCCGAATTGCTTTTGGGATGATGGAAACCGATACATATCCCCGTAGGAGCTGCCGCAGGCTGAGATCTTTTGATCTTGATTTTTTGGCGAATTCAAGTCTGCCGAAGATCAAAGGATCGCAGCCTGCGGCAGCTCCTACAGGGGAATTGCCGTGGTTTTTATTGAAGGGATTTGATGTACGTGATGATCTTCTGCCGCTTGGCCGGGTCGTCCTGGGAATACACCATGGCACTGCCCGGGGCGACGCTCTGGGCATCGGTCAGCCAGGCGTCGAGCATCGGCTCGTCCCAGACCTTGCCGGCCATGGCTTTGGCGTAGCCGTCGCTGTAGGTGAAGTTGGTTTCGCTGGCCGCCTTGCGACCCAGCAGCCCGAACAGGTTTGGGCCCTGCCCCGGCGGTCCGCCCTTGTCAAAGGTGTGGCAGACCGCGCAGTGGTTGGTCGCCAGTTTCTGGGCCAGCGCCAGGTCATCCGCCAAAGCGCTGCCGGTCAAAGCAAAACTGGCCACCAGCGCCATCAGCGCCGGGGCTCGCAGTAAGAAGTTGAAGTGCGTCATATCGTTGATCTCATGCAGTCACGGGGCTTGATTCAGCTTCGGCTCGGTTCTTTGTGCGCCTGGTTCGCCGCGCGATAGGCAAAGGCGATGATCGGGCCCAGCGTCGAACCACCGGCCCAATAGGCGCGACCGGAGGCCGACGCCACGCAGTTGCCGACGCCGTACAGGCCAGGGATCGGCGCATTGGCGTTGTTCAATACCTGGCCGACGGAGTTGGTTTTCGGGCCGCCCTTGGTGTCGAGGTTGCCGCCCGTGATCAACGCCGCGTAGTACGGACCTTTCGCCGCCAAGGGGTACAGGGTCAGGTTGCCGGTGCGGTCGGGCTTGACCGGACCGGTGAACACGCCCTGGATCACCCGCTCGCCGCGATGGAAGTCCAGGTCCTTGCCCGTCTTCGCCAACTCGTTGAAGCGCTTGAGCGTGGCTTTCAAGTTGAGGTTGAAATCGGCACTGAGCTTCATCCCGCCAATGTCGGCGGCGTGTTTATCCAGGCGTTCGGCGATGTTCTTCGCCAGCTCTTCCAGGGTTTCGCCCTTGACCACATGGCGGTCGTTGCCGCCCTTGGGCACGATCGGCGAGCCGTATTCGTCGCTGCTGCAAAAGTCCTGGGCGCGCTGGTCCCAGATCGAGAACATCACCAGGTTCGGGTATTCGGCTTTATCGCCGTCCCACTGGAAGAAGGTCGGGACCAGTTCGTTGTAGACGGTTTTTTCGTTGACGACGCGCTTGCCGTACTTGTTCACCATCAGCATCGAATCGCCGTTCATGGTGAAGATGCCGGACATCGAACCGTCCTTGGCCAGGGCTTTTTCCAGGAGGATCGGGCATGACCATGCGTAGTTCATGTTGCGCAATTGCACACCCAGTTCGCTCGAGATACGGATGAAATCGCCTTCGTTGGTCAGGGCCGCACAGCCGCCGTAGACCGGGGCATTGAGGAAGTTGCGACGCAGTTCCGGATCGTGGGTAAAACCACCTGTGGCGAAGATCACCGCTTTGCGCGCCTTGACCCGCTGCCGCGTGCCCTCTTCGGTTTCGACTTCGACGCCGGCGGCTTCCCCCTTGGCATTGAGGATCACCTTCACCACGCGCTCGCCGGTGCGGATTTGCACGCCGTCACGCTTGGCGGCCGCAGTGAGCGTACGAATCGCCACGCGACCGCCATCCGACATGCTGGCCCGGGCCTCCTTGGGCACCAGTACGCGGCCTTTCTTTGCCTTGTCTTCGGGCAACTCTGCGAAATAATCCGGCACGTCCGGGCAATGGCGATAAGGCAGCGCGTCGCGTTCGGCCAACAGTTCGGCAGCGGGCGAGGCGCTCTCGTAGATCGCTTCGCACATCTCGTATTCCCAGTCCGACAGGCCGAGTTTGGGCAGCGAGGCGTCGTAGGATTGTGGCCGAGTCAGGCGCGCGACATAGCGCAGGTAGTCGGCTTTGTCATCGACGATGCCAGCGTCACGCATCGGCTTGTTGTTCGGCACCCAGTACCAGAACGCCGCTTTCGCTGCGGTGCCACCGGGGCTGCCGGCTTTTTCCAGGATGACCACGTCATTGCCCAGCCAACGGGAAAACAACGCAGTGGGCAAACCGCTGCCGCCACCGCCGACCACGACAATGTCGTGCTCTCGGTCAAAGGGCAGTTCGTCGCTGGCCATCGCCCGTGCGGCCACCCCCGACAAGGCGGCGACAGCCGTACCGGCGGCGCCGGCCTTGATGAAGTTGCGACGTGACAGGGCAAGTTTCTGGTTTTCTTCGTTCACTTTTTATTCTCCGGAATGAGTAGCGGCGACACAGGCAGGCGTCGTTGATTCACCAGTAATGCCAGAGCTGCACAAATAAGCCGTCGGTGACGGTGGTGTTGCGCCCTTCCACGCCTTTGGAATAGTGGATGGACACCTGGTCCCACATTTTCTGGGCGAAGACCTTTTGCACGCCGGGCTTGAGCTGGAACAGCACGCCGGCGCCGAGCGCGGTTTCGTTGGATTCAGAGAATTCGATGGTGTTGTTGTTGCGGTCATCGGAGCCGAAGGTTTTCTGGTAATCGGCGCTGAGGAAGGGCGTGACCTGGTAGGTCGGGCGATCGACGATGTTGTAGCCCAGGCGCAGGTTGGCGTGGCCCGTGTCGCCAGGTTCGGTGTGGTGCGGGCCATCGCCGCGAAGGATCGCGCCGACCAGCAGGTCGATGTTCACCTTGCCCAGCCATTCGTTGTAGAACAGCGAAGGCCACAAGGCGTAGGTGTCGCTGCTAACCGAGTCCGCGCCGGTCGGCAGTTGCACATAGGCTTGTGCACCGATCGTGCGCAGCGGCGTCGGGTTGTACCAGACCAGGCCACCGACCAACGGATCGCCCAGCCCGCTGACCCGCGTGCCGTTGCCGCGCACCGCGATCTCCGGGAGGGTGATACTGGCGATGAAGCCGGTGTTGGGCAGGCCGTCCATCTTCCAGTAGTGCAACAACGACGTCAGGCCGACGTAGGTCTCGGTGTTGCTGCCGGCGACCTTGTTGCCGTGATCGTCAAAGCGCTTGCGGTCGTCGTTGTATTCAAACTCCTGACCCACCGAGTTGTAGGGCTCGGTGAAGTCGGAACTGAACTGAAAGCTTTGGGGCCGGTTGCTGGCGTAAGGGATGCCCGATGCTTGCGCCATCGTGGGAAACAAAATGCCAGCCCCCAGAACGGGAGCGAACAGGGTCGCTGCACAACCCCATGCACGAATACTCATACCTGCCTTCCTTATTTTTATTAGGCGCCAGACCCCCGAAGGGGCGTAAGGCCGAAAGCAAGGCAGGACGTCTTGATGAGCCCTGGCTGGAGCTCCACCGGATCGTTGGCCGATCCCGGTGTTCGGCGTGATGGAGGCTACAAGCCGGCCACTGCACCAACAATTCCATTCTCGGCGACATCAGTGTTTGCGTAATCAGAACAATGGGGCGGGGATTTGAGCAGGAGGTCATCAAAACTGTGGTGACTGCAGGACTTGCGTGCGCTGAAGATCAACTGTGGGAGCTAGCCTGCTGGCGATGGCGTCGGGCCAGCCAACTTGGTTGTTGAAGCTGATGGCCCCATCGCGAGCAGGCTCGCTCCTACAGGGGAGTTGTGGTGGCCGCGGGATTTGCGTGCGCTGAAGATCAACTGTGGGAGCTAGCCTGCTGGCGATGGCGTCGGGCCAGCCAACTTGGTTGTTGAAGCTGATGGCCTCATCGCGAGCAGGCTCGCTCCTACAGGGGAGCTGTGGTGGCCGCAGGATTTGCGTGCGCTGAAGATCAAACTGTGGGAGCTAGCCTGCTGGCGATGGCGATGGGTCAGCCAACGTGGATGTTGAAGCTGATGGCCCCATCGCGAGCAGGCTCACTCCTACAGGGGTCAAGCATTTACAGCGTCGGTTCGGTGCAGTGGATAGAGCTGTTCGTCGAACTGCGACAGCTTCGGAAAATCCAAGGGCTGGTCGTCGCTCAGGTGTTGCAGGCGCTGGGTATAGTCCACCAGGAATTGCTGCCGCGCCTCATCACTGATGTACGGCACATGCCAGGCCACAAACGGCTCCAGCACATCAAACCCGACATACGCCAACGTGCCGCGCAGGATCGGCCGCAGCATGTCCTGCAACGGACCGTGGATCGCCTCTTCACCAAACATGTGTTCACGCCCACCCAAGGTCACAGTGACCAGGGCCTTTTTACCGGCCAGGCCGCCCTGATCGTAGAAGCGCTTGCCGCCGTAGCAGATGCCCGACACCAGCACCCGGTCGATCCAGCCCTTGAGCATGGCCGGGGCTGAGAACCAGAAGATCGGGAAGTTGAGGATCAGCAGGTCGGCCCACAGCAGTTTGTCCAGCTCGGCTTGGATGTCCGCCGCCAGCGACTGGCTTTTAACGCCGAGGCGTTGTTCCAGCGCATAGACCAGGTACTCGGGATTTTCCCGCGACGAGAAATCATCGGCGCTGGCCACCGGGTTCCAGTTCATTTTGTACAGGTCGCTGACCTGCACTTCGTGGCCCTGGGCTTCCAGAGTCGCGACGGCCTGGTCGCGCAAGGCGGCGGTGAAGGATTGTGGCTCTGGATGGGCGTGGACGATCAGTACTTTCATGGGTATTCCTTAGACTTTTTCCAGCATAGGGTTTGAATTCGGGGTGGCGCGGCTGGCCAGCAAACGGTCGAGCCAGTCCGGGTCCATCTGCGGCTCGGAAGAAAACAGCAGGCCGGTGTAGTCCTGGTGCGGTGGCGTAAAAATAGCACTGCGCGAGCCATGATCCACCACCCTGCCCCGTTGCATCACCAGCACTTCGTCGGCAATCGCGCGCACGGTGGCCACGTCATGGGTGATGAACAGGTACGCAACACCGAGCTGTTGCTGAATGCGGTTGAGCAGCTTGAGCACGCCTTCGGCCACCAGTTGATCGAGAGCCGAGGTGACTTCGTCGCAGATGATCAGTTGCGGATCGGCAGCCAGGGCCCGGGCAATGCAGATCCGTTGTTTCTGCCCACCGGACAACTCCCGGGGCTGACGTTCCATGAAGGTCGCGGGGTCCAGTTCGATCATTTCCAGCAATTCGGCCACCCGCGCGCGCATGGCCTTGCCCCTGAGCCCCAGGTAGAAGGTCAACGGCCGGCCGATGATGTCGACGATGCGCTGGCGCGGGTTCAGTGCCGTGTCCGGGATCTGATAAATCATCTGCACACGGCGCAGCTGCTCCTTGCTGCGCTGGCGAAAGTCCGCGGGCAGCGGCTCGCCGTCATACAGCACTTGCCCGTAAGTCGGTGGCAACAAACCGGTGATCAGCCGCGCCGTGGAGCTTTTACCGCTGCCGGATTCACCGATGACCGCCAGGGTCTGGCCGCGATACAGCTTCAAGGACACGTCATGCAGCACCGGTTGCTGCCCGTAGCTGGCGCAACTGTTGCGCAGTTCCAGCAACGGTTTTTCCTGTTGCGGGCAGGGTTTGGGTTCGGTGCGGAAACTGCGCACCGCCCACAACGACTTGGTGTAGTCCTCCTGCGGATCGCCGAGCATCTTGCGGGTCTCGGCCTCCTCCACCAGTTTGCCGTGGCGCAGCACCATGATGCGGTCGGCCATCTGCGCCACCACCGCCAGGTCGTGGCTGATGTAGATCGCTGCGCTGCCGTAGGTCTTCACCGCATCGCGAATCGCCGCCAGCACTTCGATCTGGGTGGTGACGTCCAGCGCGGTGGTCGGTTCGTCGAAGATGATCAGGTCCGGGTGGCAGGCCATCGCCATGGCGGTCATGACCCGTTGCAGCTGACCGCCGGAGACCTGGTGCGGGTAACGCTGGCCGATCTGTTCGGGGTTGGGCAGGCGCAGCACGCGATACAACTCCACCGCCTCGCGCATGGCCTGTTCACGACTGATGCCGCCGTTCTTCACCGCCGATTCCACGTGCTGATCGATCAAGCGATGGGCCGGGTTGAACGAGGCTGCCGCACTCTGCGCGACGTAGGCGATGCGCAGGCCGCGCAATTTGCGCAAGTCTTCGGGTTTGGCCTTGAGCAGGTCGATGCCGTCGAAATGCACCGTGCCGCCGGTGATCTTGCAGCCGTCGCGGGTGTAGCCCATGGCCGACAAGCCCAGTGTCGACTTCCCTGCTCCGGACTCACCGATCAGCCCCAGCACTTCACCGCGCTGCAGGGTCAGGTCGATGCCCTTGATCAGCGGATGCCAGGCGTCCTCGTAATGGCCTTCGATGTGCAGGTTGCGGATTTCCAGCAAAGGATTGGATGTCGTCATGTTCAGCATTCCTTGAGGCCGCTGGATTTGTGCAGCATCCAGTCGACGACGAAGTTGACGCTGACCGTGATCAGGGCCACGGCCAGGGCGGGCAGTAATGGACTGATGTCGCCGAAGGTGATCAGCACCGCGTTGTCGCGCACCATGCTGCCCCAGTCGGCAGTCGGCGGCTGGATGCCCAGGCCGAGGAACGACAGCGCACTGATGAACAGGAACACGAAGCAGAAGCGCAGGCCGAATTCGGCAATCAGCGGCGCCGCTGCGTTGGGCAGTACCTCGCGGGTCACCAGCCAGCACAGGCCTTCACCGCGCAGGCGCGCGGCCTCGACGAAGTCCTGCACCACCACGTTCATTGCCACGGCGCGCGACAGGCGAAACACCCGGGTCGCATCCAGCAGCGCGATCACCAGCACCAGCGAGGTGGCCGTGGTGCCGACCACACTGAGAATCAGCAAGGCAAAGATCAATTGCGGAATGGCCATCAGGATGTCCACCACGCGCGACAGGCCCTGATCGACCCAACCGCCCTTGATCGCCGCGATCAGGCCGCAGGTGCCACCGAGCAGGAACGCCAGCACCGTGGTCAGGAAGGCGATGCCCAGTGTGTTGCGCGCGCCATAGACCAGGCGGCTGAACATGTCGCGCCCCAGGTTATCGGTGCCCAACAGGAACTGCCCGCCCCACGGCGCGAAGCCCTCGCCCACCACCTGGGTTTCGCCAAACGGCGCCAAAACCTCGGCGAACAACGCCACCAGAATGTACACAACGATCACCAGCAATCCGAACTTCGCACTCAGCGGCGCCCGGAGCAATTGTTTAAGCAGGCTCATGGTCTATCCCTTTGGATGCATCAGGCGTGGGTTGCTGGCAATCGACAGCACGTCGGCGCTGGTATTGAGCAGGATGTAGGTCGCGGCGAAGATCAGGCTGCAGGCCTGGACCACCGGGATATCGCGCTTGGCCACCGAGTCCACCAGCAACTGGCCGAGGCCCGGATAGACGAACACCACCTCGACCACCACCACGCCGACCACCAGGTACGCCAGGTTCAGCGCCACCACGTTGACGATCGGCGCCAGGGCATTGGGCAAGGCGTGGCGGAAGATGATCCGCGATTGGCTGATGCCCTTGAGCCGGGCCATTTCGATGTACGGGCTGGCCAGCAGGTTGATCAAGGATGCGCGGGTCATGCGCATCATCTGCGCGATCACCACCAGGCTGAGGGTCGCCACCGGCAATACCGAGCGCTCCAGTACCTCACCCAGGCTGGCGTTGGGCGAGAGATTGGAAATGCTCGGGAACCAGTTGAGCTTCACCGCGAACACCAAAATCAGGATGTAGGCGACGAAAAACTCGGGGAACGACACCGCGCTCAGGGCCGAGGTGTTGAGCAGGCGGTCGAACCAGCTGTTGCGATACAACGCCGCGAGCATGCCCAGTAACAACGCCAAAGGCACCGACACCAGCGCCGCCAGCAGCGCCAGGCTGAAGGTGTTGCCCAGGCGGGTGCCAACCAGCTCGGCGATCGGCCGCTGGTTGGCCAGCGACACGCCGAGGTCACCGTGCAGCAATTGCCAGATCCAGTGCCCGAAACGGGTCAGGGGCGGCAGGTCCAGGCCCAGTTGCGCACGGTAGGCCGCCACGGTTTCCAGGGTGGCGGACTGACCGAGCATGGCCTGGGCGATATCGCCGGGGAGCAGGCCGACGGCGAGGAAGATGATGACTGATACCGCGAATAGCGAAAGCAGGCCTAACGCGAGGCGCTGCCCTAACAGCTTGAAAATACTTCTCATCGTGCAGTTCCTTGAATTGGGCACGCTTGCAAAAACTGCAAATCTCTAACTGTAGGAGCCGGCTTGCCGGCGAAGGCGTCTTCAATGTCGGTGCAAGGCTGAAGGCCGCCTTCGCCGGCAAGCCAGCTCCTACAGGGGATCTCCATCGTTCCCGGCGTTACGCCTGCCACCAGCGCTCGATTACGCGCAAGCCGTCGAGTTCGCCATAGGGCGCGGTCTGCCCGCCGTGCACCACGCGGTTGGAACGCGCCGCCACCGAACTGGCGAACAGCGGGACGATCGCCCCGCCGTCATCCCGGCACAGGGCCTGCATTTCGTTGTACATCTCGCGGCGCAGCGGGTCGTTCATCTCGCCCCGGGCGGCGTTGAGCAATTGGTTGAAACGAGGGTTGTCCCAGTGGGTTTCGTTCCACGCCGCGCCCTTGGCGTAGCCGATGCTGAACATGCGGTCGGCGGTCAGGCTGCTGTACCAGAACGAGGTGGTGAAGGGTTGCTTCATCCAGACATTGGAGAAGAAACCGTCGGCGGGCTCGCGCACCACGTCGATGTCGATCCCCGCCGCACGGGCCTGTTCCTTGAACAGCACCGAGGCATCCACCGCACCGGTGTACGCCGCGTCGGAGGCCTGCAGGCGGACCTTGAGCGACTCCAGGCCGGCTTTTTTCAGATGGAAGCGTGCCTTGTCCGGGTCATAGCTGCGCTGTTCCAGCGCGGTGTTGATGAAGCGACTGCCGGGCTGGATCGGGTGATCGTTGCCCACCAGGCCATAGCCGTGCAGCACCGACGCCAGCAGGGTTTCGCGATTGATCGCGTGCTTCATCGCCAGGCGCACGTCGTTGTTCTGGAACACCTGGCTGTCGGTGAGCATCGGGAAGGTGTAGTGCTGGGCGCCCTTGGTTTCCTCGATGATCAGGTTCGGGTTGCGCTTGAGCAGCGCCACGGTCTTGAGGTCGACCTTGTTGATCACGTCCACTTGCCCGGTGACCAGCGCGTTGACCCGCGCGGCGCCGTCGGCGATGGCGATCAACTCGGCACTGGCGAAGTGTGCCCGCCCGGCTTTCCAGTAATCGGGGCTGCGTTCCAGGGTCATGCGCACGCCCGGCTCGAAGTCCTTGAGGCGATAGCCGCCGGTACCGACGCCGGCCTGCCAGTCCGGGGTGCCGTCCTTGCTCGGCATGATCACCAGGTGGTAATCGGCGACCACATAGGAGAAATCGGCGTTGCCCGAGTGCAGCTCGAACACCACGCTGTCGCTGCCATTGGCGCTGACCTTGGCCACGTCGCCCAGCACGGTCTTGGCCGCCGAGGTGGATTTCTCGCCGAGGTGATGCTGGATCGACGCCACCACGTCATCGGCGGTCAGGCTCTTGCCATTGTGGAAGGTCACGCCCTGGCGCAGCTTGAAGGTCCAGACGCGGGCATCGGGGGTCGAGGTCCAGCTTTCCGCCAATTCCGGGATCGCCGTGCCGTCCACGGCAATTTCAGTCAGGGTGTTATAGACCGCCGAGAAGCCGACGAAAGTGAAGGTATCGCTCCAGGAACCGGGGTCCTTCGAGTCGGTGGTGCTGCCGCCAGCCAGGCCCAAACGCAGCACGCCGCCGGCTTTTGGCGTCGATTCCGCCGCCATGGCGCCAAACGGCAGGCCCATGGAGAATGCCCCGGCCACCGCCGCAGCTGCCGCGCTGTACTTTAAAAAGTCCCGGCGCGGAAAACTGAATTCGTGGTTCGCTTGAGTAATCTTGTTTTTGTTATCGCTCATTGCATTGCCCCTGATCAAAAACTAATGGAATACCGGTTCAAAACCACGCAAGACACCGGGCCAGGGCCCGGTGCGCAAAACCTTTGAATCGCCAACAGTCACACCTGGATCGCCTTCACTTCGACGAATTCGTTGAGCCCCTCTTCCCCCCATTCACGCCCGTTACCGGATTGTTTGTAGCCGCCGAACGGCGCCTGATAGTTGAACGCCGCGCCGTTGAGGAAACACTGACCGGCGCGCAGCTGCCGTCCCAGTTGCAGGGCACGCTCGGTGCTGCCGGCCCAGACACCACTGGACAGGCCGAAGGGCGAGTCGTTGGCGATCTGGATCGCCTGCGCCTCGTCGTCATAAGGAATCAGGCACAGCACCGGGCCGAAGATTTCTTCCTGGGCGATACGCATGCTGTTGTCGACATCGGCAAACAGCGTCGGGCTGACGAAGTAGCCGCGCTCGAAGTCAGACGCCGCATTGCCACCGCACAGCAGGCGTGCGCCCTCTTCCTGGCCGATCCTGATGTAGTCGAGCACCGTGCGGCGCTGCCCCGCCGAACACATTGGGCCGAGGAAGCTCTGCGAATCCAGCGGATCGCCCATCTTCAGGTTCAAGGTTTCCTCCAGCGCAATCTCCAGCGCCTCGGCATAACGACTGGCCGGCAGCAGCATGCGGGTCAACGCGGTGCAGGTCTGCCCGGAGTTGATCATTACGTCCTGCACGCCATAGCGCACGGCGGCGGCCAGATCGGCATCTTCGGCAATTAGCAGCGCTGACTTGCCACCCAGTTCCAGGCACACCCGTTTCACCGAAGGCGCCGCCGCTTGCGCAACCCGCACCCCGGCGCCGGTGGAACCGGTGAACGACACCATGTCCACGTCCGGGTGCTTGGCCAAGGCCTCACCCACCTTCGAACCCGGTCCGCTGACCAGGTTGAACACCCCGGCCGGCAGGCCGATGTCCTCGATCATCTGCGCCAGCAAAAACGCGTGCAACGGCGTTTCCTGGCTTGGCTTGACCACCACCGTGCAACCCGCCGCGAGTGCCGGAGCGAGCTTGCCGATCAACTGGTGCAGCGGGTAGTTCCACGGGTTGATGAACGCACAGACACCCACCGCTTCTCGAATCACCAGCGAGTTGCCGACTTCGCGCACTTCGTCCATCAGTCCGGCAAGTTCGACGTATTGCTCAAGCCCCACGATCGGTCCGTCCACTTGCACCGAACGACACCATTGCACCGGCATCCCGAGTTCAGTGGTGATCACCGAGGCCATTTCATCGGCGCGGGCCTTCAGTTGATCTGCCAAGGCACGGATGTAGCCGGCCCGCACGCTCGACGGTGTGCGCGACCATGGACCAAAAGCCCGGCGCGCCGCTGCAACGGCATTATCAACATCGCGCTCATCGCCCAACGGCACGCTGCCGGCGACTTCTTCGGTGGCTGGGTTGATCACCTCGGCGATGCCCTGGCCCGACGGGGTTTGCCAGCGGCCATCGATAAACAGTGCCTTGTGGTTAAGCATGTGGCTGAGCCTCCATCAGTTCCTGGGCACAACGGGCGATGCGCTGGCAGGCATCGCGCAACGGTTCAGGGCCAACCACCAGGCCGAGGCGAATGTGCCCAGCCGCACTCGGGCCGAAGGCTTCACCGGCCAGTGTCGAAACGCCGTGGCGATCCAGCAGACGATCAGCGAACGCCTGGGCGCTGAGCCCGGTTTCACGGATATCGAGCATCACGAACATCCCGCCGTCGGGCTTCAAGGCGCGCACGCCCGGGCAATCCGCCAGGTGCTCACACACCAGGTCGCGACGCTGGCGATAGGCTTCGCGCATGGCGTCCAGTTCCGGCAGGTCGCTTTCCAGCGCCACCACCGCGGCATCCTGAACGAAGTCCGGGGAACCGTAGAGCATGCACAGCGCGAGGTTTTCCAGGTGCGCGGACAAGGACGGTGGCGCCACCACCCAACCGACCCGCCAGCCGGTCATGGCGTGGGATTTCGACAGGCTGTTGAGGGTGGCGGTGCGCTCGGCCATGCCCGGCAGGCTCGCCGGGCTGACGTGTTCGCCTTCGAACAGCAGCTCGCTGTAGACCTCGTCGGAAATCAGCCACAGGTCGTGGGCGATGCACAACTCGGCCAGCGCTTCCCAAGTGCTGCGCGGCAGGCTTGCACCGGACGGGTTGTGCGGGCTGTTCAGCGCCAGTGCACGGGTACGTGGGGTGATGCGCGCGGCGACGTCTTCAGGCAGCACGCGGAAACCGTTTTCCGAACGCACCGGCACCGGCACGACCTTGGCGCCGCAAGCGCCAAACACGGCTTCGTAGGTCACGTACATCGGCTCGGCAACGATCACCTCATCGCCCGGATTGAGCACGCACTGGGCCACGCTGAACAGCGCGCACTGGGCGCCGGCCAGTACCGTGACTTCGTCGGCTGTCACCGACTGCCCGCTGCGTTGGCGGTGGCGCTTGGCGATGGCCTCACGCAAGGCGCGTTTGCCGCGAACCTCGGCGTAATGGGTGTTGCCGGCCAACAGGCTGTCGATGGCGCCCTGGACGATGGGTTGTGGCGTGTCGAAATCCGGGTCGCCCACCGACAGCAGCAGTATGTCCTTGCCCTGCTCCAGCAGGGTCAGCGCGCGGTAATGGATATCCCAGGCGGCAGCGCCGTCTCCGGCGATACGTTGAGTCAGATCGGAAAAGCGCATGGCTTCATCCCCTTAAAATACAGATCAGTGCGCGCAGGCATGCTTGAGTTCGATCAGGGTCACGCCGTTACGCTTGAAGCCGTGGCGCAGGTCCGTTTGTAACTCGGCCAGGCTTTGCGGTTGGTTCACGGTGCAACCGAACGCGCGACCGAGGGCGGCGAAATCCGGGTTGCGTGGCAATACGCCGATGGGCTCGATGTCCAGGCCGAGCATGTCGTCTCGGATCTGCCCCAGCGCGTCGTTGTTCCACAGCAACACCACCAGCGGGCTGTCCAGTTCCTCGACGGCCGTCGCCAGTTCCTGCGCGGTGTAGAGGAAACCGCCGTCGCCGACCAGCACCAGGCCTGGACGTTGCGGTGCGCCGAACTTGGCGCCGATGCCGGCCGGCAGGCCGTAACCCAAGGTGCCGTAGCCGGTCGGGTGCAACCAGCTGCGTGTTGCGGCGCTGTCAAAGGCGTAGTTGCCGGTATAGGCCAGTTGGGTCATGTCGGTGCTGATGAAGGCGTTTTCCGGCAGCTCCGCAGCAATGCGGTCGAGAATCGATTGATGGATGGACTGCAAAGGACCGTGGCTGGCCTTGACCGCTTCACGCAGTGCGCTGACCGAAGCAATCGCAGCGCTGGCATCACGCTTGTCGGATGGCAAGCGCTCCAGCAAGCCACAGAGGGTTTGTTGCGCATCGCCATGCAAGGCCACGGCGCACGGGTAGAAGTCGTTGAATTTGCGCGGGTCGATGTCCACTCGCAGCAGTTCGGCGTTGAGCGGCAGACGCTCGCGCCAGAAGTCGGTGTCGGCCATTTCGGTGCCGACCGCCAGTACCACGTCGGCTTCGGCGATCAGGTTCCAGCCCGGTTCCACACATAGCGAGGAGCCAGCGTTGAGCGGCGCATTCGGTGGTAGCAAGCCCTTGCCCGCGACGCTGGTGAACAGCGGCGCAGCGAGTCGGGTGCTGATCTCTTGCAGCTGCGAAGTGGCATTGAGTGCACCACCACCGGCGATGATCATCGGTCGTTTCGCGCCGTTGAGCTTGGCCACGGCTTGATCGATTGCAGTCGCGGATGCCGGACCACGCCCCGGACGGCGCACCACCTCGTTGCTCCAGTCACGTGCCACGGGTGCCGACAGCACGTCCAGTGGCACCGAAATGTGCACCGGGCGCGGACGCTCGCTGTCGAACACCGCATAGGCACGGGCGACCAGCTCCGGCAGGTCTTCGGTGGTCAAGGCCACCGCCGAGAACGCGGTGATCGGCGCCGTCATCGCGCGTTGATCCTGGCATTCGTGCAGGATGCCCCAACCCTTGCCCAGGCTGGCCGTGTGGTTGACGCTGGAAATCACCAGCATCGGAATCGAATCGGCGTAGGCCTGGCCGATGCCGGTGGCGGCGTTGGTCACACCGGGGCCGGTAATGACGAAGCACACACCGGGCTTGCCACAGACACGGGCATAGCCGTCGGCCATGAAACTGGCGCCTTGTTCGTGGCGGGTCAGCACGTGGCGAATGCCGCTGCCGGGCAGGCCGCGATACAGCTCCAAGGTGTGGACGCCGGGAATGCCGAACACCGTATCGACGCCGTAGTTGGCCAGCAGGCGCACCAGCGCCTGGCCACCGGTCAAGGTTTTGCTTTGCATGTTCAGGTCCTCACGCATGAGCGATGCGAATCAACGCATCGACCGCGGTCGTGCCATCGGCACCGACCAACAATGGGTTCACATCGAGTTCCAGCAGCTGCGCGGCGTTTTCGCAGGCGTAGTCAGCCACGGCGCGAATCGCCGCCACCAGGGCGTCGAGATCCGCCGCTTCACGACCGCGGAAACCTTGCAGCAACGGGGCGCTGCGCAGGCTCAGCAAGGCCTGGCGAATCGCGCCGTCGGTGGTCGGTAGCAACAGGCTGCGACTGTCCTTGAGCAACTCCACCAGAATCCCCCCGGCGCCAATCACCAGGGCCAGGCCGAAATCGTTTTCACGCTTGATGCCGACGATCAGTTCGGCCAATGGCGGCTTGGCCATTGGCTCCAGCAGCAGCTGATCGAAAGCCACCTGCGGCGCGTACGCCTTGATGCTGGCGCGCATCTTGTCCAGCGCGGCGCTCAAGGCCGTGTCGTCCTTGAGGTTCAATGCCACGCCACCGGCTTCGGTCTTGTGTGGCAGTTGCGCGCTGACGGCTTTGACCACCAGCGGATAACCCAACGCCGCGGCGTCCTTCAGCGCTTTTTCTGGTGTGCTCAACACACCGTTGGGCGTTGGCAGGCCAAAGGCACGCAAGGCCTGCTTGGAATCCCATTCGTTGAGCAATTGCCCTTCGCCTTCCAGCGCTTGCGGGCACAGCGGCACCAATGCCGACTCGCCCAAAGCCAGCAATGCCTGGCGCTTGCGTTGGTAACCGGCGACGCGCCCCCACGCCGCCAGGCCGTCTTCGACGCCCTGCAATGCCGCCACGCCCTGGGCATGCAAACGCTCGCGGGCGTGAGGTGGCAGCAGTTCCGGGAACGCCGAGGTGACGAAACCGGTCTTGCCGTGGCGCTCCAGCGCCTTGCAGTAAAGGTCCAGCAGCAGGTCGCATTCCTTGCGCTCGCCGGTAAATTCCGCCGGATAGTCGAGTACCAGCATCGCCGCATCCGCTTCGGTGCGCAGGGCGCTGTCGAGCATGCGGTTCAAGGCTTCACCGTCGCCCCAGATGGCGGTGGTGAAATCCAGCGGGTTGACCAGGTTGGCGTAGGTCGGCAGGACTTGGGCGAGCTCGTCGACCTGACCTTGGTCGAGTTTCGGCAGCGCCAGCTCATTGCGTTCGGCGTAGTCGGCGATCAGCCCGGCGTCACCACCGGAACAGGCCAGCGCGATCAAGCTGTTGCCCTCCGGCAGGTTGCCGCAGGCCGCGGCTTTGAGGGTTTCAACGAAACTCACCGGGCCGCTGACGCGGATCACCCCGAGGCGATCGAACAGCGCGTCATACAGTGCATCGGAACCGGACAGCGAACTGGTGTGACTGAGGGCCAGTTCGGCACCGATCTGCGACACGCCGGTTTTCAAGGCGATGACGGGGATGCCCTTCTCCAGCGCCTTGTGCGCGGCGCGGGCGAAGCCCGGAACATTCTTCAGGCCTTCCAGATGCAGGCCGATGGCGGTGACACGCGGCTCGTCGAGCAGCACGTCCATCAGTTCCGCCACGCCCAGTTGCGCCTGATTGCCGACCGAAGCCATGTAGGCCACCGGCAGCGAGCGGTCGCTCATGGACAGGTTGTAGGCGAAGTTGCCGCTCTGGGTCAGCACCGCCACGCCCTTCTCCACCGCTTTGCCGCCATGGGCCACCGGCCACAGCGCGCTGCTGTGCAGGTAGTCGAGCAGGCCGTAGCAGTTGGGGCCGAGCAAGGCCATGTCGCCCGCCGCTTCCAGCAGTTGCTGTTGCAGAGCCTGGCCTTCGGCGCCGGTTTCGGCAAAACCCGAGGCATAGCAGATTGCGCCGCCGGTGCCGATGGCAGCCAGTTCGGCGACACAGGTCAGGGTCAGGTCGCGGTTGGTCGCAATGAACACCGCGTCCGGCCCGCACGGCAGGTCGGCAATGTTGCGCACGCAAGGCACGCCTTCAAGGTTGTCGTGCTGCGGGTTGACCAGCCACATCTGGCCTGGGTAGCCGCCCTCGGCGCAGCGCTTGAGGGCGCGGGCCATGCTGCGCCCGCCGACAAAGGCCACATGCCGTGGCGCGAGCATGCGCTTGAGGTTGTCACGAATGGTCTGGGACATGGGAATTCTCCGGGCGATCAGCGCAGCAGCGGCCGCAGCAGTTCGCGGGAAATGATGTGACGCTGGATTTCCGAGGTGCCTTCCCAGATCCGCTCGATGCGCGCGTTACGCCAGATGCGTTCCACCGGACCTTCGTCCATCAGGCCCATGCCGCCAAAGATCTGCACTGCCTCATCAGCGGCGCGACCCAGCACTTCGCTGGCAAACAGCTTGGCCATGCCGGCCTCGCCATCGGTCATGGTGCCCTGGTCCATTTTCCAGGCGGTGTGCAGGGTCAGCAGTTCGGCGGCGCGGATTTGCGTGGCCATGTCGGCCAGCTTGAACGACACGCCCTGGTAGGTGCCGATCGGCTGGCCAAATTGCTTGCGATCCGCGGCCCACTGCAGCGACACGTCCAATGCCCGCTGCGCCTGGCCGACGCAGTTGGCGGCGACCATTACCCGGCCTGCGGTGAGCCAGGCGTTGGCCACGTCCCAACCCTTGCCGACTTCGCCCAGCACTTTGCTGGCCGGTACACGGCAGTCGTCGAAGAACATTTCGAAGGTGTGATAACCACGGTTGCTCACGCATTTCGGCCCACGGCGGATGGTCATGCCCGGGGTGTTGCGGTCGACCAGGAACGAGGTCACGGCGTTGCGTTTCTTGCCGTTGTGCTCGTAGGTGTCGGTGACGGCGAAGACGATGGCGAAATCGGCGTGGCCGGCGTGGCTGATGAAGTGCTTACTGCCGTTGAGGATGAAGTCGTCGCCCTCACGCACCGCGCGGGTCTTGATCGCGTTGGCATCGGAGCCGGCACCCGGTTCGGTCAGGGCGAAGCAGTCGATTTTCTCGCCCTGGATGCACGGCAGCAGGTAGTCGTTGATCTGCTCGCCTTTGCAGGCCATGAGGATCTTCGAAGGTCGTGCGACGAAGACGTGCAGCGCCCAGGAGACTTTGGACAGCTCACGTTCGATCAGTGCCTGGGACAGGTAATCGAGGCCACCACCGCCCACCTCTTCGGGCATGTTGAAGGCATAGAAGCCGGCGGCGATCGCCTTGCCGCGGATCTGCGCGGCCAGTTCCGGGGAGACTTCGTCGGCGCGGTCGACCTCGGTTTCATAGGGCAGCAGTTCCTTCTCGACGAAGCTGCGTACCGAGTCCACCAACATTTCTTGTTCTTGGGTCAGTTGGAAATTCATGCTGCTACCTGTTGTTCGTATGCTGTTAGAGGTTTGCCGAGGCTTAGCGACCGATAAAGCGTGCCGGGCGTTTTTCCGTGGCGGCACGCAAGGCTTCGTTGCCGTCTTCGCTGCGACCGCACAACAGGCCGGCGGCCAGTTCCGCTTGCAGTTGCTCGGCCAGGCTGCGGTCGGCGCCTTCGCGCATGAGCTTTTTGGTCTGGGCGAAGGCAAAGGTCGGCCCGGCGGCCAGGCGTGCGGCCAGTTCGCTGGTGACTGTCAGCAGTTGATCGTCGGCGCAAACTTCGCCGACCAAGCCGGCGGCCAGGGCACGGTCAGCGCCCCACAGTTCGTCAAGGAACAGCAGGCGCTTGGCCTGCTCGCTGCCGATCAGGCGCGGCAGGTGCCAACTGGCGCCCGCATCCGGCGAATAGGCCATGCTGGTGTAGCCGGCCTTGAACCGAGCCGATTGCCCGGCGATGCGCAGGTCGCAGCACAGGGTCAGGTCCATCCCGGCACCGACGGCGGTGCCGTTGATGGCGGCGATGGTCGGTTTATCCAGGCTGTGCAGGCAGGTCATCAGGGCGTGGGCGGTTTCGGTCCAGCCGTAGGTTTCCAGGGCGCCACGCGCCTCGGCTTCGGCCCATTCAGCCAGGTCGGCACCGGCGCAGAAGCTGCGACCGCTGCCCGTCAATACCACCACGCGCACCGCAGGATCAGCGTTGAAGGCATCGAGCAAGGCGTGCAGGTTTTTCAGGGTCGGGATGTCCAGCGCATTGCGCTGGGCGGTGCGATTGAGGGTGATCCAGGCAACGCCGGCTTCGACCTGACTGAGCAGAGAATCGTGGGTAGTCATGCGAGTCCTCGAATTATTGTGTTTGGTCTGAGGTGATGCGACTTGAGGCCATACTAAACGAGTGTTCAGTAAGGCGGCAATCGGGGATGAGCTGAGCTGTAACAAGCTCATTTATTGCCTAAGCCATTGTTTTATTAGGCTATTAATAAATTAGGCAATCTTCGGTCGCTTTCGCTGTTACAACTTCGAACAACTGCCCACAGAACGCCGCAAAACAACTGTAGGAGTGAGCCTGCTCGCGATGACGGCATCACATTCAACATCTCTGTTGACTGATACACCGCTATCGCGAGCAGGCTCGCTCCTACAGGGGATGTGTTGAATCAGGGATTTATGCGCTCGGCAGAATCGGCGCCAGCACCTCTTCACGCTTGCGATGGAACAGGAAGTACGCGCCATAACACAGCGCAATGAATCCAAAGCCCCAATACAGCGATGGCCGCTGGGTTTCATCCAGTGCCAGGAACACGAACAGCGAGCAGCACAGCGTGATGCACATCAGCGGCAGCACCGGGAACCACGGCGCGCGGTATTTCAGGTCGCTGAGTTTGCCGCCGTCGCGCAGGTAGGCCTTGCGGAACTTGTATTGCGCCAGGGCGATGACAATCCATGTCACCGTGCCGGACATCCCGCTCACCGCCATCAACACCATGAACAAGGTGTCGGCGGCAATGAAACTGGTCATCAGCGACACCAGGGCGAAACACAAGGTGATGCTCAACGCGCGCAATGGCACGCCACGCTTGCTCAACGGCGCCAGGCTCTTGGGTGCCATGCCGGTTTTCGACATGGCCCACAGGATGCGCGTCGAGGCGTACAGGCCGGAGTTGCCCACGGACAGGATCGCCGTGAGGATCACGAAGTTCATCAGGTCGGCGGCGTAGGGAATGCCGACCATGTCGAACACCTGCACGAACGGACTTTCCATCAGCCCCGCCTGCTGCCACGGCACGATGGCCGAGAGTACGACGATTGCCAGCACGTAGAAGATCAGCACGCGAAACACCACGTTGCGCACGGCGCGGGGAATGCTTTTTTCCGGCTGGTCGGTTTCGCCCGCCGCCACGCCCATGATCTCGCAGCCCTGGAAGGCGTAGACCACGGTCATCATCACCGCGAACACGGCGGACATGCCGTTGGGGAACAGCGAGTCGCCGATCAGGTTGGTCATCATCGGCGCAGGTGCGCCACTGGTCAGCGGGATTGCGCCGAAGATCACCAGCACACCGACCACGATAAAACCGAGAATCGCCGCCACCTTGATCCCGGAGAACCAGTATTCCGCCTCACCGAAGGCACGGGTTGCCATCGCGTTGATGCCGAACAGCACCACCACAAACAGCGCCGACCAGTACCAGATCGGCACCGCCGGGAACCAGCGCGTCATCAACATGCCGGCGGCGGTGAATTCCAGGCCCACGGTGGTGGCCCAGCTCATCCAGTACACCCAGCCGATCATGAAGCCGGTGGCCGGGCCGATGAATTTGGTGGCGTGGGTCTGGAACGAGCCGGACACCGGCATCTGCACCGACAGTTCGCCCAGGCAGACCATCACCAGGTACATCAGGAAACCGGCGACCAGATAGGCCAGGATCGCCCCTACCGGCCCACCCTGGTTGATGGTCACGCCGGAGCCCATGAACAACCCGGTACCGATCACGCCGCCCAGGGACAACATGAAAATGTGCCGACTCTTCAGGGCCCGAGTCAGCTGGATGCCTTTACGATCGGTGTTTTCGTTCATGCCCGGCACCCCGACTCGGTGAGGCGGGCAACGTATGACGGGAGGTCAGTCAGGGAGGAAGCAGCTTTACGGCAATTCATTATTATTATCTCCAATAAGCTTCGAAGACCGCGCTGCGGCGGTTGCGTCGATTATTGGAAAGCCATGTAAGGCCCTGTTGTACGTAAAGATCAAAGTTGTAGAAAGTCGTAACAATCTTGTACGTCAGCTCTGCAACAGGCCTTTTAGGGTGTGCAACGAACCTTGCAGTTGCGCTTCGACCAAGGGCGCCAGCGATCGAATCGCGGGTTGGTCATTGCCCAGCGCCGCGATTTCCAGGCTGCGTAATACCGCAGCCAATGCTCGAAACCCCAGGGAATCGCTGCTGCCGGCCAGGCGGTGGGCCAGTTGTGCCACTTCGGTGCAATCGTCGGCCTCGATGGCTTCGCTCAATGCCTCACGGTGTTGCAGGATCGAATCGCGCAGCACGGCCAGCAGGCCCTGGACTTTCTGTTCGCCAAGCAGACTGCGATGGGTCTGCAGCAACGGCCAGTCCATCGCTGCGTCGTCTACCTCGGCCTGGGCAGTGGTTGCCTGCCCCGCCAGCACCTGTCGCAGGTTTTCCAGCTTCAAGGGTTTGGCCAGGATGCCGTCCATGCCGGCATCCAGATAACCGCGCACCAACGCCGGTTGCACGCTGGCGGTCAAGGCGAAGATGCGGGTGTGACGGTTCGGTCCGTCGTTGCTGCGGATCTGTTCGCACAACTGCACGCCGCTCATCCCCGGCAGATGCACATCCAGCAAGATCAGATCGAAGCTGCGCGCCGCGCATTGCTCCCACGCCTGTTCTGCATCGATGGCCAGCCAGACTCGATGCCCGTCCCGTTGCAGCAGGCCCTCGGCCACTTCGCGGTTGAGCGCCACGTCCTCGACCACCAGGATGTCCAGCGCCGGGCCCACGGCATGAGTGGGCGTCGGGGCAATGGCTTCGATGGCCGGCTGCAACGTCAACTCGAACCAGAAACAACTGCCGCGCCCGACTTCGCTGCTGACGCCGATGCCGCCACCCATCTTCTCCACCAGGTGTTTACAGATGGCCAACCCCAATCCCGTGCCGCCATAACGCTGCGCGACTTCTTCGCTGGCCTGGGTGAAACGCTCGAAAATCTTCGCCTGCATCGCCGGGGCGATACCGATGCCGTTGTCGGTGACACTCACCCGCAGACGTTGCCCGTCCTGCTCTTGCGCAAGCGCGAGCAACGCCACTTCAACACTGACGTCGCCGCCTTCGGTGAACTTGATCGCGTTGGCCAACAGGTTACTCAGCACCTGGCGCAGGTATTGCTCGGCGCCGTGGTGAAGTTCGGCCACCCGTTGATCGACCCGGCAATGCAGGATCGTGTCGTTGTCCAGCGCCTTGGGCTCCAGCAGCGTGAGGACTTCGTCGAGCAACTGGCGTATGGAGAAATTCACCGGCTCCGGAAGGCTGGTGCCCTCCTCCAGCTTGGCGAAGTACAACACTTCATTGAGGATGGTCAGCAGCCCCTCGCCGGCCTTGTGCAACGCATCCAGGCGCCGGCTGTCCTGCGGATCGAGGCTGGCACCACGCAGTAATTCGGCCATGCCCAGGATGCCATTGAGCGGCGTGCGCAATTCGTGGCTCATGGTGGCCAGGAACCGCGATTTGGCGAGGTTGGCCGCTTCCGCTTCGTCCTTGGCGCGCATCAGGCTGGCCGTGCGCCGCTCGACCATTCGCAGCAATTCGTCGCGGTTGTCCTGCAGGGCCAGGCGATCGGTTTCCCGGCGATCGATGTCACTGAGAATCGCCCGGCGCATGTCGTCGAGAGCATGGGCCACGGTGTCGATTTCGTCGTTTTGCGCACCAGGCCGCTTGTCCAGGCGCAGCGGCTCATGCCATTGCCCTGCGGCAATGCGCCGGGCAAATTCGGCCATGATTTTCAGGTGGCGGGTCACCAGGCGATAAAACAGCCCCGACAGCGCCACCGCCAGGCCGCAAAAAAACACCGCCATCCACAACAGGTTGGTCAAGCCGGTGGCATACAGGCGTTGATACACCGCCCCCAGGTCGGTGCTGACTTCCAGTTCGCCGAGATGGCGCAACGGACCTGAGGGTGGTTGGTAATCCAGGGCAAAGCGCTCGATGCGCAACGGCCCTGCCGGCGCGGGATTGCCTTGCACCAGGTCGAAATCCGGACCGGTCAAATGCACCCTGGCGACGTCGGAGAAATCCACCAGGCCGCGTAGCTGCACATTCAACTGCTCCTGGTTCAAATCCCAGAGACTGCGCTTCAGGCTGGCCAGGTAACCGGCGCGGATCAGCTCCATGCGCGAGTCGATCTCACGCATTTCCCGGCGATACTCGATGTACAGCTGCACGCTGCTGGCAAGCACGGTAAAACACAGGCTGAACAGCAGGATGAACCACAGCAGGCGCCGCAGCAGTCCACCACGACGCGCGCGAATCATTGCGCGTTCGCCGGCAGATTGATCATGTCGCGGTAGATGACTTCGCTTTCATCGAGAAGGCGCTGCACATCACCGGCATCCACCATGCGCTGCAACTGCGCATCGATCTGCGGCATCTGGGCGGCCAACGGCGAACGGCGGGAAACGGCAACCCGCAAATAGTCCACGCTCAGGGCCTTGGGCAAGGCCACGATGTCCTGGGCGCCGGGGAGATTTTGCACGTACAGCTCGCCGGTGCGGCGCTCCTGGGTGATGAAATCGATGCGCCCGCGAATCAGCTTGCCGAAATTCTGGCGGCTGCTGGCGACCCATTCGATGTTGTTGTGTTGCGCGACCATGTGATCGAACGCCACGCCGTAGCTTTCACCGAACAGCAAGCCGCCACGGTACTGGGCCAGGTCCTGCAGTTGTTCGAACGTCACCGGATGCTGGCGATTGATGAACAGCGCCACCTCTTCGCGCAACACCGGCACGCTGGAAAACAGCATGCTCTGTTGCCGTTGCGCGGTGCTGTAGGCCAGCACCACATCGACCCGGCCCTCGGCAGCGTCCAGCAGGCAGCGTTTCCAGTTATCCAGCACCACGATCTCGACCTCGTAGCCGAGCTGGCCGAACAACTGCCGGACCACGCTGGGCGCCAGGCCGCGCACCTGTTTACCGTCGCTCCAGGAAATCGGTGGGTACACCGGGTAGTCGCAATAGCGGATCTTGTCCGCCGCCTGCACATTGCTCGCCAACAGCATCAGTAGCACCCCGAGCAACCGTCCCACCGCCGTCACGCCGCCAGGCTGGCAGTGAACAGGTAACCGGCGCCGTGGATGGTGATGATCAGTTGCGGTTCGGCGGGATCGTCGTGCAGCTTGCGGCGCAAGCGCCCGACCAGCACGTCGATCGAGCGGTCGTTGGGCACCCACTCGCGATTGCGAATCTGGTCCATCAATTGGTCGCGGCTGAGGGTGTGGCCGCTGTTGCGCAAAAACACGCTGAGCAACTGGTACTCGCCGTGGGTCAGCAACGTCTCGCTGCCGGCCGAGTCGATCAGGCGTCGGCGGTCGGTGTCCAGCGCCCAGCCGGCGAACTGCTTGATCGGTTTGGTGACAACGGCAACCGGCTGTGGCGCCTGCGCATGGCGTACCCGACGGATCAGGTTTTTTGCCCGCGACACCAGTTCTCGCGGATTGAGGGGTTTGATCACGTAGTCATCGGCGCCGCATTCGAGGCCGACAATGCGGTCGATTTCATCATTGCGCCCGGTGATCAGGATGATCCCGACTTCCGATCGCACCCGCAGTTCGCGGGTCAGGGTCAGGCCGTCCTTGCCCGGCAGGCGGATATCGAGCATGACCAGGTCGACGGCCTGGCTGGCCAGGAAGGTTTCGGCCAGTTCCGCCGTGGCGGCGCAATGCACGTCGTAGCCTTCCTGGGACAGGTAGGCGTGCAACAGTTCGCGAATCAGCGGATCGTCATCGACGATCAGTACCCGAGGAGTCATTGCTGGGTGTCCTGCTTGTTTCTTATTAGAGGGCTTGCATCAGCGCCAGAGAGTAGCCACTGCTGAACGGGCGATCAACAGCTACTCGTCTGTACGCAAAACCGCTGTCGGCCGCCGGCCTGCAAACCGTCGACCCAGGCTTCGCAAATCTGGATGCCCTGCTCGGGGGTAAAGGTCCCGGGATTGAGCCCGGACTCCAGCCACAGGCCATCGAGCAACGCGCTGAGGCTGATCGCGGCCAGGTCGGCATCGAAGTGTTCCCACCCCTCCTCCTGCGCCAGTTCCCTGAGCACCTTGCCCAGGATCGCGCGGTACTCGCCATAGGAATGCTCGTGGGCCTGGTTGATCGCCTCGGCGGTTTTCACCGCGCCCCAGAAGGCTAGCCAGGCATCGATCAGTTGCGGGTCGAGCAATTCGGCGCAGAACGAAGCACGGAAAAACGCCGACAAACGCTCCCGGCCAGTGGGTGCCGCTTGCTCCATGGCGTCGCGCAGCAGCGTCATGACGCGCCCGGTGATCGCCATGTAGGCCTCGGCCACCAGTTCGTCCTTGCCCGAATAGTGATGGCTGATCAGCCCCACCGAAACACCCGCCTCGGCGGAAATCTTGCGGATCGACGCCCCCTGGAAACCATGGCGCTTGAGGCACACCAGCGTCGCCTCGATCAGATTGGCCTTGCGCAACTCCGGTTCCATGCGGGAAAAACGGGCTTCCTGATTCATGGCGACATGCTCCTGCGTTCTCGATCGTTGGGGCTCGCGTGATAGCCTGCGAGTTGAACGACTGTACAGCAAGAGCGGGCCAGTTCTCCAGCCCTGCCCCCTGTAGGAGCGGGCTTGCCCGCGAAGAGGCCATCGGATTCAGCATGGGTATCGCCTGACACACCGCCTTCGCTGGCAAGCCAGCTCCTACAGTGGATTTGCGACACACGCCCCCCCTGTAGGAGCGGGCTTGCCCGCGAAGAGGACGGCCCAAACAACCGAGAATATGGATCAGTCCCGATACCCCGGCGCCACCCGCTCCAACAACCGCAACAGCGCCGCCCAGGCCAATTGCATGGCATCAGGATCGCTCAACTCGCCGTCATCCAACGGCCGCCCCGGATCATTGAACTGGCGCTCGGTGTGCGCGCAAACCTCCGCCGGCGGCATCACCAACTCCCCGGCCGCCTGCGCGGCCAGCTGGATTTCGCAGGCTTTTTCCAGGTAATACATGCGCAAAAATGCCTGGCTCACGGTTTCGCCGACAGTCAGCAGGCCATGGTTGCGCAGCATCATCACCGGCTTGTCGCCCATGTCCGCCACCAGCCGTTGCTGCTCGCTCATGTCCAGCGCCACGCCTTCGTAGTCGTGGTAGGCAACGCGGTTGTAGAACTCCATGGAAATCTGGTTCACCGGCAACAGCCCGCACTTCAACGCCGCCACCGCGCTCCCGGATTTGGTGTGGGTGTGCAGCACACATTGCGCGTCTTCGCGGGCACCGTGGATGGCGCTGTGAATCACGAACCCGGCCGGGTTGACCGGGTACGGCGACGACTCCACCGCATGACCATCGAGGTTGATCTTGACCAGGTTGGACGCGGTGATTTCATCGAACATCAGCCCGTAGGGGTTGATCAGGAAGTGATGCTCCGGCCCCGGAATACGCACCGAGATGTGGGTGAAGATCAGGTCGGTCATGCGGAAATGCGCAATCAGGCGATAACAGGCCGCCAGTTCTTCACGCAGGCGCTGTTCGGTGGCGCTGCGCTCAGGGGCGGTCTGGGCAGTGACAAGGTTATTCATTATTCGGGTTCTCCAGGCTGTTCGGCTGCGCAGACAGTAAGGCTGGACGCTTAGGCAGGTCCAGCCATCCACTGAACTTATTTGCTGGCCCAGGCGTTGAAGCGTTCTTCCAGTTCTTCGCCATGGTCGACCCAGAACCCAACGTTCATCGACAGCGCGCCCTTGAGATTCTGCGGCGCCGTCGGCACCCATTGCGCCAGTTTGTCATCGAGCCTTGCGGCGGCCTGGATGTTGGTCGGGCCATAGGGGATCTGCTCGACGTATTTCACCTGTGCATCCGGCTGGTTGGCGAAGGCAATGAAACGTTTGGCCTGGTCGACGTGCCTGGAGCCCTTGATGATCGCCCAGTAGTCCATGCCGTACAGGCTGCCGGGCCAGACCAGCGCCAGGTGGCTGCCTTTCTGCGCAGCGTCGGCAATGCGCCCGCTGTAGGTCGAGGTCATCACCACGTCGCCAGCGGTCAGCCACTGTGGCGGTTGCGCGCCGGCTTCCCACCACTGGATGTAAGGCTTGAGCTCAGTGAGTTTGGCGAATGCCCGGTCCACGCCTTGCGGGGTGCCGAGTACCTTGTAGACCTCTTCGGTTTTCACGCCGTCCGCCAGCAAGGCGAATTCCAGGTTGTACACCGCGCGCTTGCGCAGCCCGCGCTTGCCGGGGATTTTCTGCACATCCCAGAAGTCCGCCCATGACGTCGGGGCCTGGGCCAGTTTGTCGGTGTCGTAGGCAATCGCCACGCTCCACACCAGCGCGGCGGACCCGCATTCCTGCGCGGCCTCGGGAATCAACTGTTCGCTGCGGCCCAGGCGAGTCCAGTCCAGGCGTTCATACATGCCCTCCTCGCAGCCGCGCATCAGGTCCGGGCCTTCGATCTGCACCACGTCCCAGTCGACGTTGCCGGTGTCGACCATCACTTTGATCTTGGCCATTTCGCCGTTGTATTCGCTCTGGATCACCTTGCTTTGATCCACGGCGGCAAAAGGCTGGAAGAACGCCACGTCCTGGGCTTTTTGTCCGGCTCCGCCGTAACCGACCACCACCATGTCCGATGCTGCCTGTGCGCTGCCCAGGCTCATCGCCAGGGTCAGCGCCAAGGGATAAAAACCGTGCTTGAGCGTTTTCGATTTCATCAGTGGTTCCTCGTGCAGGTGCCACTCGACCCAAGGTCAACATGGCCCTTTTTTATTGTTGGTGAGGTTCGCCCCAGGAGCGGGCTCGACACGAAACTACTCAAGGCCAAGTAAAAAAACAAGTTGATTTTTTACTGAAGGTAAATTTCTATAGATCAATAATAAAAACGCCGAAAACCCGGTTTTTCGGCTTCAGCCTGCCTGGAGTGCCCGTACCATGCCGACCCCGACACCTGCCTTCGCGCACCTGTTCGAGCCCTTGCAAATCCGTGGCAAGCGCCTGAAAAACCGCATCATGTCCAGCGGTCACGACACCTCCATGCCCACCGACAACCTGGTCAACGAGCAGCTGATTGCCTATCACCGGGCACGGGCCGAAGGCGGTGTCGGGCTGATCGTGCTGCAGGTGGCCGGGGTGCATGACAGTGCGCGCTACACCTCTCATGTGCTGATGGCCACCGGCGATGAATGCATCGAGGGCTACCGCAAGCTCGCGCAAACCTGCCACGCCCATGGCACCCTGGTGCTGTCGCAGGTGTTCCATCCAGGGCGGGAAATCATGGAGTCCAGCGACGGCCTGCTGGCCGTGGCTTACTCGGCATCGGCGGTGCCCAACGAGCGCTTCCGGGTGATGCCACGGGCGCTGGACCAGGCGATGATCGACGAGATTGTCCAAGGTTACGCAGCGGCGGCCCGACGCCTGCACCAGGCCGGCATCGATGGCGTGGAAGTGGTCGCCAGTCACGGTTACCTGCCGGCGCAGTTCATCAACCCGCGAGTCAATCGGCGCACCGACGGCTACAACGGCGAGCTGGAGCAGCGCCTGCGTTTCCTGCGTGAAGTCATTGCTGCCATCCGGGCTGCGACTGACGATCAATTCATCATCGGCCTGCGCATCTCTGCCGATGAACGCGACCCCGAGGGGCTGACCGAAGACGAGTCCCTGGCTTCCGTGCAATTGCTGCAAGCGCAACTGGATTACGTACACATCGTCGCCGGCACCTCGGCATCGCTCGGCGGTGCCGTGCACATCGTGCCGCCAATGGCGATCGAAGCGGCGTACCTGGCCAGGGAAGCCGGCACCTTCAAGGCTGGCTTGAGCATTCCCTTGTTCGTCACCGGGCGCATCAACCAACCCCAGGAAGCCGAGTTGATCCTGGCTCGCGGCCAGGCCGATGTCTGCGGCATGACCCGGGCGTTGATCTGCGATCCGCAAATGCCCAACAAGACCGACGTCGGCCGCGTCGAAGATGTGCGTGCGTGCATTGCCTGCAATCAGGCGTGCATCGGGCACTTCCACAAGGGCTTGCCGATTTCCTGCATCCAGCACCCGGAAACCGGTCGAGAGTTGATTTTTGGCCAGCGCCAACCGGCGGCAAAACGCAAACGCATCATGATTGCCGGCGGTGGCCCGGCCGGGATGAAAGCCGCTGCCGTGGCCGCCCAGCGCGGGCATGAGGTGACGCTGTACGAGGCCAGCGCGCAACTGGGCGGCCAGGTGTTGCTCGCGCAACTGCTGCCTCGGCGCAGCGAATTCGGCGGTGCCAGCACCAACCTGCAACGGGAAATGCAATTGGCCGGGGTGCGTGTGGTGCGCAACACACGGGTCGACCGCGCACTGGTGGAACAGGAAAAACCGAACATGGTGATCGTCGCCACGGGTGCCGAGCCCTATTGGCCGCCCTTCGAACGCGGTGGCGAACTGCAGGTGGTGGATGCCTGGCAAGTGCTGCGTGACGAGGTACAAATCGGCCGTTCGGTGGTGGTGGTCGACTGGCGCTGCGACTGGATCGGCCCAGGCATTGCCGAACGCCTGACACGTGCCGGTCATCAGGTGCAACTGGCGGTCAACGGCACCCACTGCGGGGAAAACCTGCCGCTGTACGTGCGCGATCAACTGGCCGGCGAGCTGCACAAGCTCGCCATTCCCATCATCCCCTACGCCCGCTTGTACGGTTGTGACGACAACACGGTCTACCTCCAGCACACCGCCAGCGGTGAGCCGATGCTGCTGGAGAATGTCGATACACTGGTGCTGTGCCAGGGCCATCAGCCGGTGGACACCCTGGGCGAGCAACTGAAAGACCTGGTGGAATTTCGCCGCATCGGCGACTGCCTGGCGCCGCGCACCGCCGAAGAAGCGATTTACGAGGGACTTAAAGTCGCGTGGGAGCTTTAAGCCTGTTTATACTCCGGGGCTTTGATGGCTAACACCCAACCCTTGTAGGAGCGAGCCTGCTCGCGATGGACTCCAAAACGCCGCGTTGAACCAGGCTGTACGCGTCATCGTTAGCGACCATCGCGAGCAGGCTCGCTCCTACAAGGGATTTGCGCCATTCCTCCGGTTCGGAATTGATTATGAGCAACAACAACATCCAACAACCGGCCGCCGGCAGCGCCGAACCGCATTTCCTCGGCACGCGGATTCGCGGCCTGCGTAAACGCCGGGGCATGACCCTGGCGGAACTGGCGCAGCAGAGCGAGCTGACCGCCGGCTACATCAGCCAGCTGGAACGCAACCTCGCCTATCCGTCGATCCCGGCGCTGTTCAACATTGCCCGCAGTCTCGGCGTGACCATCCAATGGTTTTTCGCCAGCGAGGCGATCACCGATCCGCAAGACGACGGCATTGTCGTGCGCAAGCACAGCCGCCTGAACGTGCATTACGAAGACGGCATCGTCGACCAGTTGCTGACCCCGCAAGCCAACCGCCAGCTGGAAATGCTCCACTCGCGTTTCCCCCCCGGCACCTACAGCCAGCAAAGCTACAGCCACGACGGCGAGGAAGCCGGCTATCTGCTGTCGGGCAGCTTTGAGTTGTGGGTGGGCGAGCGCCATTTTCAACTCAATGAAGGCGACAGCTTCAGTTTCTCCAGCCAGGAACCGCACCGCTATGGCAATCCCGGTGAGGTGGATGCCGTGGTGATCTGGGTGATTACCCCGCCGACCTTCTAACGCCGGCCGCGCCCGACTGCCTGAGCCACGCTTGCACGCTTGAGGGTGTCGCTCGGCAGTTCCTTGAACAGCGCGCGATAGCTGCTGGAAAACCGTCCCAGGTGCCAGAACGACCAGTGCATCGCCACTTCGGCCACGGTGGTTTGCGCAGGCGTGCGGCTGAGCAGTTCGCGGCGGGCGCTGTTCAGGCGGCGCAGGCGCAGCCATTGGGTCGGCGCCATGCCGGTGAAGGTCTTGAAGGTGTGCTGCAGCTGGCGCAGCGAAACCCCGGCGACCTCGGACAACGCCAGCAGGTTGAGCTGATCTTCCGGGCTGTCCGCCGCCCATTCCCCTACCCGCTTCATGATCGCCCGCTCCCCGGCCCGGCGCTGCAGTGCGCTCTGGTCGAGGCAGACACAGGCGTTGTCGAGGATGAACAGGCAGTCGTCCAGCAACTGCTGGGTCAAGGCTTCGCGGCTTGGCGGGTCGTAGGTCTGCGACAGCTGGGTCAGGGTTGCGCTGAGCCAGCGGCTGAACAATGCATTTTGCTGCGAATTGAGCGGCGCCATGAACAGCCCCTCCAGCCGCGCGACGTCCAGGGCATGGCGCTGGACGAACGCCGGCCCGAACACCACGGCGATTTCCTGGTAGTTCTCCGGGGTGATCCAGATGTTGCGGCTTTCGCCGTTCAACACGTACAGCGCGTTGTCGGTGCGGTCGAAACAGAACGCCAGCGAGCCTTGTGGCGCGCTGAAATTCTGCTCGACCCGGGTGTTCATGTGCTCCTCGTAAATCTCCACGCCCTGTAGATCCAGATAGCGCACGCGGCCTGCGAAATGCCCCGGCGACATCTGTTGGTAGTGCTGGACCCAGCCCGGTGTGGCGCGGATTTGCTCGGCGATATCGGCCGTGCTGAACGCCTGGACCTGTAATGAATTGCAGACTGTCATAGGGTGACCTTACGCACTCTTTTGGTGCGCTTTGTGCTGCTTAAAGTGGATAGATGGAACCGCAAGGCTCGCCCAAGATAGACGTCAACGCGCTACAGGGGAAGTGTCCGGCGGATGAAACCGGCCTCTCCTGGCGTTAATGAAACCAATAACGAGGTCTTTATGAATGTCCCTTTCGATCAGCTGTTCACTTGGCTGAAAGATCACAAGATTACCGAAGTCGAGTGCGTCGTCAGCGACCTGACCGGCATTGCACGCGGCAAAATCGCACCCACCAACAAGTTCCTGCATGAGCGAGGCATGCGCCTGCCGGAAAGTGTGCTGTTGCAAACGGTAACCGGGGACTTTGTCGACGACGACATCTACTACGACCTGCTGGACCCGGCCGATATCGACATGGTCTGCAAGCCGGTGTCCGATGCGGTGTACGTCGTGCCTTGGGCGATCGAGCCGACCGCCATCGTGATTCACGACACCTTCGACAAGTTCGGCAACCCGATCGAATTGTCGCCGCGCAACGTGCTCAAGAAGGTCCTGCAGCTGTACACCGACAAAGGCTGGCGGCCGATCGTGGCGCCGGAAATGGAGTTTTACCTGACCCAGCGTTGCGAAGACCCGGACTTGCCGCTCAAGGCCCCAATGGGCCGCTCCGGCCGCGCCGAAAGCGGTCGCCAGTCGTTCTCCATCGACGCCGCCAACGAATTCGACCCGCTTTTCGAAGACGTCTACGACTGGTGCGAACTCCAGGGCCTGGACCTCGACACGCTGATCCACGAAGACGGCCCGGCGCAGATGGAAATCAACTTCCGCCACGGCGATGCCCTGGACCTGGCCGACCAGATCACCGTGTTCAAGCGCACCATGCGCGAGGCCGCGCTCAAGCACAACGTGGCCGCTACCTTCATGGCCAAGCCGGTCGGCGATGAGCCGGGCAGCGCCATGCATATCCACCAGAGCGTGGTGGACATCGCCACCGGCCAGCCGATCTTCGCCGATGCCGACGGCAACATGAGCGAGTTGTTCCTGCACCACATCGGTGGCTTGCAGAAGTACATCCCCAAAGTCCTGCCGATGTTCGCACCCAACGTCAATTCGTTCCGCCGCTTCCTGCCGGACACGTCGGCACCGGTGAACGTCGAATGGGGCGAAGAAAACCGCACCGTCGGCCTGCGCGTTCCGACCTCAAGCCCCGACGCCATGCGCGTGGAAAACCGCTTGCCAGGGGCCGATGCCAACCCTTACCTGGCCATCGCCGCCAGCCTGCTGTGCGGTTACCTGGGCATGGTCGAGCGCATTGAACCGAGCGCCGCGGTACAGGGCCGGGCCTATGAACGACGCAACCTGCGCCTGCCGATCACCATCGAAGACGCGCTGACGCAGATGGAAGAATGCGCCACCGTCAGCCGCTACCTGGGCGACAAGTTCGTGCGTGGCTACGTCGCGGTCAAGCGCGCCGAGCACGAGAACTTCAAGCGCGTGATCAGTTCGTGGGAACGTGAGTTCCTGTTGCTCAGCGTCTGAGATCTGCGCTGTCCGTTGCGGCCCCATCGCGAGCAGGCTCACTCCTACAGGGGAATGCATTCCAAATGTAGGAGTGAGCCTGCTCGCGATGGCGGCCGCCAGAACACCAAAAAATCACCTGAAAAATCCAATAATTCGAAGAGGTGTCGATATGCGTCTATTGAAATCCGTGGTGCCGCTCGCGCTGACGGTTCTGTTCAGCGCCGTTGCCCAGGCGCAGCCACAGGTCAGTGTCTATAACTGGACCGACTACATCGGCGAGACCACCCTCGCCGACTTCCAGGCCAAAACCTCGATCAAGGTGATCTACGACGTTTTCGACTCCAATGAAACCCTGGAAGGCAAGCTGCTCGCCGGGCGTACCGGGTACGACGTGGTCGTGCCGTCCAACCACTTCCTCGCCCGTCAGGTGAAGGCCGGCGCGTTCCTCAAGCTGGACCGCGAGCAACTGCCGAACTTCAAGAACCTGGACCCGAAACTGCTGGCGTTGCTGGAGAAAAACGACCCGGGTAACGCGCACTCGGTGCCGTACCTGTGGGGCACCAACGGCATCGGCTACAACGTCGACAAGGTCAAGCAGGTGCTGGGCGTCGACCACATCGACTCCTGGGCCGTGCTGTTCGAGCCGGAAAACATCAAGAAGCTCAGCCAGTGCGGCGTCTCGATGATGGACTCGGCCGATGAAGTGTTCCCCGCGGTCCTCAACTACATGGGCATGGACCCGCGTAGCGAGAACCCCGAAGACTTCAAGAAAGCCGAAGCCAAGCTGTTGACCATCCGCCCGTACATCACCTATTTCCACTCGTCCAAGTACGTCTCGGACCTGGCCAACGGCGACATCTGCGTGGCATTCGGTTACTCCGGTGATGTGTTCCAGGCCGCCAACCGCGCCAAGGAAGCCAAGAACGGCGTGAACATCGCCTACGCCATTCCCAAGGAAGGCAGCAACCTGTGGTTCGACCTGCTGGCCATCCCCGCCGACGCCAGCAACCCGAAAGAAGCCCATGCCTTCATCAATTTCCTGCTCGACCCGCAAGTGATCGCCAAGGTCAGCGCCTCGGTCGGCTATGCCAACCCCACCCCTGCCTCCAAGCAGTACATGGACCCGGAACTTGTCAACAACCCCGAGGTTTACCCACCGCAGGAAGTACTCGACAAGCTCTACATCTCCACCACGCCGCCCCAGTCGATCATGCGCCTGATGACCCGTTCGTGGAGCAAAGTGAAGTCCAACAAATGAACCAGAACCCACAGGAACATACTCGCTCGTATTACGCCGCGTCGGCCCATGGCATGGCGCAATTTCCCGGGCTGACGGCGGACCTTGAAGCCGATGTCTGCGTGATTGGCGGTGGTTTCACCGGTATCAACACGGCCATCGAACTGGCCCAGCGCGGGCTCTCGGTGATCCTGCTGGAGGGCCGGCGGATCGGCTGGGGTGCCAGCGGGCGCAACGGCGGCCAACTGATCCGTGGCATTGGGCATGACGTCAGCGGTTTCGCCAAGCATATCGGTGCCGAAGGCGTGCGCTATCTGGAGCGCGCCGGTATCGAATCGGTCGAGCTGGTGGGCCGGCGTATCCGCGAACACGGCATCGATTGCGACCTGCGCTGGGGCTTTTGCGAACTGGCCAACACCCCGGCGCAGTTCGCCGGACTTACGGCTGAATACGCAGCGCTCCAGGCATCGGGCTACGCCCACGAAACCCGCCTGGTGGAACCCGGGCAGATTCGTCGGCAGGTGGTGAATTCAGGGGTGTATGCCGGCGGTCTGGTCGACATGGGCTCCGGGCACCTGCACCCCTTGAACCTGGCCCTGGGTGAAGCGAAGCTCGCGCACTCCCTTGGCGTGCAGATCTTCGAGCAGAGTGCGGTGCTGGAGCTGATCCATGGCGACACCGTGCAGGTTCGTTGTGCCGGCGGCACGGTTCGCGCCGGCAGCCTGGTGCTCGCCTGCAACGCCCACCTGGAAGAACTCGAACCGAAACTCAGCGGCAAGGTGCTCCCGGCCGGCAGCTACATCATCGCCACCGAACCCTTGTCGGCCCAGGTTGCCGAAGAACTGATCCCGCACAACCTGGCGCTTTGCGACCAGAAGGTCGGCCTGGATTACTACCGGCTCTCGGCGGACCGGCGCCTGTTGTTCGGCGGCGCCTGCCATTACTCCGGGCGTGACCCTGCGGATATCAGCGCCTACATGCGTCCGCAGATGCTCAAGGTGTTCCCGCAGTTGGCGAATGTGCGCATCGACTATCAATGGGGCGGCAAGATCGGCATCACGGCCAATCGATTCCCTCAGGTCGGGCGCCTGCGCCAGCACCCGAACGTGTTCTACGCCCAGGGTTACTCCGGCCATGGCCTCAACGTGACCCACTGGTGCGCGAAACTGCTGGGCGAAGCGATCCAGGCCGGACACAGCGGCGGTTTCGATGTGTTCAGCGCCGTACCGCACATGACCTTCCCGGGCGGCCGCGCCCTGCGTTCGCCGTTGTTGGCCCTCGGTATGCTCTGGTACCGGATGCGCGAAGTGCTCGGCTAACCCCCTCGCCCCTTGTAGGAGCCCGGCTTGCCGGCGAAGGCGTACTTGAGCGTTGCATTGGACTTTCGGTCGCCTTCGCAGGCAAGCCTGACTCCTAAAGAGGTCATGCGTACGGCTCCCGATCGGGCCGGTCGGCCGCCTCGCTTTGGTCGTTGCTTTGGCTTTTGATTTTCTTGCCCCCTCACACCCTGAGGAGCCTCTACCAACGTTGATCCCTGCCGCGTCGAAGGTTGTGGGAGATTGTTTTCTGAGTACATATCCGTTGCTGCGGTAACGGCGGCTTATGGTTTCGCCCTTACGGCGACTCACTTTTTCAAACGCCAAAAAGTAAGCAAAAGGCTTTGCCCCACCACTCGGTGCCTCGCTAGGGCTCGGCATGCCCTCTCTCCGGCATTGCTCCGTGGGTCGCCGCGATGGGCC
>NZ_JAAVXC010000004.1:0-742657 GCF_013416725.1 Pseudomonas sp. SbOxS1
GCAAGAGCCCTTGGTTACTTGGGGCTCTTCCAAGTGACTCGCTGTAAGAGCGAAACCCTAGGTGGCCGTTACCGCAGGAATGGATATGTACACCTGAAAGACAATCATCGAATGTCAGGCCCCCTTCACCGGCAGGCCAGCTCCCACAGTAGATCGGGTACAACCGCGAGAGATCAGCGCTTACGGCAAAGGGTCAGCCCATCCCCCAGCGGCAACAGCGACAGGTCCACCCGCGCATCATCCTTCAAGGCACGATTGAGCGCCTGGATGGCGCGGGTATCGGCGCTCTCTGGATTGTCCTCAAGCACCCGGCCACTCCACAGCGTGTTGTCGAATACCGCCAGGCCACCGATCCGCAACAGGCGTAGCGCATGCTCCAGGTAGACGGGATAATTGGCCTTGTCGGCATCGATGAACACCACATCGAACTGACCGGGCTCGTCCAGCTTGCCCAGGGTTTCCAGTGCCGGCGCTAAACGCAGGTCGATGCGCCCGGTCAGGCCGGCCTCCTGCCAATAACGGCGCGCGATGGCGTTGTAATCCCCGGGAATGTCACAGCAGATCAGCGAACCGTCATCCGGCAATGCCGCGGCCATGCACAGGGCGCTGTAACCGGTGAACGTACCGACTTCCAGTACACGTCGGGCACCGGTGAGTTTTACCAGCAAAGCGAGAAACTGCCCCTGCTCCGGTGCCACCTGCCAGCGCGCCATGGGCAGCGCCTGGGTTTCGTCGCGCAAGCGCTTGAGCACCGGCGTTTCGCGCAGGGAGACGTCGAGCAGGTACTGATAGAGCGAATCGTCGAGATTGAGCGTGCGGGCGGTCATGGCAACACCCTCCGTCTGTTACGGATTACGCGCCAGATGCTCGGGTTGCAGGACGCGCTTGGCACTCAGGTAGGCTCTCTGCCAATAAGCCTTGGACAAGCTGTCGAGCTTGACCGTGCCACCGGTAGCCGGCGCATGCACGAACCGGCCTTCACCGACATAGATGCCGGCATGGCTGACCTGGGAACCACCGTTGGTGGCGAAGAAGATCAGGTCACCGGTTTGCAGGCCTTCCTTGCCGACATCGGCCGCTTGCATGGAAATCATTTCGCGAGTGGTGCGCGGCAGGGAAATACCGGCCATGTCACGGTAGACGTAGCCAATCAGGCCACTGCAATCGAACCCGGAGTCCGGCGTGTTGCCGCCCCAGCGATAAGGCGTGCCGACCAGCCCCAACGCACGAAACAGCACGTCTTGCGCTTCAGGCGAAAAGTCCTGGGAGGAATTGAATACGATGGGCGCGCGAACCACCGGCGCAGGGGGCGGTGTACGGCTGGCACAAGCACTGAGCAGCGCTGCGAACAGCATGATTGCGAGGCGGGCCGACATCGTCATAAGCAGAGCATCCTGATCAGGCTGCGGCTAAATTTCTGCGGGAGCGCAGAAAAGAAAACCGCCTGCGGATTACGCAGGCGGTTTGCCATCATTCATGATCAGAATTTTAGCGCTTATCAGGCAAACTTCAAGTAAGACTTTAAGTTCGCCTTACGAAATGTGCGCTTACTTGCGAGCCGTGACGATTGGCGTTGCTGCAGGCGCCATGGCGAGTGCACGCTTGGCTTCGATGAAGGTCTTGCTCCAGTAGCTGTCACCGAGGTTATCGATGCGCACACCACCGCTTTTGCGGCTGCTGGAATGGATGAACTGGTTGTCACCCAGGTAGATCCCGGCGTGACTGACGCGACCGCGGCGACCGTTGGTGGCGAAAAACAGCAGGTCGCCTGGCTGGAGCTTGCTGCGCGAAACCAGCGGCGCGTCCACGTTGATCATTTCGCGGGTGGAGCGTGGCAGGTTCATGCCCGCTTCTTCACGGAACAGGTAACCGATGAAACCGCTGCAATCGAAACCGGCTTCGGAGGTGCCGCCGAAACGGTAACGGGTACCGATCAGGGACATGCCGCGTTCGAGGATGCTGTCGGCCAGGACCGGAAGCTGGTACGACTTGCCGTCGGCGAAGCTGGCCAGTTCTTTTTCGGTGGCCGCTTCTTCGAGCTCAAGCGTTTGCTTATAGAGAGCGGAAGACTGGGCAGTAACGGAATGTTGAACCTGCTGTTGTTGTGCTTGCTCGGACACCGGGGTGTGGGCAGCGCAACCGAACAACAGGGTAACGAGTGCGAGGGGCACGAGGGGTGCAAAGCGATTTAGCATGGGCACGACCGTGGCTGAATAGGTTATCAAGAGCCGAGACTATGCCTTCTATCATTCTCATTTGCAAATTCAATCGAACTTTTTGTGACTTCCTGGTTTCTCGATAACATCTAAGCGCTAAAGCCCGTTCTAGACACTTGCGCAGCCTGCACCCGACAGGAAAGCGGATTTTCTGACGCCTTGAATATGGCGAATATCCGCTGCAGGCCTTGAATTTACGGGGCTTGGCTACCAGCCCAGGGTTTCTTTGAGGAACGGAATGGTCAGCTTGCGCTGCGCTTGAAGTGAGGCCTGGTCGAGCTGCTCGAGCAGTTCAAACAGCGCGCTCATGCTGCGGGTACCGCGAGTCAGGATAAAGTGCCCGACTTCATCGGTCAGGTGCAGGCCGCGACGCGACGCACGCAACTGCAGGGCGCGCAACTTGTCTTCGTCGGAGAGTGGGCGCATCTGGAATATCAGCGCCAGGGTCAGGCGCGACTTGAGGTCCGCCAGCTTTACTGGAAGTTCGCGTGGCGAGGTCGATGCGGCAATCAGCAGGCGCCGACCACTGTCACGCAGCCGGTTGAACAGGTGGAACAACGCTTCTTCCCAGTCAGCCTTGCCTGCCACCGCCTGCAAGTCGTCCAGGCAGACCAGCTCGTATTGCTCAAGGTTGTCGAGAATCTCGATGCCGCGATCCATCAACTCGGCCAGCGGCAGGTAAACTGCCGGTTCGCCCATCTGTTCGAAACGCAGGCACGCGGCCTGCAACAGATGCGTGCGCCCTACCCCGTGCTTGCCCCAGAGGTAAATCAGGCTTTCGGTCCAGCCGGCGTCGGCTTCGCACAGCCGCTCGACATAGCCGAGTGCAGCGGCATTGGCGCCTGGGTAGTAGTTGATGAAGGTGGCGTCGTCACGCAGACGCACACCTAGGGGCAGCTGAATCGGTTTCATGCTGACTGAACAGTTCCAAAGGAACCGTTAGTGGCCTCTGTGTAAAGTTTGCGAAGTTTATACCCGTGAAGCCGACCGCACAATGCGACAGACCACAAGCAAAATCAAAGGTTTGCGTTAGCGCACCGGTTTTATGACAGATTCTTTGGCGCCATGGGCAGTCACCGGGTATCGATCCGGGCTGCCCGTGCCCCCCTCTAGAGCTCTGATTCGTCCACACCACTGTACATGCCGGAATCCTTATACAAATCATGCACATGGCGCAGCAGCACCATGATCACCGCCGCCACGGGCAGCGCCAGCAACACACCGGTAAAACCAAAGAGCTCACCCCCGGCCAGAATCGCGAAGATCACCGCCACCGGGTGCAGGCCGATGCGGTCTCCCACCAGCAATGGCGTAAGCACCATGCCCTCCAGCGCCTGACCGACCATGAACACCGCGACAATCCCCATCATGGGATACAAATCGCCGCCAAACTGGAACAGGCCGGCAATCAGCGCCGCGCCAATGCCGATGATAAAGCCCATGTACGGCACAATCGCCGCCAGACCGGCAATCATCCCGATCAACAGGCCCAACTCCAGGCCCACCAGCATCAGGCCTGCGGCGTAAATCACGCCCAACGCGACCATCACCAGCAATTGCCCGCGGACGAAAGCGCCGAGCACTTCATGGCACTCCGCGGCCAGCGACACTGCGCGCTCTTCGCGATCGCGTGGCAGCAGGCTGCGGATCTTGGCCATCATCAGGTCCCAGTCCCGCAGCAAGTAGAAACTCACCACCGGAATCAGCACCAGGTTCGCCAACCAGCCAATCAACGCCAGGCCCGAGGCCGTTGCCTGGCTCAGCACCACGCCAACGATGTCGGTGGTCTGCCCCATGTGCTCACTGATCGCCGCCTTGAGCTTGTCGAACTTCCAGAAACCCTCCGACAAGCCAAACTTCGATTGCGCCCAGGGCAATGCCGTGTGCTGCAGCCAATCGAGCATCTGCGGCGCCAGCTCATACAAGCGAAACAACTGCTTGGCGAGCATCGGCACCAACACCAGCAACAGCGTGGTGAAGATCAGGGTGAACAGGGCGAACACTGCAATCACACCCCAGGTCCGTGACAGGCCGGCGTTTTCCAGCCGATCGACCAAGGGGTCGAATAGATACGCCAACAACAACGCCACCAGGAACGGCGTGAGGATCGGGTGCAACAGCCAGATAAATGCGCAGAGCAACAACACTCCACCCAACCAGAACCAACGCCGCGTATCGGCCATGAACCACTCCATTGCTTCTATATAAAGAAAGAAAATCCTACCAGCGGAAACGCAATTGCGGCGTCGGAGCCGGCGCTGGCGTTACCGCGGGGACTGAACCAGCGACTACAGGCTGGACCGGTGCCACTGGTGCCGGTGCCGGCACCGGCTCCACCGCGACCTCCTGCAATCTGGCCAGCGACAATTGCGCGCGCAGTTGCTCGCTACTGCCGTTGACCCGATAAAGAATCCGGTCGCCATTGACACTTTGCGGACGACCGCCAAAAGGCTCCAGCAAACGCCCAAGGGCCGCATACCGTTCCAGGTTCATGCCCTGGACTTCCAGCAACTGTGCGGCCGATGCCCCGGGCTTGGTGACGAATCGCGGCGCCAGTCGCTGGTTGACCGCCAGCATCACCGCGTCCGCCAAAGCGGCTTGATCGGCGCCCTGGGCGCTGCCGGCCTCTTTCTGATCGCCCAACCACAACTGCCACTTGGCTTGCCATTGGCCACCCTCTTCACGGGCATGGACCGCCAGCAAGGCGTCGGCATTGTAACGCTGCGATGCGCTGCGCAGGGCCGACGGATCGGCACTGTCCAGATTCGGTGCGGTACCGATGATTTGTTCATTCAAGTCCGCCAGCGGCAAACGCAGGGGCAAGCCACGGTGCTGCGCGGCGCGGCGCAGGGGTGCCGCACCGGCCTGGCCATCACCCACCAGGCTCGAGCCCTCGGTATAGTCGTTCAACCACCACCCCAGGATCGACGGCCGATTGGAGCCCCACATCGCCAACCCGGCCCGACGCAAGGCCTGTGCGGTGGTGCCCGGGTCGAAATCGACTTTCAACACTTCCGGCGGGCCTGCCTCGAAGCCGTACTGGCTGATGATTTGCTGCGGGTCGTTGCGAAGCGCCGCCAGTCCCGGACTCTGTGGTGCCTTGGGATCGCCGGTCAGGCGCAACACCAGCGTATCGAGCGCCCGCTGAGTGGCTTGCTCACGCTCCTCTGGCGACTGGCCATTGACCGGCTCGCGCACCTGATAAAGGCCTTTGACGGTTTCAGCGTGGCTTATCAAGCTAACCAGCGACAAACAGCCCACAAGCAAGAATTTACAAAAACCCATGGAAGATTCCTGAAGACAAAGGCGGCTGGAACAGACCGCATGAAACGATCGGGCAAGGCTGTGACCATCGCCCGACGTAAAACATTCACACGCCCCGGGTAAGTTTTCGCACTGTGCTAACGATAGACGGTTAATGACGACAACCCGTAGAGGCGAGCAGGATGTCATTCATATCGGGTAAAGGCGGTTTTTTTTCGGCCGATATGCCCCCTGCCGTCGGCGTGAGGATGGCCGCTGCCCTTCAAGCCTGATAAAATCGCGCGCCTTCGCAGACCGGCAACAGCCGGGCACCCTCGAATATCGCGTGAGGCATTCACCTTCGTCGATTTCGGCGGTCCCGATGGACTCGGTCGTTACCCAGAAATCCCCCCCCTAAAGGCCTGGATCATGAGCAAGCAACCCTCCCTGAGCTACAAGGACGCCGGTGTAGACATCGACGCCGGTGAAGCATTGGTCGAACGCATCAAGAGCGTCGCCAAGCGCACTGCGCGCCCGGAAGTCATGGGCGGCCTGGGCGGTTTCGGCGCCCTCTGCGAAATCCCGGCCGGCTACAAGCAGCCCGTGCTGGTTTCCGGTACTGACGGCGTCGGCACCAAGCTGCGCCTGGCATTGAACCTGAACAAGCACGACAGCATCGGCATCGACCTGGTTGCCATGTGCGTCAACGACCTGGTGGTCTGCGGCGCCGAGCCACTGTTCTTCCTCGACTACTACGCCACCGGCAAACTGAACGTCGACACCGCCGCCCAGGTCGTGACCGGCATCGGCGCTGGCTGCGAACTGTCGGGTTGCTCCCTGGTGGGCGGCGAAACCGCTGAAATGCCTGGCATGTACGAAGGCGAAGACTACGACCTGGCCGGCTTCTGCGTCGGCGTCGTGGAAAAAGCCGAGATCATCGACGGTTCCAAAGTCGCTGCTGGCGATGCCCTGCTCGCCCTGCCGTCTTCCGGCCCGCACTCCAACGGCTACTCGCTGATCCGCAAGATCATCGAAGTGTCCGGTGCCGACATCGAGAACATCCAGCTCGACGGCAAGCCGCTGACCGACCTGCTGATGGCTCCGACCCGCATCTACGTGAAGCCGCTGCTCAAGCTGATCAAGGACACCGGCGCGGTAAAAGCCATGGCCCACATCACCGGTGGCGGCCTGCTGGACAACATCCCGCGCGTGCTGCCAAAAGGCGCACAAGCAGTGGTTGACGTGGCGAGCTGGAACCGCCCTGCGGTGTTCGACTGGCTGCAAGAGAAAGGCAACGTCGACGAAAACGAAATGCACCGCGTGCTGAACTGCGGCGTGGGCATGGTCATCTGCGTCGCTCAAGAGCACGTGGAAACCGCACTGAACGTGCTGCGTGAAGCCGGCGAGCAGCCTTGGGTCATCGGTCAGATCGCCACCGCTGCCGAAGGCGCAGCCCAGGTTGAACTGAAGAACCTTAAGGCTCACTGATGCCTAAGACCTGTGATGTCGTGGTGCTGTTGTCCGGCACCGGCAGTAACTTGCAGGCCTTGATCGACAGCACGCGGACCGGCGACAGCCCGGTCCGCGTCGCTGCGGTGATTTCCAACCGCGCCGACGCTTATGGCCTGCAGCGCGCCAGGGACGCGGGTATCGACACCCGCACCCTGGATCACAAGGCTTTCGAGGGCCGCGAGGCCTTCGATGCCGCGCTGATCGAACTGATTGACGCCTTCAATCCCAAACTCGTGGTGCTGGCCGGATTCATGCGCATTCTCAGCGCTGACTTCGTACGCCACTACGCGGGTCGCCTGCTCAATATCCATCCTTCGCTGCTACCCAAATACAAAGGGTTACACACTCATCAGCGCGCGCTGGAGGCTGGCGATGCCGAGCACGGCTGCTCCGTGCACTTCGTCACCGAGGAACTCGATGGCGGGCCACTGGTCGTACAAGCAGTAATACCGGTAGAGTTGCATGACTCGCCGCAGAGCCTGGCGCAGCGGGTCCATGTGCAGGAACACCTGATCTACCCCCTGGCCGTACGCTGGTTTGCCGAAGGCCGGCTATCGCTCGGTGAACAAGGTGCTTTACTGGATGGACAGTTGCTTGCGCCCAGCGGCCACTTGATTCGAACCTAGGAGATTTTATGCGTCGTGCCCTGCTCCTCGCTTGCGCTCTGCTCACCTTGCCCTTCGCACAGGCTGCAGACCTTCAACCTTTCTCCGCCAGCTACACCGCCGACTGGAAGCAGTTGCCCATGAGCGGTACGGCTGAACGCAGCCTGACCAAGGAAGCCAACGGCGTCTGGAAGCTCAACTTCAAGGCGTCGATGATGATCGCCAGCCTGTCCGAAGAAAGCACCCTGACCGTCGACAAGGACACCTTGCTGCCACAGTCCTACCACTTCGAACGGGGCGGTCTGGGCAAAGCCAAGAAAGCTGACCTGGACTTCGACTGGACCGCCAAGAAGGTCACCGGTACTGACCGTGGCGACGCGGTCAATATCCCGCTCAACCGCGGCATGCTCGACAAATCCACCTACCAGCTGGCGCTGCAGCATGACGTGGCCGCCGGCAAGAAAAGCATGAGCTATCAGGTTGTCGATGATGGCGAAGTCGATACCTATGACTTCCGCGTGCTGGGCTCGGAAAAAGTCGACACCAAGGCTGGCCAGATCGATGCGGTCAAGGTCGAGCGCGTGCGCGACCCGACACAAAGCAAGCGCATCACCGTGCTGTGGTTCGCCAAGGATTGGGATTACCTGCTGGTTCGCCTGCAACAGGTCGAGACCGACGGCAAGGAGTACAACATCATGCTCCTGGACGGCAAGGTCAACGGCAAGACTGTTAAAGGCAGCTGATCAGCCAGACATGAAAACGCCCCGCCCATGCGGGGCTTTTTTTCGCCTGTGATTACGCAAAAAAGTGGAACGCGCCCCAAGGGGAATGCTCTATAACTTCGAGGTCTTTTTTGCTCAAATGACTCTTCCCATTGCCAGCGAGGCTCCAATGACCATTACCGTCAACACCGTTTCCGCCGAAGGTTATCGCCATACCGTGCAGATCGATGACCACGAACTATTTGCCGATGCGCCCGTGTCCGCCGGCGGCGAAGGTTCGGCCCCGGAGCCACACGATTACTTCGATGCCGCGCTGGGCGCCTGCAAGGCCCTGACCTTGAAGATGTACGCGAAGAAAAAGGACATTCCGCTGACGGGTGTTGGCGTGGAGGTCAAGCGCGACAACAGCCAGGAGCAAAAAGGCAAATACGCATTGCACGTCAAGCTGACCCTCAAGGGCGTGCTCACCGACACCCAGCGCGATGAGTTGCATCGCGTGGCCGACCGCTGCCCGGTGCACAAGCTGATGACCAGCAGCGAAGTCAGCATCGAAACCCATCTCTCTGAAGGCGCGTTCAGCCAATAGCGGCAACGGTTGCGCAAGCGGGTTATGCTCGACCGCATCACCCGCTCAGCCTGGAACGCACCATGAACACTCTGCTCGTGATCCGCCCCCGCGCCGAAGATGTCGAAGGCCAGCCGATTCTGCGCCCGTTGCCATCAGCCAAATGCCGCAATGTCGGGCCCTTCGTGTTTTTCGACCATATGCTGCAAACCCGCTACGCCGCGGGAGAAGGCATGAACATCCGTCAGCATCCACACATTGGCCTGTCCACCCTCACCTACCTCTTTGAAGGCCAGTTGCAGCACAAGGACAGCCTGGGTTCGGATCAGGTGGTCAATGCCGGTGATGTCAGCTGGATGACCGCCGGTAGCGCCATCGCCCATGTCGAGCGCACCCCCCAAGCGCTGAAAGAAAGCGGCTTTACGATGCACGGCTTGCAGATCTGGCTGGCGTCGCCAAAAGACCGGGAACAGGGCCCGGGACACTACAGTCACCACCCGGCGAACACCTTGCCGGTCAGCGAGAACCTCGGGGTGAAGATCCGCATGATCGCAGGCGCGGGCTTTTGCCTGGAATCGCCAGTGCCGGTGCTTTCTCCTACGCTGTATGCCGAATTGCACCTGCAAACGGCGACGACCCTGCTGATACCCACCGAGCATGAAGAGCGCGCGCTGTATGTGTTGAGCGGTGAGGTGCAGCTGGATGGAGAGCCCATGGAGCCGCATTCGCTGGTGGTGTTGCCGCCCGGGGTAGAGATGACGTTGTTCGCCGAGAGCGACAGTCATGCGGTGGTGTTCGGCGGCGCGCCGCTGGATGGGCCGCGTCGGATCAACTGGAATTTTGTGGCGAGCGATCCGGCAGCCATCGATGAAGCGCGTCGACGCTGGGCGGCCGGGGACTGGCCGAAGGTGCCGGGGGAAGTTGAGCGGATTGAACTGCCAAAAGGGCGAAGCGAGCCAAGCCCCCTGTGATGATCGTTCCCACGCTCTGCGTGGGAATGCCTCATTGGACGCTCCGCGTCCGCTTCAGCAGGGACGCGGAGCGTCCCTGGCTGCATTCCCACGCAGAGCGTGGGAACGATCAAAAAGTGGTTAACCTTTGAACACTTCATCCAGCAGGTTGTGCATGGAAGTGAACGCGCGAGCCGCAACCTTCGCGTCGTACATCATCATGCCCGGCACATTGGCATGCGGGTCAGTGAACGAGTGGAAGGCGCCACCGTAGCTCAGCAGCTGCCAATCCACACCCGCGGCATTCATTTCATCTTCAAACGCCGGCAGCTGCTCCTTGGGCACCAATGGATCGGACGCACCGTGCAACACCAGCACCGAACCCTTGATGTTTTTCGCGTCGTTGACGTCCGGAGTATCGAGGGTACCGTGGAACGACACCGCCGCCTTCACCGGCGCACCGGTACGGGCGAACTCCAGGGCGCAGCAACCGCCGAAGCAGAAACCGAAGGTCGCCAGTTTCGACGTATCGACCGCTGCTTCCCCCTGGGCTTGCAACTGTTCGAACGCCACTTGCATGCGCTTGCGCAGCAACGGGCGGTCATTCTTCAGCGGCATCATTGCCGCGCCTGCCTCATCGTTGTTCTGCGGACGAACCGATTGGCCGTAGAGGTCTGCGATCAGCACCACGTAGCCCTTGGCCGCGACCGACTTGGCGATCTCCTCGGCACCGGCACCCACGCCCATCCAGTTCGGCGCCATCAACAAACCCGGACGCGGGCCCTTGTGGTCAGCGTCGAAGGCCAGGCGGCTTTCGTAGGACTGGCCGTCAATCTGATAGGCAACAGAACGTACAGTGATTTGGCTCATTTCTGACTCCTGATTTGTAAACACCAGAATGAAAAAACCCGCCGAAGCGGGTTTTTCTACAACGCGATTAAGCGGACAGCTCAACCAACAGCTTGTTCAGGCGGCGCACATAGGCCGCCGGGTCTTTCAAGCTGTCGCCGGCCGCCAGGGCCGCCTGGTCGAAGAGGATGTGCGACAGATCGCCGAAGCGCTCGTCGCTCTGCTCGCTGTCGAGCTTCTCGATCAACGGGTGAGCCGGGTTGAATTCGAAGATCGGCTTCGAGTCCGGAACCTTCTGCCCGCTGGCTTCCAGGATCTGACGCATCTGCAGGCCCAGGTCCTGCTCGCCGATGGCCAGGATCGCCGGAGAATCGGTCAGACGATGGGAAACCCGCACTTCAGCCACGGACTCGCCCAGCGCGGTCTTCAGGCGCTCGACCAGACCCTCCTTGGACTTGGCGACTTCTTCCGCGGCTTTCTTGTCCTCTTCCGAGTCCAGGTTGCCCAGGTCCAGGTCACCACGCGCCACGTCGACGAAGCTCTTGCCGTCGAAATCGCTGAGGTAGCTCATCAGCCACTCATCGATACGGTCGGTCAGCAGCAGCACTTCGATGCCTTTCTTGCGGAAGACTTCCAGGTGCGGGCTGTTCTTGACCTGCGCGTAGGTTTCGCCGGTCAGGTAGTAGATCTTGTCCTGACCTTCCTTGGCGCGTGCCAGGTACTCGGCCAGGCCGACCACCTGCTCGCCGTCATCACCGTTGGTCGAAGCGAAGCGCAACAGACCGGCGATTTTCTCTTTGTTGGCGAAGTCTTCCGCCGGGCCTTCTTTCATGACCTGGCCGAAGTTTTTCCAGAAGCCCTTGTATTGCTCCGGATCGTTCTTCGCCAGTTTTTCCAGCATGTCCAGGACACGCTTGGTCAGCGCCGACTTCATGGAGTCGATGATCGGGTCTTTCTGCAGGATTTCCCGCGATACGTTCAGCGACAGGTCGTTGGAATCGACCACGCCCTTGATGAAGCGCAGGTACAGCGGCAGGAACGACTCGGCCTGGTCCATGACGAACACGCGCTGCACGTACAGCTTCAGGCCTTTCGGCGCTTCACGCTGGTACAGGTCGAATGGAGCACGGGCCGGCACGTACAGCAGCGAGCTGTATTCGAGCTTGCCTTCGACCTTGTTGTGGCTCCAGCTCAGCGGGTTTTCGAAGTCGTGGGCGATGTGCTTGTAGAACTCCTGGTATTCCTCGTCCTTGATCTCGGTACGCGGACGGGTCCACAGGGCGCTGGCGCGGTTGACGGTTTCCCACTCGACGGCCGGCTTCTCTTCGCCTTCGACGGCTGCCACTTCTTTCGGCAACTCGATCGGCAAAGCGATGTGATCGGAGTATTTCTTGATGATGTTGCGCAGGCGCCAGCCATCGGCGAACTCGTCTTCACCGGACTTCAGGTGCAGGACGATACGGGTGCCGCGGTCAGCCTTGTCGATGGTTGCGACTTCGAAGTCGCCCTCACCTTTGGACGACCAGTGCACACCCTCGCTGGCATCGCTGCCGGCACGACGGCTGTACACGTCGACTTTATCGGCAACGATGAAAGCCGAGTAGAAGCCCACACCGAACTGACCGATCAGGTGCGAGTCTTTCTTCTGGTCGCCCGTCAGGTGCTTCATGAAATCGGCGGTACCGGATTTGGCGATGGTGCCCAGGTGGGTGATCGCGTCTTCGCGGCTCATGCCGATGCCGTTGTCTTCGAGGGTGACGGTCTTGGCGTCCTTGTCGAAGCTCACACGGATTTTCAGTTCAGCGCCGCCTTCGAGCAATTGAGGCTTGGCCAGCGCTTCGAAACGTAATTTGTCTACAGCGTCAGAGGCGTTCGAGATCAGTTCGCGAAGGAAAATTTCCTTGTTGGAATACAGCGAATGGATCATGAGGTGCAGCAGTTGCTTCACCTCGGTCTGGAAGCCCAGGGTTTCCTTTTGAGTTTCCACACTCATGGTCATCAAACTCCAATCAGATGGCATAAGCCGCGACCATGAGGGTCGGCGGCGGGTTGTCATCAGAGTTGGGGGCTCCATTCAGGATTTCAAGGGCTCATCGAGTTTGAAATGCGCCCGGGCCGTGGCAATGGGTTCGGCCTCCGTGCTTTGCCAGGCGGTAATCGCCACGTTGGCGACCCGGCGCCCCTGGCGACAGACCTGGCAGCGAGCCCAGGTATCACGAAACTGCCCGGCGCGCAGGTAATCGAGGGAGAAGTCGATAATCTTCGGCACGCCCGGCGAACCGGTCGCCACCAGCAGGTGCAGCGCGGCGGACAACTCCATGAAACCGGCAATTACGCCGCCATGGATGGCGGGCAATAAAGGATTGCCGATGTTGTCCTTGTTGGCCGGCAGGCGAAACAGCAACTCATCCCCCACCCGCGAGCATTCGACGCCGATCAACCTGGCGTAGGGAATCAGGTTCAACAACGGCGCGTACTCGCCCCGCTCATGGGCCAGTTGCACTTGCTCCTTGAACGACTCACTCATGCCGCACCTCCGCCGATGGCGCCGCCAAAACCCTTGGTGCCCTTGATGCCCTTGCCCATGCGCATGAACGTGCCCACGACATGGGCGATGGGCTGTTCGGGATCATCCTGATAGGCAAAGCCACGGGCAAAGATCACATCGGTGGTCACCCGATAGCATTGGGCAAAACCGTACACATCCTTATGCGGTGCGGCGGCGTGCATGTAGTCGATGCGCAGGTCGAGGGTCGGGCAAACTTCGAACTCCGGCAGCACGCAGAGGGTAGACATGCCACACGCGGTGTCCATCAAGGTGGTCAGCACGCCGCCGTGAATCACGCCAGTCTGGGGGTTGCCGACGATTTGCGGGCTGTAGGGCAACACCACGGTGAGCCCTTCGGCGCTGGCGCTGTGAACGCGCAGACCCAGCACCTGGCAATGCCGCAGCGCCGACAGAAAGCGTGTCGCACGCTCAAAAACGGGGTTTTCGGCCATTTGATAAAGACTCTTGTTTATAGTTTTGTAGTGAAGTTGAGGTCCGGGTAAAAGTTCCGTGTTAGAACAAACTTATATATCTGAGAGAATTGAGGAACTTAACCCTGAGCGCTGTGCTCTTAAGGCCAGATAGATAATTTCCATCAGGAGAAACACCCCATGCGTAAGACTTTAGCTATTGCCTTGATGTTGACCGCTTCCCTCGGTCTCGCTGCCTGCGATAAAAAATCCGAGGACAAAGCTCAAGATGCTAACCAACATGCCGAGCAAGCCCAGGAAAAAATGAGCGAAGCTCAGGATAAAGTGAACGAAGCAGCGAAAGAAAACGCCGAAGCCGCCAAAGATCAGGCTGAATCGAACGCTGCCGCACAAGAAGAAGCCGCCAAGAAGCAATAAGTCGCTTCTCGCTGCGTTAAAAGAAAACCCGCCAAGTGCGGGTTTTCTTTTGTCTGCGATTTACTCGCTAGAGCAAAATCGTTCGAAAAGTCGGACTAATCATCAGCAACAACGAGCAGATCAAACCCACCAGCCAGACCAGGCTGCGTTGCCAGGCCAGGTCCTTCCAATAGCACACTAGATAGATAACCCGCGTAACCACAAAGATGATCGCCAGCCAGTCGATGAGCCATCCCGCCGTTTGCGTGGTGTGGGCCATCAACACACCCACTGCAAACAAGATGAAAGCTTCGAAGCTGTTCTGATGGGCCGCCACCGCGCGCGCACCCAGGCCTGTAAGTTGCGCCTGTTGTTGGCGCGGCAGGTGATTGTTGTAACCACCCTGCTCTTTCATGGCCGTGGTCACGGGCATGCGCGCCACGTATATCAGCACGGCACTGATAAACACGCACCAGAATGGAATACTCATCAAGCGGCCTCTTTATTCACCTCGGGCAACGGTGCCTCTGTAGGGGTATAGACCATGACATCGAGAACGTCGGAATGAAACTCGCGGCGATACAACACGAACACCACGCCGGCACTCATCAACATGAACAACCAGGGGCTGACGAACCAGGCCAGCATGGTCATGCCGAAATAGTAAGAACGCAGGCCGAAGTTGAACTGGTTGGCGGCCATGGAGATAACCCGGGCCGCGCGGTTGGCAAAAGCCTTGCGCTCCTGCTCCGAGACATGACGCTCACCGACCATGGGTGCGGAGCCTACTAGAATGGCCGCGAAGTTGTACTGGCGCATGCACCAGCTGAAGGTAAAGAACGCATAGACGAACACCAGCGCCAGGCACAACAACTTGATCTCCGACATCCCCTGGGATGCCTGTTGCACCATCGGGATATCCGCCAGCAACGACACCGCCCTTTCCGACGCCCCGAGCACCGTGAGAATACCGGCCAGGATAATCAGGGTGCTGGAGGCAAAGAACGACGCATTGCGCTCCAGGTTGCCGATCACGCTGGCATCGGCGATGCGGTTGTCGCGCAGCAGCATGCGGCGCATCCAGTCTTCGCGATACAGGTGCAGCACGCTGGCCAGGCAGGCGGTGTCACGGCCTTTCCAGGTCGCATAGCGGGTGTATCCGCCCCAGCAGATAACGAACCAGATGGCAGCGAGGATGTGGATCAGGTTGGCTTGGATGAACGACATGCAGGTCCTTGTGATGTAGAAAACCTGTAGGAGTGAGCCTGCTCGCGATGGCGGTAGATCAACCAATATTTCTATTGAATGTAAAACCGCTATCGCGAGCAGGCTCGCTCCCACATTGGATTTTGGCAACCCTTCGACGTTAGCGCAGAAGAAAAGACACCGCATCACCCCATAAAAAAATGCCCCGTATCGATTGATACGGGGCATTTCAGTTTTGCTCACAAGCCTGCTTGTGACAGGCCGGTAAAGCTTAAGCCAGCGCTTCTTCGCGCTTGCCCAGCAGACGGTCGCAAACCACGGCAACCACCAGGGTCATTACCGACGGCACCAGCCATGCCAGGCCCTGCTCGCTCAATGGCAGGTGAGCCAACTGAGACGGCATCCAGTCCGCCAGACCCGCACCCTTGAGGGCATCGATCAGGCCGAAGATGAACGACACCAGCATCACCGGGCCGACAATGCGCCCTTGTTCATGCCAGAAGTCCTTGCAGAAGCTCAGGGCCACCAGGGCGATGCACGGTGGGTAGATCGCGGTCAGTACCGGGATCGAGAACGCGATCAGCTTGGTCAGGCCCAGGTTGGACACCAGCAGGGAGAACGCCGCGAGGATGATGACCAGCGTCTTGTAGGACAGTGGCAGCACCCGGCTGAAGTATTCGGCGCAGGCGCAGGTCAGGCCGACCGCCGTCACCAGGCACGCCAGGGAAATCAGCACCGCAAGGAATCCGCTGCCCAGGGAACCGAAGGTGTGTTGTACGTAGGCGTGCAATACCGCCGCGCCGTTGGTAGCACCAGCCGCGACTTCATGGCTGCCCGAGCCCAGGCGGAACAGGCTGATGTAGACCAGTGCCAGGCCGACACCGGCGATCAAGCCGGCAATGATCGCATAGCGGGTGATCAGCGCTGGCGACTCGACACCGCGCGAGCGTATGGCATTGACGATGACGATGCCGAACACCAGTGCACCGAGGGTATCCATGGTCAGGTAACCATTGATGAACCCTTGGGAGAATGGCGCCGCCACGTATTCAGGCGTTGCATGGCCGATGTCACCGGCTGGCAAGGCGAACGCGGCGATGCCCAGGGCGGCCAGGGCGATGATCTTCAGCGGCGCGAGGAAACGCCCGACGGTATCGAGCAAACGGCCCGGATACAGCGAGATGAAGAACACAATCAGGAAGTACACCGAACTGTAGAGGAACAACGCCAACGGGCTTTCGCCGGTCAGTGGCGCCAGGCCAACTTCGAACGACACGGTGGCGGTACGCGGCGTCGCGAACAACGGGCCGACCGCGAGGTAGCACGCCGCAGCGAGCAGGCCACCGGCGACTTTACCGATCGGGCTGCTCAAGGCATCCATGGCGCCACCGACCTTGGCCAGCGCCACGACGGTGACCACCGGCAGACCGACTGCAGTGATCAGGAAGCCCAGCGCCGCCATCCAGACGTGAGGCCCGGACTGCAAACCGACGATAGGCGGGAAGATGATGTTGCCAGCCCCGACGAACAGGGCAAACGTCATAAAACCAAGTGCCAGGATGTCCTGGCCTTTCAACACTTTCATTAAGGAAATACCACACTACTGAATCGGAATTTAGAGAGGGATTTCCCTATGGGTGAGGGAAATGCTGTCGGTCCGTATGGGACCAACCCTTTTAGCGCGTTGCAGCCTTGTGGGCGCGGACGCAAAAATGGCGCGTAGCCTAACGAATTTGGCCGATAAACGCACTGTTAGAGGGCGAACTATCCGATATACGACATCTTTGTGTCGCGTTTTCGCATGTTAATGGTTGTCGACTGCAAGTCCGTCTTCGCGAGCAGGCTCGCTCCCACATTGGAATGCACACACCTGTGGGAGCGAGCCTGCTCGCGAAGGCGTCTGTTTCATCAACACGTTTCCCGAAAAACGACAAAGGCCACCCGAAGGTGGCCTTTGCTTGGTGAAGCGTCAGCTAAGCGCGAAGCTTACTTGACAGCCCAACCGGTCAGCTCGGCCAGGGCCTTGCCGATGTCTGCCAGCGAACGCACGGTTTTAACGCCTGCGTCTTGCAGAGCAGCGAATTTCTCGTCTGCAGTGCCTTTGCCGCCAGAAATGATTGCGCCAGCATGGCCCATGCGCTTGCCCGGAGGAGCAGTCACACCAGCGATGTAGGAAACAACCGGCTTGGTCACGTGTGCCTTGATGTAGGCAGCCGCTTCTTCTTCAGCCGAACCGCCGATCTCACCGATCATCACGATCGCTTCGGTCTTCGGGTCTTCCTGGAACAGCTTCAGGATGTCGATGAAGTTCGAACCCGGGATCGGGTCACCACCGATGCCGACGCAAGTCGACTGACCGAAACCAGCGTCAGTAGTTTGCTTCACAGCTTCGTAGGTCAGGGTGCCGGAACGGGAAACGATACCGACCTTGCCTGGCAAGTGAATGTGACCTGGCATGATGCCGATCTTGCATTCGCCTGGGGTGATCACGCCTGGGCAGTTAGGGCCGATCAGGACTACGCCCAGCTCGTCGCACTTAACTTTAGCGTCCAGCATGTCCAGGGTAGGAATGCCTTCGGTGATGCACACGATCAGCTTGATGCCGCCGAAGGCAGCTTCCAGGATCGAGTCTTTGCAGAAAGGAGCCGGAACGTAGATCACGCTGGCGGTGGCGCCAGTGGCAGCTACAGCGTCTTTCACGGTGTTGAACACTGGCAGGCCCAGGTGCTCGGTGCCGCCTTTGCCTGGAGTTACACCACCAACCATCTTGGTGCCGTACTCGATGGCTTGCTGGGTGTGGAAACTACCTTGCGAACCGGTAATACCCTGGCAGATAACTTTGGTGTCTTTATTGATCAGGACGCTCATTATTTGCCCTCCGCAGCTTTGACAACTTGTTGAGCAGCGTCGGTCAGGCTGGTAGCAGCGATGATGTTCAAACCGCTTTCTGCCAGTACTTTAGCGCCCAGCTCAGCGTTGTTGCCTTCAAGGCGAACAACAACCGGGATTTTCACGCCGACTTCTTTCACTGCACCGATGATGCCTTCGGCAATCATGTCGCAACGAACGATGCCGCCGAAGATGTTAACCAGTACTGCAGCGACGTTGGTGTCGGACAGAATGATCTTGAACGCTTCGGTAACGCGTTCTTTGGTAGCACCGCCGCCCACGTCGAGGAAGTTGGCTGGCTTGCCGCCATGCAGGTTGACGATGTCCATGGTACCCATGGCCAGGCCAGCACCGTTGACCATGCAACCGATGTTGCCTTCCAGTGCTACGTAGTTCAGTTCGAACTTGGCAGCGTGCGCTTCGCGCGGATCGTCTTGCGACGGATCGTGGAAAGTCTTCAGCTTAGGCTGACGGTACATGGCGTTGGCGTCGATGTTGATCTTGGCGTCCAGGCAGTGCAGATCGCCGTCAGCCTTGATCACCAGCGGGTTCACTTCCAGCAGGGCCAGGTCGTGATCCTTGAACAGTTTGGCCAGGCCTACGAAGATCTTGGCGAACTGAGCAACTTGCTTGCCTTCCAGACCCAGCTGGAATGCCAGCTCGCGACCCTGGAATGGCTGAGCGCCAACCAGTGGATCGATAGTGGCTTTCAGAATTTTTTCTGGAGTGTCGTGAGCGATTTTCTCGATGTCCACGCCACCTTCGGTGGAAGCCATGAACACGATGCGACGGCTCGAACGGTCAACGACAGCGCCCAGGTACAGCTCTTTAGCGATATCAGTGCACGATTCAACCAGGATCTTGGTGACTGGCTGGCCATTGGCATCAGTCTGGTAAGTCACCAGACGCTTGCCCAGCCACTGCTGTGCGAAGGCTTTGGCGTCTTCTTTGCTGCGAACCAGCTTTACGCCGCCCGCTTTACCGCGACCACCGGCGTGGACCTGGGCTTTGACAACCCACTCGCTGCCGCCGATTTTGTCGCAAGCTTCTGCTGCTGCTTCCGGGGTGTCTACTGCGTAACCAGTGGAAACTGGCAGGCCGTATTCAGCGAACAGCTGCTTACCCTGATACTCGTGAAGATTCATGCTTTTTACCGTCTTCGTTAGGTACTGCGCATTCGGTGCTGCACTCATTCAAGTGCCGCACCACCTGTGACTGCTGCTTGCATGGCCTTTCCGGATACCCGGTACGGCCATGCAAGACTGCGTCCAGCGGATATTCCGCGGTGAGTCTTGCATGCAAGGCTCACGACGGGCCATTCCGCCGTGGTTTCTTATTGTCTTAACGCTTCTTGCGGTTGGCGATGTGGATGGCGCCGCCATTCACTGCCAAAGCAGCTTCGTGCAAGGCTTCAGACAGGGTCGGATGGGAGAAAACCATCATGCCCAGGTCTTCAGCGCTGGTGCCGAATTCCATACCGATCGCGCCCTGCTGAACCAGTTCTGCAGCGCTTGGGCCAATCACGTGGACGCCCAGTACGCGGTCCGTCTTGGCATCTGCGATGACCTTGACGAAACCACCGGTGTCGTTGGCAGCCATGGCACGGCCGGAGGCTGCAAACGGGAAGGTGCCGACGTTAACTTCAACGCCTTCAGCTTTCAAGGCCTGCTCGGTTTTACCAACCCATGCGATTTCCGGGTGAGTATAAATAACCGAAGGGATCAAATCATAGTTCATCTGGGCCTTGTGGCCCTTGATGCGCTCGACAACCATGATGCCTTCTTCCGACGCCTTGTGCGCCAGCATCATGCCGCGAACCACGTCACCAATGGCGTAGACGCCCGGTACAGTGGTGGCGCAGTGATCATCGACGTGCACGAAACCGCGCTCGTCCAGGGTCACGCCGCAGTCGGCAGCCAGCAGATCAGTGGTCACCGGACGGCGACCAACGGCTACGATCAGCTTGTCGAAAGTGATGGTCTGTTCGCCGTTGGCATCGGTGTAGTTCACCACGACTTCGTCGCCGTTCACTTTGGAACCGGTTACGCGAGCGCCCAGCTTGATGTCCAGGCCCTGTTTGGTCAGGGTTTTCAGTGCTTCCTTGGAAACAGCGGCGTCAGCGGCCATCAGGAAGGTGTCCAGGGCTTCCAGGACAGTCACTTCTGCACCCAGGCGCGACCAGACCGAACCCAGTTCCAGACCGATCACGCCAGCGCCGATCACGCCCAGGCGTTTTGGTACGGATTGGAATTCCAGGGCACCGGTGGAGTCGACGATCACATTCTGGTCGACCGGAGCCGGTGGAATGTCGATCGGACGCGAGCCTGGCGCCAGGATCACGTTTTCGGCTTCGATGACTTCAACCGAACCGTCAGGCTTGGTGACTTCGACTTTCTTGCCGGCCAGCAGCTTGCCGTGACCCTGGATGGAGGTCACACCGTTGGCTTTGAACAGGGTCGCAACGCCAGAGGTCAGGCCTTTGACGATGGTGGCTTTACGGCCGACCATTGCTGGCACGTCCATGGTCACGCCAGCGTGGTTGATACCGTGGATCGCGAAACCTTCTTTGGCTTCCTTGTACTTCCAGGAGCTGTCCAGCAGCGCCTTGGACGGAATGCAGCCGACGTTCAGGCAAGTACCGCCCAGAGCCAGTTTGTCATCCTTGTCGGTGTACTTCTCGATGCAGGCGGTCGAAAGACCCAGCTGTGCGGCCTTGATGGCGGCAACGTAACCGCCAGGGCCCGCACCGATCACTACTACGTCAAATTTCTGCGACATTCAAAAAATCCTCTTTAGCGAAAAGCTTGAAGCCGCAAGCCACAAGCCAGGCTGCGGGTTTTCCGACAGCCTGGGCTTGCAGCTCGCGACTGCTTCTATCAGATATCCAGCAACAGACGAGCCGGATCTTCCAGCAGGTTCTTGATGGTCACCAGGAAAGTCACAGCTTCTTTGCCATCGATCAGACGGTGATCGTAGGACAGGGCCAGGTACATCATCGGACGGATAACGACCTGACCGTTGATGGCCATAGGACGCTGGATGATGTTGTGCATGCCCAGGATGGCTGCTTGTGGCGGGTTGACGATCGGGGTCGACATCATCGAACCGAAAGTACCGCCGTTGGTGATGGTGAAGGTACCACCGGTCATTTCGTCCATCGACAGTTTGCCGTCGCGGGCTTTCTTGCCGAAGGTGGCGATGCCGCCTTCGATTTCAGCCAGGCTCATCAGTTCGGCGTTACGCAGAACCGGTACAACCAGGCCGCGATCGCTGGAAACTGCAACGCCGACGTCAGCGTAGCCGTGGTAAACGATGTCGGCGCCGTCGATCGAGGCGTTGACAGCCGGGAAGCGTTTCAGCGCTTCGGTAGCAGCCTTGACGAAGAACGACATGAAGCCCAGGCGTACGCCGTTGTGGGACTTCTCGAACAGGTCCTTGTACTTCGAACGCAGGGCCATGACTTCGGTCATGTCGACTTCGTTGAAAGTGGTCAGCATCGCCATGTTCGACTGGGCTTCGACCAGACGCTTGGCAACGGTGGCCCGCACGCGGGTCATCGGTACGCGCTTCTCGATGCGATCGCCAGCAGCGAACACTGGAGCAGCAGCGGCAGGTGCGGCAGCCTTGGCAGGCGCGGCAGCCGGAGCGGCTTTCTTGGCAGCAACGGCTGCAACCACGTCTTCCTTGGTCACGCGACCGCCTTTGCCGGTGCCGGCAACGGAAGCGATGTTGATGCCGTTTTCTTCAGCCAGCTTGCGCGCAGCAGGAGCAGCGACTGGATCGTCTTCGCCTTCGGCGGCAGGGGCAGCAGCCTGGGCAGCGGCGGCAGGTGCCGCAGCCGCTGGAGCGGCAGCAGCGCCGCCCGCTTCGATGGAGCCCAGGACTTCGTCGGACAGAACGGTGTCGCCTTCGTTCTTGACGATAGCGCCCAGCACGCCGTCAGCGGTAGCCAACACTTCGAGTACGACTTTATCGGTTTCGATGTCGACGATCAGTTCGTCGCGCTTGACCGCGTCGCCCGGTTGCTTGTGCCAGGTGGCAACGGTGCCATCGGCAACCGATTCCGGGAAAGTGGGGGCTTTGATTTCGATAGCCATTATCTGTGGGTCCTTAAATTCGGTTTCAGGTGCGCGAAGGCGTTAAACAGTAAAGGCGTCTTGCAGCAGTTTTTCCTGCTGTTCGGCGTGCATCGATGCGTAACCGCATGCTGGCGCAGCAGAAGCCTCACGGCCCGCGTACTCGAGTACGAGAGACTTGTTGAGGTTGCTGATGCTGCGACGCATGTGGTGTTGGCTGCAGTACCACGCACCCTGGTTCATCGGCTCTTCCTGGCACCAAACGGCAGCTTTGGCGTTGGTGTAAGGAGCCAGGACTTCTTTCAAGTCGTCCTCAGGGAATGGGTACAGCTGCTCGATACGCACGATGGCGATATCGTCACGGCCTTCGGCACGACGTTTTTCCAGCAGGTCGTAGTAGACCTTGCCGCTACACAGGACAACGCGCTCGACCTTTTTCGGGTCCTGGGCGTCGATTTCCGGGATAACGGTCTGGAACGAACCTTCGGCCAGATCTTCCAGGGTCGAGATGGCCAGCTTGTGGCGCAGCAGCGACTTCGGAGTCAGGACTACCAGTGGCTTGCGCAGCGGGCGAATCACCTGACGGCGCAGCAAGTGGTAGATCTGTGCCGGCGTCGTCGGCATGCACACCTGGATGTTGTGCTCGGCGCACAACTGCAGGTAACGCTCCAGACGAGCCGAGGAGTGCTCCGGCCCCTGACCTTCATAACCGTGCGGCAGCAGCATGGTCAGACCGCACAGACGGCCCCACTTGTGCTCGCCACTGGTGATGAACTGGTCGATTACAACCTGGGCGCCGTTGGCGAAGTCGCCGAACTGGGCTTCCCAGATAACCAGTGCGTTCGGCGTGGTGGTCGAGTAACCGTACTCGAACGCCAGTACCGCTTCTTCGGACAGGAACGAGTCGTACAGGTCGAAGCGTGGCTGACCGTCGTACAGGTTCTGCAGCGGGATGTAGGTGCCCGCGTCCTTCTGGTTGTGCAACACGGCATGACGGTGCGAGAACGTACCGCGGCCGATGTCCTGGCCGGTCATGCGGATCGGGTGACCTTCGAACGCCAGGGTCGCGTACGCCATGGTTTCGGCGTAACCCCAGTTGATCGGCAGGCCGCCGGCTTGCATCTTCTGACGGTCTTCGTAGATCTTCGCAACCTGGCGCTGAACCACGAAGCCTTCCGGGATCTCCAGCAGCTTGGCGGACAGTTCCTGCAAGGTCTTCAGGTCGAAGCGAGTGTCGTGACGCGCGGTCCAGGCGTGGCCCAGATACGGACGCCAGTCCACGAACAACTCTTTGTTCGGCTCTTTGACCAGGCTTTTCACTACGTGCAGACCGTTGTCCAGCGCGTTGCGGTATTCGTCGACCTTGGCCTGAACACGCTCTGCGTCCAGCACTCCGCCCTGGGTCAGGCGATCGGCATACAGCTCACGAGTGGTGCGCTGTTTGGTGATCTGCTGATACATGATTGGCTGGGTGCCGCTTGGCTCGTCGGCCTCGTTGTGGCCGCGACGACGGTAGCAGACCAGATCGATCACCACGTCACGCTTGAACTGCATGCGGTAGTCGATGGCCAGCTGGGTCACGAACAACACGGCTTCCGGATCATCACCATTCACATGGAGGATCGGCGCCTGGATCATTTTCGCAACGTCGGTGGCGTACTCGGTGGAACGCGAGTCCAGCGGGTTGCTGATGGTGAAACCAACCTGGTTGTTGATCACGATGTGCACGGTACCGCCGGTCTTGAAACCGCGGGTCTGCGACATCTGGAAGGTTTCCATCACCACGCCTTGACCGGCGAATGCCGCGTCACCGTGGATGGAGATCGGCAGGACTTTCTCACCGGTCAGGTCGTTACGACGGTCCTGACGGGCGCGAACCGAACCCTCGACCACCGGGGAAACGATTTCCAGGTGGGACGGGTTGAACGCCATGGCCAGGTGAACTTCACCGCCGGTGGTCATCACGTTGGACGAGAAGCCCTGGTGGTACTTAACGTCACCGGAACCCAGCTCGACCTTCTTCTTGCCTTCGAACTCGTCGAACAGCTCGCGCGGGTTCTTGCCGAAGGTGTTGACCAGCACGTTCAGACGGCCACGGTGGGCCATGCCGATGACGATTTCCTTGGTGCCGTAGGAGCCGGAACGCTGGATCAGCTCGTCGAGCATCGGAATCAGGCTTTCGCCGCCTTCCAGGCCGAAACGCTTGGTACCCGGGTATTTGGTGCCCAGGTATTTTTCCAGGCCCTCACCGGCAGTCACGCGCTCGAGCAGGTGGCTCTTGATGTCGGCGGAGTACGTCGGACGGCCACGCACGCTTTCCAGACGCTGCTGGAACCACTGGCGCTGCTCGGAATCGGTGATGTGCGTAAACTCAGCGCCGATGGTGCGGCAATATGTCTGCTGCAACGCTTCGTGAATTTCGCGTAGGCTCGCTTCCTCTTTGCCGATGAACAGGTCGCCGGCACGGAAGGTCGTATCAAGATCGGCATTGGTCAAGCCGTAATGATTGATCGACAGGTCTGCAGGTGCAGGACGCTGCCACAGCCCCAGCGGGTCAAGCTGGGCTGCCTGGTGGCCACGCATACGGTAGGCCTGGATCAATCGCAGCACTTCAACTTGCTTCTTCTCGTGCTCACTGCTCACGCTGCCGGCGGAAACCGGTTGAGCGCGGCGCTGGTTCTTTGCCAGCAAGACGAAATGATCGCGAATTGTGGAGTGCGAAACATCGGTGGCAGAGTTGCCGTCAGCAGGCAACTTCTGGAAGTAGGTGCGCCACTCTTCTGGCACAGCGTTAGGGTCGTGCAGGTAGAGCTCGTAGAGCTCTTCCACATAGGCAGCGTTACTACCGGATAGGTAGGCGCTGTTCCACATGCGCTGCATCACGCTTTCTTGCATGCTTGGTCACCCTCGGTTAGGGGAACACCACCGGTGTCGACACCGAGCAAACTTGCAGAAGTCCGAATGCAGCGACCAAAACAAGCCACTAGGATCACACTGATAGTCCGGGTACCAGCCCGGATGCCCCTGCTTGTCTCATTTCTTCAAAATAAGAGCCGCAGCCTTTTAAGCTGCTGCTCAGGTTAAAACTACGGCGCCGGTTGAAGCCTGCGCCGCAGCATCTACGGGTACAACGGGTACAGCAGCTGAATCACACGCCGCTGGAGAGCAGCATGTTACGGATGTGACCAATGGCCTTAGTCGGGTTCAGGCCTTTGGGACATACGTTGACGCAGTTCATGATCCCGCGGCAGCGGAATACGCTGAACGGGTCATCGAGCGAAGCCAGACGCTCGGACGTCTTGGTGTCACGGCTGTCTGCCAGGAAGCGGTACGCTTGCAGCAGGGCAGCTGGACCCAGGAACTTGTCCGGGTTCCACCAGAAGGACGGGCACGAGGTCGAGCAGCAGGCGCACAGGATGCACTCGTACAGACCGTCGAGCTTTTCACGCTCTTCAGGGGACTGCAGACGCTCGATGGCCGGAGCCGGCGTGTCGTTCTGCAGGTAAGGCTTAACCTTTTCGTATTGCTTGTAGAAGATGCTCATATCGACGACCAGGTCACGGATAACCGGCAAACCTGGCAGCGGACGAACGATCAACTTGTTACCTTTTACGACGGCAGACAGCGGCGTGACGCACGCCAGGCCGTTTTTGCCGTTGATGTTCATGCCGTCGGAACCGCAAACACCTTCACGGCAAGAGCGACGATAGGAGAAACCTTCGTCCTGCTCTTTGATCAGGGCCAGTACGTCCAGCACCATCAGGTCTTTACCACCGGTATCGACCTGGAATTCCTGCATGAACGGCGCAGCGTCCTGATCAGGGTTGTAACGATAAACACTGACTTGCAACATGGCGGCCACCCTTAATAAGTCCGAATCTTAGGTTCAAAAGTCGGAACAGTCTTCGGCGAGAAGTTCACGGCACGCTTGGCAACGCGCTTCTCACCCGGGAAGTACAGGGTGTGGCACAGCCAGTTTTCGTCGTCACGATCTTCGAAGTCTTCACGGGCGTGAGCACCGCGGGACTCTTTACGTACTTCGGCAGCGATGGCGGTGGCTTCGGCCACTTCCAGCAGGTTCTGCAGTTCCAGAGCTTCGATACGCGCAGTGTTGAACGCCTGCGACTTGTCGTTGATCTTCACGTTGGCGATGCGCTTGCGCAGATCGGCCAGCTGGGCAATACCCTTCTGCATGTATTCGCCGGTACGGAATACACCGAAGTAGTTCTGCATGCAGCTTTGCAGCTCGCGACGCAGGGTTGCCACGTCTTCGCCATCAGTACGCTCGTTCAGAGCGGCAAGGCGCGACAGGGCCGCGGTGATGTCGGCTTCGGTGGCGTCGTCGTATTCGATACCGTCGGTCAGCGCCTTTTCCAGGTGCAGGCCGGCAGCACGGCCGAAGACCACCAGGTCGAGCAGCGAGTTGCCGCCCAGACGGTTGGCACCGTGAACCGATACGCAAGCCACTTCGCCTACAGCGAACAGGCCTGGGATGATGGTGTCCACGCCTTCGGCGTCCTGGGTGATCGCCTGGCCGTGAATGTTGGTGGCAACGCCGCCCATCATATAGTGGCAGGTCGGAACAACCGGAACTGGAGCGACAACCGGGTCAACGTGCGCGAAAGTCTTCGACAGTTCGCAGATGCCTGGCAGACGGCTGTGCAGCACTTCCTCGCCCAGGTGGTCGAGTTTGAGCATCACGTGGTCGCCATTCGGACCGCAACCGTTGCCAGCGATGATTTCCTTAACCATCGAGCGGGCTACAACGTCACGACCGGCAAGGTCCTTGGCGTTCGGAGCATAACGCTCCATGAAACGCTCGCCGTGCTTGTTGATCAGGTAACCACCTTCACCACGGCAACCTTCGGTTACCAGTACACCGGCGCCGGCGATGCCGGTCGGGTGGAACTGCCACATTTCGATGTCTTGTACCGGAACGCCAGCACGCAGGGCCATGCCAACGCCGTCGCCGGTGTTGATCAGGGCGTTGGTGGTGGACGCATAGATACGACCTGCACCGCCGGTGGCCAGAACGGTAGCCTTGGCACGGATGTAGGTGGTTTCGCCGGTTTCGATGCAGATGGCGATAACGCCGACGAATTCGCCAGCCTGGTTTTTCACCAGGTCAACGGCGTAGTACTCGTTCAGGAACGTGGTACCGGCTTTCAGGTTGCCCTGATAAAGGGTGTGCAGCAGCGCGTGACCGGTACGGTCGGAAGCGGCGCAAGTACGAGCAGCCTGCCCGCCTTTACCGTAATCCTTCGACTGACCGCCGAACGGACGCTGGTAGATACGGCCGGTTTCGGTACGCGAGAACGGCAGGCCCATGTGGTCCAGCTCGAAAACGGCGGCCGGGCCTTCCTGACACATGTATTCGATAGCGTCCTGGTCACCGATGTAGTCGGAACCCTTGACGGTATCGTACATGTGCCAGCGCCAGTCATCGTTCGGGTCAGCGGACGCGATGGCGCAGGTGATGCCGCCCTGGGCGGATACGGTATGCGAACGGGTCGGGAAAACCTTGGTGATTACCGCAGTCTTGTGACCGCCTTGCGCCAGTTGCAGCGCAGCGCGCATGCCGGCACCGCCACCACCAATAATGATGGCGTCGAAAGAAATCGTTGGAATGTTAGCCATGAATCAGATACCCCAGAGAATCTGCACGCCCCAGACGAAGTAAGCGAACATCGCAACGCCGCATACTGCCTGGAAGAGGAAACGTATAGCCGTTGCGGACTTGCCGAACGCCATTGGCGTCAGGTAGTCGGTCGCGATGGTCCACATGCCGACCCAGGCGTGAGCGCCGAGGGCAACGAGGGCCAGGAGGCTGAAGATACGCATCCAGTTACTGGCGAACAGTTCATGCCATTGGGCATACTCGAGGCCAGGATGGGCCACGACGTATCCGATCAGGAAGATGAAGTAAGCCGCGAGAACGACCGCAGACACACGTTGCGCCATCCAGTCATAGAGGCCCGAACGCGACAGGTTCGTGACGTTAGTTACCATATCCAAACTCCTGCCAGAACGATTACCACCACGGAAACGGCGATAACGATTTTCGAGCCCAGCTTGCCGCCTTCCAGCGTCTCACCGATGCCCATGTCCATGATCAAGTGGCGCACACCGGCTACCAAGTGATACAGCAAGGCGGACAGGATGCCCCAAATCACTAGCTTGGCTAGCGGACTGGTCAGACACGCTTTCACCTGACCGAAGCCTTCCTCGGAGCTCAGCGACTTGTCCAATGCGTAAAGCATGATGGCAAGGCACACGAAGAGGATGACACCGGAGATACGGTGAAGAATGGACGTGTAAGCAGTGACTGGGAGTTTGATGGTCCTTAGGTCTAGGTTTACAGGTCGTTGGCTTTTCACGGCTTTTTTTTCACACTGAAGAGCCCCTAACAATCAGGGCAAAGTTGTTGGGGAGCGCACTGGTCAGGTAACCACTACCCAGGGAGGCGACCCCCAATAACGCAAGCCCAAAAGCCCTTGGCGGTCGGTGGCCGAGTATAGACAGTTAGGCTACTAATGACAACGGACATACCTTCCCAAAACGGCGCATTGCGCAACACGTATAAAAGGCGTAAATGGCGGTCAATTTCGATAAAAAAGTAGGGTTAAAGCCTTCTGGAGCAAGACTTTAGGCAAATTGACATTCAAATTTATCTCACTATAGTGGTGCGGGCCCTGCGTGGGGGGTCTGTCTGATGATTTCAAGCATAAATAGGAGGCCACATGGCTGACAAAAAAGCGCAGTTGATCATCGAGGGCGCAGCCCCCGTCGAGCTGCCCATTTTAACCGGCACCGTTGGTCCCGATGTTATCGATGTTCGGGGCCTGACGGCCACGGGCCGCTTCACTTTCGACCCCGGTTTCATGTCGACCGCTTCCTGCGAATCGAAGATCACCTATATCGACGGCGACAACGGCATCCTGCTGCACCGCGGCTACCCGATCGAACAGCTGGCTGAAAAGTCGGACTACCTGGAAACCTGCTACCTGCTGCTCAACGGCGAACTGCCGACCGCAGAACAGAAGGCCCAGTTCGTCGGCACCGTGAAGAACCACACCATGGTTCACGAGCAGTTGAAGACCTTCTTCAACGGTTTCCGTCGCGACGCCCACCCGATGGCCGTCATGTGCGGCGTAGTCGGCGCCCTCTCGGCCTTCTACCACGACTCCCTGGACATCAATAACCCGCAGCATCGCGAAATCTCCGCGATCCGCCTGGTTGCCAAGATGCCAACCCTGGCCGCGATGGTTTACAAGTACTCCATGGGTCAACCCATGATGTACCCGCGCAATGACCTGTCGTATGCGGAAAACTTCCTGCACATGATGTTCAACACCCCGTGCGAGATCAAACCGATCAGCCCGGTACTCGCCAAGGCCATGGACCGGATCTTCATCCTCCATGCCGACCACGAGCAGAACGCATCGACTTCCACCGTACGCCTGGCAGGCTCCTCGGGTGCCAACCCGTTCGCCTGTATCGCTGCCGGTATCGCTGCACTGTGGGGCCCTGCCCACGGCGGCGCCAACGAAGCCGTACTGACCATGCTCGACGAAATTGGCGATGTCTCGAACATCGACAAATTCATCGCCAAGGCCAAGGACAAGAACGATCCGTTCAAGCTGATGGGCTTCGGTCACCGCGTTTACAAAAACCGCGACCCACGCGCCACCGTGATGAAGCAGACCTGCGACGAAGTGTTGAAGGAACTGGGCATCCAGAACGATCCGCAACTCGAACTGGCCATGCGCCTGGAAGAGATCGCCCTGACCGACCCGTACTTCATCGAACGCTCGCTGTACCCGAACGTCGACTTCTACTCGGGGATCATCCTCAAGGCGATCGGCATTCCAACCAGCATGTTCACCGTGATCTTCGCCCTGGCGCGGACCGTCGGCTGGATCTCCCACTGGAAGGAAATGCTCTCCAGCCCGTACAAGATTGGCCGTCCACGCCAGCTGTACACCGGCTACGAGTCGCGTGACATCACCAAGCTGGAAGACCGCAAGTAAGATCTTTCTTGCGATAGCGTGTTGAGTTGTACCGGGAACGGCCTCTATATATAGGGGCCGTTTTTGTTTGTGCGATGGTGGCTGTTTGGGATTGGGGTTGGGGTTGGATACATATCCATTCCTGCGGTAACGGCCACCTGCGGTTTCGCTCTTACTGTAGGAGCCCGGCTTGCCGGCGAAGGCGTCCTGACGACCAATGGGTTTTTGTTGACTGAGTACATATCCATTCCTGCGGTAACGGCCACTTAGGGTTTCGCCCTTACGGCGAGTCACTTGGAAAAGCCCCAAGTAACCAAGGGCTCTTGCCCCTGGCGTTCGGCCCCTCGCTGGGGCAAGAAAATCAAAAACCAGATCAAGATCAAACGCGAAAGCGAGGCGGCCTTAAAGCCGACCTGATTACAGGCTTGTCCCCGATCCCCTGTGGGAGCCAGCCTGCTGGCGATGGACTTACAGGCAACGTGTTCATCCAGACGTCGCGCGTTATCGTTGACGTCCATCGCCAGCAGGCTGGCTCCCACAGGGAATTGGGGGTATCTACAAAAATCATGTCGGCCGCAGCCCCCATCACGGGCAACTCCTCCTACAAATACACTTTGGCGCACACCCGCCCCTCACCACTCATCAGGCCGAGCGTTAGCTCGCCTCCAGCTTTTGATCTTGATCTACCCGCCCCTTCGGAAGGCTGAGTGGAGGTGTTCATCCGGGGATTGGCGCGCAGCGCCGTTCGACGCAGTCGAACACATCGCATGTAGGTGCCAGCGAAGCCAACCGGAGGGCGATGCCCCCGGATGAATGCCAGAGCGAAGGAACGCCGAGCCTTAGCGAGGGGCCGGACGCTGGGGCGAGCGTTTTTTTGCTTACTTTTTTTTGGCGCTTGTAAAAAAAGTGAGTCGCCGTAAGGCGAAACCATAAGTGGCCGTTACCGCAGGAATGGATATGTACTCGCCCAACAACACCCAGGTCGGCTGTAAGGCCGCCTAAACGTCCGATAACCGCCCAATAAAAAATGCCCCAATCTCTCGACCAGGGCATTTCTGTTTAACCCAACCTACACAGACAAACCTGAAGCCTTAGTGCGAAACCGCCCCACTCGCCCCCAAACCAGTCTGCGAACGAACGAACTGCGGGAAGAACAGCGCCCGCTCGTTATCGGCCGCAGTCGACTTGTCGGTAATCGAGAAGAACCAGATCCCGACAAAGGCAATGATCATCGAGAACAGCGCCGGGTACTCATACGGGAAGATCGCCTTCTCGTGATGCAGGATCTGCACCCAGATGGTTGGCCCAAGGATCATCAGGCCCACTGCACTCACCAAGCCCATCCAGCCGCCGATCATCGCACCGCGGGTGGTCAGCTTCTTCCAGTACATGGAAAGCAGCAGGACCGGGAAGTTGCAGCTCGCCGCGATGGAGAACGCCAGGCCCACCATGAACGCGATGTTCTGGCTTTCGAACAGGATGCCCAGGGCAATCGCCAGCACCGCCAGGGCGATAGTGGTGATTTTCGAGACGCGGATCTCATCCTTCTCGTTGGCCTTGCCCTTCTTGATCACGCTGGCGTACAGGTCGTGGGACACCGCCGAGGCACCAGCCAGGGTCAGGCCGGCAACCACTGCCAGGATGGTCGCGAACGCTACCGCCGAGATGAAGCCCAGGAAGATACTGCCACCGACCGCATTGGCCAGGTGCACCGCCGCCATGTTGTTACCGCCCAGCAACGCGCCAGCCGCGTCTTTGAAGGCAGGGTTGGTGCTGACCAGCAGGATCGCGCCGAAGCCGATGATGAAGGTCAGGATATAGAAGTAGCCAATGAAGCCGGTTGCGTACAGCACGCTCTTGCGTGCTTCTTTCGCGTCACCCACGGTGAAGAAGCGCATCAGGATGTGCGGCAGGCCCGCGGTACCGAACATCAGTGCCAGCCCCAGGGAGAACGCGGAGATCGGATCTTTCACCAGACCGCCCGGGCTCATGATCGCTTCACCTTTAGGGTGAACCTTGATCGCCTCGGAGAACAGCATGTTGAAGTCGAAGTTGACGTGCTTCATTACCATCAGCGCCATGAAGGAGGCGCCGGACAGCAGCAATACAGCCTTGATGATCTGCACCCAGGTGGTCGCCAGCATGCCGCCGAACAACACGTAGGCACACATCAGGATACCGACCAGAATCACCGCTACGTGGTAGTCGAGACCGAACAGCAGCTGGATCAGCTTGCCGGCACCGACCATTTGCGCGATCAGGTAGAACGCCACCACCACCAGCGAACCGCAAGCGGACAGCGAGCGAATCTGGGTTTGCCCGAGGCGATAGGACGCCACGTCGGCAAAGGTGTATTTACCCAGGTTACGCAGGCGCTCGGCGATCAGGAACAGAATGATCGGCCAGCCCACCAGGAAGCCGATCGAGTAGATCAGGCCATCGTAGCCAGAGGTGAATACCAGCGCGGAAATACCCAGGAAGGACGCCGCCGACATGTAGTCACCGGCAATCGCCAGGCCGTTCTGGAAACCGGTGATCTTGCCGCCCGCCGCGTAGTAGTCGGAGGCCGACTTGTTTTTCTTGGACGCCCAGTAGGTGATGCACAGAGTTGCACCGACGAATGCGACGAACATCAGGATTGCGGACACGTTAAGCGGTTGTTTCTGCACGGCGCCGGTCAGGGCGTCAGCCGCCCAGGCGCCCGGTGCGAATGCTGCGATGCTCAAGAGAGCCATTAGACGCCGGATCATTGCTGAGCCTCCTTGAGAATCGCATTGTTCAGGTCGTCGAATTCGCCATTGGCGCGTCGCACGTAGATACCGGTCAGGATGAAGGCCGAAACAATCAGCCCGACACCGATCGGTATGCCCCAGGTAATCGATGACTCAGGGCTGATTTTCGCCCCCAGTACATGCGGCCCGTAAGCAATCAGAAGGATGAATCCGGAGTAAAGCCCTAGCATGACCGCCGAAAGAATCCAGGCGAATCGTTCCCTCTTGCTAACCAGCTCCTTGAATCGCGGGCTGTTTTGAATCGAGAGGTAAATGCTGTCGTTCATTGTTTTTATCCTCGCAGCACAGATTTAGTTGGAACGGTATCCACTCTATGCGGCTGCGAGCCGGGTTCCAGACGACCTTAGTCTTAGAGCCACGTGACGTATTTGCCAATTTCCAGCACACCTGAAACAACTGTAGGAGCGAGCTTGCTCGCGAAGGCGGCGTAACAGACAACAATGATGTTGAATGTCATGACCCCTTCGCGAGCAAGCTCGCTCCTACAGGGTGCAGCGAGATGCCTGTTACTTGATCCAGTCAGCCACGCGCTCCGGGTGCTTGGCGACCCAATCCTTGGCCGCCGCTTCAGGCTTGGCGCCTTCCTGGATGGCCAGCATGACTTCGCCGATTTCGTCTTTCGAAGCCCACTGGAAGTTCTTCAGGAACTTGGCCACTTCCGGTGCCTTGGTCGCCAGCTCTTTGCTGCCGATGCTGTTCACGGTTTCAGCCGCGCCATACACGCCTTTCGGGTCTTCCAGGAAACGCAGTTTCCACTTGGCGAACATCCAGTGCGGCACCCAACCGGTGACGGCAATGGATTCGTTTTTCTTCTCGGCACGGGTCAGCTCGGCAATCATGCCGGCGCCGGAACTGGCCTTGAGTTGATAACCGGTCAGGTCGTAGTCCTTGATCGCCTGCTCGGTCTTGAGCATCACGCCTGAACCGGCGTCGATGCCGACGATGCGTTTCTTGAAGCTGTCATCGGTTTTCAAGTCTTCAAGGGACTTGGCCTTGACGTACTCCGGCACGATCAGGCCGATTTTCGCGTCCTTGAAGTTCGGGCCATAGTCGACGACCTGGTCCTTGTTCTTGGCCCAGTAATCGCCGTGGGTCACCGGTAGCCAGGCCGACAGCATGGCGTCGAGCTTGCCGGTGGCCACGCCCTGCCACATGATCCCGGTGGCGACGGCTTGCAGCTTCACATCATAATTCAACTTCTGCTTGATCACTTCAGCGGCCACGTGAGTAGTCGCGACGCTGTCGGACCAGCCGTCAACGTAACCGATGCTCAGGGTCTTGTTCTCGGCATTGGCGAATGTGGAGCCCATCGCAAGCACCAGAGCGGCACCCGCGCCTAAAAGTCGTCGCATCTTCATCGTTACTTCCCCGAAAGTGCTGCGCTCGACGGATGCCGAGTCGCGTCAACGTATAGTTATAGTGCACAGCGCCCCCATCACGCCCCACCGCAAACTCGTTCGAACGTCAGTGGAGTACTGACACTAGCGATCATCAACCTGACGCTATCGGCGACCTGCTCTGCCAGCGACCTCAAGGCAGCGAGAAACGACATCAGAAAGCCATTAACGTTGAGCGCGTGAAACCTCCCGGGCAATCCGCCCGAACTTTGCATGTCAAAATCATGCAGGCCACCAAGCGTGCGACAAATGCAGGTAACATGCGCCGCTTTGCTCCCAGACGGCCCGACCATGCCTGCGACATCGCGCTTTCCTTTTTTTGCTTATCTATTCGCCTGCCTGCTGGGGCTGTTTGCCCTGGGTGGCTTCTGGTACGGCCTCGGCAAACCGGTGATCCTGCCGGACGTCGCCAGCGCGACGCACAAGTTGCAATGCGCCTCCTACACCCCGTTCGACAAGGACCAGTCGCCGTTCGACGTGCCGTTCAACCTGCGTCCCGAGCGCATGGATGCCGACCTCGCGCTGCTGGCAACTCGCTTCGAATGCATTCGAACCTATTCGATGACCGGGCTCGAAGCGCTGCCGGACCTGGCGCGCAAGCACGGGCTGAAAATGATGATCGGCGCCTGGATCAACAGCAATCCGGTGGACACCGAAAAGGAAGTCGACCTGCTGATCGCCTCGGCCAACGCCAACGCAGACGTGGTCAGCGCGGTGATCGTCGGCAATGAAACCCTGCTGCGCAAGGAAGTCACCGGCGCCCAGCTGGTGAAGCTGATCAACAAGGTCAAGAGCCAGGTCAAGCAACCCGTTACCTATGCGGATGTGTGGGAGTTCTGGCTCAAGCACCCGGAGATCGCACCGGCCGTGGATTTCCTGACCATCCACTTGCTGCCGTATTGGGAAGATGACCCGTCGAACATCGATGCCGCACTGCAACATGTGGCGCAAGTGCGCCAGGTGTTCGGCAACAAGTTCGCCCCCAAGGACGTGATGATTGGCGAAACTGGCTGGCCGAGCGAAGGCCGCCAGCGTGAAACCGCGCTGCCGAGCCGGGTCAATGAAGCCCGGTTCATTCGTGGTTTTGTCGCCATGGCCGAGCAAAATGGCTGGCACTACAACCTCATCGAAGCCTTTGACCAGCCGTGGAAACGGGCCAGCGAGGGGGCTGTCGGCGGTTATTGGGGGCTGTTCGATGCCGATCGCCAGGACAAGGGCGTGCTCGCAGGGCCGGTGACCAACGTGCCGTACTGGTCGCAGTGGCTGGTGGTGGGCGGCTTGATCTTCCTCGCAACACTGATCCTCGGCGGACGCGTGAACAACACGCGCTCCGCTCTGATCTTGCCTCTGCTCGGCGCACTGGCGGCCTGTTCGATAGGCGCCTGGGGCGATCTGGCACGGGTCACCACGCGCTTTACCAGTGAGTGGTTGTGGGTTGCTGTGCTGACCGCGTTGAATGTGTTGGTGCTGGCCCATGCCGCGCTGACGCTGAGCCCTCGCACCGGCTGGCGTGGCTGGGCGTTCAATGCGTTGGAACGCCGGGCTGGCTGGATACTGGCAGTGGCGGGATTTGCCGCGGCGGTGATGATGCTGGAACTGGTGTTCGATCCGCGTTATCGGAGTTTCCCAAGCGTCGCCTTCATCCTGCCAGCGCTGGTTTACCTGTGTCGCCCGGTGAGCGTGCCGCGTCGGGAGATCGCCTTGCTGACCTTTATCATCGGTGCCGGCATCGCGCCGCAGCTGTATAGGGAAGGATTGCAGAACCAGCAGGCCTGGGGATGGGGGTTGGTGAGCGTGTTGATGGTGGCGGCATTGTGGCGCAGCTTGCGGGTTCGCAAGGCTTAAGCTTTCAGCGAGCTTCCCGGCCTCTTCGCGGGCAAGTCGAATCGTCGCACCGCCACTCCCACAGGATTTGTGTCGATCGCACAAAATGTGTACGACTCTAATCCTGTGGGAGCGGCGGTGCGACGATTCGACTTGCCCGCGAAGGCTATCTATCAGGCGCTATGGGAGGCCCTGACCAACCGCAACCCGGCAATCACCACCGCAAACACCGCCATCGTCGTGTTGTACAACGCCAGCGCCGGAAACCCCAGCACCAGCGCCAGTGCCGCCAACCACCACCCCGCCCGCCCGGGCAACACAAAACCGATCACGGCGGCGGCCAACGCCCCCCAGCCCAACACCTGGAAATGAATCATCAGGCCCAGGTTCGAACGCACCTGGCATTCCCAGCGGCTTGCCTCATCCACGCAGATGCCAACCCACTGCGCGTCTTCCATGAAGCCATAACGCGCGCCATAACTGGCGGCCAGCCAGAGGGGCAGCAGGACAAGCAGCAGAATCACGGGCAGACGGCGGGACATGGAGCACTCCAATACACGAAAACGGCGGCCAGCTTAATCGCCCGGCAGCCCGACGCAAGCAATAACAACGGTTAACTGGTCATTCATTCACTGCAAAGTGTATCGTCGAGCTACTATTACTCGGAATTCAGGCCTGTTTGGTGCCGATGCGTGGCACTTTGGCGCAGATCCAATGGTCATAGCCTGCGAACTTCATTCGGCACCTTCTCTAAGGGATCTAGTCATGCTCCGTTCCTTGCGCTTCGCCGCCCTGTTTGGCGGCCTTATCTTGAGTGCGTCCGCACTGGCGGTCGATATCGACGCCGCCAGTTATGGCTACCCCTTGACCAACCCGTTTGAGGCGACGATTGCCACGACGCCGCCGGACTTGCGTCCGGAACTGCCGCTGGACGACGACATCGACCAGGCGGATCGCAGCGTCACCTTGCGTCCAGAACGCGCGTTCGAACTGCCGGACAACTTCTGGCCAGTGAAGAAACTCACCTATCGCATTGCCACCCAGGATAAAGCCGCGCCGTTGATTTTCCTGATCGCCGGCACCGGTGCGCGCTACGACAGCAGCCTCAACGAATACCTGAAAAAGCTCTATTACAAGGCCGGGTACCACGTGGTGCAGTTGTCGTCGCCCACCAGCTTCGATTTCATGAGCGCCGCCTCACGCTTTGCCACGCCCGGCATCACCAAGGACGATGCTGAAGACATGTATCGGGTGATGCAGGCGGTGCGGGCGCAAAACCCGAAACTGCCCGTCACCGATTACTACCTGACGGGCTACAGCCTGGGCGCACTGGACGCGGCGTTCGTCGCGCACCTGGACGAAACCCGCCGCAGCTTCAACTTCAAGAAAGTCCTGCTGCTCAATCCCCCGGTCAATCTCTACACCTCGATCACCAACCTGGACAAGCTTGTACAAACGGAAGTCAAGGGCATCACCAACACCACCACCTTCTATGAGCTGGTGCTGAACAAACTCACCCGTTACTTCCAGCAGAAGGGCTATATCGATCTCAACGACGCCCTGCTCTACGACTTCCAGCAGTCCAAGCAGCACCTGAGCAACGAACAGATGGCCATGCTGATCGGCACCTCGTTCCGTTTTTCGGCCGCCGACATCGCCTTTACTTCGGACCTGATCAACCGTCGCGGCCTGATCACTCCACCGAAAACGCCCATTACAGAAGGCACCAGCCTCACGCCGTACCTCAAGCGTGCGCTGCAGTGCGACTTCGACTGCTACATCACCGAACAAGTGATCCCGATGTGGCGCGCCCGCACCGACGGCGGCAGCCTGCTGCAACTGATCGACCAGGTGAGCTTGTATGCCTTGAAAGACTACTTGCACGACAGCCCGAAAATCGCCGTGATGCACAACGCCGACGATGTGATCCTCGGCCCTGGAGACCTCGGTTTCCTGCGCAAGACGTTTGGCGATCGCCTGACCGTGTACCCGCTGGGCGGCCACTGCGGCAACCTTAACTACCGCGTCAACAGCGACGCCATGCTGGAGTTCTTCCGTGGCTAAATACCTCCTGCTCATCGCCGCGCTCCTCAGTGCAGGCATTGCCCACGCGGACAACAGCAAAGCCAACGCCCCTGTCGTCATCGACAGCGACGGTTTCAAGGAACCCCTGAGCAAACTCAAGTTCAACCCGGGCCTGGACCAGCGCGAATTCGAACGCTCGACGCTCAGCGCCCTGAACGTCTACGACCCCCTGGAGCAGTGGAACCGCCGCGTCTACCACTTCAACTACCGGTTCGACCAATGGGTATTCCTGCCGGTGGTCGACGGCTATCGCTACATCACGCCGAGCTTCCTGCGCACCGGCGTCAGCAATTTCTTCAACAACCTCGGCGACGTACCGAACCTGCTCAACAGCCTGTTGCAGTTCAAGGGCCAGCGTTCGATGGAAATCACCGGCCGGCTGCTGCTCAACACCACCATCGGCATCGCCGGCCTGTGGGACCCGGCCACCGCCATGGGCCTCCCGCGCCAGAACGAAGACTTCGGCCAGACCCTGGGCTTCTATGGTGTTCCGGGCGGCGCCTACTTCGTACTGCCGATCCTTGGACCGTCCAACCTGCGTGACACGGGCGGATTGGTGGTCGACTTCAGTGCCGAGAATGCAATCAACTTCCTCAACGTGGCCGAAGTCAGCTCCAACCATCCGGAAGTGTGGATCCTGCGTGGCATCGACAAGCGCAATCAGACCAGCTTCCGTTATGGCCAGCTGAACTCGCCGTTCGAGTACGAGAAGGTGCGCTACGTGTACACCGAGTCGCGCAAGTTGCAGATCGCCGAGTAATTACGGCGAACATAAAGCACTGTAGGAGTGAGCCTGTGTGGTGAGGGGATTTATCCCCGTTCGGCTGCGAAGCAGTCGCTAAGCCAGACAATTCGGTGTGCCTGAAGGAATGCTGGGGCCGCTTCGCGGCCCAACGGGGATAAATCCCCTCACCACACAGGCTCACTCCTACATTTGTTATGCGTTGCTCTTAGCCTTTCAGCGCTTTCCAGATTTTGCTGACGGCCATCACCCCCACCAAAACCACCGCCCCCGCCACAATCCCCGCCACGGCATTGAGCAGCGTCGGCACGATAAACCCGGCACCGCCGGCGCCTGCGCTGACAGTTTCGATCCAGTGATGCACCACCGGAACACCGTGGGTAAGGATGCCACCACCGACCAGGAACATCGCCGCCGTACCAATCACCGACAGGCTTTTCATCATGTACGGTGCCGCGCGCAGGATGCCGCCGCCTATGCTTTTGGCTATCTGCCCCGGTTTCTGGGTCAGCCACAGGCCCAGGTCGTCGAGCTTGACGATGCCCGCCACCAGCCCGTAGACACCAACCGTCATGACGATGGCGATGCCCGAGAGCACGATGACTTGTTGGGTCAGCGCCGAATCGGCCACGACGCCGAGGGTGATGGCGATGATCTCCGCCGAGAGAATGAAGTCGGTGCGGATCGCGCCCTTGATCTTGTCCTTTTCGAACGCCACCAGATCGACCGCCGGATCCGCCACGGCCTCGACCAGTTCGGCATGTTCGGCCTGGTCTTCCGCCTTGCTGTGCAGGAACTTGTGGGCGAGCTTCTCGAACCCTTCGAAGCACAGGTAAGCGCCACCGACCATCAACAACGGCGTAACCAGCCACGGGATGAACGCGCTGATGGCCAAAGCCGACGGCACCAGGATCAGTTTATTGACGAACGAGCCCTTGGCGACCGCCCAGACTACCGGGATTTCCCGCTCGGCACGCACGCCGCTGACCTGCTGGGCGTTGAGCGCCAGGTCATCGCCCAGCACCCCGGCGGTCTTCTTGGCGGCCATTTTAGTCATCAACGCCACATCGTCCAGCACCGCGGCGATGTCGTCGATCAGCACGAGCAAACTGCTTCCTGCCATGAATCGGCTTTCCTTCTTGAGTGAATGCCGTGCAGCATAGCGCGGCCCGACGCCGCGCGGAGCATTCTTGAGCGGTGCCGAAGGCCGGTGATACCATGCGCCACCGCCAGTACAGGCAAGGAACCCCCTGGTTTATGAGCACCATCCGCGAGCGCAACAAACAACTGATCCTGCGTGCCGCCAGTGAAGAATTTGCCGACAAGGGCTTCGCTGCGACCAAAACCAGTGACATCGCAGCCAAGGCGGGATTGCCCAAGCCCAACGTCTACTACTACTTCAAATCCAAGGAAAACCTCTATCGCGAGGTCCTGGAAAGCATCATCGAGCCGATCCTGCAGGCCTCGACGCCGTTCAACCCCGAGGGCGTGCCCAGTGAAGTGCTGAGCGGCTACATCCGCTCGAAAATCCGCATCTCCCGCGACCTGCCTTTCGCCTCCAAGGTGTTCGCCAGCGAAATCATGCACGGTGCCCCGCACCTGAGTTCCGACCTGGTCGAACAGCTCAACGGCCAGGCCAAGCACAACATCGACTGCATCCAAACCTGGATCGACCGTGGCCAGATTGCGCCCATCGACCCCAATCACCTGATGTTCAGCATCTGGGCCGCGACCCAGACCTACGCCGACTTCGACTGGCAAATCACCGCCATCACCGGCAAGGCCAAGCTGGACGAAGAGGATTATGAAGCGGCGGCGCAGACCATCATCCGGTTGGTGCTCAAGGGGTGTGAGCCGGACTGATGGACCGCGGTGCGGCTATCGCGAGCAGGCTCACTCCTACAGGGAGATGGATTTTCTGTAGGAGTGTGCCTGCTCGCGATGAAGGCAACTCGATTTCAGCTCAAACCCAAACAGCATCCCACAACGGATAATCGCCAAGCCTCTCGACCAGTCCAGCCCGTAACGGGTTGGCTACTACATATCGAGCCAGCTTCACCAAATCCTCTTCCCGTCGCAGTGCCCGATCATGAAATCCTCTCTGCCAGATACTGGTGCTTCGACCGGTAGACTGCTTTATGGCTTTGGTACTCATCGACTTGGTTTTTTGCATCAATTCACTCAGAGATCCCTTCTGCAACTCAATTAACCAGTGAAAATGATCTGGCATGACCACCCAGGCCAACGAGTTCGCAAAACCTAGATTCTGTGCATTGCGAAATTGATCGACCACCAGCCGGCCCAAGGTGAAATCCTTGAAAACGGGGACTCTGTGAGCTGTGTTGGTGGTTAACAGGTAAATTCGGCTGGTTTCTGCATAGCGACCGATTCGCAATCGATTTGCGGCAGGTAAATCCGGCATTCCATTGCCTCCCATGATCAAGTCATGGGAAGACTAGCTCTGTGGATTCGAGTGGGTGGGGCAATCTGTTGTCTAGGTGTGTCTGGTAGATAGCTATCGCGAGCAGGCTCACTCCTACAGTGGATTTGTGGCGTTCAGACATTTTGTGTCCAACCCCCGATCCTTGTAGGAGTGAGCCTGCTCGCGATGGCTTTGGATCAGGCGCTACAGATCAAGCAGCAACCCCAGCATCCGCCCTCAACCCCAACGCCTCGATCGCATTGATCGCACACTGCTCATCAACATCCGACAAATCCCCGCTGATCCCCACCGCCCCCAACACATTCCCGCCCTGATCCCGGATCAGCACACCGCCCGGTGCCGGCACGACGCTGCCCTGCCCCAGGCTATTCAATGCCGCGATGAATGCCGGACGCTGTTGGGCGTCCAGTGCCAGCAGGCGTGAGCCTTTGCCCAGGGCGATGGCGCCCCAGGCCTTGCCGATGGCGACGTGCGGGCGCAGCAGGCTGGCGCCATCCTCGCGCTGCAAGGCGATCAGGTGCCCGCCGGCATCCAGCACTGCAATGGTCAGGGGTGCCGCGGAGATGGCGCGCCCTGCGTTGATGGCTTCGTTGACCAGGTTAACTGCGACTTTCAAGGTTAAAGCGCTCATGGTGCCGTCCTCATTTTGTTTTTCGGAAAGCCGGTGACCTGCTTCGTTCTGCCGCAGGCCGATGCAACAAATAGAACACAATGAATTATTTTTTTGTATACAATAATTCTCGAAAAGCGCCGCATGCGACGAAAAGCCACAGTAGAACGGGCTTCCGACGAATGAAACGACCGCTTGAGAAAATGGATTGACCTGCGCCGTCCGCCGTGAATACACTCTGCGCAAAGCCACTTGTATACAATTACAAAACGTAAAGAGGCACAAAACCATGAGCAAAATGAGAGCAATCGAAGCCGCCGTTCTGGTGATGCGCCGTGAAGGGGTTGATACCGCTTTTGGCATCCCCGGTGCCGCCATCAACCCGCTGTACTCCGCCCTGCAAAAGGTCGGCGGCATCGATCACGTACTCGCTCGCCACGTTGAAGGCGCCTCGCACATGGCCGAGGGCTACACCCGCACCAAGGCTGGCAACATCGGCGTGTGCATCGGCACCTCCGGCCCTGCCGGTACCGACATGGTCACCGGGCTCTATAGCGCCTCGGCCGACTCGATTCCAATCCTCTGCATTACCGGCCAGGCACCCCGCGCCCGTATGCACAAGGAAGACTTCCAGGCTGTCGACATCACCAGCATCGTCAAGCCAGTGACCAAGTGGGCAACCACCGTCCTGGAACCGGGCCAGGTGCCTTACGCGTTCCAGAAAGCGTTCTATGAAATGCGCTCCGGCCGTCCAGGCCCAGTGCTGATCGACCTGCCGTTCGACGTACAGATGGCGGAAATCGAATTCGACATCGACGCCTACCAGCCGTTGCCATTGGCCAAACCAACCGCTAGCCGCGTTCAAGTCGAGAAGGCCTTGGCCTTGCTGGACCAGGCCGAGCGCCCATTGCTGGTGGCCGGCGGCGGCATCATCAACGCCGACGCCAGCGACCTGCTGGTGGAATTTGCCGAACTGACCGGCATCCCGGTCATCCCGACCCTGATGGGCTGGGGCACCATCCCGGACGATCACCCATTGATGGTGGGCATGGTGGGTCTGCAAACCTCGCACCGTTATGGCAACGCCACGATGCTGAAGTCCGACGTAGTACTGGGTATCGGTAACCGTTGGGCCAACCGTCACACCGGTTCGGTCGACGTCTACACCGAAGGCCGCAAGTTCATTCACGTCGACATCGAAGGCACGCAGATCGGTCGCGTATTCACCCCGGACCTGGGCATCGTGTCCGACGCCGCCGCCGCGCTGACCGTGTTCATCGAAGTCGCTCGCGAGTGGCAAGCTGCCGGCAAGCTGAAAAACCGTAGCGCCTGGCTGCAAGACTGCCAGCAGCGCAAGGCCAGCCTGCAGCGCAAGACCCACTTCGACAACGTGCCGGTCAAGCCGCAGCGCGTTTACGAAGAGATGAACCAGGTGTTCGGCAAAGACACTTGCTACGTCAGCACCATTGGCCTGTCGCAGATTGCCGGCGCGCAGTTCCTGCACGTCTACAAGCCGCGCCACTGGATCAACTGTGGTCAGGCAGGCCCTCTGGGCTGGACCATTCCTGCCGCGCTGGGCGTGGTCAAGGCTGACCCGAGCCGCAAAGTCGTGGCCCTGTCGGGGGACTATGACTTCCAGTTCATGATCGAAGAACTGGCGGTGGGTGCGCAGTTCAAGCTGCCGTACATTCATGTGGTGGTGAACAACTCGTACTTGGGCCTGATCCGTCAGGCGCAGCGCGGGTTCGAGATGGACTACTGCGTGCAGCTGTCCTTCGACAACCTGAACGCACCGGAACTCAACGGTTATGGCGTCGATCACGTCGCAGTGGCCGAAGGCCTGGGCTGCAAGGCACTGCGTGTGTTCGAACCGACTGACATCGCCCCTGCCCTGCGCAAGGCGCAAGAGATGATCGAAGAGTTCAAGGTTCCGGTGATCGTCGAGATCATCCTGGAGCGCGTGACCAACATTTCCATGGGCACCGAGATCAACGCCGTCAACGAATTCGAAGACCTGGCGCTGGTCGGCAACGATGCGCCAACGGCGATTTCGTTGCTCGACTGATTGATCGCCCCCCCTGTGGGAGCGAGCCTGCTCGCGATGAGGCCGGTACATTCAACATCAATGTTGACTGACATTACGCTATCGCGAGCAGGCTCACTCCTACAGGGGGCCTACACAAATTTACGGGAGACCACCATGCCGCGTTTCGCAGCCAACCTGTCCATGCTGTTCACCGAACAGGACTTTCTCGCCCGTTTCGAAGCGGCCGCCAAGGCCGGCTTCAGTGGTGTCGAGTACCTGTTCCCGTACGACTTCAGCTCTGCCGAAATCAAGGCCAAGCTCGACGCCAACGGTCTGACCCAAGTGCTGTTCAACCTGCCGGCCGGTGACTGGGCCAAGGGCGAGCGCGGTATCGCCTGCCTGCCGGATCGGGTTGAAGAGTTCCGCGCCGGTGTCGACCTGGCGATCGCCTACGCACAAGTGCTGGGCAACACCCAGGTCAACTGCCTGGCCGGCATCCGCCCACAAGGCGTTGACGATGCCACCGTGGAAAAAACCTTCGTCGCCAACCTCAAGTACGCGGCCGACAAGCTGCAAGCGGCGGGCATCAAGCTGGTGATGGAAGCGATCAACACCCGTGACATCCCAGGCTTCTACCTGAACAACACGGCGCAAGCCCTGTCGATTCGCGAGCAGGTCGGCAGTGCCAACCTGTTCCTGCAATACGACATCTATCACATGCAAATCATGGAGGGCGACCTGGCCCGCACCCTGCAATCGCACCTGGGCGAAATCAACCATGTGCAGCTGGCAGACAACCCGGGGCGCAACGAACCGGGCACCGGTGAAATCAACTACCGCTTCCTGTTCGAACACCTGGACCGCATCGGGTATCAGGGCTGGGTCGGTTGCGAATACAAGCCGTTGACCACCACTGAAGCGGGTTTGGGCTGGCTCAAAACCCATAACGCGATCTGATCCGAGACCGCGTCATCGTTCTTCGCGGGCAAGCCTCGCTCCTACGGGATAGGGGGTTGTCTGTAGGAGCGAGGCTTGCCCGCGAAGGCGCCCTCGCTGACACCCCCACGAATTTTGCGAACAAAGCAATAAAAAGAGGATTTTCTCATGGCTAAAATCGGATTTATCGGCACCGGCATCATGGGCCACCCAATGGCGTTGAACCTGCAGAAAGCCGGTCACAGCCTGTTCCTGTCGGCGCACCACGATGCCGCCCCTGCCGACCTGGTTGCCGGTGGCGCCGTCGCCCTGGCGAACCCGAAGGAAGTGGCCCAGGAAGCCGAGTTCATCATCGTCATGGTGCCGGATACCCCGCAGGTCGATGACGTGCTGTTCCGCGCCGACGGCGTTGCTGCCGGTGTTGGCAAAGGCAAAGTTGTGATCGACATGAGCTCGATCTCGCCGACTGCCACCAAGGCTTTCGCCGCCAAGATCAACGAAAAAGGCGCCCAATACCTCGACGCGCCAGTGTCCGGCGGTGAAGTCGGCGCCAAGGCGGCGACCCTGAGCATCATGGTCGGCGGCGATGCCGATGCCTTCGAACGCGCGCTGCCGCTGTTCCAGGCCATGGGCAAGAACATCACCCTGGTGGGCGGCAATGGTGACGGTCAAACCGCCAAAGTGGCGAACCAGATCATCGTCGCGCTGAACATCCAGGCCGTAGCCGAAGCCCTGCTGTTCGCTTCCAAGAACGGTGCCGATCCAGCCAAGGTGCGTGAAGCACTGATGGGCGGTTTCGCTTCGTCGAAGATCCTCGAAGTGCACGGCGAGCGCATGATCAAGGGCACCTTCGATCCAGGCTTCCGCATCAGCCTGCACCAGAAGGACCTGAACCTGGCCCTGCAAGGCGCCAAGGAACTGAACATCAACCTGCCAAACACCGCCAACACCCAGCAAGTGTTCAGCACTTGCGCGGCCATCGGTGGCAGCAACTGGGACCACTCGGCGCTGATCAAGGGCCTGGAACACATGGCGAATTTCTCGATTCGCGATAAGAACTAAGCCCTGCCCCGCCCCTATAAGAGCGAACCGAGTTGCCCCTCCAATAACAAGAATTCCGGGAGCCCGCCATGTCGGTCGATCCGCAACAATTGCTGCGTGAGCTGTTCGCCACAGCCATCGACGCGGCCCATCCGCAACAAGTCCTCGAAGCCCATCTGCCTGCCGACCGCAGTGGTCGGGTGATCGTCATCGGTGCCGGCAAAGCCGCGGCCGCCATGGCCCAGGTGGTCGAGCGTTGCTGGCAGGGTGATGTGTCTGGCCTCGTGGTGACGCGTTACGGTCACGGCGCCCCCTGCGAAAAAATCGAAGTGGTTGAAGCCGCGCATCCGGTTCCGGATGCCGCCGGTCTGGCCGTGGCCAAACGCGTGCTGGAACTGGTCAGCGACCTCACCGAACAAGACCGCGTGATATTCCTGCTTTCCGGCGGCGGCTCTGCGCTACTCGCCCTGCCGGCTGAAGGCATCACCCTGGCCGACAAGCAATCGATCAACAAAGCCCTGCTCAAATCCGGCGCGACCATTGGCGAGATGAATTGCGTACGCAAACACCTCTCGGCGATCAAGGGCGGCCGCCTCGGCAAGGCTTGCTGGCCAGCCACTGTTTATACCTATGCGATTTCCGATGTACCGGGCGACCTCGCCACGGTCATCGCCTCCGGCCCTACCGTGGCCGACCCGAGCACTTCGGCCGAAGCGCTGGCGATCCTCAAGCGCTACAACATCGAAGTGCCTGCCTCTGTGCGCACCTGGCTGCAAAGCCCGGAATCGGAAACCGTCAAACCCGGCGATCCGAGCCTGGCCCGCAGTCACTTCCAGCTGATCGCCCGCCCGCAGCAATCCCTGGAAGCCGCGGCGGTGAAGTGCCGTCAGGCCGGGTTCAGTCCGCTAATCCTCGGCGACCTCGAAGGCGAATCCCGCGAGGTGGCGAAAGTCCACGCCGGCATCGCCCGACAGATCGTCCAGCACGGTCAGCCGCTGGCCGCGCCCTGCGTGATTCTCTCTGGCGGCGAAACCACGGTCACCGTTCGCGGCAGCGGCCGTGGCGGGCGTAACGCCGAGTTCCTGCTCAGCCTGACCGACAGCCTCAAGGGCTTGCCCGGCGTCTATGCCCTGGCCGGTGACACCGATGGCATCGACGGTTCCGAAGACAACGCCGGGGCAATCATGACCCCGGACAGTTACGCCCGCGCCGCGGCCCTCGGCTTGAGCGCCAGCGATGAATTGGACAACAACAATGGCTACGGCTATTTCGAGGCGCTGGATGCACTGATCGTCACCGAGCCGACCCGCACCAACGTCAACGACTTCCGCGCCATCCTGATTCTTGAGAGCCCTAAACCATGACGCCTGACAAAAAGGTCAAGATCCTCGCCACCCTCGGCCCCGCCACCAACGGGATCGATGACATTCGTCAACTGGTGCAAGCCGGAGTCAACATCTTTCGCCTGAACTTCAGCCACGGCGATCACGCCGACCATGCTAAACGCTACCAGTGGATCCGTGAAGTCGAGCGCCAGCTGAATTATCCGCTGGGCATTCTGATGGACCTGCAAGGGCCGAAACTGCGGGTCGGCAAATTTGCCGCCGGCAAGGTGCAACTGCATCGCGGGCAAGCCCTGCGCCTGGACCTCGATGCCACGCCGGGCGATGAACGCCGGGTCAACCTGCCGCACCCGGAAATCATCGCGGCGCTGGAGCCGGGCATGGATCTGCTGCTGGACGACGGCAAGCTGCGCCTGCGGGTGGTCACCAAGTACGCCGACGCCATCGATACCACCGTGCTCAATGGCGGCGAACTGTCGGACCGCAAGGGCGTGAACGTGCCGCAAGCGGTGCTCGACCTGAGCCCGCTGACCGCCAAGGACCGTCGCGACCTGAGCTTTGGCCTCGAACTGGGGGTGGACTGGGTGGCCCTGTCGTTCGTGCAACGTCCTGAAGACATCCGCGAGGCCCGTGCCCTGATCGGCGACAAGGCGTTCCTGATGGCCAAGATCGAGAAGCCGTCAGCGGTCACGCAATTGCGCGAAATCGCCGAATTGAGCGACGCGATCATGGTCGCCCGCGGTGACCTGGGCGTGGAAGTGCCGGCCGAAAGCGTGCCGCAGATCCAGAAAAACATCATCGCTACCTGTCGCCAGCTCGGCAAACCGGTGGTGGTGGCGACGCAGATGCTCGAATCGATGCGTTTCTCCCCGGCGCCCACCCGCGCCGAAGTCACCGATGTCGCCAATGCGGTGGCCGAAGGTGCCGACGCGGTGATGCTGTCGGCGGAAACCGCCTCCGGCGAATACCCGCTCGAAGCCGTGCAGATGATGAGCAAGATCATCCGCCAGGTGGAAAATGGCCCGGACTATCAGAACCAACTGGACGTCAGCCGGCCGAAAGCCGAAGCGACTGTTTCCGATGCGATCAGCTGCGCGATTCGCCGCATCAGTAATGTGTTGCCGGTGGCGGTATTGGTGAACTACAGCGAGTCCGGCACCTCGAGTTTGCGCGCGGCGCGGGAGCGGCCGACGGTGCCGATCCTCAACCTGACGCCGAACCGGCAAACCGCTCGTCGCCTGACCGTGGCCTGGGGTGTGCACTCGGTGGTCAACGATCGCCTGCGCCAGGTGGACGAAGTGTGCTCTACGGCGCTGGAAATTGCCCAGGCCCAGGGCATGGCGCAGCGTGGCGATACGTTATTGATCACTGCGGGTGTGCCGTTTGGGCAGCCGGGGTCGACTAACTCTTTGCGTATCGAGACGTTGATCTAGAACGCACACCGGCCTCTTCGCTGGCAAGCCAGCTCCTACAGGAATGCGCTGCCCCTGTAGGAGCTGGCTTGCCAGCGAAGCAGGCGACTCGGCCCCCTTTGACACACTGAAAAAATGCCTGCCAATCACTTCAACACCCACTGCCCCGACTGGGCCGAGGCCTTGCTCAACGGCTTCAGTCAAATCTTCCTCCAGCGTCATCCGCTGTTTGGCCTGCTGTGCCTGCTCGCCATCCTGTTTACCGCGCCAGCCTTGCTCGGCGGTGCGCTGCTTGGCGGCGTCGCCGGGTTGCTCACCGCGCAACGTCGCGGCTACGCCAAGGCCGATCGCCAAGCCGGGCTCTACAGTTACAACGGCGTCTTGCTGGGCTTGCTGGTCAGCCTGTATTTCCCATGGTCAGCGATGTCGCCGCTGCTGATCCTCGCCGCTGGCGGCCTGAGCGCCATGCTCACGCAACAGTGGCTCAAACGCGCCCGTTTCAGCCAATACCTGCCCGCCTATACCGCGCCTTTCGTGGTGCTCAGCTGGGTGCTGCTGTGCTTCGCCACGCCCTCGACCGAGGCGCATCTGATCGAAGTCAGCACGCTGAACATGCTCGCCGCCCCCCTCAAAGGCCTCGGCCAGGTGATGTTCCTCGGTCATCCGCTGGCTGGTGCAATGATTGCCGCCGGCTTGCTGATCGCCGACCGTCGCGCCTTCTGCTGGGCGTTGCTGGCGTCCGTCGCGGGCATGGGTTGGAGCCTGCTGCACCACGACTTCTACACCGCACTGCTGGGCCTGGGTGGCTATAACGCCGTGCTCGCCGCCCTCGCCTTCAGCGCGCAGCGCCAGCAACGCTGGCTGCCACTGGCCGGCATTGCCTTTGCGCTGCTGCTGACGCCAATGTTTGCCGCGATTGGGCTGCCCACGCTGACTGCGCCGTTCATCCTCGCCTGCTGGCTGATCCGTACGGCCGCTCAAGTGTTCGGCAAAGCGACGGGCGCCACTGCGCCTTGCGCTCCCGGGGAGAATCAACCTAGGCTGCGCTGATCATTGAGTCAGGCGTTATCCATGGACAGCAGCAAACACTGGCGTGAAGACCTCTACGTCATGATTTTCCAGAGCGACACCAAGGCGGGTCGGCGCTTCGACGGCATTTTGCTGTTGATCATCCTCGCCAGCCTGGTGATCGTGATGCTCGACAGCATCGATACCGTTCACCGTAACTACGCCGACGTGCTGGCGTATATCGAGTGGGGCTTCACCGTCATCTTCGCCATCGAATATGGCCTGCGCCTGTACTGTTCGCCCAAGCCCCTGCGCTACGCCTTCAGCTTCTATGGGCTGGTGGATTTGCTGGCGATCGTGCCCGGCATACTGGCGTTGTATTACGCCGATGCGCAGTACCTGTTGATTATCCGGATCATCCGGATGCTGCGGATTTTCCGCGTGCTCAAGCTCAGCCCTTACCTGAAGCAAGCCAACTACCTGATGTCTGCGCTGCGCGGCAGCAAGCAGAAGATCGTGGTGTTCCTGGTCAGCGTCTGCACCCTGGTGACGGTGTTCGGCACGCTGATGTACGTGATCGAAGGACCGGAGCACGGCTTTACCAGCATTCCCAAAGGCATCTACTGGGCCATCGTGACCCTGACTACCGTGGGTTTTGGCGACATCGTGCCAAAAACGCCATTGGGCCAGGTGATTTCCTCGCTGGTCATGATCACCGGTTATTCGATCATCGCCGTGCCCACCGGTATTTTCACCGCCGAACTGGCCAACGCGATGCGTGGCGAACAGCTGCAACATGATTGCCCGGTGTGCAAGAAGAACAACCACGAACACGGCGCCGCGTTCTGCTCTCGCTGCGGCAACGCATTGTTCAAGAAAATAGAATAAGCACAGAGCTTTTTAATCTTTAAACGACTATGCGAGCCCGGCTATAGTCGCTGGCAAATTGCCTCGTTGTTTACAAAAACATCTTCTCGAACAAGGAATTCGCAGTGAAAAAACTCTTTGGCGCCTCACTTCTGGCCGCTGGCCTGGCACTGGCCAGCGTGGCCCAGGCCGCACCGACCCTGCTCAACGTTTCCTACGACGTGATGCGTGATTTCTACAAGGACTACAACACTGCGTTCCAGAAACACTGGCAAGCGGAACACAACGAAAACATCACCCTGCAGATGTCCTTCGGTGGCTCCAGCAAACAGGCACGTTCGGTCATCGATGGCCTGCCCGCTGACGTGATCACCATGAACATGGCCACCGACATCAACGCCCTGGCCGATAACGGCAAACTGGTCCCGGACAACTGGGTCACCCGCCTGCCGAACAACAGCGCGCCGTTCACCTCGGCCACCGTGTTCATCGTGCGCAAAGGCAACCCCAAAGCCCTGAAAGACTGGCCGGACCTGCTCAAGGACGGTGTGCAGGTCATCGTGCCAAACCCGAAGACTTCAGGTAACGGCCGCTACACCTATCTCTCGGCCTGGGGCTACGTGCTGAAAAATGGCGGCGACGAAAACAAGGCCAAGGAGTTCGTCGGCAAGCTGTTCAAGCAGGCTCCGGTGCTCGATACCGGTGGCCGCGCCGCGACGACGACCTTCATGACCAACCAGATCGGCGACGTGCTGGTGACCTTCGAGAACGAAGCGGAGATGATCGCCCGCGAGTTTGGTCGCGATCAGTTCGAAGTCATCTACCCAAGCGTCTCCGCCGAAGCCGAGCCACCGGTGTCGGTGGTCGACAAGACCGTCGACAAGAAAGGCACCCGCGCCGCCGCCGAGGAATACCTGAAGTACCTGTGGTCGCCGCAAGGCCAGGAAATCGCCGCCGCCAACTACCTGCGTCCGCGTGACCCGGCCGTGCTGGCCAAGTACACCGACCGCTTCCCGAAAGTGGACTTCCTGTCGGTGGAGAAAACCTTTGGTGACTGGCGCACCGTGCAGAAAACCCACTTCAATGATGGCGGGATTTTCGATCAGATTTACGCCCAGTAACCACCACCTGTAGGAGCGAGCCTGCTCGCGATGGAAGCCGGGACAACGAGGGCATTCAGACAGCCCGCGTCATCGTTGACGTCCATCGCGAGTAGGCTCGCTCCTACAGTGTTCCGTGGGTGTTTCAGCTCAGATTGCCGCAAAAGATAGCCTGGTGACCATCGGCCGGGCTTTCACGCACTACCAGCGCATAGCCCCCCGCTCGAAGTGTCTCGACCGGTACGGGTGCGCTTTTCCAGAAATATTGCATGGAGGCTTGCGAATAGAACCGCGCATTCGGGCCGTCATTCATGTCATAGGTGGGTTTGGCACCCAGGCTTCCACAGCTTCCCGGGTAGATGTAGGCCTGCAAACGACCTGGTAATGCGCTACCCATGGATTCTCCACTGACAGCAAACCAGAACACTGTTGTTTGCCCATCGGGCATCATGATTGGCCGGGCGATATTTCCGGCGTTGATGGAAGTAGCGTTCATGGGAACGTTGGTGACCTGACGATCAGGCACTGTCGAGCACCCGAAGATCGACCCAACCGCTACCACCAACGCCAGCGAAGATACGATTTTCATCGTGATACTCCCGCTTTGTAAGGACACGTTGAAGTGATCCCCCTGTAGATTTTAGCTGTCACGGTAAAACGGGCCGTTCTTCGGATAGCCGGTGTTGCTTGCATCGGCGGTGTCACATTGCGCAACGAAATGATTACTATCACTCCAATTACCTTCCGCTGCCTCATTCAGCCCTTTAGCCTGCGCGCATTCCCTTATTTCCATCGAGACACGTTATGAACCCAGCGACCCAGCTGCCCCATGGCACCGCGACAATGACCCGAGGCATGGTGCTGCTGTTCGCCTTCTGCTGTGGTGCGATCGTCGCCAACATCTACTATGCGCAGCCAATCATTGGCCTGATCGCACCGGACATCGGCCTGACCAGCACCATGGCCAGCCTGATCGTGTCGCTCACCCAGATCGGCTATGCCCTGGGCCTGTTTTTCCTCGTGCCCCTGGGTGATCTGCTGGAAAACCGCCGGCTGATGATCATCACCACCCTGGTGGCCATTGCCAGCCTGCTGGGCGCGGCGTTTACCGATCAGCCGAACGTGTTCCTGCTGATTTCGCTGCTGGTGGGCTTCAGCTCGGTGTCGGTGCAGATCCTGATTCCGCTGGCCGCGCACCTGGCGCCGGAAGAATCTCGTGGCCGCGTGGTCGGCGGGATCATGGGCGGTTTGTTGCTGGGGATCTTGCTGGCGCGACCGGTGTCCAGCGTGGTGGCGGATCATTTCGGTTGGCGGGCGATGTTTGTGATTGCCGCACTATTGATGGCGGCGATCAGCATCGTGCTGGCGGTGACCATCCCCAAGCGCCAGCCTGACCACAGCGCCTCCTACGGCCAATTGCTGGGCTCGCTCTGGACGCTGCTGCGCCAACAACCGGTATTGCGCCAGCGGGCGTTCTACCAAGGGTGCATGTTCGCCACGTTCAGCCTGTTCTGGACCGCCGTGCCGCTGGAACTGGCGCGCAATCATGGCCTGTCGCAAAGCCAGATCGCGATTTTCGCCCTGGTCGGCGCTATCGGCGCCATCGCCGCGCCTATCGCCGGACGCCTGGCCGACGCCGGTCACACCCGCATCGCTTCACTGCTGGCCCTGCTGGGCGCCAGCCTGAGCTTCCTGCCCGCCTTCATCCATCCGGCCTACAGCGTGATCGGCCTGGCCGTGACCGGCGTGCTCCTGGACTTCTGTGTGCAAATGAACATGGTCCTCGGCCAACGCGCGGTCTACGCCCTGGACGCCAAAAGCCGCAGCCGCCTGAATGCGTTGTACATGACCAGCATCTTCATCGGCGGCGCATTTGGCTCATCCGTGGCCAGTGCGGTGTACGAACACGGCGGCTGGTTGTGGATCGTGGTGGTCGGCAGCGCGTTCCCACTGTTGGCGTTGTTGCGGTTCCTGAGTGTTTCGCAGAAGCCTTCGTTGGCGACGGCGTAAAGACTCAAGCACCTGGCGGGCGAGTCGGATTGCCCGCCAGGTCTACGTTGCGAGTCCCCCTCAATTGCGCACCAGTTTCTCCATCGCCGCATCCGCCAGGAACGACGACCGGCTTTTGACATTGTGCTCGCGCACATAGCGGTCAATGCGCTGGATCACATAACCAGGCAACGTCACGTTGACCTTCTCGGTCTTGCCCAGGTACGGCGAGATGTCCAGCTCCAGCATGCCCCAGCCCATGTCGGCGAACTCGGGATTACTGCGATGCACCGAAGCCGAAGTCGGCATCGGAATCGGCTCTCCGTCCGCCGCCAACTCCTGCAACATGATGTGGGCGATTTCGACGGCTGCGTTGTAGGCCTCTTCAAAGCTGTCCCCGGCGGTTACCGCACCTGGGATATCGGGGATCTGGATACCGATGGCGGTGTTCTCATCGCCCCATTCGATACAGATTGGATATTGCATTATGGATCTCCTGCGTAACTGGCTGGCGGGCAGTACAGCCCGGCTCGCCTCCTGATGCTCTTGACCGTTCCGACCGGCAAATCCTTTTTCGGATGGGGAACGGGAATGGTGTACGGGTTGTAACGGTGGGTGAAGATGTGATGACTGCCAGTGACCCGGTCCAGGGCCCAACCCGCCTCCATCAGTTCCTTGATCAATAGCCTGCTCTGCACCACCAGCCTCCTTGCTTTGGTCTAAACAAAAATAACTCTAGAGTTATCTTTACTCAAGCACAAAAACCGCAAGTGCGACGTTCGGTTGTATTGCGGGGTGTGATGAAAGAAGGCCTCATGCCAGCGTGTTATGCAGTTGGTCGCAGGGTAGCTGAGAAACGAGGAGGGAATTTTGTCCGTTTCGTTTATTGCGATTTTCGATTATTTCGAATAATCTGCCAACATCGATTATCAAGATATGGAAAACCGTCATGTCGACAGTCATTCATCCGTCAATCAACCTGCCCGTTGAGCGAGAAGTTAAGGCAGCAATCGAAGGGCAACGTGCCTTGGCCGCCTATGTCGCCACTCAACTGGAAACCCAACCCATCCAGATTTTCGACGAGCAGAACGAGGCACATACCGTCGAACTTCCGACCTCGGCACTCCGACTATTGGTCGACATCCTGGCAGCACTCGCTGCGGGCAACGCCGTCATGGTGGTTCCGGTTCACGCCGAGCTAACCACGCAGGAAGCAGCAGACCTGCTCAACGTCTCACGTCCGCACCTGATCAAACTGCTCGAATCCGGCGAATTGTCCTACCACAAAACCGGCAAGCACCGACGTGTGCGCTTTGCCGATCTGATGGACTATAAAAAACGGCGCGATGCAGCCAGCGAACAAGCAATGATGCTCCTCGCCGAGCAGGCACAAGCGTTAAGGACAGGATACGAGTGAGGCACTCCTCTTTTACCGCTGTATATGACGCTTGTGTGCTTTATCCCGCGCCCTTGAGAGACTTTCTGATGTGGCTCGCACTCTGCGGCCGTTTCAGAGCGCGATGGTCAATGGAGATACATGACGAATGGAAACGCAATCTGCTGAGAAACCGTCCGGACCTGACCGCAAGCCAACTGGATCGCACATCCGAGTTGATGGATCAGGCCATACCTGACGCTTGTGTCACCTGTTATGAGGCGCTGATCGAAGGGCTGACTCTGCCCGATATCGATGATAGGCATGTGCTCGCAGCCGCGATTCGCTGCAATGCCAGTGTCATCGTGACTTTCAATCGGAAAGACTTTCCCTGTGCAGCACTGGCTCCATACGGTATCGAGGCTCAACATCCAGATGAGTTCGTTGATAATCTTTTTGACCTGGATCCCGCGGCAGTGATCTCAGCGGCCGAACGGCAACGCAAGCAGTTGAAAACACCTCCGATGGATGTCAGCACCTATCTCGACCTTCTGTTGCGCCAAGGGTTGGTTCGGACGGTGAAAGGACTGAACAGGTACCGAGCGATGCTTTGAAGGCAATTGCACCCGCCGCTACAGCACACACCCGTCAAAGCCCACACTGACATTGCCCGGCAAATCGTGGCGATGCTCGATCAGCCACGCATCCAGCGTATGCCCGACATGCGTCAACACCGTCGACGAGGGTCGCAACTCGTCAACGCACTGCAACGCCAGGTTCAGGTCGTTGTGGTTACGCGGCGCCTGGGGTTGTGGGGGCATCGAGCAATCGAGCACCAGTAAATCCAGTGACTGGCGTTGCAGCCAACTCATTGTTTGCGGCGGCAGGCCCACGGTATCGGTCAGGTAGGCGATCCGGCGGCCTTCGCCCTCCAGCAGGTAACCGAGGGTCGGTTTTGAATGCAACAAGGGCAACGCGGTAACGCTCAGCGTGCCGAAGGCGCGGGTTTCAAAAGCCTCGAATGGCTGGCTGAAGTCGAGAATGCCCGGGTGCTTGTAGAGGTCGGCCAGGCCTTGCGGGTCGATCGGGCCGTGAACCGGAATCACCAAACCCTGCCCCCAGCGCAGATGCAGTAAACCCTGGGCATGATCGGCGTGGTAGTGGGTCTGGAAAATGCCGTTGAAGCTGCGCGGCGGGAAGCGTTCGGTGAGGTCTGGCAGGCCGCTGTCGATCAACCAGCGCTGATCGCCGCATTCGATCAGCGCGCAGCACGGGCGACGTTGCAATTGCCCGTCGATACGCGCCCGGGCGCAGGCCAGGCATTCGCAGCCATACACCGGGACCTGCCGGGCATCGCCGGTGCCCAACAAGGTCAGGCGCATTGGGCGGGCTCGTCGAGGCAGGCCAACAGTCGATCGACGGTGTGCTCCAGCGGCCCGGAGTTGTCGAGCACATGCACTGTCGGATCATCGGCCAGCAGGTGCTCGTTGAAACGGGCATTGCGCGCCAGGCGCTGATCGATCTCGGTCACGGACTCACGCCCACGCGCCAGCAAGCGCTGGCGCAACACCGCCTGGTCCACGGTCAGCAACACCGCCAACACCTGCGGATAACGTTCGCGAGTGTTCTGCAGATGCCCCCGCGAGCCGTTGACCAGCACATCCTGGCCGGCAGCCAGCCAGTCGTCGATTTCCCGCGGGATGCCGTAGTACAAGCCATTGGCGTGCCAGCTCAGGGCAAAGGCGCCCTGGGCCTGCATCTCGGTGAACTGCTGCGGGCTGACGCCCAGCGCCGCCTCGCCCACAGCTTCCGCCGAACGGGTGATGACCCGTCGCACGATACGGCAGCCGCGCTCGGCCAACCGCTCGCGCGCGGCATCGAGCAGGCTGTCCTTGCCCGAACCCGAAGGCCCGATGAGATAGATCAACCTGCCTGCCATCAAAACACCCTCTTCGCTTGTCGCCATACTTGCTGGACCACCGGTAAACCCTCCTGGCTGCGCGCTTGCACCAGGTCGGCGCGCAAGCCCGCTGCAATCTCGCCGCGATCATTGAGCCCGGCGGCTCGCGCCGGGTTCAGGCTGACCATGCGCACCGCTTCGGCCAACCCGATCCGATCACTCTGCGCCGCCAACGCGAACGCCGATTGCAGCAGGCTCGCCGGGTAGTAATCGCTGGACAGAATGTCCAGCAGCCCTTCGGCGGCCAGATCGGCGGCGGCCACGTTACCCGAGTGCGATCCACCGCGCACGATGTTCGGTGCGCCCATCAACACTTTCATGCCCCGCTCCCGGCATCCGCGCGCCGCCTCGACGGTGGTCGGGAACTCGGCGATGGTCATGCCATAACGCGCCGACTCTTCGACGTGGGCCAGGGTCGCGTCATCATGGCTGGCCACCGATAACCCGCGGGCCAGGCAGTGTTCGACAATCGCGGCGCGATAACGGTCGCTGTAGCTGCGGGAGTTGGCCATTTGCAAGGCGATGAATTCATCCATCTGCGTCGTGGTCAGGTGGTACTTGCCCATGTAGTACTCACGGTACTTGGATTCCAGCACGAACTGGCGCTGACCCGGCGAGTGGTCCATCACCGACACCAGTTGCACCAGCGGGTTTTCCACCAGGTCGCGGAACACGCTCAGGGTGTCCGGGTGGCACAACTCGCAGCGCAAGTGCAAACGGTGTTCGGCGCGGGTCAACCCGGCGCCCGCGGCGCTGGTGATCGCTTCCAGCATCGCCGGCAACTTCTGCATGCGATTGCCTTTGGGGTTCACGTCGCCGATGGACACCGCGTCGAACACCATGGTGATGCCGGCTGCGATGATCTGTGCATCGTGGCTGAGCACCGCCGGGACGGACGGCCAGTCCACCCCCGGGCGCGGGGTCATGTGGCGTTCCAGGTTGTCGGTGTGCAGCTCCACCAGGCCGGGCAGAAGGTAATCGCCGTTGAGGTCCTGGGCCTGGGGCAAACGGCTCGGACCTTCGCCGACATCGGCGATCAAACCGTCGCGCAGCACCACGGTGCCGTAGAACACGCGGTCAGCGGTGACCAGTTGGGCATTGCTGAGGATCTGTTCAACGGGCATCGGCGCATTCCTTTTCGGTCACAGCGGCTGGCGTCATGTCGAGATGGCGATCGGCGACCGCCTTGCGGGCGACGTGGTCGTGGAAGATGCCGATCAACGCGGCACCGGCTTCCTTGGCTTCATTGATCAGTTGCAGCACCACTTGACGATTGCTGTCGTCGAGGGAAGCCGTCGGCTCGTCGAGCAGCATCACCGGCCACGCCACCATGAAACCGCGGGCGATGTTGACCCGCTGCTGCTCGCCCCCGGAAAAGGTGCCGGGCGCCAGTTGCCACAGGCGTTGTGGAATATTCAGGCGGCTGAGCAGCAGCTCGGCACGGGATTGCGCCAGGTGTCTCGACCAGCCACGGGCCAGGGCCGGCTCCATCACCACGTCCAGGCAGGCGACTCGCGGGATCACCCGCAGGAACTGGCTGACATAACCCAGGGTACGTTGGCGAACCTGCAGAATGTCCCGGGGCTCGGCGCCCACCAGCTCCAGCCACTGCCCGTCGTGCTGCACGCGGATGCTGCCGCCCGCTGGCAGATAGTTACCGTACAAGGTACGCAGCAAGGTGCTCTTGCCGGCGCCGGACTGGCCGTGCAGCACCAGGCATTCACCGCCCGCCACACTGAAATCGACCCCGCGCAAGACGTTGAGGACTACGCCGTTCTGCTGATGCAGGGTGAAGGTTTTCGAGAGGTCACGGACCTCGATCAAGGTATTCATCATGGCTGCAACACCGAAGACACCAGCAGTTGAGAGTAAGGGTGCTGCGGATCGTCGAGGATCTGATCGGTCAGCCCGGTTTCCACCACCCGCGAGCGGCGCATCACCATCAAGCGATCGGCCAGCAGCCGCGCCACCGCCAGGTCGTGGGTGACGATCACCACCGCCAGGTCCAGCTCACGCACCAGCCCGCGCAGCAAGTCGAGCAAGCGCGCCTGCACCGACACGTCGAGGCCACCGGTCGGTTCGTCCATGAACACCAGGCGCGGGCTCGACACCAGGTTGCGGGCGATCTGCAGGCGCTGCTGCATGCCGCCGGAAAAGGTCCGGGGCAAGTCATCGATGCGCTGCGGGTCGATTTCCACCTGACTCAGCCAGTCCAGCCCGGCGCCACGCAGTTGCTGGTAATTGCGCACGCCCTGGGCCATCAGCCGTTCGCCGATGTTGGCCCCGGCGGACACGCCCATGCGCAAGCCGTCCCGCGGATTCTGTTCGACGAAGCCCCATTCGGTGCGCAGCAAGGTGCGGCGCTCGGCTTCGCTGGCGCTGTAGAGGTCCAGCCATTGGCCCTGTTGGTCGCGATACCCGATGTTGCCGCGCAGGGGTGGCAGGCGTCCGCTGAGCAACGAGAGCAACGTCGACTTGCCCGAGCCGGATTCGCCAACAATGCCCAGCACTTCACCGGGGTACAGATCGAAGCTGACGTCCTGGCAGCCCTTCTCGGGCCCGTACAACAGCGACAGCTCGCGCACTCGCAGCAGCGGCTCGGCGGTGGATACGGACAGTCCGTTTTTCAGCGCCTGGTTCATTGGCCCTGCTCCTGCTGGCTGACGCGCTGGGCGCAGTAATAAGTGTCGGAACAGACGAAGCTCTGGGTGCCGGCGTCGTCGAGGATCAGCTCGTCGAGGAACGAATCACAGCTGCCGCAAATGGCGCAGCACTCGTCCCACTTCTGCGCTTCGAAGGGGTGGTCCTCGAAGTCGAGACTGGTGACCCGGGTATACGGCGGCACTGCGTACAGGCGCTTCTCGCGGCCAGCACCGAACAGCATCAGCGCCGGGCTCATGTCGAGTTTCGGATTGTCGAATTTGGGGATCGGCGACGGATCCATCACGTAGCGCTCGTCGACCATCACCGGGTAGGCGTAGGCGGTGGCGATATGGCCGAAGGTGGCGATATCTTCGTAGAGCTTGACGTGCATGACCCCGTAATCGTTGAGGGCGTGCATGGTCCGGGTCTCGGTTTCCGACGGTTCGATAAAACGCAACGGCTCCGGAATCGGCACCTGGTAGACCATGATCTGATCGGCGTGCAGCGGCGTTTCCGGGATGCGGTGACGGGTCTGGATCACCGTCGCCTGCGGCGTGCTTTCGGTGGTGGCGACGCCAGCGGTACGGGCAAAAAAACGACGGATCGACACGGCGTTGGTGGTGTCGTCGGCGCCCTGGTCAATGACCTTGAGCACGTCATCGTCGCCGAGAATCGCGGCGGTCAACTGCATGCCGCCAGTGCCCCAGCCGTAAGGCAACGGCATCTCGCGGCCACCGAACGGCACCTGGTAACCGGGGATCGCCACGGCCTTGAACAAGGCGCGGCGGATCATGCGCTTGGTCTGCTCATCGAGGTAGGCAAAGTTGTACGCCGCGTCGCGGACCGGCGCTTGGGTCATGTCATTCATGGCTTTGCCCCTCGGCAGGCTTGCGCAATTTGCGGATCAGTTCCAGTTCGGCCTGGAAGTCGACGTAGTGAGGCAGTTTGAGGTGGGAAACGAAGCCGGCGGCCTCGACGTTGTCGCAGTGCATCAGCACGAATTCTTCCTGCTGCGCCGGGGACACGATCTCTTCGTTGTACTCGTCGGCGCGCAATGCCCGGTCGACCAGCGCCATGCCCATGGCCTTGCGCTCGGCATGCCCGAAGGCCAGGCCATAGCCACGGGTGAACTGTGCAAGCTCGGTGGCCGAGCCGACGAACTGGTTGACCATCTCGCACTCGGTGACTTCGATGCTGCCCAGGTTGATCGGGAACCCCAGTTCTTCAGGGTCGATCCACACCTCGACTTCACCGATGCGGATTTCCCCGGCGAACGGGTGGTTGCGCCCGTAGCCACGCTGGGTCGAATAGCCCAGCGCCAGCAGGAAACCTTCGTCGCCACGGGCCAGGGCCTGCAAGCGTTCGGCGCGGCTGGCGGGCAGTTCCAGCGGATCGCGGGTGATGTCGGCGACGTTGTCGCCGTTGTCCGATTCGTTCTTGATCAGGCCTTCCTTGGCCAGCAGGCCGAGCACGCGCGGGCAGGCCTCCAGGCTGGCGTTCGGCGTGGTTTGCGGCCCCGGATATTCGCCTTCGGCAAGCAGCGCGAAGTCGAGCAGGCGATGGGTGTAGTCGAATGTCGGTCCCAACAGCTGGCCACCGGGTACGTCCTTGAATGTGGCGGACAGACGACGGCTCAGTTGCATGTTCGAGGTGTCGATCGGCAGGCTCGGGCTGAAGCGCGGCAACGTGGTGCGGTAGGCACGCAACAGGAAGATCGCCTCCACCAGATCCCCCGCCGCCTGCTTGATCGCCAGCGCGGCGAGTTCTTCGTCGTACAGCGAGCCTTCACTCATTACCCGCGCTACCGCCAGCGGCAGTTGCTGGCGGATCTGCTCGACACTCAGCTCAGTGACCGAGGTATCGCCCCGGCGCTTTTTCGCCAGCAGGCGATGGGCATTGTCGATGGCCTGTTCGCCACCCTTGACGGCTACGTACATCAGGCACGCTCCTCTGTGATGCGGGTACTGCGCGGCAAGCCGATCAGGTCATGGCCGGCGGCAAAAAACAGGTCGAGCCCGCGGGGGAATTCGTTGCGTCGTTGACGTTCGTGCCAAAAGCCATCGGCCACTGGCAGCGCAACGTCGTTTGCGGTTTCGATCCCCGGCCCGCGCCAGGCCAGGCCTGCCCCGCCGTCGAGACTTTGCAGCTGGACCAGCAAGGTGCAGGACTGATCGGGATAGCGGTCGTTGCCATGGTCGAAACCGCTCAGGTCGAGCAGGTCGTCGGCGGCGAGCAAGGCAAACCGCGCGTCTTCACGATTGGCGGTCATTGGGCAGCCGCAGTGGAACGCCAGGTTGGTGCGGATCAATGGCGTGTCGAACGTCGGCGCCAACCACAGCGGCGTGTCGACATCCAGCAACGAAAGGCACAGTGCGTAGGTCGCAGGCATAAGGCCTTCGAGGCTCGGCGTGGCCTGCAGGGTCTGGATCAAACCGGGACCGGCGAGTGCCTTGAGCGCCGCGCGAAACCCGCGCTGGGCATCCAGTACCGGGTCGGCGAACGCCGGTTGCAATAGCTGTGCGCTCATCAGTTTTCTCCTCGCACCAGGGTGAAGAATTCGACTTTGGTGGCGGCGGTCTCCGCCTCTTTCCGGGCCCGGCGTTCGGCCTGGGCTTTGGCCAGCGGCGTGATCACTTGATCGAGCCAATGGCGCTGCTGTGTGCCCTGCAAATGCGCATCGGCGAGCGCGGCCAGTTCGGCGTGGACCTTGTCGCGGCCCGCCAGGTAGCTGTAGCCGGTGCGACCATCGGCCAGGCGCACCACGCAACGGGTGACGCTCATTTCGCCGACGTTGAACGGCGCGCCGTTGCCACCCATGCGGCCACGGACCAGGGTCATGCCGATTTCCGGGGCGCGGATCAGTTGGTACTCGATGTCGCGCAGTGCGGCTTCATGGGGCTGCAATTCATCGCGACGGGCACGGGCCAGCACACCGATCCAGTGCTGCCGCTCGGTGTGGGGTACAGGGTTGTGCATGGCGTTCTCCATCAGGTGACGACCTGGTACTGGAAGCGATCCGAGCGGCTGGTGGACTGGGCCAGCTCCACCGCACGGCCATCGCGATCGCGGGAAAGGGTAAACACGCTCAGCGCCGGCAAATGCCGGGGCATCATCAGCAACGCGGCTTCTTCGCGGTTGGGCAAACGGGCGCCGATCAGGCTCTGGGTGCGGGTCAGCGGCAGGTCGCGTTCGCTCAGGTACTGGCGCAAAGACCCACCGGTGTAGTCCGCCAACAACGGCGCATGACTGGCGCAATAGCGATGACGAATCAGGCTGACGGGCTGACCGTCGAGCTTGCGCAGGGTCTGCAGTTCGATCATCGGTGCCATCTCGGCAATTCCGAGGTGCTGCGCTTCTTCACGACTGGCGAAGCAGTAGCGGCGCTTGAGCAACACCGCCTCGACGCCCAGGCCCTGGGCCGACAACGACTGGCTGTAGGCACTGTCGGCGGTCATCGAATAAATCAGTGGCCGCTCCAGTACTTGGGTGCCCTTGCCCTGGCGCCGCAGCAGGCTGCCTTCGAACACCAGCTCATCGATGGCCCGGCGCAAGGTATGGCGATTGACCCCGAAGCGTTCTGCCAACTGCACTTCCGCCGGCAGGAAATCCCCGGCGCGGTAGTCCGCCAGTTCCCGACGCAGGATGTCGGCCAATTCGCGGTACACCGGCTCATCTTGTCTAGACAACTGCATACTTTAAAAAAAGCGCCCGGGGGCACCCCTCCGAAAATCAGATGAACTGCTTGCGCAGGCGTTGCGACAGGATGTCGATCAGGCTGACGACGACGATGATCACCAGCAGGACGGCGCAGGTTTGAACGAACTGGAAGGCGCGGATGTTCTCCCACAGGATCACGCCGATCCCGCCGGCACCGACCATCCCCACCACCGTCGCCGAGCGCACGTTGGCCTCGAAGCGGTACAGCGCGTAGGAAACCCACAGCGGCATCACTTGCGGGATCACGCCGTAGATCACTTCTTGAAGGGCGCTGGCACCGGTGGCGCGTACGCCTTCGACCGGGCCTGGGTCAATCGCCTCGACCGCTTCGGCGAACAGCTTGGCGAGTACGCCAGTGGTGCTGATCCACAACGCCAGGACACCGGCAAACGGGCCCAGGCCGACCGCCACCACGAACAACATGGCGAACACCATTTCGTTGATCGAACGGAAGGCGTCCATCACCCGGCGCAACGGTTGGTGTATCCACCAGGGGGTGATGTTTTCCGAGCAGAGAATGCCCAGCGGGACTGAGCAGACAATCGCCAGCACCGTGCCCCACAGGGCGATTTGTACGGTGACGATCATTTCCTTGAGGTACGAGCGCCATTCATGGAAGTCCGGCGGGAAGAAATCCGCGGCGAACGTCGCCATGTTTCCCGAGTCGCGGTACAGCGCCATCGGATTCATTTCGGCGCCATGCCAGGCCCAGGCCAGCAGGACCAGGAACAGGCCCCAACCGGCGTATTGAGGCCAGGTACGCTTGTCGACAGCTTCAGCGTGCAGAGTGGTCATAAGGGTTCTCTAAAAAAGGCGCGACACATCAGAAATTGCCTGGTGCAAAACCTGTAGGAGTGAGCCTGCTCGCGATGGCGGTATGCCAGTCGACATCGATGGCGCATGTGCCGCCGTCATCGCGAGCAGGCTCGCTCCCACAGTTGTCCTGCGGTGAATCAACCGGCGGTGGCGGCGGTCTTTTTGTCGCTCTTTTCAAGCGAGGTGATGCGCTCTTGCAGCTTGGCCAGCTCGGCGTCGATCTCGGCCAGTTTTTTGGCTTTTTCGCCAGCCTCAAGCTTGCTGTCAGCACTGATCGTGCTGCGCTGCTTGAACAGCTCCAGCTGACGGATCGGCAACAGTTGGTCGTCGCTGGACTTGAGGAACTTGCCCAGCTGCATACCCGCAAGCACGGCTTTCTCGGCATCGGTATCGCCGTAGCTGAAGATGAAATCGCGGATCTTGGCCTTCTCGATGTCGCTCAGCGCCTTGCTCCACACCAGCGGGTCGGCGGGAATCAGCGGCGACTTCCAGATCACCTTGAGCAGTGCAGCCTTGTCCGGCTGGGTGACTTCCAGGCGATCCCAGCTTTCGGTGTTGAAGGTCGCCACGTCCAGTTGCCCCTTGGCCACGCTCAAGGCATTGACCTCATGGCTGGAGTTGAGGGTGCGTTTGAACGCGGTGGCGGCATCGACGTTGTTCTTGGCGAACACGTAGTAGCCCGGCACCAGGTAGCCCGAGGTGGAGTTCGGATCACCGTTGCCGAAGGTCAGGGTCTTGGCGTTCTTGAGCATGTCATCGACAGAATTGATCGGGCTGTCCTTGCGCGCGATCAGCAGGCTCCAGTAACCGGCTGCACCACTGGCAGCGGCGGTCTGGGCGAAGATCTCGCCATTGGAGCGGTCCACCGCCTCGATGGCAGCCTTGTTGCCCAGCCAGGCGACGTCGACCTTGTTGAAGCGCATGCCCTGGATCAACCCGGCATAGTCCGAGGCGAACGTGGCGTTGATCTTCAGGCCGGTCTTCTTCTGCATGTCATCCAGGAACGGCTGCCAGATGCTCTTGAGGTTCTGCGAGGACTCGGTGGACATGATGCCGAAGTTGATGGCTTTTTCTTCAGCCTGGGCGGTGCCCAGCACACAGCCGGCGAGCAGTGCTGCACCAGCAAAAACGCGACCGATACGGTTCAACATGGAAAGGTTTCCTGAGGGTGAACGGTTGGGAAAAAGAGGATTCACGCGCGCGCCAACACCAGCCGGGGCGCGGCTTCAGCTGGGCGAAGCTGGTCGGAACACATCAGGCTGGTGTCGATGTCGGCACCGTACAAATCGTTGAGGAACTGGCTGCTCAGCTCGCTGGCACGGCCATCGAAATGAATGCGTCCGCCCTTGAGCGCTACGGCACGCGGGCAATAACGGGTGGCGTAATCCACTTGATGCAGGGTCACCACCACCGTCTTGCCGTCGCGGCGATTGATATCGGCGAGGATCTCCATGACCTTGCGTGCGGACTCCGGGTCCAGGGAAGCGATCGGCTCATCCGCCAGGATCACCTCGGCACGCTGGGTCAGCGCCCGGGCAATCGCCACGCGCTGCTGCTGACCACCGGACAGGGTCGAGGCCCGTTGCCCCGCCAGATCGGCCAGGCCAACACGGTCCAGGGACTCCAGGGCGAACTGTTTTTCCTCGGCGTTGAACAGGCACAAATTGCCCCGCCAGCGCGGCATGCGCCCCAGGCAACCGAGCAGCACGTTGTCGAGCACGCTCAGGCGATTGACCAGGTTGAACTGCTGGAAGATGTAGCCGATGTCGGCACGCAAGCGCCGCACCTTGCCATTGAGCCGGCCGCTGGCCTGCACTTCGCGCCCCAGCACCTTGACGCTACCGCCGTTGTTGCGATCGCAACAGGCCAGGCCGGCCAGATGGCGCAGCAACGTGGATTTGCCGGAGCCGGACGCGCCGATCAGCGCGACCATCTCACCGGACGCGATGGTCAGCTCGAGGTCGACCAGTGCGGTTTTACGCGCAAAGGTCTTGTTCAGATGATCGACATGGATAGCTGCGTTCATGGGCTTCTCTGTCTGGTTGAACAGCCGTCCGTGGCCGTATTTGAGTTCAACCGACTTTAGGCACCGGGCGTGTCAGCCCTATGACTCGCACAAGTCGCTGGAATAACTATTTGATGAAGGTTTTGTGAAAGGTTGAGCGGGAGGGATCAGCGCTGAACCTATGGGGGTGAGCCTGCTCACGAATGATCGTTCCCACGCTCTGCGTGGGAATGCCGCCAGGGACGCTCCGCGTTCCGCTGACGACGCATGACGTGAGCCGTGCGCAATGGTGACGCGGAGCGTCACAGGACGCATTCCCACGCAGAGCGTGGGAACGATCAGATCAGAGCGGTGATCCCACGATTTTCCGCATGCACAAAAAAGGCGACCCCGAAGGTCGCCTTTTGCATCACTGCCCGAATTGCCGTCCCAAACCACCCGGCACTCCATGAATATCCGTCTCCTCCCACGGCCCTTTCGGGCTGATCGAGCGGCTCCAGCCGTTGTCCCAACGGTAGTAGGTGCGTTGGCGGTAGAAGGTGTTCGGCTGATCGTCGAGCACGTACACACCCAGTTTCGGGTCCCAATGACTATTGCCCCCCGGTGGCGGCGCAAAGCTCGCCGAGGTGCGCGGCAGCGGCTTGGCCGGTTTAGCGGGAGCCGTCGGCTTGCTTGGCGCCGTCGAGGGCGCCGGTTTGGTGCTGGGCTGCGACGGCGGGATCCGTGGCGGGGTCGGCTCTTCAGGTGGCCGTTGGACCGCACAAGCGCTCAGCCCCAAAACAACGCTGAGCAGGGTGATACGAGCAATGGCGGTCATGGTGGCGTTTCCTGTTATTTATCCGGGCTGTCGATGGTCAGTTCTTGCGGCGCGGTGGTGCTGCTGGCCAAGGGCTGGCTGCGACCGATCCACTCACCCGCCGTCGGTTGGCCGGCGCGGGAAATGCGTGCAACCAGTTGGACTTCAGGGAAGTTCGACAGTTTCAATTGCGGCATCATTGCATCGCCATCACCCAACTCGACAGTGGCCGGCAGATCGGCCACGGTCAGGCGCTTGGCCGCCAGTGGCGCGGGAGGGCCCGAGGTGGCGCGGGCGAAGATGAACACGCTGTCGCCCGGCTGGACCTTGGCCTTCAGGTCGGCCGCCAGGTCCACCCGAACCTTGAGCAGCGCTGCCGGCTTGACCGCTGGCGCTTGGGCCACCTTGCCACCGCTGGCCACCAGTTTCTCGCTGGCGCGGGTAATACCACCCTGCAGCGCGATACGGGACTGGTCGTCCGGCGGCAGTTGCTCCAGCAGGCGATTCCAGTAATCGATCGCTTCCTGATAACGCTGGCCTTCGAAGGCAGCGATGCCCAGCAGGCCAAGGCTGGTGACTTCTTTCGGATCGGCCTTGAGTGCTTCGTCAGTCAGGGCCTGGACCTTGTCCGACCACTTCTTGCCATCGGCGAAATACTGGGCCTGGGCCCATTGTCCCAACAGTTCAGGTTGGCGCCCGGCGAGGTTCACGGTGCGCTCGAAGACTTTCGCCGCATCAGCCGGACGATCCTGGGTCATGTAGGTGCGACCGAGGAAGTACAACGCTTCGGCGGAATCGGGTTGCGCCGCGACCGCGCGCTCCAGGCGCCGGGTCATTTCTTCCATCGACTGCGGCGCCTGGGCGAATTCCCGGGTCAGCTCGACTTTGTCGCTGGCACCGAAATGCAGGTACAGCCCCAGGCCCAACACCGGGACCAGGATGGCGGCCAGCAATGGTGCCACCTTGCCCAGGCGCGTCACCCGCGGCGCAGCGACGCCTTCGGTGTCGGCGAGCAATTCACGGGCGGCTTCGGCGCGGCCAGCGTCCATTTGCGCGGCATCGAGAACACCCTCTTGCTGCTGAACCTGAAGCTCAGCCACGCGCTCCTGATAGAGCGCCACGTTCAGGGCAGTACGATCCTCTTCGAGCTGGGCGCGACGGCTACGCAGAACGGGGATCAGCAGAAAACTCAGGGCCACCAGGAGCAGCAGGCCTGCAGCGAGCCAGAAATCAATCATTCTTGGTTTTTATCCAACAGTTGATCGAGGCGCTTGCGCTCCTCGGCAGAAAGCGAGCCCGGCGTTTCGGCGCGTTGCACGCGGCGACGGCGCACGATCACCGCGATGATCACCACACCGCCCAGCAGCAGGCCGGCGGGGCCGAACCAGAGCAGCGCGGTCTTGGCGTTCAGGGCCGGTTTATAGCGGACGAAATCACCATAGCGATCGACCATGAAGTCGATGATCTGCTGGTTGTCCTTGCCCTCACCGAGCATGCGGAAAATCTCTTTGCGCAGGTCGGCGGCGATCGGTGCGTTGGAGTCGGCGATGTCCTGGTTCTGGCACTTGGGGCAACGCAGCTCCTTGGTCAGCTCGCGAAAACGCTCGCGATCACCTTCCTTGGCGAACTCGTAGGTGTCGATGGCGGCGTGGGCCACGCCGGCCAGGCTCAAGCCCAGGATAACGGCGGCAATCCAGCGCTTCATGGCTTGGCCTCGTCGACCAGCGCCTGGTACTTGGCCGCCAGTTTTTCGCGCCAGACCTGCTCGTCGATCACGCCGACGAATTTGTCGCGGATGATGCCCTTGGCGTCGATGAAGAAGGTTTCCGGGGCGCCGTACACACCGAGGTTCAAGCCCAGGGTGCCGGCGTCGTCGCGGATGTCCAGTTGATAGGGGTTGTGGAAATCCGCCAGCCACTTCAGGGCGTCGGCGTTGACGTCCTTGTAGTTGATGCCGTAGATCACCACGCCCTTTTCGGCCAGCTTGTTCAACACCGGGTGCTCGACCCGGCAGGAAATGCACCAGGTGCCCCAGACGTTGACCAGCGCCGGCTTGCCGAGAATGTCGGCGCGGGTCAGGGTCTTGTCGCCCTGCACTGCCGGCAGGGAAAACTCCGGAAAGGGTTTGCCGATCATCGCCGAGGGCAACTCGGCCGGGTCCAGGTACAGACCGCGATACAGGAAAACAGCCACCACCAGGAAAATCGCCAGTGGCAAGAGCATCAACCAACGCTTCATGCAGTCGCTCCAGACATGCCCAGTGCTTCACGCACACGGGTTTTCACCTTGACCCGATAACGCCCGTCCAGCGCTGCCAGCAAGCCGCCGAGACCGGTGAGCAAACCACCGAACCAGATCCAGCGCACGAACGGCTTGACGTGCACGCGTACCGCCCAGGCGCCATCTCCCAAGGGTTCGCCCAGTGCGACGTAGAGGTCACGGGTGAAACCGGCGTCGATCCCGGCCTCGGTCATCACCGAATTCTGTACCGTGTAGAGGCGTTTTTCCGGGTGCAGCACGCTGACTTCCTTGCCGCCCTTGATCACCCGGACGGTGCCCTTGTCTGAGGTGAAGTTCGGGCCTTCGAAGTGTTTGGCGCCTTCGAAGATGAACTGATAACCGCCCAGGGCCATGGATTCGCCGGGCGCCAGGCGCAGGTCGCGCTCGGCACTGTTCTGGCTCGACAACACCACGCCCAGGGCGCAGACGGCGATGCCCAGGTGTGCAACCTGCATGCCCCAGTAGCTGCGGGTCAGGGTCGGCACGCCTTTGATCAGGCCTTTGTGCCGAGTCTTGTCGAAGATGTCTCGCACACCGGCCAGCAACACCCAGGCTGCGAGCATGAAGGTCGCCAGCACCGCCCAGTTGAAATCGCCGTAAGCCACGCCAGCCACCACCGCCAGCGCGGCGCTGCCGAGCAGTACCGGGGTCAGCATGCTCAGCAGCCACTTCACCGGGGTGTCTTTCCAGCGCACGATCACGCCGACCGCCATCACCAGCATCAACAAGGCCATCAACGGAATGAACAGCGCGTTGAAGTACGGCGGGCCGACCGACAGCTTGGCGCCGGTCATGGCATCGAGAATCAACGGATACAAGGTGCCCAGCAGGATCATCGAAGCCGCCACCACCAGCACCAGGTTGTTACCCAGCAACAGGGTTTCCCGGGACCAGAGGTTGAAGCCGACCTGGCTCTTGACCACCGGAGCGCGCAAGGCGAACAGCGTCAGCGAACCACCGACCACGAACAGCAGGAAGATCAGGATGAACACGCCGCGCTCGGGGTCCGAGGCAAAGGCATGCACCGAGGTCAACACGCCGGAACGCACGAGGAAGGTGCCCAGCAGGCTCAACGAAAAGGCGGCGATGGCCAGCAACACGGTCCAGCTCTTGAACACGCCACGTTTTTCCGTGACCGCCAACGAGTGAATCAGCGCGGTGCCCACCAGCCAGGGCATGAACGAGGCGTTTTCCACCGGGTCCCAGAACCACCAGCCGCCCCAGCCGAGTTCGTAGTAGGCCCACCAGGAGCCGAGGGTGATGCCGATGCCGAGGAAGGCCCAGGCGACGATGGTCCACGGACGCGACCAGCGCGCCCACGCGGCATCCAGGCGACCGCCCATCAGCGCTGCGATCGCGAACGCGAACGCCACCGAGAAACCGACGTACCCCATGTACAGCATCGGCGGGTGTACGATCAGGCCGATATCCTGCAGCAACGGGTTGAGGTCGGCGCCATCGCTGGGCATTTGCGGCAGGATGCGCTTGAACGGGTTAGAGGTGAGGATCAGGAACAGCAGGAAACCGGTGCTGATCATGCCCATCACTGCCAGCACCCGTGCCAGCATCACCTGCGGCAACTGCCGGGAGAACACCGACACGGCAAACGTCCAGCCGCCGAGGATCAGCGCCCACAACAGCAACGAACCTTCGTGCGCGCCCCATACGGCGCTGAATTTGTAGTACCAGGGCAAGGCACTGTTGGAGTTGCTGGCGACATAGGCGACGGAGAAGTCGTCGGCCATGAACGCATAGGTCAAGCATGCAAAAGCGAACAGCAGGAAGGCAAACTGCCCCCAGGCCGCTGGCTGGGCCAGGCTCATCCAGAAACGGTCACCGCGCCAGGCGCCGACCAATGGCACGACGGCCTGAACCAGCGCAAAACACAGCGCCAGGATCATGGCCAGGTGGCCCAGTTCGGGAATGAAGATGCCGGAAGTCATGGATCAACCCTCCTTAGCGGGTGTTGGGGCGGATTGACCACTGTCTTTCAAGGCCTTGGTCACTTCCGGCGGCATGTACTTTTCATCGTGCTTGGCCAGCACTTCATCGGCTACCACCACGCCTTCGGCATTGAGCTTGCCCAAGGCGACGATGCCCTGCCCTTCGCGGAACAGGTCAGGCAGGATGCCGCGATAGGTGATGGTCACGGATTTGTTGAAGTCGGTGACGACGAACCTCACGTCCAGCGAGTCGCTGGAGCGCTGCAGGGAGCCCGCCTCGACCATGCCGCCGGCGCGGATGCGCGTGCCCTGCGGGGCTTCGCCATTGGCGATCTGGGTCGGCGTATAAAACAGGTTGATGTTCTGCTGCAGGGCGCTCAGGGCCAGGCCCACGGCGGCGCCGACCCCGACCAGGATCGCCAGAATAATGATAAGACGCTTTTTACGCAGCGGATTCACTTGCCGTTCTCCCGGCGCAGACGACGCGCCTCTTGTTGCAGATACCGCTTGCGGGCCAGGATCGGCGCCGCCACGTTAAGGGCCAGCACCGCCAGGCAGATGCCATAGGCCGACCAGACATACAGGCCATGATGGCCCATGGCGAGGAAGTCGCCGAATGAAGCAAAACTCATCGAACGACCTCCAGGCTGTTTTCCACTTCGGCTTTCACCCAACTGGCCCGAGCCTCGCGCTTGAGCACTTCGAGGCGCATGCGCAGCAGCAACACCGCGCCGAAGAAACAGTAGAAACCCAGCGCCGTCAGCAGCAACGGCAGCCACATCTCGGCGGGCATCGCCGGTTTTTCCGTGAGGGTGAAGGTCGCGCCCTGGTGCAGGGTGTTCCACCACTCCACCGAGTACTTGATGATCGGGATGTTGATCACGCCGACAATCGCCAGCACCGCGCAGGCCTTGGCCGCGCTGTCACGATTGCTGATGGCGTTGCCCAGCGCAATAAGACCGAAGTACAGGAACAGCAGGATCAGCATGGACGTAAGGCGTGCATCCCAGACCCACCACGAGCCCCAGGTCGGCTTGCCCCAGATCGCCCCGGTGACCAGCGCCACGGCGGTCATCCAGGCACCGATGGGCGCCGCGCACTGCAGGGCGACGTCGGCCAGCTTCATCTTCCACACCAGCCCGACGATGCCGCACACCGCCAGCATCACGTAGATGGACTGCGCCAGCATGGCGGCCGGAACGTGGATGTAGATGATGCGGAAGCTGTTGCCCTGCTGGTAGTCAGGCGGCGCGAAGGCCAGGCCCCAGACCACGCCGACGCCGATCAGCAGCAACGCCGCGACGCTCAACCATGGCAGCAGTTTGCCGCTGATGCCGTAAAACCATTTGGGCGAGCCGAGCTTATGAAACCACGTCCAGTTCATTACTGTTTCCATCACGGTTGCCGCTCGTTGTCACGAGACAGCCAAAGGGTCTTTACTGGTCAATTTTTGACCAGACCTCATTATTCGCCGACGCTGATCTTCAGGCCAGCGGCTATTGCAAAGGGTGTCAGGGTTATCGCCAGGGCGGTCAGGCTGCCAAGCCACAAGAGATAACCGGTCGCCGGCATGCCCTGCAAGGCTGCCTGCAAGGCGCCACTGCCAAGGATCAACACCGGGATGTACAACGGCAGAATCAGCAAGGCCAGCAACAGGCCGCCACGCTTCAAACCGACCGTCAACGCCGCGCCCACCGCACCGAGCAGGCTCAGTACCGGTGTACCCAGCAATAAAGAAAGCAGCAACACCGGCAGACAGGCGGCAGGCAAACCGAGCATTAACGCCAGCAAAGGTGCGAGCAAAACCAGTGCCAGGCCGGAAAAAGCCCAGTGTGCCAGCACCTTGGCCAAAACCAGAAGAGCCAGGGGGTGCGGCGAAAGGACCCACTGTTCCAGCGACCCATCCTCGAAATCACTGCGGAAAAGCCCGTCCAGCGAGAGCAGGACCGATAAAAGGGCCGCCACCCAGACCAGTCCCGGAGACAAGGTTTGCAACAATTGAGACTCGGGACCGACCGCCAGCGGGAACAGCGAAACGACGATGGCGAAGAACACCAACGGATTGGCCAGTTCAGCCGGGCGGCGGAACAGCAGACGGGCCTCACGGGCGACCAACAGGCCGAAAACACTCATACGGCCCAGTTCCCCAGATCAATGTCGCGATAAGCGGCCGGCAGGCGGCTCAGCGTGTGGTGAGTAGTCAAGACCACCATGCCACCGCGCTCGCAGTGGCCGGCCAGATGTTCTTCGAGCTGCGCCACGCCTTGCTTATCGAGGGCGGTGAACGGCTCATCGAGTATCCACAGCGGCGGACTGTCCAGATACAACCGCGCCAGTGCCACGCGGCGCTGTTGACCCGCGGACAGCGTGTGGCAGGGAACATCCTCGAAACCACGCAGCCCGACAGCCGCCAGGGCCTGCCAGATCGCCTCGTGTGAAGCCGGTTGATGCAGGGCACACAGCCAGCTCAGGTTCTCTTGCGGGGTCAGCAAGTCCTTGATGCCGGCAGCATGGCCGATCCACAAGAGATTGCGTGCAAGCTCCGCACGTTGCTCGCTCAGCGGCTGACCGTTGAGCAGCACTTGACCGGCGGTCGGGTGCATCAGGCCGGACAACAGGCGCAACAGACTGGTCTTGCCACTGCCGTTGGGACCACTGATTTGTACCATTTCGCCACTGGCCATTCTCAAATCGAGATTTTCGAAGAGCAGCCGAAGGTCTCGCTCACAGGCAAGGGCAACGGTTTGCAGGACTGGACTGGTCAAGGGTTCACGGGCCTTATACGGTTCAAGTCGGCGCTGGTGCGGCCGTTAAAGAGATGCAGGATAAAGGTATTGGCGGCCCGGACGAGAGAGCTGCGTCAATTAACTGTGAAATTTTCCGCATTCTGTATACAACGGGGCGGCATTATACATGCCATTTCCTACTCTCAAGCGTGCATTTTCCCAAGGTTGTGACCGCGTATGACAGGCGAAATGAACATCCTCCCGCTCCCGCAGGCCACCGCGACGACCCCGCGTGCGCCGGCGGTCAGTGGCGAGTTGCTCAAGCTGCTGACGCCGACGGAGGGCCTGATCACTGCCGGCCAGACCGCCAAGGCTGAAGTGCTGTCGCTCAAGCAGGCGGATCAGGCCTTTCAGTTACTGCTCAAGCTCACCCTCGAAAACGGTCGGCAGACCATGCTCCAGGCCATCAGCAATCAGCCCTTGGCCCAAGGCACCCGCATCGCGGTCACCCAGCCTTCAGCGGGTAACCTGGCGGTCACCGTGCAGCAAGCCATCGCCGCAAGCGTCGCCACCCTCACCCGCATCGACACGGCGCAACTGCCGGCGGGCACCCTGCTGCAGGGTAAAGTGCTGACCTCCCAGGCGTTGCCGCCTGTACCGGGGCAAGCCACGGTGTTCCGCTCGATGGTCAGCCTGCTCAACACTGTGCTGAGCGGCAGCACCCTTAGCATCGACAGTTCGCAGCCGTTGCGCATCGGCACCTTGCTCAGCGCCCAGGTGCAGGACGCTCAGACCTTGAAGTTCGTACCCTTGAGCAGCCGCCAGGAACAATTGGCCGTGACCCAGCAACTTGTCAGCCAACAAAGTCGCCAGGGCTCGCTGGACGGCTTGCTCAAACTGCTGCAAAACCTGCCGCCCTCGACACAGACTTCAAGCGACCTGCGCACGGCCGTGGACAGATTGCTCGCCGGCCTGCCGGACATCCAGCAATTGAGCAGCGCCAAAGGCCTGGCCCAGGCGCTGGCCAGCAGCGGTGCATTCCTGGAATCGAAACTGCTGGGCGGCCAGAACCTGGCGCCCGACATGAAAGGCGACCTGCTCAAACTGATCGGCCAGCTGTCATCCGGGCTGCCTGCCAGCACCCAGCTCAGCGCGATCATCGCCGCCAACACCCTGGCCCAGGCCATGCCGAGCTTTGTGCGCAATGCCTTGGGCATGCTCGGCCAGGTCAGCGCCAAGCCGTCGCCGACCGGATTCCCGCTGCCTGAGCGGCTGTTGCAAAGCGCCGAAGGCGAAGACGACCTGGAACACCTGCTGCGCCTGGCCGCCGCCGCGGTTTCACGCCTGCAAAGTCACCAGCTGTCCAGCCTGGAGCAGAGCGGTGTCACGCCGGACGGGCGCCTGATGAGTACCTGGCAGCTGGAGATTCCGATGCGCAACCTGCAGGACATCGTGCCATTGCAGGTCAAATTCCAGCGCGAAGAGGCTCCCGAAAGAGAACAACCCAAGGAACGCCAGGAGGAACGAGCGCCCAAGCAACAACTGTGGCGCATCGAACTGGCGTTCGCCATGGAACCGCTCGGGCCGTTGCAGGTTCAGGCACAGCTGATCCAGGGCAGCCTCAGCAGCCAACTGTGGGCCGAACGCGCCTACACCGCCAGCCTGATCGAAAACAACCTGGCGGCCTTGCGCCAACGAATGCTGGCCGCAGGGCTGAACGTCGGTGATCTCGACTGCCATTTGGGCAAACCACCCCAGGGTCCGCAAACCCGCCTCGAACAACGCTGGGTCGACGAAAACGCATGAAAAACCCCAACGCCCCACGCCAGGCCATCGCCCTCAAGTACGACGGCACCCACGCCCCTACCCTCACGGCCAAGGGCGACGAAGAACTGGCGGAAGAAATCCTGCGCATCGCTCGCGACTGCGAAGTGCCGATCTACGAAAATGCCGAGTTGGTGAGCCTGCTGGCGCGGATGGAGTTGGGGGACAGTATCCCGCAGGAGTTGTATCTCACGATTGCCGAGATCATTGCGTTTGCGTGGAACTTGAAGGGGAAATTTCCGGCGGAGCAGGATGCGGATGGGCTGATGGTCGAGAAGGACATCACCGAACGCGGGGATGACTACTGAAGGTTCCAGGACGCCATCGCGAGCAGGCTCGCTCCCACAGGTGATCTTCGCTGAACACATGTTCTGTGCCCGACATGGAACGACTGTGGGAGCGAGCCTGCTCGCGATTGATCGTTCCCACGCTCTGCGTGGGAACGATCCGGGCGGCTCAGTTCTTGTGCACCTTGCTCATCAACTCCGCCTCGGCCTGGGTCAGGCCGCAGGACTGGGTCAGTTCGTCGACGCTGGCGCCCATGCCGACCAGTTTTGCCGCCTGGTCAAAAGACAGGCTCTTGGGATCGCGTTGTTCCAGCCGGGTCAGCTTGTCCGGCAATGGCTCGACGAGCGCACGCAATTCCTGCAGCTCTTCGCCCATGCGCACATTGCCGTCCTGGTAATTGTCGACGCGCCTGCCCAGGTCCTTGATGCGCTGGTCGCGCTGCGCATCGCCCTGGGCCTGTTGCGCGGCGATCAGCTTTTGCCCGCGGATGTAGGCCAAAAACATTGCCAGCGTGCCTGCCCAGAACAGAAAGAGGACAATGACCGCCACTTCGAGAATCAATCAGATACTCTCCAGTTCCGACCATTCTTCTTCGCTCATCATCTTGTCCAGTTCGACAAGGATCAGCAGTTCGTTGTTCTTGTTGCACACGCCTTGAATGAACTTGGCGGATTCTTCGTTACCGACGTTCGGCGCTGTCTCGATTTCCGACTGACGCAGGTAAACCACTTCGGCCACGCTGTCGACCATGATCCCGACCACTTGCTTGTCGGCTTCGATGATGACGATGCGGGTGTTGTCGCTGATTTCGGCATTCATCAGGCCGAAGCGCTGGCGGGTGTCGATCACGGTGACCACGTTGCCGCGCAGGTTGATGATGCCCAGCACATAGCTCGGAGCGCCCGGTACCGGGGCGATTTCGGTGTAGCGCAGGACTTCCTGGACGCGCATCACGTTGATGCCGTAGGTCTCGTTGTCCAGCTTGAAGGTGACCCATTGCAGGATCGGATCTTCGGAACCCTTTGCCGCCGTCGCCTTGTCATTCATACCCTGATCCCCTCAAGAAACCGCCCTGGCGGTATTGTTCTGTTATTTGGTTTTATGGGGTGGCTTCGTGCCACCCATGTGCCTGGCCCCACCGCTGGCGATCAACTCGGCCAGTTCGGAGACATCGAGCAATGCACACATGTGTTCAATCACCGTGCCCGCCAGCCACGGCCGTTGGCCACGGTGGCTGCGCCATTTGATTTCGTTCGGGTCCAGGCGCAACGAGCGACTGACCTGATGCACCGCCAGCCCCCACTCGTAGCCCTGGACGGAAATCACGTATTGCAGGCCCTGCTTGAAATCCTCGCGGTAACGATCGGGCATGACCCATCGTGCCGTGTCCAACACCTTCAGGTTGCCTGCCTGGCTCGGCAAGATGCCGAGGAACCACTCCGGCTGGCCGAACAACGACGTCAGCTCGTGACCGGCCAGTGGATAGATCGAACCCAGGCACACCAGCGGCACCGCCAGGGTCAACCCGGCGACATCGAACAACAGGCATTCGAAAGGTTCGGCGGCCCAGGCGGGTCGACCGTCGGTTTCTGCCGGTGGTGGCGTGTCAGCGGGTGGCAGATGCACTTCCACCACGGGTGGTACCAGTACCTGTTGGTCTTCGACGGCGGGTGGCACCCAGGTTTGCAGCAAGGGTGCGATCGTCGAGACCGGTGCCAGAACAGGTGTCGGGGCATCGATCACCGCAACAGGTGCTTTCACTACCGGCGCTACCGCCGGGGCAGCCACGACGACGATGTTCTGTGCATCGCGAGCCTGCTCTTCGAGAACTGCCGCCTGGAATTCGTCCAGCACAACTTCAGCCTCAATCACCTCGGGAGGCGTTTCGGTGGGCGTTTCAAATTCTTCGGTGATGTCTTGCAGCAGGCTGTCCAGATAGGACTGCAGCGCCAGTTGCGGGCGTGAGGTGGTCTTCAATAATGAATTCATAAGCGTGCCCCTGTAGGAGCGAGGCTTGCCCGCGAAGAACGATAACTCGGTACGCCTGCAGAAACTGCGGCGTCTGGTTCGCGGGCAAGCCTCGCTCCTACAACGGTCAGGATCGGTGTCATTTCATGCCACCTGCGCGACAAGTTGCGCCGCCAGCAGATGCTTGAGCAGCGCGCGGTAGGCGACGACGCCGCGGCTCTTGCCGTCGAATTGCGAAGGCGTCAGCCCCGCCCGGCTGGCATCGCGCAAGCGCGTGTCGACGGGGATATAACCCTGCCAGATTTCGTCTGGAAACTTGTCGCGCAACACCCGCAGCGTACCGAGGGACGCCTGCGTGCGGCGATCGAACAGGGTCGGCACGATGGTGAACGGCAAGGCCTGCTTGCGCGAACGATTGATCATCGCCAGGGTGTTGACCATGCGCTCCAGCCCTTTGACCGCCAGGTGTTCGGTCTGCACCGGGATCACCAATTGCTGGCTCGCCGCCAAGGCATTGACCATCAGCACCCCGAGCAACGGCGGGCTGTCGATCACTGCGTAATCGAAGTCCTGCCACAACTGCGCCAGGCTCTTGGCGATCACCAGGCCCAGGCCACTCTGGCCCGGCGACTGGCGTTCCAGGGTGGCCAGCGCGGTGCTCGATGGCAACAGCGAAATGGATTCGTGACTGGTGGGCAGCAACAGCTGGCCGGGCAGGCCTTGGGGCACGCTGCCTTTATGCAGGAACAGGTCGTAGCTGCTGTGTTCCAGGCTGTCGGGGTCGTAACCGAAATAGCTGGTCATGGAGCCGTGGGGGTCGAGATCGACCACGACCACGCGCTTGCCCGCCTCGGCCAGCAACCCGGCTAAAGCGATGGAAGAAGTGGTTTTACCGACACCACCCTTTTGATTGGCAACTGCCCAGACTCTCATTCGATTGTTCCTCCCGGCCGGGTCGACCGGGAATTAGCTCAACGTGTTAATGCGGGCGACGGAGAATTGACGGCGTTCTCCCGTACCGGCGACTTGACCTGGGTCGGTGCAGTTTGTGTGCCAGCACGCTTCAAGGCGGCATCCGGTTGTGCATTGGCCGCCCCCGTAGCGGTGAGACTGCGCCGCACGTCGAGGTTGCGCGACACCACCAGCACCACGCGACGGTTGCGTGCCCGGCCCTCGGCCGTGGCGTTATTGGCCACCGGCTGGAACTCGCCATAGCCCACCGACGCCAGGCGTCCGGGATTGACCCCCTGCATGGCCAGCATGCGCACGATGCTGGCCGAGCGGGCCGAGGACAGCTCCCAGTTGGTCGGATACTGCGCGGTGCGGATCGGTTGATCGTCGGTGAAGCCCTCGACATGGATCGGGTTGTCGAACGGCTTGAGGATCGCCGCGACCTTGTCGATGATGTTGAAGGCGATGTCGCTGGGCATGGCATCGCCGCTGCCGAACAACAGGCTGGAATTGAGTTCGATCTCGACCCACAGCTCGTTGCCGCGCACGGTCATCTGCTTGGAGCTGATCAGGTCGCCGAAGGCCGCACTGATGTCATCGGCAATGCTTTTGAGCGGATCGCTGGCACCCGAGACACCGGCATCGACCTGGTCACTGTCCTTGACCAACGGCTTGGCCGGGGTCACGGTCTTCGGCCGCTCGTCACCGATGGGGATCGGCTTGAGCGCGCGATCGCTATCGGTGAAGACGCCGATCAATGCCTCGGAGATGACTTTGTACTTGCCTTCGTTGATCGACGAAATCGAGTACATCACCACGAAAAACGCGAAGAGCAAGGTGATGAAGTCGGCGTAGGAAACCAGCCAACGCTCATGGTTTACATGTTCATCATGTTGACGACGACGAGCCATAGTCCATTACCCCCATCAATCCATGAAGCCCTGGAGCTTCAACTCGATAGAGCGCGGGTTTTCACCTTCGGCGATCGACAGGATTCCTTCCAGCAACATTTCGCGATAACGCGACTGGCGCAACGCGATGGACTTGAGCTTGGCGGCAATCGGCAGCAACACCAGGTTGGCACTGGCCACGCCATAGATGGTGGCGACGAAGGCCACGGCGATGCCATTGCCCAACTGCGACGGATCGCCCAGGTTGCCCATGACATGAATCAGGCCCATCACCGCACCGATGATGCCGATGGTCGGCGCATAACCGCCCATGCTTTCGAACACCTTGGCGGCTTCGATGTCGCGGCTTTCCTGGGTGTAGAAATCCACCTCGAGGATGCTGCGGATCGCTTCCGGCTCAACGCCATCAACCAGCAATTGCAGGCCTTTGCGCGAGTAGCTGTCGGGTTCGGCATCGGCCACCCCTTCCAGCCCGAGCAGGCCTTCCTTGCGAGCGGTCAGGCTCCAGTTGACAACGCGATCGATGCCACCGGCCAGGTCGACCCGCGGAGGAAACAGGATCCACGCCAGGATCTGCATGGCCCGCTTGAAAGCGCTGATGGGCGATTGCAGCAACGCCGCGCCAATGGTCCCGCCCAGCACGATCAACGCGGCCGGACCGTTGGCCAGCGCCCCGATATGTCCGCCTTCGAGGTAGTTGCCGCCAATGATGGCGACGAACGCCATGATGATGCCGATGAGACTTAAAACGTCCATCAGACACACGCCTCGACGATGTGCCGGCCGATGTCGTCCAGTGCATACACCGCGTCGGCCAGTTCGGCCTTGACGATGGCCATGGGCATGCCATAGATCACGCAGCTGGCTTCATCCTGGGCCCAGATCGAACTGCCACTCTGCTTGAGCAGGCGCGCGCCTTCGCGACCGTCGGCGCCCATGCCGGTCAGTACCACCGCCAGAACTTTGTCGCCATAGGACTTGGCCGCCGAACCGAAGGTGATGTCCACGCACGGCTTGTAGTTCAGGCGCTCGTCGCCCGGCAGGATTTTCACCGCACCCCGGCCGTCGATCATCATCTGTTTGCCACCCGGCGCCAACAACGCCAGGCCCGGGCGCAGGATATCGCCGTCCTCGGCTTCCTTGACGCTGATCCGGCAGAGCTTGTCCAGGCGCTCCGCGAACGCCTTGGTGAAGGCTGCCGGCATGTGCTGGACCAGCACGATCGGGGCCGGGAAGTTGGCTGGCAACTGGGTCAAAACCCGCTGCAACGCCACCGGGCCGCCGGTGGACGTACCGATGGCCAGCAGTTTGTAGGCTTTGCGTTTCGGCGCAGGCGATGACGGTGCGTGCGCAGGTGCACGGCTAGGGATCGGTGCTGGAGCCGGGCGCACCGGCGCGCTGCTGCCATAACCGAGGGTGCTCGAAGGCGTTGGCGTTGGCATCGGAGCCGGCGCGGCCACCGGCGCCGGCGCGCTGTAGCTGCTGACGCGACGATTGCTGCGCGAGATGCTGAGGATCTTCTCGCACAGCAGTTGCTTGACCTTCTCGGGGTTGCGCGAGATGTCTTCGAAGTTCTTCGGCAGGAAGTCCACCGCGCCGGCGTCCAGCGCGTCCAGGGTGACCCGGGCGCCTTCATGGGTCAGCGAGGAAAACATCAGGACCGGGGTCGGGCAGCGTTGCATGATGTGCCGTACCGCGGTGATGCCGTCCATCATCGGCATCTCGTAGTCCATGGTGATCACGTCCGGCATGAGGGCCAACGCCTGATCGATCGCCTCTTTGCCATTGGTCGCCGTGCCGACGACCTGGATATTGGAATCCGCTGAAAGAATTTCCGAGACGCGGCGACGGAAAAACCCCGAATCGTCCACCACCAGGACCTTGACTGCCATAAACACTCCATTAGACGCAGCGAGGCGTCAGTCGCCACCGCTGCGCCAGAATCAAATACGCCGTGTGGCGTAACGCTTGAGCATGCTCGGAACATCGAGAATCAGCGCGATGCGACCGTCACCAGTGATGGTGGCGCCCGACATGCCGGGGGTTCCCTGGAGCATTTTGCCCAATGGCTTGATGACCACTTCTTCCTGGCCCACCAGCTGGTCGACGACAAAGCCGATCCGCTGGGTGCCCACCGAAAGGATCACCACGTGGCCTTCGCGCTGCTCTTCGTGAGCGGCGGAGCTGACCAGCCAGCGCTTGAGGTAGAACAACGGCAGTGCCTTGTCCCGAACGATCACCACTTCCTGGCCGTCCACCACGTTGGTGCGCGACAGGTCGAGGTGGAAGATCTCGTTGACGTTCACCAGCGGGAAGGCGAACGCCTGGTTGCCGAGCATGACCATCAGGGTCGGCATGATCGCCAGGGTCAGCGGCACCTTGATGACGATCTTCGATCCCTGGCCCTTGGCCGAGTAGATGTTGATAGAGCCGTTGAGCTGGGAGATCTTGGTTTTCACCACGTCCATGCCCACGCCACGACCCGACACGTCGGAGATCTCGGTCTTGGTCGAGAAGCCCGGGGCGAAGATCAGGTTGTAGCACTCGGTATCGCTCAGGCGATCGGCCGCGTCCTTGTCCATCACACCGCGTTTTACCGCGATGGCACGCAGGACATTCGGGTCCATGCCCTTGCCGTCGTCTGAGATCGACAACAGGATGTGATCGCCTTCCTGCTCGGCCGCCAGGATCACCTTGCCGCCACGGGCCTTACCCGACGCTTCGCGTTCTTCCGGCGATTCGATGCCGTGGTCGACCGCGTTGCGCACCAGGTGGACCAGCGGGTCGGCCAGGGCCTCGACCAGGTTCTTGTCGAGGTCGGTGTCTTCGCCGACCAGCTCCAGATTGATCTCTTTCTTGAGCTGGCGTGCCAGGTCGCGAACCAGGCGCGGGAAGCGCCCGAAGACTTTCTTGATCGGCTGCATCCGGGTCTTCATGACCGCGGTCTGCAGGTCGGCCGTGACCACGTCGAGGTTCGACACGGCCTTGGACATGGCTTCGTCGGCGCTGTTGGCACCCAGGCGCACCAGGCGGTTACGCACCAGCACCAGTTCACCGACCATGTTCATGATTTCGTCGAGCCGCGCGGTATCGACCCGCACGGTGGTCTCGGCTTCGCTGGCCGGCTTTTCCGCGGGCGGCGCGGCCGGGGCACGGGCCGCAGCCGGTACCGCGGCGGCAACCGGCGCGGGTGCTTTGGCTTGCGGTTCTGGCGCCTTGGCCACGGGCTTGGGTGCAACAATCTTGGCAGTCGATGCCGCCACTGAGGCGTTCGGGCCGCTCGCCGCTGTCGCGGTGCCGACTTCGCTGAACTTGCCTTTGCCATGCAACTCGTCGAGCAGAGCCTCGAATTCATGGTCGGTGATCAGGTCACTGCCGGCCGCTGCTGCGGTGGGCGCTGCCGGAGCAGGCACCGATGCAATGGCCGATTCCAGCGCCTCGACGGCAAAGTTGCCCTTGCCGTGCAGTTGGTCGAGCAAGGCTTCGAATTCTTCGTCGGTGATGTCGGAGCTATCACCCGCGGTTTTCTGTTCTGGCGGCGCGGCGGGCGCCGGGGCCACTGCATCGACGGCGAACTTGCCTTTGCCGTGCAGTTGATCGAGCAACGACTCGAACTCGGCATCGGTGATTTCGTCGCTGCCAGCCGTATCGCTTGCAGCCACTTCGCTGGCAGGTGCAGGAACAACTGCCGGCGCCTCTGCCTGGGCCTTGACGGCGTTCAGCGAGTCCAGCAACTGTTCGAATTCGTTATCGGTAATATCGCCTGAATCAGCTTCAACCACAGCCGCTTCGACCACTGCGGCAACAGGCGCAGCAGCCACCTCGTCAGCCGCTTGCGGCTCGGCCAGACGCGCCAGCGCCGCCAGCAGCTCAGGTGTTGCAGCCGTGATCGGGCAACGTTCGCGCACTTCGCTGAACATGCCGTTCACCGCATCCAGCGCTTCGAGGACCACATCCATCAATTCCGAGTCGACGCGACGTTCGCCCTTGCGCAGGATGTCGAACACGTTCTCGGCGATGTGGCAGCACTCCACCAGCTCGTTGAGCTGGAGGAAGCCGGCGCCCCCTTTTACAGTGTGAAAACCGCGAAAAATTGCATTGAGCAGGTCCGCATCATCCGGACGGCTTTCCAGCTCGACCAGTTGCTCGGACAGTTGCTCTAGAATCTCGCCGGCCTCAACCAGGAAATCCTGAAGGATCTCTTCATCGGCGCCGAAGCTCATTAAGGGGGTGCTCCTAAAGGTCTAAAAACCCGAAAACCTAAAATCCAAGACTGGATAACAAATCGTCCACATCGTCCTGACCGGACATAACGTCTTCTCTTTTATCGGCATGAATCTGCGGACCTTCACCCTTCGAGAGATGTTTTTGTGGATCTTTTTCTGCAAGCATCGCCGCACGGTCATGTTCGATGCCCGCAAAGCGGTCCACCTGGCTGGCCATCAGCACGAGCTTGAGCAGGTTGCTTTCTACTTCGGTGACCAGTTGGGTCACGCGCTTGATCACCTGGCCGGTGAGGTCCTGGTAATCCTGGGCGAGCAGAATGTCATTGAGGTTGCTCGACACCGCGCGGTTGTCGGCGCTGCTGCGCGCCAGGAAGCCGTCGACGCGCCGGGCCAGCTCACGAAACTCTTCAGCCCCGACTTCGCGACGCATGAAGCGCCCCCAGTCGGTGCTCAAACCCTGGGCTTCGTCAGCCAGGCTGTTGACCAGCGGCGTGGCGTTTTCCACCAGGTCCATGGTGCGGTTGGCGGCGGCTTCGGTCAGCTTGACCACATACCCCAGGCGCTCGGTGGCGTCGGTGATCTGTGACACTTCCTCGGCCTGCGGCATGTGCGGGTCAATCTGGAAATTGACGATCGCGCTATGCAGCTCGCGGGTGAGCTTGCCCACTTCCTGATACAGGCCTCGGTCACGGGTCTGGTTGAGCTCATGGATCAATTGCACAGCATCGCCGAACCTGCCCTTTTCAAGGCTCGCGACCAATTCGACGGCGTGTTTTTTCAGGGTCGATTCAAAATCGCCCTGGGATGATTCGTTATGCCCCATAGCTCCCCCGTGGCGCAGTTCAACCGATGCGTTCGAAAATCTTCTCGATTTTTTCTTTCAACGCCTGGGCCGTGAAGGGTTTGACGACATAGCCGTTTACGCCGGCCTGGGCCGCTTCGATGATCTGCTCGCGCTTGGCTTCGGCAGTCACCATCAGCACGGGCAGGTGCTTGAGCCTTTCATCGGCGCGCACGTGGCGCAGCAGATCGATACCGGTCATGCCAGGCATGTTCCAGTCCGTCACCAGAAAGTCGATGCTCCCGCTGTTGAGTACCGGAATGGCGGTAGTGCCATCGTCGGCCTCGACCGTGTTGGTGAACCCAAGGTCACGCAACAGGTTCTTGATGATCCGCCGCATCGTTGAGAAGTCATCAACGATGAGGATTTTCATGTTCTTGTCCAATTCGACCTCCAAGCAGACTAAAACGCGCCCAGCACCTGGACGCGCCATTTCAATCAATCTGGCGAAACACTTGATGAGTGTTTGGGTTACAACGGATCGAGGCCGGCACGGTTCATCACCCCACCAACCGCGTCGCAGTGCCCCCACACTGCCTTCAGCGCGCTCGCCACTCTCCCAGACGCCCCCGCAAACGGGCCGCGCACTGGCTGTGTAACTGGCTGACCCGGGATTCGCTGACCCCCAGGACCTCACCGATTTCCTTGAGATTCAGTTCTTCGTCGTAGTACAGCGCCAACACCAATCGCTCACGCTCCGGCAAGTTGGCGATCGCGTCCGCCAGCGCGGCCTGGAAGCGTTCATCTTCCAGATCGCGTGACGGTTCCAGATGAGCACTGGCGCCGTCCTCGTGCAGCCCTTCGTGTTCGCCGTCCTGCAACAGGTCGTCGAAACTGAACAGGCGGCTGCCCAGGGTGTCGTTCAAAATCCCGTAGTAATCGTCAAGACTCAATTGGAGTTCGGCCGCAACTTCGTGATCTTTAGCGTCACGGCCGGTTTTCGCTTCAATCGTGCGAATGGCGTCGCTGACCATCCGCGTATTGCGGTGGACCGAACGTGGTGCCCAATCGCCCTTGCGCACTTCATCGAGCATGGCGCCGCGGATGCGGATGCCTGCGTAGGTTTCGAAACTGGCGCCTTTGCTGGCGTCGTATTTGGTCGAGACTTCCAGCAGGCCGATCATCCCGGCCTGGATCAGGTCTTCGACCTGGACACTGGCCGGCAGACGCGCCAGCAAGTGATAGGCAATGCGTTTAACCAGCGGCGCGTAACGCTCGATCAGCTCGTACTGCGCGTTACGCGCCGATGCCTTGTAGAGGTTGTAACCGCTTGCGGTCATAGCACCGGTCCTGCCGTTTGTTGCACGAGGCGCTCGACGAAAAACTCCAGGTGCCCGCGCGGGTTGGCGGGCAGCGGCCAGGTATCGACCTTCTGCGCGATCGCCTTGAATGCCAGCGAGCACTTGGAGCGCGGGAAGGCCTCGTAGACGGCGCGCTGCTTCTGCACGGCCTTGCGCACGCTTTCGTCGTAAGGCACCGCGCCGACGTATTGCAGGGCGACGTCGAGGAAGCGGTCGGTGACCTTGGTCAACTTGGCGAACAGGTTGCGCCCTTCCTGGGGGCTCTGCGCCATGTTGGCCAGCACGCGGAAACGATTCATGCCGTAATCGCGGTTGAGCAATTTAATCAAGGCGTAGGCATCAGTGATCGAGGTCGGCTCGTCGCAGACCACCAGCAACACTTCCTGGGCCGCGCGCACGAAACTGACCACCGATTCACCAATGCCCGCCGCCGTGTCGATCACCAGCACGTCGAGATTGTCGCCGATGTCGCTGAAGGCCTGGATCAGGCCGGCATGTTGGGCCGGGCTCAAGTGGACCATGCTCTGGGTACCGGACGCCGCCGGCACGATGCGGATGCCGCCAGGGCCCTGCAACAGCACGTCGCGCAATTCACAACGGCCTTCGATCACGTCGGCCAGGGTACGTTTGGGTGTCAGCCCCAACAGAACGTCGACGTTCGCCAGGCCCAGGTCGGCGTCAAGCAGCATGACGCGCCGGCCAAGCTCAGCCAAAGCCAGGGACAAGTTCACTGACACGTTAGTTTTGCCGACGCCACCTTTGCCGCCGGTCACCGCGATCACCTGTACAGGATGCATGCTGCCCATGTTATTTCTTTACCTTGTTCTGCATAGACGGGGCCACATAACTGGCTGCGCGTTCACAACCGGAACAATGCATGGCAGGCCATCGATGTAGGGTACAAAAACTATTCATTGTTACCTCAGCCAACCTGCTTGGTCGGACTGTGGTAGATATCAGCGAACATGTCAGCCATGGCTTCTTCGCTGGGTTCTTCCTGCATTTGCACGCTGACGGCCCGACTGACCAGTTGATGACGACGCGGCAGATGCAGATCATCTGGAATCCGCGGGCCATCGGTCAGGTAGGCCACCGGCAACTCATGGCTGATGGCCAGGCTCAACACCTCGCCCAGACTTGCCGTTTCATCCAGTTTAGTCAGGATGCAGCCAGCGAGCCCGCAACGCTTGTAACTGTGATAAGCGGCGGTTAGAACCTGTTTCTGGCTGGTGGTTGCCAGGACCAGATAATTTTTTGACCGAATGCCTCGAGCGGCCAGGCTTTCGAGCTGCATGCGCAGGGCCGGGTCGCTGGCTTGCAGGCCGGCGGTATCGATCAGCACCACACGCTTGCGCAACAAGGGATCCAGCGCCTGGACCAGCGACTGGTTCGGATCGACGTGGGTCACCGGCACATTGAGGATCCGCCCGAGGGTCTTGAGTTGTTCCTGGGCACCGATGCGGAAGCTGTCCATGCTCACCAGGGCAATGTTCTGCGCGCCGTACTTGAGCACGTAACGGGCCGCCAGCTTGGCCAGGGTGGTGGTCTTGCCCATGCCGGCCGGGCCGACCATGGCGATCACACCGCCCTCTTCCAGCGGTTCCATTTCCGGCGTAACGATCATCCGCGCCAGGTGCGCCAGCAACATGCGCCATGCCTGACGGGGTTCTTCAACTTCGCTGACCAGCGCCAGCAAGTCCCGCGACAACGGGCCGGACACGCCAATGCGTTGCAGGCGACGCCACAGGGTCGCCTGGTCCGGGCGGCTGCCCTGCAGCTGGTTCCAGGCGAGGGAACCGAGTTGCACTTCCATCAGTTCACGCAGGCTGTTGAGCTCCGAACGCATCGAGTCGAAGATCCGCGTATCGATCGCGGCCGCCGGGGCAGGTGCTGGCGCGGGACGGTGCGCTTCGGCCATGGTCGGTTCGATCAACGGTTCGGCAGCGGTCAGCGGCAGGCCGGCAAACAACTGTTGATTGGTGCCCTTGTCGCTATCGCCCTCGCCGCGCAGGCTCAATTCGGCCTGGGCTGTGACGATCCGCGACTGAGTCTTGCGCAGCTCGTCCTCGAGCTCCATGTTCGGGACGCGCGGGGCCAGCGCCGACAGTTGGTAATCCAGGGCAGCCGTAATCTCGACACCACCGGCGATGCGGCGGTTGCCAATGATGGCAGCATCGGCGCCCAGTTCTTCACGAACCAGCTTCATGGCCTGACGCATATCGGCGGCGAAAAAACGCTTAACTTGCATGAATCACTACCTCAGCCGTTGGGCCCTACTGTCGCAACGATGGTCACTTGCTTGTTGTCAGGAATTTCCTGATAAGCCAACACATGCAGACCCGGGACCGCGAGCCGGCCAAATCGCGAGAGCATCGCGCGAATCGGACCGGCTACCAGCAGAATCACCGGTTGACCTTGCATCTCTTGCCGCTGCGCCGCATCGATCAATGAGCGCTGCAGCTTCTCAGCCATGCTTGGCTCCAGCAGAACGCCCTCTTCAGAGCCTTGTCCTGCCTTCTGCAGACTATTGAGCAATATTTGTTCCAACCTGGGTTCCAGCGTGATCACTGGCAGCTCGGAGTCAGTGCCTACAATGCTTTGCACGATTGCGCGGGATACGCCAACGCGCACCGCGGCGACCAGTGCGGCGGTATCTTGACTCTTGTTGGCATTGTTCGCGATGGCTTCGGCAATGCTGCGAATGTCGCGTACCGGCACCTGTTCGGCCAACAGCGCCTGCAGGACCTTGAGCAATTGCGACAGCGACAGCACACCCGGCACCAGCTCTTCGGCCAGCTTTGGCGAGTTTTTCGCCAGCAATTGCATGAGTTGCTGGACTTCTTCGTGGCCGATCAGCTCGCTGGAGTGCTTGTACAGGATCTGGTTCAGGTGGGTGGCCACCACGGTACTGGCATCCACCACGGTATAGCCCAACGATTGCGCCTGGGCGCGCTGGCTGATTTCGATCCACACCGCCTCCAGGCCAAAAGCCGGATCTTTGGCGGTTATGCCGTTGAGCGTGCCATAGACCTGCCCCGGGTTGATCGCCAGTTCGCGATCCGGGTAAATCTCCGCCTCGGCCAGGATCACCCCCATCAGCGTCAGGCGATAGGCACTCGGGGCCAGGTCGAGGTTGTCGCGGATGTGCACCGTGGGCATGAGAAAGCCCAGGTCCTGGGACAGCTTCTTGCGCACGCCCTTGATCCGCGCCAGCAATTGACCACCCTGGTTGCGGTCCACCAGCGGTATCAGCCGGTAGCCCACTTCCAGGCCAATCATGTCGATCGGCGTCACATCATCCCAGCCCAGCTCCTTGGTTTCCTGGGCGCGGGCCGGCGATGGCAACAGCTCCTGCTGACGCTTGACCTCTTGCAGGGCCTGCACCTTGGCCGTGTTCTGTTTTTTCCAGAACAGGTACGCACCACCCGCGGCCAGGGCCGCCATGGACAGGAAGGAAAAGTGCGGCATGCCAGGCACCAGCCCCATCACCGCCATCAAGCCCGCCGACACCGCCAACGCCTTGGGCGAGGCGAACATCTGCCGATTGATCTGCTTGCCCATGTCTTCGGAGCCCGAAGCACGGGTCACCATGATCGCCGCCGCTGTGGATAACAACAGTGATGGCAATTGCGCCACCAAACCGTCACCGATGGTCAGCAGGGCGTACACCTTGCCGGCATCGGCGAAGGTCATGTTGTGCTGGAAGATACCGACCGCCATGCCGCCGATCAGGTTGATGAACAGAATCAGCAGGCCGGCGATGGCGTCACCGCGCACGAACTTGCTGGCACCGTCCATGGAGCCATAGAACTCGGCCTCCTGCGCCACTTCCGAACGCCGGGCCTTGGCCTGGGCCTGGTCGATCAGGCCGGCGTTGAGGTCAGCGTCGATGGCCATTTGCTTGCCGGGCATCGCATCGAGGGTGAAACGCGCGCTCACCTCGGAAATACGCCCGGCCCCCTTGGTCACCACGACGAAGTTGATGATCATCAGGATCGCGAAGACCACGATACCAACCACGTAGTTACCGCCGATCACCACCTCGCCGAAGGCCTGGATCACCTTGCCCGCGGCGGCATGACCATCCTGGCCGTGAAGCATCACCACCCGGGTGGACGCCACGTTGAGCGCCAACCGCAAGAGCGTCGCCACCAGCAGAATGGTCGGGAACACCGCAAAATCCAGCGGCCGCAAGGCGTAGACGCACACCAGCAGGACGACGATCGACAGGGCAATGTTGAAGGTGAAGAACACGTCAAGCAGGAACGGCGGCATCGGCAACATCATCATCGCCAACATCACCAGCAACAACAGCGGCACGCCCAGATTGCCTCGGCTGAGGTCTGCCATGTTCGTGCGGGCACTGTTGATTAACTGAGAGCGATCCACCGGTATTCCCCGTTCCTTTGAAGCAAAACTTTTGACGCCAGAAGCTGGCGCAAAGCGGCTACTGCAAGAAGCCTTCCAACTTTTGTGGGGGGGTGAAATAGAGGGGTAGGTCAGAAATTTGCATCGCCAATACCGACGCCTTCGCGGGCAAGCCTCGCTCCTACAGGGGATCGGCTCTGGCCACATGCCTTGTGTACAACACTGATCAAATGTGGGAGCGAGCCTGCTCGCGAAGGCGTCGGCACTGCCAACGATTTTCTTGGAAAACACGATGCCGACCCGCAAATCCAACGCGAAAGCCCAGCACACCTATCAGTTCTGCTAGTTCCCAACTTTTGTGATGAGACCAATACTGACCTCCCGCACTTCGGACCTTGGGGTAACTACCCATGACATCATCACCAAGCGAAACCGTGCTCTGCCATTACCACTACGACCCCCTCGATCGCCTGATCAGTCATGCATTGGCAGACACCCCCGGGCGCCAGCGCTTCTACTGTAAAAGCAGGCTGACCACCGAGATACAGGGTGCGATGTGCTACTCGATCGTCCAGCAAGATGACCAGTTGTTGGCGCAACAACGAAGTGGGGGTGATGTGCCTGACACCACGCTACTGGCCACCGATCAGCAGCGTTCGGTTCTGCAGACGGTCAAGGCCAATCATCCAACGCAGCCCATCGCTTATTCGCCCTATGGCCACCGCTCTGTTGAAAGCGGATTACTCAGCCTGCTCGGTTTTAACGGCGAACGGCCGGATCCGGTGACGGGGTGTTATTTGCTGGGGAATGGGTATCGGGCGTTTAATCCTGTTCTGATGCGTTTCAACAGCCCGGACAATTTTAGTCCATTTCAGGAGGGCGGCCTGAATTCATATGCATATTGCAAAGGCGAGCCAGTAAACAACTCGGATAGCTCCGGACACCTGACAGATAAAATAATGCTGCGCATGCTTAACACATGGCGCAACAATACAAAAATTTTAAAACAACGATCAATAACCCCAAAACTATTCATCACCAATGAGAAAACCACATTCGAACACCGGATGATAGAGTTCCCTTATTACCCACTGGATCACACAAAAACTTTCCCGATCACAAAAATATCCTCCGCACAAGACATCGCTACCATGCCATCCCCGGCCAAGCTAGCGAGGTTAAATACTTCCAGAAACCACATAATGCACCCACTCAGAAACAAACTTGACTTCATTTACACATCAAAAAAGGAACTTTATATCTCAACCACCGGACATCAATATTTAAGTGACATGACTGGCAACCCTGAACTAATCAGCGCAGGCTCATTATTTAAAGAGAGCAACTCAAGAATAACAATTGATAACTTTTCAGGACATTTCATACCCGACTTTACGTCTCTAAAACCCGTCAGAGAATATTTAGAAAAGCTTGGCGTAAAGAAGATAACGACCATACGCAAATGGAAGTAAAAACAAACAAAAAACAAAAAACAAACGAAGGGGACAGATTTATTTAAGCACCACGTACAACAAAGAAACGAGACATCGCAAACAAATACCTTGAAGAAAATGACATCTTTTAGCGCCAACTTGGCAATAGGGGTTCCCAATTCACTGATTTACCGGCCTCCCCCAATCACTGTAGGAGCTGGGCTTGCGCGCGGTGAGGACTGTCAGCCAACTTCAATGTTGGATGTCCCGGCCTCTTCGCGAGCAAGCTCGCTCCTACAGGGTTTGTTGCTGGATCAGGAATCCCGGCGCAGGTCCGGCGGGATAGGTAGATCATCCTTAAGCGGATCCGGGCGTTTTCCCTTGCCTGCGCGGTACTGGCGAATCTGATAGACGTAGGCCAATACCTGGGCGACGGCGAGGTACAGGCCGCCTGGAATCTCCTGCTCCAATTCCGTGGAGTAGTAAATCGACCGCGCCAGCGCCGGTGACTCCAACAGCAGAATTTCATTGGCCGTCGCAATCTCGCGAATCTTCAACGCCAGGAAATCGCTGCCCTTGGCGATCAGCATCGGCGCCCCGCCCTTGTCCGGGTCGTACTTGAGCGCCACGGCATAGTGGGTCGGGTTGGTGATGACCACGTCGGCATCAGGCACCGCTGCCATCATCCGGCGCTGGGACATCTCGCGCTGCAGCTGGCGAATCCGCTGTTTGACCTCCGGCCGCCCTTCCTGGTCCTTGTGCTCGTCGCGGATTTCCTGCTTGGTCATCTTGAGCTTCTTGATGCTTTCCCAGATCTGGATCGGAACGTCGACGGCGGCGATGATGATCAGCCCGCAGGCCATCCACAGGGTGCTCCAGCCGACCACTTGCAGGCTGTGAGTGATGGCGCGGTCCAGCGGTTCGTGGGCGATGCGCAGCAGGTCGTCGATGTCCGCCGACAACACCGCCAGGGCCACGAACAGGACGATGAAGAACTTGGCAAGGGCCTTGAGCAGTTCGGTCAGGGCCTTGGCCGAGAACATGCGCTTGAGACCCGCGCCAGGGTTCATGCGGCTGAACTTGGGCGCCATGGTGCCGGCGGAGAACAGCCAGCCGCCGAGGGAGATCGGGCCGATCAGCGCGGCCAGCAGCAAGGTGATCATCACCGGCTGAATTGCCAGCAAGGCGATCTGCCCCGAGTGCAGCAGGTAGGTGCCCATTGAGCGCTGGTCCAGCACCACGTCCCGCGATAGGGAAAAATTCAGGCGCATCAGGTCCATCAGGTCCTGGGCCAGGGCGCCACCGAACACCAGCAGCGCACCGGCGCCGGCGAGCATGATCGCCAAGGTATTGAGCTCTTTGGAACGGGCAATCTCACCCTTCTCACGGGCGTCCTTTTTCTTTTTCTCCGTGGGGTCTTCTGTCTTGTCCTGACCGCTTTCGCTCTCAGCCATGCCTCAGCGCGCCTGTGCCAGTTCGCGTAAAAACTGCAGGGCCTCGGAGGCCAGCGGTTGATACTGGTTGAGAATGTCCGCCAGTCCGACCCAGAGGATAAACATCCCCAGCACCAGGGTCAGCGGGAAGCCGATGGAGAAGATGTTCAGTTGCGGTGCCGCCCGGGTCATCACGCCAAACGCGATGTTGACCACCAGCAACGCGGTGATCGCCGGCAGCACCAGCAGCAGCGCCGCGCCGAGCACCCAACCGAGCTTGCCGGCCAGCTCCCAGTAATGGTTGACCATCAGGCCGCTGCCGACCGGCAGCGTGGTGAAGCTCTCGGTCAGGACCTCGAACACCACCAGATGACCGTTCATGGAGAGGAACATCAGCGTCACCAGCATGGTGAAGAACTGCCCGATCACCGCCACCGAGACGCCGTTGGTGGGGTCGACCATCGAGGCGAAGCCCATGCCCATCTGGATCGCGACAATCTGCCCCGCCACCACGAAGGCCTGGAAGAACAGTTGCAGGGAAAACCCCAGGATCGCACCGACGAGGATCTGCTCGGCAATCAGCAGCAGCCCGCTCAGGTCCAGCGCGTTCACCGGTGGCATCGGCGGCAGGCCCGGGGCGATGACCACGGTGATGGCCAGGGCGAAGTACAGGCGGATGCGCTTGGGCACCAGGGCGGTGCCGAACACCGGCATGACCATCAGCAAGGCGCCGACGCGAAACAGCGGCAACATGAACGTCGCCACCCAGGTGCTGATCTGGGTATCGGTCAGTTGCAGCAGCGACGACATGGTTTAGCCGATGACCTGCGGAATACTGCCGTACAACTGCAGGATGTATTCCATGAAGGTCTGCACCAGCCATGGGCCGGCCACGATCAGCGTTACCAGCATCACCAGCAGGCGCGGCAGGAAGCTCAAGGTCTGTTCGTTGATCTGGGTCGCGGCCTGGAACATCGCCACGATCAGGCCAACCAGCAGGCTCGGGATCACCAGCACCGCGACCATCAGCGTGGTCAGCCACAGGGCTTCGCGGAAGATGTCGACGGCGACTTCAGGCGTCATGGCGACACACCGCCGAAGCTGCTGGCCAGGGTGCCGATGATCAGCGCCCAGCCATCGACCAGCACGAACAGCATGATTTTGAACGGCAGGGAAATGATCAGCGGCGAGAGCATCATCATACCCATGGCCATCAGCACACTAGCCACGACCAGGTCGATGATCAGGAACGGGATGAAGATCATGAAGCCGATCTGGAACGCGGTCTTGAGCTCCGAGGTGACGAACGCCGGCACCAGGATGGTCAGCGGCGCCTGGTCCGGCGTGGCGATGTCGGTGCGCTTGGACAGGCGCATGAACAGCTCCAGGTCACTGGTGCGCGTCTGGGCCAGCATGAAGTCCTTGATCGGCACCTGGGCCTTGGCTACGGCATCCTGGGCGGTCATTTTTTCCGCCAGGTAGGGCTGCAAGGCGTCCTGGTTCACCCGGTCGAACACCGGTGCCATGATGAACATGGTCAGGAACAGCGCCATGCCGGTGAGGATCTGGTTCGACGGCGTCTGCTGCAAGCCCAAGGCCTGGCGCAGGATCGAGAAGACGATGATGATCCGGGTGAAGCTGGTCATCAGCATGACGAACGCCGGGATGAAGCTCAGCGCGGTCATGATCAGCAGGATCTGCAGGCTGACCGAGTACTCCTGGGCGCCTTCGGCGTTGGTGCCCAGGGTGATGGCCGGGATCGACAATGGATCGGCGGCGAACGCCAGCGGCGCGGCCAGCACCAGGGCCAGCGTCAAGATGATGCGCAGCGCACCCATTACTTCTTATCCTTCTGATCCTTGCCCATCAACTCCATCAGGCGCTGGGCAAACTCGGGGGTGGCTTTTTCAGTCCCGCTCGGCACTTGCACCGGCTCCTTGAGCACATGCAACGCGGTGATGGTGCCCGGGCTCAGGCCGAGCAGGATCTGCTCGTTGCCGACCTGCACGAGCATCAAGCGATCACGGGGCCCCAGCGCACGGGAGCCGATCAACTCGATCACCTGCCCCTTGCCGGCCGGCCCGGCCTGTTGCACCCGGCGCAATAGCCAGGCGAGGAAGAAAATCAGCCCCAGCACCAGCAACAAACCGAACACCAGTTGCGTCAGTTGCCCGGCCACGCCGCTGTTGACCGCAGGCGCGGCGGTGGCATTGGCGACGGGCTCGGCGGCCAGCACAAGGCACGGCAACGCCAGCGCCAACCCCGGCAAAACACCCAGAAGCCTTTTCACTCAGCGCAACTTCTTGATGCGTTCGCTTGGGCTGATCACGTCAGTCAGGCGGATGCCGAACTTCTCGTTGACCACCACCACTTCGCCATGGGCGATGAGGGTGCCGTTGACCAGCACGTCCAGCGGCTCACCGGCCAGGCGATCGAGTTCGATGACCGAACCCTGGTTGAGCTGCAACAGGTTGCGGATGTTGATGTCGGTGCTGCCGACCTCCATGGAGATCGACACCGGGATATCGAGGATCACGTCCAGGTTCGGGCCTTCCAGGCTCACCGGATCGTTGTTCCTCGGCACGCTGCCGAACTCTTCCATGGGCATGCGGTTGGACGAAGAACGGCCAGCATCGGCGGCCAGCAAGGCGTCGATATCGGCCTGCCCGGCGTCACCGGTTTCTTCAAGGGCCGCAGCCCATTCATCAGCCAGCGCCTGGTCGTCCAGGGTATTCATATCGTCAGCCATCATTTGTCCTCGGCGGGCAACTCTTCAATGAAGAGTGAATTAATAGGGGGGCGTTGCGCCGCTTCAACGGCGCTCGATCGGCTCGATCACTTGCAGCGCAAGGTTGCCCTTGTGCGAGCCCATCTTGACCTTGAAGGCCGGCACGCCGTTGGCGCGCATGACCAGTTCTTCCTGCATGTCCACGGGAATCACATCCCCCGGCTGCATGTGCAGGATGTCGCGCAGCTTCAACTGGCGACGGGCAACTGTGGCGTTGATCGGTACATCGACGTCCATCACATCCTGGCGCAAGGCGTTGACCCAACGCTCGTCCTGGTCGTCGAGATCGGACTGGAAGCCGGCATCGAGCATTTCGCGGACCGGTTCGATCATCGAGTAAGGCATGGTCACGTGCAGGTCACCGCCACCGCCATCGAGTTCGATGTGGAAGGTCGACACCACAATGGCTTCGCTCGGGCCGACGATGTTGGCCATGGCCGGGTTCACTTCCGAGTTGATGTACTCGAAGTTCACTTCCATGATCGCCTGCCAGGCCTCTTTCAAGTCGACGAAGGCTTGCTCCAGGACCATGCGCACCACACGCAACTCGGTCGGGGTGAATTCACGCCCTTCAATCTTGGCGTGGCGACCATCGCCACCGAAGAAGTTGTCTACCAGCTTGAACACCAGCTTGGCGTCGAGGATGAACAGCGCAGTGCCGCGCAGTGGCTTGATCTTGACCAGGTTGAGACTGGTCGGCACGTACAGCGAGTGCACGTATTCGCCGAACTTCATCACCTGCACGCCACCGACCGCCACGTCTGCCGAGCGGCGCAGCATGTTGAACATGCTGATGCGCGTGTAGCGGGCAAAACGCTCGTTGATCATTTCCAGGGTCGGCATGCGTCCACGGACGATGCGATCCTGGCTGGTCAGGTCGTAGCTCTTGACGGTGCCGGGTTCGGCAGCGGTATCGGTCTGTACCAGACCATCGTCGACGCCATGCAGCAGCGCGTCGATCTCATCCTGGGACAGCAGGTCCTGCACGGCCATGTCGTGTTCCTACTGCAGTACGAAATTAGTGAAAAGCAACTGTTCGATCACCACTTTGCCGAGCTCTTTCTGCGCCACTTCCTGGACGCTGGCCGTGGCCTTCTGGCGCAACATTTCCTGGCCGACAGGCGAGGCCAGGGTCGCGAAATCCTGGCCGGAAAACAGCATCACCAGGTTGTTGCGGATCACCGGCATGTGCACCTTGAGCGCGTCCAGATCCGCCTGGTTGCGCGCGAGCATGGTGATGCTCACTTGCATGTAGCGCTGGCGACCGCCCTGGTTGTAGTTGGTAACGAACGCCGGGGCCATTGGCTCGAAAACGGCAGGCTGTTTGCCCACGGGGGTGGTTTCGGCCACGACGGCAGGCTTGCTGGCACTGTGCATGAAGTACCAGGTCGCCCCCACGGACAAGCCGATCGCCAGCAGCAGCGCCACCACGATCAAGATGATCAGCTTGAGTTTGCCTTTGGTTGCGGGGTCTTTTACTGCTGCGTCGCTCTTCGCCATGCCAATAATCCGTCACTATTCGGTTTTTACAGTCGCGCGACAAGGCAGGAGCAAGTGTTATGCCAACGATCGGATCTGCAAGCCCCACAAACCCATGTGGGAGCCTTTGTGGTGAGGGGATTTATCCCCGTTGGGCTGCGAAGCGGCCCCAAAACCATCACTCGCATTGGATCGGGTAAACCGCATATAACGTTTTTACGACAGCTGCGCTGCCGAACGGGGATAAATCCCCTCACCACAAAGGCTCCCACAGGGTTAGTGCGGCCCTTGATCAGGCGTAGTAGTCGACGGCGCTGGAGCCGATCACTCGGGTAGCCGTTGCGGCCACTTCAGTCACGCTCGGGGTGATCTCGTCATCCATCGAATCAAGGCGACCGTTGCCAGCACCGGCACGTCCACTCTGCGCCTGCTGCTGCCCCTGATCCTGCGATCCCCGGGACTGGTCGGAGACGTTGACGTCGACCTGGCCCATGCCCTGCTGGGTGAACATGTCGCGCAAACGCTGCATCTGGCCGTCCAGTGCTTCACGCACGCCCGGGTGCGCGCTCATGAACGTCACCTGGGTCTGTTGATCGGGCACCATGTTCACCCGGATGTCGAGGCGGCCGAGCTCGGCCGGCTGCAACTGGATGTCGGCGGCCTTGAGATTGGCGCTGGACAGGTACATGACCCGGTTCACCACTTCTTCGGTCCAGCCGCCCTGATGCATGGCGATGGGCTGGTTGACCGGCAGGGCATTGGCGGTTTTTGGCGTGGCCGCCTGGGTCAGTGCCGCCAGACGGTTGGCGAAATCGTCGACCCGGGTATCACTGCTGGCAGACTTGAGGTCCTTGAGCCCCTCATCGATCAGGCCACTGAAGGCCTGGTCGCCACCCTGGCCGGTACGGTCCTTGTCGGCTTGCACATCGAGCATGTTCGCCATGCCGGCGGCGAAGGTCTGCGCCGCGGTGCGCTCGCCGTCCACCTCTGCCGTTGCCGCCTTGGGTTGTGCCTGGCTTGAGGCCGAGACATGGCCGCTCTGCTCCATGGCCATGCGCAGTGCTGGCAAGGCGTCGAGCGGGTCGGCTTCGGGATCGAAACCAGCGTCGGTGGCCGGGACGGCTGGCGGGATGACCGACGCAACGATCGCTTCGACAGCGGGCGAATCAGCCACGTCAGGCGTCGCGACCGCAGGCAACGGGGCAGGATCAACAGGCACGGTATCGGCGACCACTGCCTGCCCGGCGTCCGTCGAATCGCTGGCGGGCTTGTCGTCGGCTTGCGCCGGTTTGTCCGCGGGCAAGCTTTTGCCGCTATCGGCAACGGCAGGCTTCTCGGCGGCAGCGTTATCCTTGACGGCTTCCTTTTTACCGGCGCTGTCGGCCACCTTGTCACGTGCTACTTTCGAAGGTCCGTCAGCAGTCGCTACAGATGCGTTGCGGCCTTGTCTGGCGTAGACCTGAGAGAAGCTGGACGCCTTGTCCCCAGGCTCGGCGGCCACCTTCGTGGAAGGCGCGGCGGCGGCCTGACTCTTGGCCTGGGCGGTGGCCTGGAGGAGAGAATTTGGGGTAAAGGGCATTTAACGGTCTCCGCTGCACTGGGATCGTAGGTGCAGTTAACAGAGTTGATAGCAAGGGGCGGGCCAGTTTCACTCGATGCCGACGAAAAGCGCCTGAGGCTTCAACTTTCCGCCAGGGACCGCTGCCGCTCAGCTTCGTAAAGAGGTCGAACGATCGCGAACTCAACGTCGATCGCAGCGACCAGCGCCTGGATTTGGGAGCGCGAAAGCTTTTCAGCATTTTTCTCAAGCTCGCCACATAGCGCGACAAGCTTGACCGCCCCCATATTGCTGCTGCTGCCTTTGAAGCTGTGCGCCACGTCTACCAGCTGCGCAGCGTTCCCCGCCTTGTGCAACGCTTGCAGGCGCTCTTCGGAATCGGCGAGAAAGGTATCCAGCAACTGCGGATACGCGTCCTCCATGACCTCGCGCAACGCGCTCAACGCGTCCAGGTCCAGATGTTTGTCAGTCACTTGTTCGCTCCCTGATCAAGAATTTACGGATTATGCCAGAGCCTTCCAGAGAAACTCCACGCGGGCACTTCGTCCATCGTCGGACCAGCTTGCGTTCTGCCCCAGCTGACGGATCAAACTGACGCCGCGCCCGGACAGACGGACAGGATCGACGGGACGCTCCAGCACCCGTCCGACATCGAATCCCTTGCCGCTGTCCTCGACACGAATCACCAGGCACCCGCCCTCGCCGTCCGGCGTGACCTGCAAATGCACCCGGACATAACCGTCCTGCAGCTCGTCCAGACGTGCATTGCGTTGTTGATAGTAGCGGGTGAAACCCGACACATCGCGCTTGAGGCTGGAGTCCAGCCCCAGAACGCCATGCTCCAGGGCGTTGGAGTACAACTCCGCCAGAACACTGTAGAGCGCCCCGCTCTGAGCCCGCAGACCGTGCACTTCCTGTAGCAATTGCAAGAGGTAGGGCAATGGATTGAAGCGTTTGAGCGTTGCGCCGCGAAACTCGAAAGTGGCCGACCAATCCAGGGGGCAGGACTGGCCGCTGTCGGAATACACCGGCACCGGCGCATTCGTCTGCGCGGGCGCAGGCAGGCTGACCTCGACCATGCTGACGTCGTCGCGTGCCTCACCGCGAAAGTCTCGCAGCGCCTGCTCGATGTCCTCGAACAAGGTGTCGGGCTGACGATTGGCAGCAAATACCTGCTGCAACCGCTGCACACCGAACAGCTGTTCATCGGCATCGCAGGTATCGATCACGCCGTCGGACAACAGGAACACCCGATCACCCACGGCCATCGGAAACACTTCGGTGCGATCATCGAAAGTTTGCGGGCTCAGCACGCCCAACGGTAGATGCCGCGCCGTCAGTTCCGTTCGCGTCCCGCTGGTGACGCTGTGCAGGTAACCGTCCGGCATGCCGCCATTCCAGACCTCCACCGAGCGGCTCTGGAAACTCAGGCACAGCATCGTGGCGCAGCAGAACATGTCCACCGGCAGGATGCGCTTGAGCTTGGCGTTCATCTCGCGCAGGGTTTCCGCCAGGCCGTAACCCTTGGCGGTCATGCCGTAGAAGACTTCGGCCAGGGGCATGGCACCCACGGCGGCGGGCAGGCCATGGCCGGTGAAATCACCGAGCAGGACATGCATGTCCCCTGCCGGGGTGAACGCGGCCAACAGCAAGTCGCCGTTGAACAATGCGTAGGGCGATTGCAGGTAGCGGATATTGGGTGCATTCAGGCAGCCGGAATGGGCCACCTTGTCGAACACCGCCTTGGCCACGCGCTGCTCGTTAAGCAAATACTCATGGTGCCTGGCGATCTGGTCGCGCTGCTGCACGACGGTGGCCTGCAGGCGCCGCAAGCGGTCCATCGCCTTGATTTTGGCGGCGAGGATCACCTGGTTGTAGGGTTTTGCCAGAAAATCGTCACCCCCGACCTCCAGGCAGCGGGCCAGCGCCTGGCTTTCCGACAGCGAGGTGAGGAAGATGATCGGCACCAGGGTTTCCCCGGCCAATTCCTTGATTTGCGCAGCGGCCTCGAAGCCGTCCATCACCGGCATCATCGCGTCCATCAATACCAGCTGCGGGCGTTGCTGGCGAAACACGTCAACCGCTTCGGCGCCGTTGGCGGCCGTCAGCACTTGATGCCCCTGGCGGCGGACGATGCTCGACAGCAGCATACGGTCGGCCGCGCTATCTTCGGCGATCAGGATCATCAGCGATTCGAGTGCCGGTTGCACGCTGGTCAACTGATGTCGAACAGCTTGTCGAAGTTGGAAATGGCGAGGATTTTCCTCACGTCACAACTGCTGTTGACCACGCGGATATCGGAATCGTCGCCGCCAGCGTGATCACGCAACAGCAGCAACATGCCCAGGGCGGAACTGTCGAGGTAGGTGGCTTCTTTCAAGTCGACGACGACTTCCGCGAGCGCCTTGTCTTCGTAGGATTGACGAAATTCCTGATGCTTGGCGAAATCGAATCGTCCCTTGACCGATATCGTCAACTTTTGCCCATCCGGGGAGACTTCCGTAACGACTGACATGTCATGGCTTCCTTGTCGTTGGTAAGAATGCTTGTACAAGGTTTAGCATTTGGTAGAGGTTGGGGCAAGGTAGCAAATTTCGGTGCCTGTGGGATTGTTCGCCTGTAGGAGCGAGGCTTGCCCGCGAAGAACGATGACGCGTTGCTGCAGATACACCGCGGCGTCTTGTTCGCCGGCAAGCCTGGCTCCTACAAAGCGAGAACGATGACGCGGATAATTAATACGCATCATGCCGCGGCAACCGCTGGGACAATTCATCCAGCAGCTTCTGCTCGCGCTTGTCCTCCAGCGCCCGCGCTTCGTCCTGGTAGCGCTGTACCAGCTTACGCAAGCCTTCGACCCGGGCGAACGCCTGCTGCCAGGTATCCCGCGCCTTGTTCAGATTGTTCTGGTGCCAAGCCAGGCTTTGCCGCTGTTGATCGATGGCCGTGCCCAACTGCGCGAGGAAACCCTGGTACCCCAGCAACCATTGGCCGGACACGCCGCTGCTGCCGCGTACGATCCACTGCTCCTGATAGTCGAGCCGAAAGGCCTCGAGGTCGGCCAGTTTGCTTTCGGCCAGTCGCACCTGCCCCTGGAAGTGCCCCAGGCGCTGGACCGCGGTTTTCTCGGCCTTCTCGGCCATTTCCACCACGGGGGCCAGGCGGCCCGCCCGAGTCTGGGCCATGGCCGGTTAACCGCCCGCCGCGGGCGCGAAGATCGAGGCGAGATACGCTTCGCTTTCGCCCAGGCTGATGCTGTCGTTGAGGCCCTGGCGCAGGTATTTTACCAGTTGCGGCTGCAGGGAAATTGCCAGGTCGGTCTCGCGGTCACCGCCGGCCACATAGGCGCCGACGCTGATCAGGTCGCGACTTTGCTGATAGCGCGACCACAACTGCTTGAAGTACTGCGCCCGGGTCATGTGTTCGGGCGACACCACCGCCGGCATGACCCGGCTGATGGAGGCCTCGATGTCGATGGCCGGGTAATGGCCTTCCTCGGCCAGGCGCCGCGACAGTACGATGTGCCCGTCGAGCACGCCCCGCGCCGAGTCGGCGATCGGATCCTGCTGGTCGTCGCCTTCGGACAGCACGGTATAGAACGCGGTGATCGAACCACCGCCCTTCTCGGCATTGCCCGCGCGCTCCACCAGTTTCGGCAGCTTGGCGAACACCGAGGGCGGATAACCCTTGGTCGCCGGCGGTTCGCCGATGGCCAGGGCGATTTCCCGCTGGGCCTGGGCGAAACGGGTCAGCGAATCCATCAGCAGCAGGACGTTCTTGCCCTTGTCGCGGAAATACTCGGCAATGCGCGTGCAGTACATGGCGGCCCGCAGGCGCATCAGCGGCGCATCGTCGGCGGGCGACGCCACCACCACCGAGCGCTTGAGCCCTTCTTCGCCGAGGATGTGCTCGATGAACTCCTTGACCTCACGACCCCGCTCGCCGATCAGGCCGACGACGATGATGTCGGCCTCGGTGAAGCGCGTCATCATCCCCAGGAGTACGGATTTACCGACGCCCGTACCGGCGAACAACCCGAGCCGCTGACCGCGCCCGACCGTCAACATGCCGTTGATGCAACGAATGCCCACATCCAGGGGCTCGCTGATCGGCTCGCGCTTGAGTGGGTTGATGGTCGGGCCGTCCATAGGCACCCAGTCTTCGGCCTTCATCCCGCCCTTGCCGTCCAGGGCGCGGCCAGCACCGTCGAGTACGCGCCCGAGCATGCTCATGCCCATCGGCAAGCGACCGCTGTCGGACAAGGGAACCACCCGGGCACCGGGGGCGATGCCAGCCACGCTGCCCACCGGCATCAGGAAGACCTTGCTGCCGGAAAAGCCCATGACTTCGGCTTCGACCTGCACCGGATGGTAACTGTCATCGTTGATGACCATGCAGCGGCTGCCCATGGCCGCGCGCAAACCCTCGGCCTCGAGGGTCAGGCCGACCATGCGCAGCAGGCGGCCTTCGAGGATCGGAGCGCCTGCCAGTTCGATCGCCCCGGCATAACTGCCCAGGCGCTTGGCGAAACTGGTGCGTTCAAGGCGCATCGGGAGCCGCCACGGGTTTGCTTGCGCCGGACAACTCGATGCTCAAATCCGCCGCCGCCGGGTGCAAGGCTTGTTCGTGAAGCTGGTCGAACAGCTTGTCCATCACCTGCGCGACACGAGTTTCGACTGTGGCGTCGATGCGGCTGTGTTCGGTTTCGACCCGGCAACCACCGGGCAACAGCGCCTCGTCCTCGACGATGCGCCAGGTTTCCTCATGCCGCTCGCGCAGGGCTTTGACCTGGGCGAAATCCTGCGGATTGATGTACAGTCGCACGTTGTTAACGCCCAACGGCAACAGCTTGAGGGCTTCGCGCATGACGTGCTCGATCTGTGTCGAATCCATCGCCAGTTCGCGCTGAATCACCTGTTTGGTCATGTGCCGCACGAGTTCGACCAGGGCCTTTTCAATCTGGGTGTCTTGTTCGGCGATGGGCTCGAACAGCTGCGCCATCAATTTATCAAGGGCGGCGATCTTGGCCGACAACGCCACTTCAGCTTCCTGACGAACCTTGAGCGTGGTGCTATGGAACCCTTCCTTCTCGCCCACCGCGAAGCCTTCGTTGTAGGCTTCCTGGCGAATGCTCTCGAGTTCCTCGAGGGTCAGTGGCTGGACTTCCTCCAGCGGCACTTCCTCCATTTCCGGCGGCTCGGGTTCGGGCTCGGGCTCAGGCTCGGGGGCCGGCGGATCGAAGCTGGGCAGCGCCCAGGTATCGAACCCACTGACATCCCTGGCCCGGATCAGGTCAGAGGGCTGCTCATCGTTCTTGGCCATGGCGTTAGATCATTTCCTCGCCGCCCTTGCCGCCGAGCACGATTTCGCCCGCCTCGGCCATGCGACGGGCAATGGTGAGGATTTCTTTCTGCGCGGTTTCCACATCGCTGACGCGCACCGGGCCCTTGGCCTCGAGATCGTCGCGCAACAGCTCGGCCGCACGCTTGGACATGTTCTTGAAGATCTTCTCCTTGACGCTTTCGTCCGAGCCCTTGAGGGCCAGCACCAGCACGTCGGAGGACACTTCACGCAGCAACGCCTGGATACCGCGGTCGTCAACATCGGCCAGGTTGTTGAACACGAACATGAGGTCTTCGATCTGACCGGAGAGGTCTTCATCGACTTCGCGGATCGAGTCCATGAGCTGGCCTTCGATCGAGCTGTCGAGGAAGTTCATGATGTCTGCCGCGCGCTTGATGCCGCCCAGGTTGGTGCGCGAAGCATTGGAGTTGCCGGAGAACTGCTTCTCGAGAATCTGGTTGAGTTCCTTGAGGGCTGCAGGCTGCACGGTGTTGAGCGAGGAAACCCGCAGGATGATGTCCAGGCGCACCTTGTGGTCGAAGTTGCCCAACACTTCACCGGCCTGATCCGGATCGAGGTACGCCACCACGATCGCCTGGATCTGTGGGTGCTCGTAGCGAATCACGTCGGCGACCGCGCGCGGTTCCATCCACTTCAGGCTGTCCAGGCCGCTGGTATTGCCGCCCAGCAGGATACGATCGATCAGGCCGTTGGCCTTGTCTTCGCCCAGGGCCTGGGTGAGCATTTTGCGCACGTAGTCATCGGAACCGACGCCCAGGCTGGTCTGGTCGCCGACGATGTCGACGAACTCGCTCATCACCTGCTCGACCTGCTCGCGGTGCACGTTACCCATCTGCGCCATGGCCACGCCGACACGCTGGACCTCTTTGGGCCCCATGTGGCGCAACACCTGGGCAGCGTCGGTCGAGCCCAGCGACAGCAGCAGGATCGCGGCTTTGTCGACCTTGCTCAGTTTGGCGGCAATGGCTCGGTTATCACTCATCTGCGTTAATCCACTCTTTCACGACCTGGGCGACACGACCCGGATCTTCTGCCACCAGGCTCTTGATTGCGTTCAACTGCGCGTCATAGCCTTCGCTCGGGCTCGGCAGCAGGATGCTGGTCGGGCCACCGAGGCTGATACGGTCGTTGCCCAGCTCGCCGTCCAGGCCGCCCATGCCACCGAGCTCGACGTCGCTGCCGATACCCGCCAGCTGCTTGCCCTTGCCGCCACCGGTGATGTTGTTGAGCACAGGGCGCAACACACCGAACACCAGCACCAGAATGAACAGGACGCCCAGCAGTTGCTTGACGATGTCCCAGAACCACGGTTGGGAGTAGAACGGAATATCGGCAATCACTTCACCGCGCTCGGCGGAGAACGGCATGTTGATCACGCTGACGCTGTCGCCTCGGCTGGCATCGAAACCGACCGCATCCTGGACCAGGCGGGTGAAACGCGCCAATTCATCGGCAGTCCACGGCGCACGGGTGGTTTCGCCGTTGGCCGGGTTGATCTTGACCTGGTCATCGACCACCACCGAGACCGACAGGCGATTCAATCGACCCTGCTGTTGCTTGGTGTGGCTGATGGAGCGGTCGAGCTCAAAGTTCTTGGTCGATTGCTGGCGCTTGTCCGCCGGATACGGTGCGAGCATTGGCTGGCCGGTGGCCGGGTCCATGACTTGCTGGCCGTTGGCATCGAGCAATGGCTGGCCAGGCTGCACCATGCCGGCCGACGCGGTGGCGCCACCGGTGGTTTGCGGCGCCGAGGCTGGCGACGGTGGCTGGTTGCTCAGGGCACCCGGCACACCTTGTGGTCCGTTGCTGGCGGTACGCTGTTCGTTGACCGACTGCTCGCTTCGCAACGCCGGCTGGTCCGGGTTGAATTGTTCGGAGGTGGACTCGACGGCGCTGAAGTCGACATCGGCCGAGACTTCAGCCTTGTAGCGGTCGTTGCCCAGCACCGGTTGCAGAATATTGTGCACGCGCTGGGTGAGCATGCTCTCCATGCGGCGGCTGTAATCGAATTGCTTGCCGGCCATGGTCAGTTCGGAGTTTTCCGCCTGATCGGACAGCAGGTTGCCTTTCTGGTCGACGACGGTGATCTGCGATTTGCTCAGTTCCGGAACGCTGGTCGCCACCAGATTGACGATGGCCACGACCTGGCCCGGCTCCAGCGAACGCCCGGAATACAGCTCGACCAACACCGAAGCGCTCGGCTTGCGCTCATCGCGCACGAACACCGAACTTTTCGGGATCGCCAGGTGCACGCGGGCACCCTTGACGTTGTTCAGGCTGGAAATGGTGCGCGCCAGTTCGCCTTCAAGGCCGCGACGATAACGGGTCGCTTCCATGAACTGACTGGTACCCAGGCCCTGTTCCTTGTCGAGGATCTCAAAACCGATGTTGCCGTCGCTGGGAGTGACACCAGCGCCCGCGAGCTTGAGGCGCGCACGGGACAGGTCTTCGGCCTTGACCAGCAAGGCACCGGAATTGGGTTCGACGCTATAGGCGATATCGGCGGCAGCCAGGGTATCCATCACCTGCTTGGCGTCCATGCCGGCAAGGCTACCGTACAATGGACGGTAGTCCGGCTGCTGGGACCACAACACCACGGCAAAGCCAATCGCCACGCTCGCGGCCAGGCCGACCATCAGGCCCACCTGGCGCAGCATGGTCATCTCGGAGAGGTTTTCCAGGAAGGACAACCCGAACAGCGGCGGCTTGCCGTCTACGGAGTTGGCCTTGGCCGGAACATTGTCAGCGATTGCATCTGCCATGACTCAATCTCGTCCTTAAACCGGCATCTGCATGATGTCCTGGTACGCCTGAACCAGCTTGTTGCGCACCTGGGTCAATGCCTGGAAAGACACACTGGCCTTCTGCGAGGAAATCATCACGTCCGTGAGGTCGACACCGCTCTTGCCGATCTCGAAGGCATTGGCCAACGCAGTGGAAGCCTGCTGGGTGTCGTTGACCTTGTTGACGGCCTGACCGAGCATGTCGGCAAAGCTGCTGCCATTCACTTCAGGGACGGCGGCAGTCGATTTCGGCGCAGACATGGCGTCCATTTGCATGGCGCGCATATCCAGCATCAATCGATTGAATTCAATACCTTGGCTCATGCTCTATTCTCTCTGGCGGCCCGCAATTTTTTGACGCTCACTCAGCGGGTAACGAGGTGTTAGCAACAAGGGTGCCAGCTCCGCGCCCACCTCAAACAAAAGGGCCTTGCATCAAACGCTCCATTGTGGGAGCCGGCTTGCCGGCGAAGGCGTCCATGAAAGCGGTGCAAATCTCTAGGGCCTCTTCGCTGGCAAGCCAGCTCCTACAAGGGCTGCATTGCCGCGTCAGGTGGCAAACAAATACGCTTCCACATCCATGCCGGCATCGCGCATCTGCGCCAGCTTGTAGCGCAAGGTGCGCGGGCTGATGCCCAGGCGCTCGGCGGCCTCTTTGCGGCGACCGCGCTCGGTGCGCAAGGTGTCGATGATCATCTGGAACTCGCGGCGCCGCAGATCGTCGCCCAGCGCTCCACCAGACTCGGCCTCGACCACCACCACTGGCGTCGCTACCGACGGCAACGGCGCGCAAGCGATCGGTCCGCTCAGGCAGAAATCCTGCGGTTCGATGATGCCGCCCTGCTGCAGGATCAGCGCGCGCTGCAGCGCATTGTCCAGCTCACGCACATTGCCCGGCCACGGATAGGCGATCAGGCACGCCTGGGCCGCGGGCGAAAGCCTTGCCGCCGCATGCTTCATTTTATTGACGTGCTTGGCTAACAGTCGCTCGGCCAACGGCAGGATATCGGCGGTACGCTCGCGCAAAGGCCGCCAGGCCAGGGGGAATACCGACAGGCGATAGTACAGGTCTTCACGGAAACGCCCCGCCGCCACCTCACCCGCCAGGTCCCGGTTGGTGGTCGCGACCACGCGGATATCCAGGGCTATCGGCTTGCGCCCACCCACTCGCTCAACCTCGCGCTCTTGCAGCACCCGCAGCAATTTGGCCTGCAGGCCCAGGGGCATTTCGGAGATTTCATCGAGCAGGATTGTCCCGCCATCGGCCTGTTCGAACTTGCCGGCCTGCGCCGCGATAGCGCCGGTGAACGAGCCCTTTTCGTGACCGAAGAGCGTGGCCTCCAGCATGTTGTCCGGAATCGCCGCGCAGTTGATCGCAATGAACGGCTGACTGGCCCGATGAGAATGTTGGTGAATGTAGCGCGCCAGCACCTCCTTGCCGGTGCCGGACTCTCCGGAGATCAGCACCGTGGAATCACTGCGCGCCACCCGCGCGGCCAATTCCAGCAACTGCGCACTGGCCGGCTCGAATGCTACAGGCCCTTCATGATCGGTACTGCCGATACGGCCCAGCGCATGCCGTGCGACCAGGTCCAGCAGCGCCTTGGGCTCGAACGGCTTGACCAGGTAATCCGCCGCGCCCTGGCGCATCGCATCCACCGCGCGCTCGACGGCACCGTGCGCCGTCATCAGCAACACCGGCAGTTGCGGCTGTCGTGCCCGCAGCAAAGCGAGCAATTGATGACCATCCATGCCCGGCATGTTGACGTCGCTGACCACCAGGTTGAACGCCTCGTCCGCCGCAGCTGCCAGGGCTTCCTGCGCCGACGCCACGGCCTTGTAATCGTGGCCGGCGAGCAACAGCGTGTCTGCCAGCGCTTCGCGCAACGCGCGGTCATCCTCGACCAGTAGAACCTTGATAGCCATGAGCCTCACTCCACTCCCTGGGTGCCGGGTTTTTCACTGTCAAAAAGCGGCAGGAGCACCTGCGCACAGGTGCCGCGACCGATCCGCGAGCGCAACCGCAACTCGCCCTGGTGCGCCCGCGCGACCGCCTTGACCACGGTCAGGCCCAGGCCGGTCCCGGTGGCCTTGGTGGTAAAAAACGGCTCCCCCAGACGCGCCAGCACCGCACCGTCGATACCACTGCCGCTGTCGCTGACGCACAACCGCAGGTTGTTGCCACGGGTGTACAGGTGCACCTTCAAGCGCACATCGGCGGCGCTGGCCTGAATGGCGTTCTCGATCAGATTGAGGACCGCACCGACCAGGGTGTCGCGATTGCACAGCAGTTCGCCGGCATGGGCATCGCATTGCCAGCGAATCGGCAGGTCCTGCACATGCGTCAAGGCCGCCGCCTGCAGGGATTGCATCAGCTGCGCCGGCGTCACACGGTCGGTCAACGGCAGTTCGCCGCGGGCAAACACCAGCATGTCGCGCACCTGATGCTCCAGCTCATGCAAGCGCTCCTTGAGCCGACCGGCAAAGCGTTGCTGGGTGTCCACCGGCAGCGCCTGCTCGGTCAAGTGACTGGCGTAGAGCAAGGCTGCGGATAACGGCGTGCGAATCTGATGCGCCAGCGACGCCACCATGCGCCCCAGGGAAGACAGGCGCTCGTGGCGCGCCAGTTGATCTTGCAGATGACGGGTCTCGGTCAGGTCGTTGAGCAGCACCAGCTGCCCGGGTTCGGCATCCAGCGAACGCGTGGCAATCGACAGGCGCCGACCATCCTTGAGGGAGACTTCATGACCGTCGTCTTCACGGGGTGCAAAGCAACGGGCAATGACCACCCGCCACAGCTCACCTTCGAGGGGCAGGCCGAGCAGTTCGCACGCCGCCGGGTTGGCTTCGCGCACGATACCCTGGGCGTCAATGACGATGATGCCACCAGGCAAAAGGTCGAGCAGATGTTGCAGGCGATTGGCCAGGCGCTCTTTCTCCGCCAGTTCCTGCATGCGCTGGGCGCTGACCACCGCCAACTCCCCCTTGAGCTCGGTCACCCGGGCTTCGAGCATGCTGTAGGAGGAGGTCAATTGGCTCGACATCTGGTTGAACAGGGCAAACGCCTGCTCAAGGCCAAGCCGGCTCGCCTGCTCTACCGACGACGATTGCCCCAGGGCATCTGGAGCAGGAGACATCTTGGCGGATGGGGGCATGGCGTGCTCTCTCGCTTGGCTGACCGTCAGTGAAACGGAACGTTGCGAGGGATGTAGCAATACCCGTGCCTAAAAAAAACCGCTTGAAAATGAACTAGTTGAAAAACAGGCGTCAATCATCCGCCTGCTCATCTCCGTCACGCCTGCTCATGCCGTACTTGCGCATTTTCTCCACCAGCGTGGTACGGCGGATGCGCAGGCGTTCGGCGGCGCGCGCGACAATGCCGTTGGCGTCATCCAGCGCCTGCTGGATCAGGCCTTGCTCCAGGCCACCCAGGTAATCCTTCAGGTCCAGGCCTTCAGGCGGCAGCATGGCGTGAGTGGTGAAGTCCGGGGTATGGCCGTTGATTGCCACCCGCTCTTCGAGATCACTGCGCAGGGTGTCGACCATTTGCTCGTCTTCGTCGTCGACGTAGCGGAATTTCTTCGGAAGCTCGACCACGCCGATCACCCCGTACGGATGCATGATCGCCATGCGCTCCACCAGGTTGGCCAGCTCGCGGACGTTGCCCGGCCAACCGTGACGGCACAGCGACATGATGGCCGCGGAGTTGAAGCGGATCGAACCGCGCTTCTCGTGCTCCATGCGCGAGATCAACTCGTTCATCAGCAACGGAATGTCTTCGACACGTTCGCGCAGCGGCGCCATCTCGATCGGGAACACGTTCAGGCGGTAGTACAGGTCTTCGCGGAAGGTGCCGATCTCGATCATGCTTTCGAGATTCTTGTGGGTCGCCGCGATGATGCGCACATCGACGCTCTGGGTCTTGTTGCTGCCCACGCGCTCAAACGTACGCTCCTGCAACACGCGCAGCAGCTTGACCTGCATCGGCAGTGGCATGTCGCCGATTTCGTCGAGGAACAGCGTGCCGCCATTGGCCAGCTCGAAACGCCCGGCGCGGCTAGTGATCGCTCCGGTGAACGCGCCCTTCTCATGGCCGAACAATTCGCTTTCCAGCAGCTCGGCCGGAATCGCCCCGCAATTGACCGGCACGAACGGTGCCTCGCGGCGCTTGGAGTGGTAATGCAGGTTGCGCGCGACCACTTCCTTGCCGGTCCCGGACTCACCGAGGATCAGCACGCTGGCATCGGTGTCGGCCACTTGCTGCATCATCTGGCGCACATGCTGGATCGCCCGGCTGGTGCCGACGAGGCTGCGGAACAGATTGGGTTCGCGATGCCGACCGCGCTCGCGGGCCTGGTCGTACATCTCGCGATAGACCTGGGCACGGTGCAGCGAATCGAGCAACTTGCTGTAGCTGGGTGGCATTTCGAGGGTCGAAAGCACACGGCGACGCTGGTCTTCCGGCAGGTCGATGGAAGAATTATCGCCCATCAGCAAAATCGGAAGGAACTCATCCCATGTCGAGAGTGTCTTAAGCAAGCCCTGAAGCGAGCCCGGAGCATTGACCGTCCCGATGAGGACACAGATCACTTCACGACTAGACGACAAAGAGACGACAGCCTGCTGCCAGTCGTGGCTACCGCAGGGTAAATTTTCTTCGCCAAGAAAATTTAAAATCACCGCCAGGTCGCGGCGGCGGACGCTATCGTCATCGATCAGCAGAATTTTGGTTTCACGCCACATGCAATCGTAACTTCCCTAGTCGACCCGGTGCCCGAAATGAGTGGGCAAGCTAGACGCTTGCAGACCGTTAATGCCTGTAGACGCCTGAAATCTGGAAACAGCCACTAGTAAAGTCAAAAAACCGTTCACAGTCAAATTTATGGCGCAACAAGCACGGATTAAGCAGCAATTAATTAACCAAACAGATGGTAAACCTTTGCGGCGCTCTTCGCTTGGTTGATCTGCGACATCTCATCGACTATTGCCTGACGCTCGCCCATCGTCACCGTCAATAAATCTTTGTACACCGCCAGCAGGCTCTCCAGATTGGCGCGCAGCGCTTCTTCGTCGATGGGGGCCTCAGCGAGCACTTCGTCGACGCATTCGCGGCAGGCCGAATCCAGCTCACCGATTGCATCCCAGTTACGCTCGGCCAGCGCATAGATCAGCGCTTCGCGGGTTTGTTCGATCCGTTGCAGTGCTTGGCTCATGGCATCACCCTCAGACCTTCAGGCCTATTGCGGCGCAATCGCGTCCCAACCACTTTTCAAGGTGGTCAGCAGGCGGACGACTTCGTCGATGATTTCTGGATCGCTGCTGACGTTTGCCTTCAGCAGTTGCGAGTTCATGTACTCATACAAACTGTCCAGTTGCTGAATCGAGGCCGGATCTTCAGCCTTCTCTTCATGCAGGCCCTGGCGCAGACCGGTGATGATGTCGATTGACTTGGTGATCATCAGGCACTTTTGCGCGATATCACCGCGAGCGATCGCACCTTTTGCTTGCGCCAGGCGATCGAGGCCGCCTTCATACAGCATCTGGATCAGACGATGAGGGCTGGCCTCGGAGATCTGCGCGTGGGAGTTGACCTTCTGGTACGCGCGAAGGGCTTTCATCGGATTCATGTTTCTACCTCGTTACCGGCCGCAGTCGGACACTGCTCAATATCAAGTTTGTCGACTGCGTCACGAAAAACTTTAATCCGGGCCCGCAGGCCCAGGTCCCCACCCACGATTAATTAATCCGATTTCGGATTATTCAGCGAGTTGAGGGTGGTCATGATGCTGGAGCTGCTGGCGTTGAGCTGGGCGATCAGGGTGTCCATGGCCGTGTACTTGGCGGTCAGGGAGGTCTGCAGGCTTTCCATGCGTCGATCCAGCTCTGCCTGCTGGGTGGTGAGGTCGGTCAACTTTTCGTTGAGGTCGGTCACCCGGCCAGCCAGCGAACCGGTCGTGCCGACATACGAGGCCGTCGCCTTGGTCATGCGGGTCACCAGGCCAGTATCACCGGTAAACATCTTGGCAATATCACTGGCGCCCTTGACCACCGCTTTGTCCCATGTCTTGTCATCCAGGCTCAGCAGACCGGTTTTCTGGTCGGTGGTAATGCCCATCTGTGCCAGGCTGCTGATCGTACCCGCACCCGAACCACTCACCAGCTCGCTACGCAGATTGTTGACCAACTGACGCATCGATGCATCACCGGTCAAGGCGCCCGCGGTGGTGGTCGATGCGTCGCCGGTGGCGGTGACCTTGGTCTGGGTATTGATGCTGGTCATCAACGCGTTGTAGGCCGTGACGAAGGACTGGACCGAGGTTTTCAGCGTGTCGGTGTTGCTCGCCACGCTGATGGTGATCGATTTGTCCTTGTCCTTGGCCAACAGTTCCAGTGACACCCCGCTGATGGCGGAAGTGACATTGTTGCTGGTGGACTCCATCGCGATACCGTCGATGGTGTACTTGGCATTTTGCGCTGGCGTCCCCGCGTCATAACCCTGGGCCAGTTCCGAGTCACCACTGAGGGTGATGTCGGTGTCCACGCCCGTGGTATTCGAGCCGATCACCAGGCGCGCGCCGTTCGCATCGCTCAAGACGTTGGCACTGATGCCCTGGGCCGAAAGCTGGGTATTAATCGATTCACGCACTTCCTGCAGGGTCGCACCACCAGGCACCAGTACGTCGTAGCTCTTGCCCGACTGGTTGATGGTCAAGGTCTGCGCTTCATCGGTGGAGTTGGCAGAACCCGAAGCCCCACCCGTGAACACCTTGCTGGTGACTTTCGACGACGTCGCCAGCTCGTTGACGACCACCACGTACTTGCCGCTGGAGGCGCCATCACCCAGGGTGACCTTGACATTTTTATCTTCGGACGAAGTAGCAGCCAGGCCGTTGAACGCGGCCACGTTGTTCAACTTGGCGATTGCCGCCTGGTAAGCCTCCAGCGCACTTTTCACCGCGCCGACAGCCGACAATTGAATCGTCGTGGTTTTTTGCTGATCGGTGATCTGGGCTTGTTTAGGCGCCTTTTCAGCCCCCACCAATGCCTTGACGATGGCTTGGGTGTCGTAGCCTGAACCCGGGCCGGAAATCGTTGAACTTGCCATGGGTGTTCTCCTTGTCCTGTGGCTGCCGCTTTATTGGCGAATACTGCCGTAGCGGCAGTCAGAAACACATTTCATGCCAGCTCAGGCTTTGGTATCAAACAGCAGGCTGCTGGCATCACTCAGGTTTTGCGCAAGCTTGAGCGCCGTCTCCGATGGAATCTGTCGGATCACTTCACCACTTTCGGTGGCAACCACCTTGACCACGACCATGCCGGTCGAGTCATCGATGGAAAAATCGAGGTTGCGCTGAGTCGACTGAACGAACTCGCGAATATCGGTTACCGCTTTTTCCAGCGCCACACGCTGGCTTTCTTCAGCTGCTGCCGGCTCTTTCTCAACCACAGGCGGTGCCTGAGTGGCAGAGGTATGGGTGGCCTGGGTTGTACCAGCAGGGTAATGCGCGTTCAGCTTGATGCTCATATCCATGTCATCACCTCAAAACTGAAAAAAACGAAAGGGCACGTAAACGCGCCCTTCCGTTATTCAACCGATACCGGGATTACTGAAGCAGCTTCAGAACAGCGGATGGCAGTTGGTTAGCCTGGGACAGGATCGCGGTGGAAGCCTGTTGCAGGGTTTGTTGCTTGGTCAGCTCAGCCGCTTCAGAAGCGAAGTCAGCGTCTTCTACACGGCCTTTGGCGGCGGTGGAGTTCTGCGAAATGCTCTGCAGGTTGGCTACGGTGCTGGCGAAACGGTTTTGTACCGCACCCAGCTGGGAACGCTGGCTGTCGATCTGCTGCAGGGCGCCGTCCAGTGCCTGAATGGCCTGCTGCGAAGAAGCGGCACTCAGGATGTTCAGGTCGGAAACGCTGGTTTCCATGGTGGTGGCTTTCTTGGTGCCATTGGCAGCAACAGTGGTCAGACCCAGTGCAGCCAGACCAGTACCGGCGCTGCCGTCTTTGACAGTGATGTCTTTGTCGGCGAACAGGTTCAAGGTGCCGTCAGCGTTTTTGCTGGCCATTACGCCGGTGCTGGCGCTGTTGATCGAAGCAACGATCGCGTCAGAGGTATCACCTTTCTTGAACTTGACTTCAACGCCGTTCAGGTCGATCGAAGTATCTGCGGTCAGTTTGGCTTGAGTGGTACCAGCCGACAGACCCAATTGCGACAGCGAGCCGCTGGAGGTGTTAGCCAGCTTGATATCGGCGCCATTACCCGAGGTCAGCTTGATACGACCGTCAGCGAGTTCAGCCTTAGCACCATTAGCAGTGCCGCCCGCAGCGGTTTCGAGGGCCGTCAGAACGGTCGCCAAGGTGTCAGTGGCAGCCCAAGTCACAGCAGTGCCGTTGACAGTGATGCCGCCGGTTGCGTCCATGGTGCTGGCGGTGGTGGTCGGTACAGCTGCTTGAGTACCAGCAGCCAGGCCGAGCGAGGTCAAGCCGGCAGTGGCTGCACCATTGGCAGAGGCAGCAAGAGTAATGTCACTCTTCGACGTCAGGGTCACCTTGCCAGCAGCATCGGAGCGAGCAGTAACACCGGTCTGAGCTGTTACTTTGTTGATCTCAGTTACAGCAGCAGGACCAGCAAGAGCCGCGGTACCAGCGGCGGTCAATTTAACTGTAACGCCGTTGATAACCAGCTCGTCGGTAGCAAGGGTAGCACCAGGGCCCGTGCCTGCCACAGTGGCCTTATCGCCCAATACGGAACCGGTAGCAGTAGCTGCCAGGCCTTTCATCGCGGTACTGTCAACCGAAGCTTCGCTGTAGTTACCTTTCAGCGCAGTCGAGCTGATGTCGGTCATACCGAACGAAATGGTTTCGTTGGCGTTGGCGCCGATCTGGAAGCCTACGTTGCTAAACGAACCATCCAGCAGGTTACGACCACCGAAGGTGGTGGTGCTGGCGATACGGTTCAGTTCGCCGACTTTAGCGGTGAATTCTTGTTGCAGGGAAACACGGTCAGCGTCGGATTTATCACCGTTCGCCGCTTGCAGGGCGAGTTCACGCAGACGCTGCAGGGTGTTGGTGGATTCCTGCATGGCGCCTTCAGCGGTCTGGGCGATCGAAACACCGTTGTTGGCGTTAGCGATGGCAACGTTCAGGCCTTTGACCTGGTTGTTCAGACGGTTGGCGATCTGCATGCCAGCAGCGTCGTCTTTGGCGCTGTTGATTTTCAGGCCGGAAGACAGACGATTCATCGAGTTGCTCAGGGCATCGGAAGCCTTGTTCAGGTTTTTCTGAACGCCCAGGGAGGTGATGTTGGTATTAACAGATAAAGCCATGACGAATTCCTCGTTGGTTGGGTGCTGCGGCTTCCGGCCCTGGCAACCGCCGGGTGTGGCCTAGAGAACCTTCGTAATAGTTATCGTCGTGAAAGCAGGTTGCTTGAGCGCTTTTTTGAATATTTTTACTAGCACCGTGCCATCCCTTGCATTTCAAGGCCTTGGATCCACGCCCAAAATGCAAAAACGCCCATGACCTTGCGGCCATGGGCGTTTTTTTTGGCGTTATTTAACTGACGCGTCAGGTGCGATGGATCAGCGCCGAGCCCCAGGACAGGCCCACACCAAAACCACTGATCGCTACGCGCTTCCAGCTGGAGTCGAACATGTGCTTTTCCAGCAACAGCGGAATGCTCGAAGACACGGTGTTGCCGGTCTCGACCATGTCCTTGATGAACTTCTCCGGCTCGCTCTCAAAGCGGCGCGCCACGGCATCGACGATGGCCGCACTGCCCTGGTGAATGCAGAAGGCATCGATGTCCTGGGACGTGAGGCCTGACTGATTGAGCAATTCGTGCAAGTGCGCCGGCACCTTGAGCAGGGCGAAGTTGAACACCTGACGCCCGTTCATGAAGAACACACCGTCAGTCACCTTCAGATGCGGAGCACCGGAGCCGTCGGTGCCGAACTTGGCCTTGCCCAGCTGCCAGATGGCGTCTTCGCCCATCCAGGTGGCGGTGGCGGCATCACCGAACAGCATGGTGGTGTTGCGGTCTTCCGGGTCGACGATCTTCGAATACGGGTCTGCGGTGATCAGCAGGCCGTTTTTCAGCCCGGCAGCTTCCATGAAGCCCTTGATTGCATAGATACCGTAGACGTAACCGGAGCACCCCAGGGAGATGTCGAAAGCGGCGACGTTGGTCGACAGGCCCAGTTTGTCCTGGACGATCGCCGACGTGTGCGGCAGGCCTTCTTCGTCGCCGTTCTGGGTGACGACGATCAGCACGTCGATGGATTGACGGTCGAGCTGAGGGTTGTTGGCGAACAACGCATTGGCCGCTTCGACACACAGGTCCGAGGTTTCCTGTTCAACGTCCTTGCGCGGCAGGAACGCCGAACCGATTTTCCCGAGGATGAACTCTTCATCCTTCTCGAACTTCGCACCCTGAGCATAGTTATCCAGCCCACTCGCTGGCACGTAGCTGGCAATGCTTTTTATGCCAATCATTGTGGCTTCCCAATACTAGATAGCTGGAGATCACCGCTCGCATGACCGAACGGTACGACAATACTGGATTTCACCGAGCGAAAAAAATACGGCACAGACGCTCCAGAAACCCTGAAAACACGCCTGGCAAGGGTCGACCCCCTGCCCATCCTTTTTGACACAATACAGTGAAGATGCACTTCATGACTCGCAGGTCACGCATTATGCGTGCCTTGCGCAAAACATCCAGCCACAAACAAGCGCTCAACCGCCTGAAGGAGGACGAAAAATACACCAGTGAGCGGGTCGAAAAGCAAATTACAGACAGACGAGGCGTTGCCGGCATCAGAGATACCGGCAATCGAAGGGGATCAAAGCTTGTTGAACAGGCTCAACTGGGCAATCTTCACGAAGGCCAGTTGTGAGGCTTGCAACAACGATTGCTGAAAAGCCAGGTCTATGGAGGCCGTCGCCACATCGGTGTTACCAATGGCGGCCTGAGTGCTGCTATTCGACAATCCCAGACTGATGTTTTCAGAGGTCTGGATATCGACCGAGTTCAGGCGTGCGCCAATCGCGCCGCGTACGGTCAGCACCTGTTCGCTGGCATTGGCCAGGTTGCTGACGGCCGAATTCAATGCATCCTTGAGCTTGATCTGTGCCAGGTCGTTGCCATCGGAAGGGGTTTCCAGCGTCTGGCGCAACTGACTCAACGTGTCGAGGGCACTCTGGGTCTGATGGCTGCTGGCACCCACCACGAACTGATCGTCCGCCCCCGGGGCGCCAGTGAAATCAAGCTTCACCCCCGCTACCGTGATCGATCCCCCCGCTAACACACCCTCGGCGATCGACTTGCTGTCTGCGCCCATAGGCTGGGCATACACTTTGTAATTGGTAGCGTCGGTAAATTTAATGACCACGCCACTGTTGGGGAATCCGCTGACGTAAGCCGCCTGGTCAGTCACGCCAGAACCCGTGACCTGAGCCGTCGAGCCATTGCTCGGGGTGCGGGAGGCATTGAAGGAGTCAGGCTTGGTGCCCAATGAGAAAATATGGTCCTTGACCTCTGCGTCGGGCGTCATCGGCAGGTTGGTCACCGGATCCAGGGGCGCTTTGAGTCGCAGCGTGATATCGAACTCCACACCGCGCAGGCTGATGGTCGAACCACCTTCTTTCTTCGAATCGAAAGTACCGTTACCGGAAACTTCGGCAGTGACGTCATTACCGTCTTTATCCGCGATGGTGTAGTGCGTACTGTCCACGAACTTCAGCTCGTAGGGTTCACCGGCAGCAAAGTCCTTGGTGTACGCCGCGCTCGACTTCAACAACCCTGCCGATACCGAAACAGTCCCGTCGTTGGGTTTCGACGGATCGAGTACGGCCTGGGTACGCCCGGAGTTGATCGCCGATTCGAGGACGCTTTTACCGGTGTCATTGGTGGCGATGGACAAGGTATCCGACACCTGCAGGCTCAACTGGGTATCGTCGCCCTGATACGAGTAGGTGCCGTCGTTGTTGCGCACGTAAGGCGGCGTCGAGGTTTTCGAGCCGGAAAACATGTAGTTGCCTGCCGAATCCTTGCTGTTGAGCAAACTCAACACGTTGGCTTCAATCTCGCCCAACTCTTCGGCAATCGATTTGCGGTCGGCGTCGCTCTTGCTGCCATCACCGGCACTCAGGGCCAACTCACGAGCACGCTGCAGCGCCGTGTTGACGCCATCGAGCACGCTCTCTTCGTTCATCAGCGAATTCTTGATACTGCCCATGTTGTTGCTGTACTGCCCCAACATCTCCTTCTGCTGCTGCAACATCAGCAACTGCGCAGCACCGACAGGATCATCACCGGCACTCTGGATCCGCACGCCCGACGTGATCTGCTCCTGAGTCTTCACAATCGAGGAGAAGTTGTTCTGGTACTTGGCCGCACTCGTCTCAAAGTACTGGGCTGTAGAAATTCGCATCGTCGAAGACTCCCTTAAAGACTGTTGATCAGCGTGCTGAACGTTTCTTGCGCGGCCTTGATAATCTGCGACGACGCGGTGTAGTACTGCTGGAACTTGAGAAGGTCGGCGGCTTCGTCGTCCAGGTTGACCTGGGACACCGACGCGACCTCGGATTTGGCCCGGGACAGGATCGCGCCACTGGCGGTGCTGTCACCCAGGGCCTGGCTGGCCTTTGCGCCCACCTGTTCGACCAGGCGGCTGTAGGCGGTGGTCATGCTCATCCCGGCGTTGCCGCCCGTCACACCCACCGTTGCCTTGGTTTGCAAAGCCAACAACTGATTGGCGTTGCTATTGTCTTTCTTGCCGTCCGCGTTGAACGCGATTTCGTACTTGTCATTCTTCGACGGCGAGCCACTGACCGTGGTGTTGAACGAGAACGACTGGCCGGGGATCGGAGCACCTGAGGCATCAAGCATCGGCACATTGATGGTCAGGTCATTGCTTTGGCCAGGCACGATGGTGCCCGTGCCGATGCTCTGCCCTTTCGCGTTGAACACTTCGTAGGCTTGACTGCCACCCGCCGCATCCTTGAAGGCCAGGGTCACTGGCATCGAGTCCTTGATGCCTGCCTGCAGCGCGGCCAGATCGGCACCGCCATAGATATCCAACGGGGTGGACAGCACCGGCGGGGTCAATGCGCCGGTGCCGCCATTGCTCGTGCTGCCGGTGGCAACCAGAGGGCCGGCAAACGCGAGCTTGTTCGAGTCGGTCATCTGGGTCTTGATGGAACTCGCGGCGTTGCGAGTCGGCGTCACCTTGAACGAATCACCCGCACTGAGACCACCACCGTTCAGGTCCAGCTTGAAACCATCGATTTCTGCTGCCGGGGACAGGTCGAAAGAGCCCATGTCCTTGCCGTCGGAACGCTTGACCGTGTACTTGTCGGCCGCGGTAAAGGTGACCGAATAATCGAAGGTGGTCAGTGCGCTGGAATTGGTGATCGTGACATCCAGGTTGCCCGAACCGGTACTGTTGTTCGACGACCCCAGGCTACGCTGGCTGATCGCGGTGGCGCTGTTGATGTTGGAGAACAGCGAAGCACCAAACTCGCCATTGGCGTCGAGCCCTTGGCCCAATTGGCTATTGATCTTGTCAGCCATCACCAGGGCAGTTCGGCCCAGGTCGTTCTGCGCCGGCACCAGCACATCGTCACGATAACGCAGCAGGCCGCCAATCTTGCCGCCGCTGATGACCGAGGTGACGTCACTGGTTTTAGACGGCGAGTTGAGCTGAATATTCAGCTGGCTTTTGTCGATGCCGGTGCGGGCGGTCGAAAGGGTGTTGGACGTGTTGCCCAGCACCAGGGGCTGGCCGTTCCCCAGGGAGACGTTGTAACTGCCGTTCTGATCCTGGACCGTGACTCCCACCAACTCGTTGAGCGAGCGCACCGCTTCATTGCGCGCATCGAGCAAGTTGCTCGGGCCACTGCCGGAAGAAGTGCTGGCCTGGGCGATCTGCTGGTTCAACGAAGCGATCGACGCCGTCAGCTGGTTGACCTGTCCGGTCAAGGTCGTCAACTGGCTGTTGATCCCTTCGTTCTGTTGCGTCATCTGTGACGCCAGGGCGTTGAAGCGATTACTCAGGGTTTGCGCATTGGTCAGCAGCAGCTGCCGGGCGGCCGTGTCGCTCGGTGTACCGGCGGCCGTCTGGACCGAAGTGAAGAAGCTGCTCAACACCGCACTGATCCCCGTGTTCTTGTCGGAGAAGAGCTTGTCGAGCGGGTTCACCTGATCGAGGTAGGCGTTGGCATCACTGCTCAGTGATGTGGAGGTCTGCAACTGGTTATCGAGGTAGGCGTTATAGACCCGACGCACATCGGCCAGGGTTGTACCGCTGCCGATGAACACGCCGCCATACAGGTTCGACGCGTTGCTCACCTGAGTGGTCTGCTGACGTGAATAGCCGGCCGTGTTGGCATTGGCAATGTTGTTGCCGACGGTCGCCAGTGAAACCTGGCTGGCATTGAGCCCCGACATTCCGATGTTGAGCAAACTCATGGTTCAGACCCTTATGTCTATAAAGGCGTTGTGGAAACGCCCGCCGCAGCGTAGTTCTGATAACTCGTCATCTGCCTGGCTATCTGCGAAATCTTGCTGGCGTAAGCCGGGTCGGTTGCGTAACCGGCCTTTTGCAGCTCGCGCACAAACTGTTCCGGGTTATCGGCCGACTTCACTACATCTTGATAGCGATTATTGGTTTGCAGCAGCGTGACAAGGTCATGGAAGCTGTCCTTGTAGGAGTCGTAGGAACGGAACTCGGCCGTCTCCTTGACCATCTCGCCATTCCTGAATTCGCTGGTGATCGCCCGCGCCGAATCACCCTTCCAACTGCTGCCGGCCTTGATGCCGAACAGGTTGTGACTGCTGCTGCCGTCCTGGGCGCGCATGACCGATTTGCCCCAACCGGTTTCCAGGGCGGCCTGGGCCACCAGGTAGCGCGGATCGACGCCAATGCGATCGGCCGCTTCCTTGGCCATCGGCAGCATGGTATTGACGAATTCGTCGGCGCTGCCGAAGGCTTTTTTCGCCGGCGCCAACGGGATCTGCGCGATGGCGCGACCGTGAATCTGCAGGGATCCGCTTTGCGCTGCCTGGGCATTGGCCAGCCAGTCGCCGTTGTACAAGGGTCCAGAACCGTTGCTCGCGACGCGTTCGGGCAATGGCGCCTTGTTGACCGCGCCAGCATTGTTCGACGTGGCGGAAGGCACCAGACCCGCGAGCAGGCGGTCGGCCAGCTTCGGCGGCAAGGCCAGGCGTCGCTGATTGATCAGCGCCATGTCATTGCGATGCGCGCCCTCGCCTGTCGGCGCACTGACCGAGCGCGAAGCCCACAATGGGCGTTCGCCATTGACCCGCGACAGCGGCCCGAAGAGCGCCGTTGTGCCGGCGGCCACCGGGGTTTGCGCAGCGGCTTTGGCGGCCTCCTGCTTGGCGGCGGACAACGTTGCCGCCTCACCCGGCGCCAGCGGCTTGTTCTTCGACATCTGGCGCATCAGCACGTCCGCCAGGCCAATACCGCCGCCCTCGCGGGACATGGAAACCGCCAGTTGCTGGTCGTACATTTCCTGGTACTGCTTGGCCTCCGCGGTGTTCATCGGATTGTCCTTGCCCAGGGACTCGGTGGCCGAACGCATCGACTTGAGCATCTCGCCAAGGAACAGCGACTCGAATTCCTGCGCCACCTTGCGCATGTTGGCGTCGCTGTTCTTGTCGCCGACCTTGAGCTGGTTCAGCCGGTTCAGGTCGGAAAACGCACCGGAATCGCTACTGCTGACCCGACCGCTCTTGAACATGTCCATGGTCGCCGTCCTCAGATCACGATCAGGTCGGCTTGCAAGGCGCCAGCCTGTTTCAGCGCTTCAAGAATCGCCATCAGGTCGCCCGGTGCCGCGCCGACCTGGTTCACCGCACGCACGATTTCGTCGAGGGTGGTGCCCGGGCCGAACTTGAACATCGGCTTGGCTTCCTGCTCGGCGTTCACCCGCGAGCGCGGCACGACCGCCGTCTGGCCATTGGACAGAGGGCCTGGCTGGCTGACGATAGGGTCTTCGGTAATGGTCACGGTCAGGCTGCCGTGGGTGACGGCGGCCGGGGAAACCTTGACGTTCTGGCCGATCACGATGGTGCCGGTGCGCGAGTTGATGATGACCTTGGCCACCGCCTGCCCCGGATCGATCTCGAGGTTTTCCAGGATCGACAGGTAATCGACACGCTGGCTCGGATCCAGCGGCGCCGTGACGCGCACCGACCCGCCGTCGATGGCCTGGGCCACGCCTGGGCCGAGCATGTCGTTGATCTTGTCGACGATGCGCTTGGCCGTGGTGAAGTCGGAACGGTTGAGGTTCAGGGTCAGGCTGTTGCCCTGGTTGAAACCGCTCGGCACCGCTCGCTCGACCGAGGCACCGCCCGGGATGCGGCCGGCCGATGGCACGTTGACCGTGATCTTCGAACCATCGCGACCTTCGGCATCGAAACCGCCGACCACCAGGTTGCCCTGGGCCACGGCGTAGACGTTGCCGTCGATACCCTTGAGCGGCGTCAGCAGCAAGGTGCCGCCGCGCAGGCTCTTGGAGTTACCGATGGATGAAACGGTGATGTCGACCTGCTGCCCCGGCTTGGCGAACGCTGGCAAGTCAGCACTGATCGAGACCGCCGCGACGTTCTTCAACTGCACGTTGCCCGAACCCGGCGGCACCTTGATGCCGAACTGCGAGAGCATGTTGTTGAAGGTCTGCAGGGTGAACGGAGTTTGCGTCGTCTGGTCGCCCGTGCCGTTAAGCCCGACCACCAGGCCGTAGCCGATCAATTGGTTGGAGCGCACGCCGGAAATGCTGGCGATGTCCTTCAGGCGCTCGGCTTGAGCGTTGAAGGCTGCTGACAGCATCAGGGCAGCAACGAAGAGATTTCTGAAATTCAACGCGACCACCTAGAAAGGGAACAGCGGGCTGAGGAAGAAACGGTCGAACCAGCCCGGCTGACTCGCATCGGCAAAGGAACCGGTGCCCGAGTAGGTGATGCGCGCATCGGCGACGCGGGTCGACGACACGGTGTTGTCGGTGGAGATATCGTCCGCCCGGACCAAGCCGGCAATCCGCACCAGTTCGTCGCCGGTATTGAGCGTCAGCCATTTCTCGCCGCGCACGGCGATGATGCCATTGGGCAAGACGTCCGCCACCGTCACGGTGATCGAACCGGTCAGGCTGTTGCCCTGCCCGGCCTTGCTGTCGCCCTTGGTCGCGCGGTCGCCTTCATAGCTGGCGCTCAGGCTCAGGTCGTTGCTGCCAAACGGGTTGTTGGTGGTGGCGCTGCTACCGAACAGCGAGGTCAGGCCGATGCCGGTCTTGCTGTTCTTGCCAATTTGCGAGTTGGCGTTCTTGCTGGCCTGGGTTTTCTCGTTCAGGGTGATGGTGATGATGTCACCCACCCGGAACGCCTTGCGGTCGCTGTACAGGTTCTGCTCGAAACCGGCCTGGTAGATCGAGCCGTTGTTGGCCGCAGCCGGCAACGGCGTGCGCGGCAACACCGGGGCGTAGTAAGGGTCATTGGGCTTGGGCGTCACAGGCACACAGCCTGCGAGCGCAGCGAGAGCAGCAATCCCACTCAATGCCAGAACAGAGACGAAGCGATTCATGACCCTACCTCACGGTGTTGCAGGCGACCGCGTGGCCGCCCCATAGACTTGATTACAGATTCTGCGTTACGAACGAGAGCATCTGGTCGGCGGTGGAGATCACCTTGGAGTTCATCTCGTAGGCGCGCTGCGTGGTGATCATGTTGACCATCTCTTCAACGGTGCTTACGTTGGAAGTTTCCAGGGTGTTCTGCAGCGTGGTGCCGAAACCGGCCAGGCCCGGCGTGCCGACTTGCGGCGCGCCACTGGCGGCGGTTTCCAGGAACAGGTTGTTGCCCACGGCCTGCAAGCCGGCCGGGTTGATGAAGTCGGCGGTCTGCAGGTTGCCGATCACCTGGGAGGCCGGGTTGCCGGCGACGGTGATGGACACGGTGCCGTCCTTGCCCACGGTGAAGGTCTGGGCGTCGTTCGGAATCACGATCGCCGGTTCCAGGGCAAAGCCACTGGCGTTGACGATCTGGCCGTTGGAGTCCAGGTGGAAGGTACCGTCACGGGTGTAGGACGTGGTGCCGTCCGGTTGCAGGATCTGGAAGAAGCCACGACCGTCGATGGCCATGTCCAGGGGTTGCTCGGTGGTTTGCAGGCTGCCGGCGTTGAAGTTTTTCTGGGTGCCGACAATACGCACACCGGTACCCAGTTGCAGGCCCGACGGCAGTTCGCTGTCCTGGGTCGACTGGGCACCTGGCTGACGCTTGATCTGGTAGAGCAGGTCCTGGAACTCGGCGCGGTCACGCTTGAAACCCGTGGTCGACACGTTGGCCAGGTTGTTGGAAATGGTGGTCAGGTTGGTGTCCTGGGCGGACAGACCGGTTTTGGCAACCCATAGAGCCGGAAGCATTCAATTCTCCTCGTGCGCCTGTTTTACGGCGCGACGTTCTGGTAATTAGCTGATCTGCAAGACCCGAGCCATGGCCTGGTCGTCTTCTTTGGCGGTATTCATCATCTTGATGTGCAGTTCGAACTGCTTCGACAGGGCCAGCACCTGAGTCATCTCGTCCACCGCATTGACGTTGCTCGACTCGAGGAAACCGGACACCAGCTTGACGTTGGCATCGGCTTGCGCAGGCTGGCCGTCCTTGGTGTGGATCGAACCGTCCAGGCCCTTGGTCATGTTCTTGATGTCCGGGTTGACCAGCTTGATGCGGTCGACTTCCGCCATGACGCGAGGGCCTTCGCCCATCGCGCGGATGCTGATGGTGCCGTCCTCGCCCACTTCGATCTGCTGCTCGGGCGGCACGGCAATCGGTCCGCCATTGCCGATCACCGGCATGCCGTTGCCAGCCCGCAGCACGCCTAGGGCGTCCACCACCAGGCTGCCGGTACGCACATAGCTTTCGCCGCCATCAGGGTTCTGCACCGCCAGCCAGCCGTTGCCTTGCACGGCGACGTCGAGGTCGCGGCCGGTTTCTACCAGCGAGCCCGGGGAGAAGTCGGTGGCCGGGCGTTCGGACAGGGCAAACGCACGCGCCGGAAAGCTGTCGCCGAACACCGGCATCGAGCGCGCCTGCTCCAGGTCTTTCTGGAAACCGTTGGTAGAGATGTTCGCCAGGTTGTTGGCATGAGCCTTTTGCGCCAGTGCGTTCTGGCTGGCACCGGTCATTGCCACATAAAGGTACTTGTCCACACGCTTTCCTCTGCCTGCCGGACGTTTGCCGCCCGATGCTGTACTGACGTGGCATAAGCAATTTGCAGACCAAGTTGTTTTTGGCGGCGCGAGGCCCGGCAAATACAGGACTTGAAGGGATTTACAGGGGATTGGGGGATTGTGTCAGAGACGAAAAACCGGCGGTGTCATGCCGCTTCGCGGCAACAGTCGCTGCCGTCGATCGTTCCCACGCTCTGCGTGGGAATGCAGCCCGGGACGCTCCGCGTCCCAAGAGCGGACGCAGAGCGTCCATTGAGGCGTTACCACGCAGAGCGTGGGAACGATCAGTTATCAAGGTTTTTGCCCACCTCATAGTCACGCAACTTGTTGGCAATGGTGGTATGCGAAACCCCCAGTCGCTTGCCCAGTTGCCGACTGCTCGGATGCTCGGAATACAAACGCTCCAGCACCGCTTTCTCAAAGCGCCCGACAATCTCGTCCAGCCCACCCTCCAGGGAAAAATCGCCAAGTGGCTGACGCACGCCATAATCCGGCAGGCGAATATGCTCGGCCTTGACCGTCCCGCCATCACACAGGGAAACCGCCTGGAACAGCACGTTTTCCAACTGCCGTACGTTGCCCGGCCAATGGTAATGGCTGAGCCGGTCCATGGCCGCTGGCGCAAGTTTTGGCAGCGGGCAACCGATCTGCCGGCTGGCCTGATCGAGAAAATGCTCCACCAGCGGCGTCAAGCCGTCGAGGCATTCGCGCAGCGGCGGGATATGCAACGACAGCACGTTCAAACGGTGATACAGGTCCTGGCGAAACTCCCCGCGGGCACAGAGCTCGGACAGGTCGACCTGGGTCGCGCAGATCACCCGCACATCGAGGTAAACCTCCTCATCGCTGCCGACGCGACGGAAGCAGCCATCCTGCAGGAAGCGCAGCAGCTTCACCTGCAGGCGCGGGCTCATTTCCCCGACACCATCGAGAAACAGCGTACCGCCCGCCGTCAACTCCAGCAGCCCGAGCTTACCCTCGGCCCGGGCCCCCTCGAAGGCACCCGGGCCGTAGCCGAACAGCTCGGTCTCGGCCATGGATTCCGGCAGGCCGGCGCAGTTGAGCGCCATCAGCGGCGATTGCCCGCGCGGGCTGGCCAGGTGGCAGGCGCGCGCCAACAACTCTTTACCGGTACCGGTTTCGCCTTCTATCAATAGCGGTGCATCGAGCGGCGCCATGCGCCGGGCTTCGCGCACCACCGCCGCCATCACCTTCGAGCTTTGGAAGATGCTGTCGAAGCCGCGCAACTCCTGCTTGCGTACGTTATAGATGCGCTCGCCCACCCGATCGGCGCGATGCAGGGTCAGCACCGCCCCGGCCATGGCTTCGCTGTCGTCATGCTCCGATTGCAGTGGCGCAATGTCGGCCAGGAACACATCGCCCTTGACCTTGACCCGCAGCCCGTTGATCCGCGATTTGTTGGCGCGCACCAGTTCCGGCAAGTCGAAATCCTCGGCATAACGCGACAAGGGAATCCCCGGCACTTCATCCACCCGCACGCCCAGCAACTGCGCCGCCGCGCGATTGGCCGCGACGATCGAGCCTCCCATATCGATCGACAGCACCGGAAACTCCAGTGCGCCGAGCAACGCATTGAGCTCCATGTGCCGCCGTTCGCTGGGCATCAGCCCTACGCGCTTGACCCCGAACACCCCGGCAATCGCCTCGAATTTCGGGCGCAGCGCCTGGAACTGAATATTGATGAGGTTCGGGCAGTGCAGGTAAATGGCATTGCCATGTTCACCACCCACTTCGCCTCGGGCGACGTTGATGCCGTACTCGACCAACAGGTTGAGAATGTCGCGCAGGATGCCGATGCGGTTCTGGCAGTGGACTTTGATACGCATATGAACGACCTGATAAACGATGATTGACCTGTGGGAGCCAGCCTGCTGGCGATGGCGTCGTCGAATGACACACCGCTATCGCCAGCAGGCTGACTCCCACAGGGTTAGCGCCCGACTTTTCTGATTCGGCGCTCAGATAGTCGTCAAGATTATGTGACAGCTGAAGGGCTTTTCCCACCCGCCAATCTCAACATCTGCGCGATTACTCCCCATACGTAACGAAAACTTTACGATTTTGCCGCGCTTTTCCCGCGCAGGTCGCGCTTCACCGGCTGCAAGAATGCAATTGTTGGGGTATTTCTAGGTCCATAGCAGTACATAACAAGAACGAATCCCCTAGCAGGAGAGCAGCATGAAGCAGACGCAATACGTGGCTCGTGAGCCCGATGCGCAAGGTTTTATCGACTACACCGCCGAAGAACACGCGGTGTGGAACACGCTGATCACTCGCCAACTGAAAGTGATCGAAGGGCGTGCGTGCCAGGAATACCTGGACGGCATCGAAAAACTCGGTCTGCCCCACGACCGCATTCCGCAACTGGGCGAGATCAACAAGGTCCTCGGTGAAACCACCGGCTGGCAAGTCGCCCGCGTTCCGGCGCTGATTCCCTTCCAGACCTTTTTTGAATTGCTCGCCAGCAAGCAGTTTCCAGTGGCTACCTTCATTCGTACCCGCGAAGAGCTGGATTACCTGCAAGAGCCGGACATTTTCCACGAAATCTTCGGCCACTGCCCATTGCTGACCAACCCCTGGTTCGCTGAATTCACCCACACCTACGGCAAGCTCGGCCTGCAGGCTTCCAAGGAAGAACGCGTGTACCTGGCGCGCCTGTACTGGATGACCATCGAATTCGGCCTGCTCGACACCCCGCAAGGCCAGCGCATCTACGGTGGCGGTATCCTGTCTTCACCGAAAGAAACCGTGTATTGCCTGTCGGATGAGCCTGAGCATCAGGCATTCAATCCGCTGGAGTGCATGCGCACGCCTTACCGCATCGACATCCTGCAACCGCTGTATTTCGTGCTGCCCAACCTCAAGCGCCTGTTCGACCTGGCCCACGAAGACATCATGGGCATGGTCAAGCAAGCGATGCAGATGGGTCTGCATGCGCCGAAATTTCCGCCAAAACCAAAAGCCGCGTGAACCGCAGCTTTTAGAATCAAGTGAGCCTGTCCGGAACCGACGCTTTGCTTTAGCGTGGTGACATTGACGGCCGAATTCCAATAATACGATTTCAGGAACCCATCATGACCGCACTTACCCAAGCCCACTGCGAAGCCTGCCGCGCCGATGCCCCACAAGTCAGCGACGAAGAACTGCCGATCCTGATCAAGCAGATCCCCGACTGGAACATCGAAGTTCGCGACGGCATCATGCAGCTGGAAAAGGTTTTCCTGTTCAAGAACTTCAAGCACGCCCTGGCGTTCACCAACGCCGTCGGTGAAATCTCCGAGGCCGAAGGCCATCACCCAGGCCTTTTGACCGAGTGGGGCAAAGTCACCGTGACCTGGTGGAGCCACTCCATCAAGGGCCTGCACCGCAATGACTTCATCATGGCGGCGCGTACGGACGAAGTAGCCAAGGACGCCGAGGGCCGCAAATAATGCATTTCGACGCCATCGGCCGGGTGCCCGGCGACCCGATCCTCGGCCTGATGGAGGCCTATGCGCAGGACCCCAACCCGCGCAAATTCGACTTGGGCGTGGGTGTCTATAAAGACGCCCAGGGCCTGACCTCGATTCCCCAGGCCGTGAAACTCGCCGAGGCGCGACTGGTGGATCGCCAGACCACCAAGACCTACATCGGCGGGCATGGCGACCCGGCCTTCGGCAAGGTCATCAACGAGTTGGTGCTCGGCGCCGACTCGAAGCTGATCAGCTCACAACGCGCCGGCGCCACCCAGACCCCGGGCGGCACCGGGGCGCTGCGCTTGAGTGCGGACTTCATCGCCCAGTGCCTGCCGGGCCGTGGCGTCTGGCTGAGCAACCCGACCTGGCCGATCCACGAAACGATTTTCGCCGCGGCCAAGGTCAAGGTCAGCCATTACCCGTACGTGGGCAGCGACAACCACCTGGACGTCGATGCGATGCTCGCCGTGCTCAACGAAGCCCCCAAGGGCGACGTGGTGCTGCTGCACGCCTGCTGCCACAACCCGACCGGCTTCGATCTGTCCCATGACGACTGGCGCCGGGTGCTGGAGGTGGTGCGTCGGCGCGAGTTGCTGCCGCTGATCGATTTCGCCTACCAGGGCTTCGGCGACGGCCTGGAGCAGGACGCGTGGTCGACTCGACTGTTTGCCGCCGAGTTGCCGGAAGTCCTGATCACCAGCTCCTGCTCGAAGAACTTCGGCCTGTACCGCGACCGCACCGGTGCGCTGATTGTCTGCGCGAAATCCGCGGACAAGCTGACCGACATCCGCAGCCAACTGGCCAACATCGCCCGCAATCTGTGGTCGACGCCGCCGGATCACGGCGCTGCCGTGGTGGCGACCATCCTCGGCGACCCGGAACTGAAAAACCTCTGGGCCGACGAAGTGGACACCATGCGCTTGCGCATCGCGCAACTGCGCAGCGGTTTGCTCGAAGCGCTGGAGGATTACGGTTTGCGTGAGCGCTTTGCGCACATTGGCGTGCAGCGCGGGATGTTTTCCTACACCGGTTTGTCACCGGAGCAGGTCAAGCAACTGCGCGATCATCACAGTGTGTACATGGTCAGCTCGGGGCGGGCGAACGTTGCCGGGATAGATGCAACGCGTCTTGATCTGTTGGCCGAGGCGATTGCCAAGGTCTGCAAATAACCTCAAGCACGCTGTAGCCCCCTGTGGGAGCGAGCCTGCTCGCGATGGAGTGTCAGTCGAAACAATTGCGCCTGATACACCATCGCGAGCAGGCTCGCTCCCACATTGGTTTTTGTCGCCCCTCCAGATTTGTATAGACAACCCCATTCGTCGAAACAAATGGATATAAAAGTCTGTTTGTCATTTCTCGTGCTGTATCCTGCCCAGGCTTTTTTGAAAGCGCGGATCTACCAGATCTATCAACAGACTTAGCGAGGAGCGCGACCATGCACGAGATTCCTAATCTCCCCTTCCCAAGCCTGCACGTACCTGAGCAGACGACCACGCAGCAAGCCGGCGCCCAACAGCCCGAGCCGAAAGAAGCCACTGGCAGCCGCCAGGCTGACAGCGAAGACTGATACACCCGCCGTACAGACTGTGTGGAAAGCGCTAACATGCGCTTTCCACACCGCCTGAACTGTGAGCCCGCCATGACCGACGAATTTTCCGAAGCCCAAGCCAGCGTCCTGATCGGCACCGCCGAGAAAATGATCGAGATCTGGAATCGCCTCTCCCCCGAAAAGCAAGCCGCCCTGCTCGCCCGCTTCGGCAGCGAAGAAAATGCCCTGGCCGCCCTGGTCACCACACAACTGGTAGCGCCTGCCAAGCCCTGATCGATCCCGCCAGGCAAATAGTTTTACTTTTTCCACGACCAGCAGCCACTCGCGCCGCTATCATAAGCAGCCTATCTAATCCTGCTTTCCCGTGGACCTTTACCCATGTCTGAAAACCAGCGCCCCCTGGCGGTCACGCTGCAAGTTGTTTCCATCGTCCTGTTCACCTTCATCGGCTACCTCAATATCGGCATTCCATTGGCGGTACTGCCGGGTTATGTCCATAGCGACCTGGGCTTTGGCGCCGTGATCGCCGGGCTGGTGATCAGCGTGCAATACCTCGCCACCCTGCTCAGCCGCCCCTACGCCGGGAAAATCATCGACAACAAGGGCAGCAAACTGGCGGTCATGTATGGCCTGGCCGGCTGTGGCTTGAGCGGCGTGTTCATGTTGCTGTCGGCCTGGACCCAAAGCCTGCCGATGCTCAGCCTGATCAACCTGCTGATCGGTCGCCTGGTGCTCGGCAGCGCCGAAAGCCTGGTGGGTTCCGGTTCGATTGGCTGGGGCATCGGCCGGGTTGGCGCGGCGAACACCGCCAAGGTTATCTCCTGGAACGGCATCGCCAGTTACGGCGCATTGGCCGTGGGCGCCCCCTTGGGCGTGCTGCTGGTAAAACAGTTGGGCTTGTGGAGCATGGGCGTGAGCATTGTGCTGCTGGCAGTGCTTGGCCTGCTGTTGGCCTGGCCGAAAACCGCGGCGCCGATTGTTGCCGGTGAACGCTTGCCGTTCATGCACGTGCTCGGTCGGGTCCTGCCCCACGGTTGCGGCCTCGCGCTGGGCTCGATCGGCTTTGGCACCATCGCCACCTTCATCACCTTGTATTACGCCACCCAACACTGGGACAACGCCGTGTTGTGCCTGAGCCTGTTCGGTGCGAGCTTCATCGGTGCGCGCCTGTTGTTCGGCAACCTGATCAATCGCCTCGGCGGCTTTCGCGTGGCGATTGCCTGCCTGTCGGTGGAAACCCTGGGCCTGTTGTTGCTGTGGCTGGCACCCGACGCGCATTGGGCGTTGGCGGGCGCTGCCTTGAGCGGTTTCGGTTTCTCCCTGGTGTTTCCAGCGCTGGGTGTCGAAGCGGTCAACCTGGTACCCGCCTCCAGTCGCGGCGCGGCGGTCGGGGCCTACTCGCTGTTCATCGACTTGTCGCTGGGGATCACCGGGCCAGTCGCCGGCGCGGTGGCGGCGGGATTCGGCTTTGCGTCGATCTTCCTGTTTGCCGCCATTGCTGCGCTTTGCAGCTTGATGCTCTGCCTCTACCTGTATCGGCAAGCGCCAAAGCATCGCAAGACGCGCGACGCTCGCTAGAAATCCACCTTGCCGCGCCCGGCCTTGATGTTGCCGCGCTTGCTCTTGGACTCGAGCCGACGGGTTTTCGAACCGAGGGTCGGCTTGGTCGGCCGGCGTTTCTTCTCGACCTTGGTGGCGCTCTGGATCAACTCGATCAAACGCTCCAGCGCATCGGCGCGGTTCTGCTCCTGGGTCCGGTATTGCTGGGCCTTGATGATCAACACGCCTTCGCTGGTGATGCGACTGTCGCGCAGCGCCAGCAGACGCTCCTTGTAGAACTCGGGCAAGGACGAGGCCGGAATGTCGAAGCGCAGGTGCACGGCGCTGGAAACCTTGTTGACATTCTGCCCACCGGCCCCCTGGGCGCGAATGGCGGTCAACTCGATCTCGGCATCCGGTAGATGCACGTTGTTGGAAATTACCAGCATGGAAAAAGGTCCAATATCAGGACCGCCAGAATACCCTGTAGGAGCGAGGCTTGCCCGCGAAGAACGATGGCGCGGGTTGCCTGATTAACCGCGGTGCCTTCTTCGCGGGCAAGCCTCGCTCCTACAGTTTTCTGCAGCGGCCACAAAAAACCCGGCACTAGGCCGGGTTTGTTGTTTCTGTGCAGCGTTACTCCACAGCTGGCTGCAACGCGCGCTGTGCACTGCGCTTGTTCTTGATGCCGTAGCAGACCCACATGAACACGAGCCACACCGGAATCGCGTACACCGACGTCTGGATCCCCGGAATCAACAACATCACACCGAGAATGAACAACACGAACGCCAGGCAGATGTAGTTGCCGTACGGATACCAGAAGGCCTTGAACAGCGGCGTTTGTTTGGTCTTGTTCATGTGCTGGCGGAACTTGAAGTGCGAGTAGCTGATCATCGCCCAGTTGATCACCAGGGTGGCCACTACCAGCGACATCAGCAGTTCCAGCGCGTGTTGCGGGATCAGGTAATTGAGCAGTACCGCGATCAGGGTCACGGCAGCCGAGGCCAGGATCGAACGCACCGGCACGCCGCGCTTGTCGATCTTCGCCAATGCTTTCGGCGCATCGCCCTGTTCGGCCATGCCCAGCAGCATGCGGCTGTTGCAGTAGGTGCCGCTGTTGTACACCGACAACGCTGCGGTCAGGACCACGAAGTTGAGGATGTGCGCGGCGGTGTTGCTGCCCAGCATCGAGAACACTTGCACGAACGGGCTGCCGCTGTAGGAATCACCGGAGGCGTTCAGGGTGGTCAGCAGGCTGTCCCACGGGGTCAACGACAGCAGGATCACCAGTGCACCGATGTAGAAAATCAGGATCCGGTAGATCACCTGGTTGATCGCTTTCGGGATCACGGTTTTCGGCTTGTCCGCTTCGGCCGCGGTGAAACCGAGCATTTCCAGGCCACCGAAGGAAAACATGATGAACGCCATGGCCATCACCAGGCCGCTAACTCCATTGGGGAAGAAGCCGCCGTGGGACCACAGGTTACTGACCGCCGCTTGCGGGCCGCCATTACCGCTGACCAGCAAGTAGCTGCCCAAGGCAATCATGCCGACGATCGCCACGACCTTGATGATCGCGAACCAGAACTCGGCCTCGCCAAACACTTTGACGTTGGCCAGGTTGATGGCGTTGATCAGCACGAAGAAAGCGGCTGCGGATGCCCAGGTCGGGATGTCCGGCGCCCAGTAGTGGATGTATTTGCCGACTGCCGTCAGCTCCGACATGCCGACCAGAATGTACAGGATCCAGCAGTTCCAGCCCGACAGGAAGCCGGCAAAGCCGCCCCAGTACTTGTGCGCGAAGTGGCTGAAGGAGCCGGCCACCGGATCTTCGACGATCATTTCGCCCAGCTGGCGCATGATCATGAAGGCGATGAAGCCGCAGATGGCATAGCCGAGGATCATCGACGGCCCGGCGGACTTCAGTACCCCGGCCGAGCCGAGAAACAGACCGGTACCGATCGCGCCACCGAGGGCAATCAATTGGATATGGCGATTTTTCAGGCCGCGTTTCAGCTCGCCTGAATGCGAGTTTTGTCCACTCATGAAAAGGGTCTCACGCAAGGTTTGATGATGTTCAGTTGACGTTGCTACTCAGAAGGACGTTAAGCAGCGTCGATCAAACCCCAGCGCAGGCACCAGGAGTTCAGCGTATTTACAACGGTCATGCGTCACCTGTTTGTTTTTATCTGTGACGAAATCGAACCCGACACGCTTGTGGCGCGGCGGAGTGAACAAGGCGGATAGCCTTGAGGTTTGCGCAGATGCGCAGGAGGTCACAGGTAAAACGCGGCGCATTGTACACCTGTAACCCCCTGCTGCCAGACCCCGCTGGATCAGCGTGTCGGTAACCGGGATTGCATGTGTCCACCCCGAAGCGATCGGGCGGCGGCAAAAAGGTGGTCAGACCTTTGCAGGTCTCGGACGGGGACGGCGGAAAAACCGGCCCGCGATGGGAGCTGGAAACGGATTGCGGCGGTCATTGCGCCTCCTTTTTGTTATGCACCTGCACGACAGGCATGGGGCGCATGACACCTTGCATGGGGTGGGGAAACAAGCGGGATAGAGGGGTGGGAGAAGGACCCGAAACTCTGGATCGTAAGAATTTTCTTACGACATTCGAGGAGCGGCGAATCTACGGGACCGATTCGCTAATTTCGTCAGGAATTCTTTACAGCATGTAATTTTGGCTTTCCACTGCGGACATCTCCGTGCTGCGGCTGACGCCTTCGCGGGCAAGCCCGCTCCTACAGGGTTACAGGTGTACGCAAAATTTTGGCTCGCCACGAATCACTGTGGGAGCGGGCTTGCCCGCGAAGAGGCCCTTGAATACACCTCATCGCTAAAGCCAGACCAAAAAAAAACACCAACCCGAAGGTTGGCGTTTTCACTTGCAGCTTGCCGCTTGAAGCTTACCGCTGCTTCACTCCGGCTTACGACGACCAAACCCCGGACGCTGGCCGGAACCCGCCGGCGCGCCGCGACGCTTGCCCGACGGCTTGTCACCGTCGACCAGGCTGATGCCAGGACGCTTCGACGCCGGCTTGGCCGGACGCTTGCTGTCGACCGGACGATCGGCTACTGGCGTACCACGACCCTCACCGCGCTCGGTACGGCCATTGGCCGGACGTGGCGTGCGTGGACCGCGCTCGCCGTCCTGACGGGCGGCTGGCTTGCGTGCTGGACGCTCGCCTTCGATCTGCGGCTCGCGGTTGGCACGGGGGGCGGCTGGCGCAGCAGTGGCTGGACGCAAGGTACGTACGCGCTCGGTCTTGGCCATTGGACGCGACGATTTACGCTGCATCCGATCGAGCTTGTCTTTGCTCTTGGCGTTCATCTGCGGCATCGCCACCGGGGTCAGGCCGACTTCGGCACTGAGGATGTCGACTTCGTACTGGCTCATTTCGCGCCAGCGACCCATCGGCAGGTCCGAATTGAGGAACACCGGACCGAAACGCACGCGCTTCAGGCGGCTGACCACCAGGCCCTGGGATTCCCACAGGCGACGTACTTCGCGGTTGCGACCTTCCATCACCACGCAGTGGTACCAGTGGTTGAAACCTTCGCCGCCCGGTGCCTGCTTGATGTCGGTGAACTTGGCCGGGCCGTCTTCGAGGACCACGCCGGCTTTCAGGCGCTCGATCATCTCGTCGTCGACTTCGCCACGCACACGTACCGCGTACTCACGGTCCATTTCGTAGGAAGGGTGCATCAAGCGGTTGGCCAGCTCACCGTCGGTGGTGAACATCAGCAGGCCAGTGGTGTTGATGTCGAGGCGGCCGATGTTGATCCAGCGACCTTCTTTCGGGCGCGGCATCTTGTCGAACACGGTCGGACGGCCTTCCGGGTCAACGCGGGTGCAGATTTCGCCATCGGGCTTGTTGTACATGATCACGCGGCGGACCGACTCGGCGGCCTCTTCACGCTTGATCACCTTGCCATCGATGGTGATGGCGTCGTGCATGTCGACGCGCTGGCCAAGGGTGGCGTCTTTGCCATTGACCTTGATCCGGCCGTGGCTGATCCAGGCTTCCACGTCACGGCGCGAGCCGACGCCGATACGGGCGAGGACTTTCTGCAGTTTTTCGCCTGCTGGGCCGATTTCCTGGTCGTCTTTCTGGTCTTTGATACTCATCTGGGCACCTCCCGGTGTGTTCTGGAAACTGGGTACTTTGGCGAAGGTATCGCCGAAGGGTCGCGAATCATACGCGCATGCGGGCGATTGCGCATCAGAGACTAGCTGATTGAGGCAAGGTTATTGGTTTTTCCGCCGGCCGGCGGCACAAGGAAACCTGTAGGAGCGGGCTTGCCCGCGAATGCGGTGGATCAGACAACAATGATGTCGACTGACACGTCCCCTTCGCGGGCAAGCCCGCTCCTACAGAGGGCGTAGATGTCCGAATTTCCAGTCAGTCTTCGAATTCGCGGCGTTCGGCTTCGATGGCTTCGGCCAGGGCCAATGCTTCGGCCTCCTCGTCGCTAAGCTCGGGTTTCGGCTGTTCCAGGGCAGCAACGGCGGCGAGCAGTTTTTCACGGGCCTCGGCAACACCGAGAATGTCGTCTTCCTGCTCGGGTTCAATTTCCGGTTCAGGTGCAATCTGCAACACTTCAGCTTCCGGCTCGATGTCGGGCTGCTCCGGATCAATCCCCGGCACCTCGCCATCACGCAACAAATCATCGAAATCCGTCTTGATCCCCTCCTCCATGCTGTCCAGCTCCAGCAACAGCGTATGGAAACTGGTCTCTTCCTTGGGTTCTTCCGGCTCGGCGCTGGCGTCGGCCAGTTCCTGCAGCCCGGCGGGTACTGGCGCGTCGTCGAAATCGAGCACCGGATCGGGCTCCAGTTCGCGCACTTCGGCCAGCGGCGGCAAGTCATCGAGGTTCTTCAGGTTGAAGTGATCGAGAAACGCCTTGGTGGTGGCGAACATTGCCGGCTTGCCCGGCACGTCGCGGTAACCGACGATGCGGATCCACTCGCGCTCCATCAGGGTCTTGACGATCTGGCTGTTGACCGCCACACCCCGCACATCCTCGATCTCGCCCCGGGTGATCGGTTGGCGATAGGCGATCAAGGCAATGGTTTCGAGCATGGCGCGCGAGTAACGCTGCGGCCGCTCTTCCCATAGACGCCCGACCCACGGCGAAAACTTTTCACGGATTTGCAGGCGATAGCCGGAAGCCACCTCCTTCAACTCGTACGCGCGGCCATCGCAGGACTTGCCCAGGATAGTCAGGGCTTTCTTGAAGACCGCCGGTTCCGGGCGCTCGGCCTCTTCGAAGAGCTCGAACAAGCGCTCCAGGGATTGCGGTTTTCCGGAGGCCAACAGAAAGGCTTCGAGCAGTGGCGCCAGCTCGCGGGGTTCACTCAGGTTCATGATTGGACTCGTTATTCGGCTCGTGCTCGGACGTGGATCGCGGCGAACGGCTCATTCTGCACCAGCTCGACCAAGGATTCCTTGACCAGTTCGAGGATCGCCATGAAGGTCACGACAACCCCCAGGCGCCCTTCCTCGGCGGTGAACAGCTCGACAAAGGGCACGAAACCGCCACCCTTGAGCCTTTCCAGCACGTCGCTCATGCGTTCGCGGGTGGACAGCGCCTCGCGGCTGACCTGATGGCTTTCGAACATGTCACCGCGGCGCAGCACCTCGGCCATGGACAGCAACAGCTCCGACAATCGCACGTCCGGCAACAGTTTGCGCGCCCGCGCTTCCGGGGCATCGAGCTTGGGCACCACCACGTCGCGACCGACCCGGCTGAGGCCGTCGATGCCTTCGGCGGCGGCCTTGAAGCGCTCGTACTCCTGCAAGCGACGGATCAGTTCGGCGCGCGGGTCTTCTTCCTCGTCCTCGACGGTTTCGGCCCGCGGCAGCAACATCCGCGACTTGATCTCGGCCAGCATCGCGGCCATCACCAGGTATTCGGCGGCCAGCTCCAGGCGCACCGACTGCATCAATTCGACATAGCCCATGTACTGCCGGGTGATTTCCGCCACGGGGATGTCGAGGATGTTGATGTTCTGTTTGCGGATCAGGTACAGCAGCAGGTCGAGGGGGCCTTCGAAGGCTTCGAGAAAGACTTCCAGCGCATCCGGCGGGATGTACAGGTCCAGCGGCATTTCCATGACCGCCTGACCATAGACCATGGCGAAAGGCAGCTCTTGCTGGGCGCCGGCCTGACTGTCGACGGGTTCTACTGCGGACATCTAGGCCTCGACCATGAACGGCGCAGGGTCGCCACAACCGACACGGATCACTTCCGGCTCGCCATCGGCGAGGTTGATCACGGTGGACGCCTTGATCCCGCCGAAACCGCCATCGATGATCAGGTCCACCTGATGCTCGAGCAACTGGCGCATTTCGTAGGGGTCGGTCATCGGATCATCGTCGCCCGGCATGATCAGCGTTACGCTCATCAGCGGCTCGCCCAGCTCTTCCAGCAGCGCCAGGGCAATCGGATGGCTCGGCACCCGCAGGCCGATGGTGCGTTTCTTCGGATGCAACAGCAGGCGCGGGACTTCGCGGGTGGCATTGAGGATGAAGGTGTAAGGGCCCGGAAGATGGGCCTTGAGCAGGCGAAAAGTGCCCGTGTCGATCTTGGCGAACAGCCCCAGCTGTGACAGATCGCTGCAGATCAGCGCAAAGTTGTGTTTTTCGTCAAGCTGACGCAGGCGGCGAACGCGTTCCACGGCGACCTTGTCGCCGATCTGGCAACCGATTGCGTAGGAAGAGTCCGTGGGATAAATCACCACCCCGCCCTTGCGGATGATCTCTACAGCCTGCTTGATCAGGCGCGCCTGCGGGTTTTCCGGATGAATCTGGAAAAATTGACTCACATTCTCTACCTGTTCAGACGGCGGCAATAATTGGGTCATGTTTGAATCGACACCACAGTGGTGGCAGATCCTCCGGGAGCGGGCGGTATTCACCGATCTCGGACCAGCCTCCAGGGCCATGAAAATCACTGCCGGCGCTGACCAGCAGACCAAACTCGCGGGCCAGGATCGCCAGACTGCCCACTTGCTCGGCAGGCTGATGGCCATTGACCACCTCAATCGCGTGGCCCCCTGCTTGAATATAGTCGGCAATCAGGCGGCGACGCTTGCTGCGAGTGAATTCGTAATGGCAAGGATGCGCCAGGCTGACCCAGGCCTTGGCCGCGCGCAGGGTTTCGACGGTGTCTTCCAGGGTCGGCCAATGTTGCTTGACGTCCCCCAGCTTGCCGGCGCCCAGCCATTTGCGGAACGCTTCGGCGCGATCCTTGACGAAACCTTCGCGCACCATCCAGTCGGCGAAGTGCGGTCGGGCCGGTGCGTTGCCGCTGTCACCCAGGGTCTGCTGGATTTCCCGGGCGCCTTCAAGCGCACCTGGCATGCCCTTGAGCGCCAGTTTGCGGCTGATTTCCTCGGAACGCAGCCAGCGACCATCGCGCAACTTGGCAATCGCCTCGACCAACGGCGCGGCATTGACGTCAAAACCGTAGCCCAGCACGTGAATGGTCGCACCGCCCCAGGTGCAGGACAACTCGACGCCGTTGACCAGTTGCATCCCCAGCGAATTCGCAGCGTGGCGGGCCTCGTCGAGGCCTTCCAGGGTGTCGTGATCGGTCAAGGCCAGGACCTGCACGCCTTTCTCGAACGCACGCGCGACCAGGACAGCAGGCGCCAGGGCGCCATCGGAGGCCGTGCTATGGCAGTGCAGATCAACATTCACAGGGCTTTGTAACCTCAAATCAGCTGGCGCTATCGCGCGCCCATATGTTTGTTATTATGCCGCCACATCCTGCTTCTGGCTGCCACTGTGAAACAATTCATCGATTTCATCCCGCTCCTGCTGTTTTTCATCGTCTTCAAAATCGATCCACGGGTCGTCGACATTGCCGGCCACGAGGTCACTGTAGGCGGTATCTACAGCGCCACCGCGATGCTGATCATCAGCTCCCTGGTGGTCTACGGCACGCTGTTCATCAAACAGCGCAAGCTGGAGAAGAGCCAGTGGCTGACCCTCATCGCCTGCCTGGTCTTCGGCAGCCTGACCCTGGCCTTCCACAGCGAGACCTTCCTGAAATGGAAAGCCCCGGTGGTCAACTGGCTGTTCGCCCTGGCCTTTATCGGCAGCCACTTCATCGGTGACCAACTGCTGATCAAGCGCATCATGGGCCACGCACTGAGCCTGCCAGAACCGGTCTGGACGCGCCTGAACATCGCCTGGATCGCGTTTTTCCTGTTTTGCGGCGCCGCCAACCTGTTCGTCGCGTTCACCTTCCAGAGCTACTGGGTCGACTTCAAGGTCTTCGGCAGCCTGGGCATGACTTTGCTGTTCCTGGTCGGCCAGGGCATCTACCTGTCCCGCCACCTGCACGACGCCGATACCACAACGCCGAAAACCGAGGACTGACATGCTTTACGCAATCATTGCCACAGACGTCGCCAACTCCCTGGAAGCCCGCCTGGCCGCACGGCCTGCACACCTGGAGCGCCTGCAAGTGCTCAAGGGCGAAGGCCGCATCGTATTGGCCGGCCCGCATCCGGCGGTCGACAGCAATGATCCGGGGGCAGCGGGTTTCACTGGCAGCCTGATCGTCGCCGAATTCGACTCCCTGAACGCCGCACAGGCCTGGGCCGACGCCGACCCGTACATCGCCGCAGGCGTCTACGCCAACGTTCTGGTCAAGCCTTTCAAGCAAGTACTGCCGTAACCTCCCTCTGCGCGATGAACCTTATCGGTTCATCGCGTTCTCAATCGCTCATTATTCTCGTTTGCCTGCCGACAAACTCCCCAATATCCGTATTGGAACCAGGAGTCGCGATGCGCAAAGGTCCGTTGTGTCTGATGTTGGTCACGTTGTCGATCGTGGCGCCCGCCCACGGTGAAGAAACCGCCGAGGGCGCGAACTCCACGCCGCTGTCCTTGAGCGCCGGCAGCCAGATCAACGAACTGCAGCAACGCTTGAAAGAAAGCGAGCGGCAACGAGAAGAACTGAGCAAACAATTGAACACTGCCGATGGCGAACGCGAAAGCGCCCAGCTGGTTCGCTTGCGCCAGGAGAATCAGCGACTCAAGCTGCAACTTCGGGAAGCGCAGGCCGGCAGTTCGATCCCTCGCTGGTTGACCGATCAGCAACAGTGGTTCGTCGTTGGCGCCGGGGTGGCGCTATTGGCGCTGCTCTGCGGTATCTTCGCCAGTGGGGCGAGTCGAAAACGTCGACAATGGCTAAATTGAGTGATTCATGAGCGAGTTGTTACTGATTGATGATGACCAGGAGCTGTGCGAGCTCCTGGTCAGTTGGCTGAGCCAGGAAGGGTTTCAGGTGCGCGCCTGTCATGACGGCCAGAGCGCCCGTCGCGCGCTGGCCGAAAACTCCCCGGCGGCCGTGGTGCTGGACGTGATGTTGCCGGACGGCAGTGGCCTGGAACTGCTCAAGCAACTGCGCAGCGACCACCCGGACTTGCCGGTGCTGATGCTTTCAGCCCGCGGCGAACCCTTGGACCGTATCCTCGGCCTGGAGCTCGGCGCCGACGACTACCTGGCCAAACCCTGCGACCCACGGGAACTGACAGCCCGCCTGCGCGCGGTGTTGCGCCGCAGCCATCCCGCCGCGGTGTCCAGCCAGTTGGAGCTGGGCGACCTGTGTTTCAGCCCGGTGCGCGGCGTGGTCAGCATCGATGAACAGGAATTCACCCTGACGGTCTCCGAAAGCCGCCTGCTCGAAGCCCTGCTCAAGCAGCCCGGCGAGCCGCTGGATAAACAGGAACTGGCGCAAATCGCCCTCGGCCGCAAGCTGACCCTTTACGACCGCAGCCTCGACATGCACGTGAGCAACCTGCGCAAAAAGATCGGCCCGCACCCCGATGGCCGCCCACGCATCGTGGCCCTGCGTAGCCGTGGTTACTACTACAGCCTTTAAACCAACGCCTCCCTGTAGGAGCTGGCTCGCCAGCGAAGGCGCCCGCAAGGCCAACGCACGACTCAAGGACGCCTTCGCCGGCAAGCCGGCTCCTACAAGGTCAGGTTTTGTCAGGGCGGCGAGAAATCGTCTTTACCCAAGCTTTACGTACCGCTGACCGCCGCTGACCTTGAACTCAGTAATCTGCACACATCCGGAACGTACCGGGAATGAGACAAGGAGATTCACCATGCGCAAGACTCTTATCGCTCTGATGTTCGCCGCCGCCCTGCCGACCGTTGCCATGGCCATGCCTGAAGGCGCAGGCCCGAGCGGCCCGATGGACGGTTCTCGCCACGGCGGTCAGATGCACGGCATGCACGGTAAAGGCCCGTACAGCCAACTGGACCTGAGCCGCGAGCAGCGCGAGCAGATCCGCAAGATCATGGGCGAGCAGATGCATGAGCGTAAGCAAGTGGTCGACAAGTACCTGGAAAAACTCTCGCCAGCCGACCAGAAAGCCATGAAAGATGAAATGGCCGCCAACCACAAGAAAGCCGAAGCCGACGTGCGTGCCTTGCTGAAGCCGGATCAACAGAAGAAATTCGACGAGATCCAGAAAAAACAGGCTGAACGTCGCGCCGAGTGGGCCGAATTCAAGGCCTGGAAAGCGCAACAGGCGCAAAAAGCGCAATAATGCGCTAACCCGGACCCAACGGCTGAACGTCGTTGGGTCTGATGCTTTTGATCTACTGTAGGAGCGAGTTTGCTCGCGAAAGCGGTGTACCAGACAGCCCTGGTGTCGTCTGACACACCGCTTTCGCGAGCAAGCTCGCTCCTACAAGGGATTTTTGTGTTTGCTTGAGGAATTTCTGTGCGCTCATTGTTCTGGCGGATCCTGGCCAGCTTCTGGCTGGCCATCGCCCTGGTTGCAGGGCTCTCCATTCTGCTGGGGCACATGCTCAATCAGGATGCGTGGATTCTCAGCCGCCACCCGGGCCTCAATACCCTGGCCGAGCAATGGACGCAGACTTACGAATCCCAGGGTGAGGACGCCGCGCAGGACCTTCTGCAGGAGCGTAAACACCAGTACCACATCGACGTCCAGGTGCTCAACGAAAGCGGTGACCCGGTGGTTCGCGGTACCTTCCCGCGCCGCGCGGCGGCCTTCGAGGCGCGGCAGAACAACGATGATCGTCGCCTGCCATGGCGGCGCCTGACCGATGAGTTCACCAGCGAAAAAAGCGGTGACACCTACCTGTTCATCTACCGGATTCCACACCCGGAACTCGACGCCTGGCACCGTGAAAGCCTGCTCTGGCCGTTGAGTGCGCTGGGGATCGCGTTGGTGGTGCTGACCCTGTTCAGCCTGCTGGTGACCTTCTCCATCACTCGCCCCCTCAGCCGTTTGCGCGGTGCGGTGCATGATCTGGGACAAACCACCTACCAACAGAACAGCCTGGTCAAACTGGCCAACCGCCGCGACGAATTCGGCGTGCTGGCCAACGATTTCAATCGCATGGGCGCACGCCTGCAAAGCCTGATCGGCAGTCAACGACAGTTGCTGCGCGATGTGTCCCACGAACTGCGCTCGCCCCTCGCTCGCCTGCGCATTGCGCTGGCACTGGCCGAGCGGGCCACGCCCCAGGAGCGGGAAAAGCTCTGGCCGCGCCTGACCCGCGAATGCGACCGCCTCGAAGCGTTGATCAGCGAAATCCTCGTACTGGCACGGGTCGATGCCGATAACGCCAGTGCCGAAGACGTGGACCTAAACGCCCTGCTCAATACACTGCAAAAGGATGCCCAACTGGGCTCACCCGATCAGCTCGTGCACCTTGAAGCCGAGTCGCAGCTGACCCTCAAGGGCTGGCCGACCATGATCGAGCGCGCCGTGGACAATCTGCTGCGCAACGCCCAACGCTTCAACCCGTTGGGCGGCCTGCCGATTGAAATGCAGGCGTTGCGTCAGGGCGAACGGATTGTGGTGACCGTGCGTGACCATGGGCCAGGGGCGGACGCTGAACATTTGAGCCAGTTGGGTGAGCCGTTTTATCGTGCGCCCGGGCAGACGGCGGCCGGGCATGGCCTGGGACTGGCGATTGCCCGCCGTGCGGCGGAACGGCATGGCGGGAGCCTGGTCCTGGCCAATCATCCTGAGGGCGGGTTCATTGCCAGCCTGGAATTTCCTCTGGTGCCGGGAGCAGTGGTCCAACCCTAAACCCCTGTGGGAGCGAGCCTGCTCGCGATGGCGGCAGCACATTCAACATTGATGTGCCTGTCAGATCGCTATCGCGAGCAGGCTCGCTCCCACATTTAATCGGTAGCGTCAGGCCTTGCCGGGCCAAGCGCTGACGAACTGGGCCAGGTCTACCTTCTCCGCTACCCGCGGCTCTTTCAGCGGCGTGCCAAGGTACAGGAAGGCAATCACCTCTTCGCCCTCTGCCAGGCCCAAGCCCTTGGCCACATGCGGCGAATAGGCCAGGTCACCGGTCCGCCAGACCGCACCGATGCCTTGCGCATAAGCCGCCAGCAAAATCCCGTGGGCCGCACAACCCGCCGCCAGCAACTGCTCGGACTTCGGATACTTGACGTGCTCCTGCACCCGCGCGATCACGACCACCACCAAGGGCGCCCGCAGCGGCCCGTTACGCGCCTTGTCGATCGCCGCTTCAGAGACTTCAGCGTCCTGCAACTTCGCCGCTTCGGCCAGCAACTCGCCCATTTGCTCGCGCGCCGCGCCTTCGACCGTCAGGAAACGCCAAGGCTGCAAATGGCCGTGGTCCGGGGCGCGCATGGCCGCGCCAAACAGCACTTCGCGTTGTGCCTGGGTGGGTGCCGGTTCGATCAGGCGCGGGACGGAAACACGGTTGAGCAAAACGTCGAGAGCCTGCATCGGCCACCTCCAGAAAAAATTGTGCGGCTATTCTAGCTGTAACTACTGAGGCAGTGCGGTTTACATGCCCCACCTCGCAGGTAGAATGGCGCCCTCCTTACTTCAGCCGAGCGGATTTCATGGCGTTGCCGACCTTACGTCTCATTGGTTTCATCATCGGCATCTTCCTGATAACCCTGGCCATCGCCATGGTCGTGCCCATGGCCACGCTGGTGATCTTCGATCGCACCGGCGATCTGCCGTCGTTCCTCTGGGCCAGCATGATCACTTTTGTCGCCGGCCTCGCCCTGGTCATTCCCGGGCGCCCCGAGCATGTGCATCTGCGGCCACGGGACATGTACCTGCTGACCGTCAGCAGTTGGCTGGTGGTGTGTATCTTCGCCGCGCTGCCCTTCCTGCTGACCCAGCACATCAGCTACACCGATTCGTTCTTCGAAAGCATGTCCGGGATCACCGCCACAGGTTCCACGGTGCTCAACCACCTGGACGACATGTCCCCCGGCATCCTGATGTGGCGCTCGCTGCTGCACTGGATCGGCGGCATCGGGTTTATCGGCATGGCGGTGGCGATCCTGCCGCTGCTGCGCATCGGTGGCATGCGGCTGTTCCAGACCGAGTCGTCAGACCGCTCCGAAAAAGTCATGCCCCGTTCACACATGGTGGCGCGCCTGATCGTGGCGGCCTATGTCGGTATCACCATTGTCGGCAGCCTGGCGTTCTGGTGGGCCGGGATGAGTCCGTTCGACGCGATCAACCATGCGATGTCGGCGATCTCCACCGGTGGTTTTTCCACCTCGGACCAGTCCCTGGCCAAGTGGACGCAGCCGGCGGTGCATTGGGTGGCCATCGTCATCATGATTCTCGGCAGCCTGCCGTTCACCCTGTACGTGGCGACCCTGCGCGGTAACCGCAAGGCGCTGATCAAGGACGAACAGGTCCAGGGTTTGCTCGGCATGTTGCTGGTGACCTGGCTGGTGCTCGGCACCTGGTACTGGTGGACCACCAAGCTGCATTGGCTCGAAGCGTTGCGGCACGTGGCGCTGAACGTGACGTCGGTGGTCACCACCACCGGTTTCGCACTGGGGGACTACAGCCTGTGGGGAAATTTCTCGCTGATGCTGTTCTTCTACCTGGGCTTTGTTGGCGGCTGCTCCGGCTCGACCGCCGGCGGGATCAAGATTTTCCGCTTCCAGGTTGCCTACATCCTGCTCAAGGCCAACCTTAACCAACTGATTCACCCGCGGGCGGTGATCAAGCAGAAGTACAACGGCCACCGCCTCGATGAAGAGATCGTGCGCTCGATCCTGACCTTTTCGTTCTTTTTCGCCATCACCATCTGCGTGATCGCGCTGTTGCTGTCGCTGCTCGGGGTGGACTGGATGACCGCCCTGACCGGCGCCGCCAGTACCGTGTCCGGCGTCGGCCCGGGGCTGGGCGAGACCATCGGCCCGGCCGGCAACTTCGCCTCGCTGCCGGACGCCGCCAAGTGGATTCTCTCGTTCGGCATGCTCCTGGGCCGACTGGAGATCATTACGGTGTTTGTGCTGTGTATTCCGGCGTTCTGGCGTCACTGACCGGCGCAGGCGTTCCCGTCAATCGCGCCCGGTACTCGCCGGGCGTGGTGTCGAACCAGCGGCGGAAGGCGCGGAAAAAATTGCTCGGATCAGCGAACCCCAACAGGTAGGCAATTTCCAGCAGGGTCATGGTCGGCTGCGCCAGATACTGCTCGGCCAGCTCACGACGGGTGTCGTCGAGCAACGTCTGGAAACTCGTGCCCTCCTCCTGTAAACGTCGCTGCAAGGTGCGTTGCGACAGGTGCAGCGTCTGCGCCACCGCATCGCGCTTGGGCTCGCCCTGGGGCAGCAATCGGCACAACACCTGCCGCGCCTTGTGCGTGACCCGACTCTCGGAAAACCGCGCCAGGTATTCGCCGGCAAAGCGGTCATGCAGCAACGCCATGGCCTCATTGGCCGTCGGCAGCGGCGCTTCCATGTCCGCGCGTTCGAAAATCAGCGCATCGTAGGGCGCATTGAACACCAGCGGCGCATGGAAGGCTTGTTTGTAGGGTTCGAGATTGACCGGTTGATCGCCCTGTACCAGCACCTTGCGCGGGTGCAGCGTGCGCCCGGTCAGCCAGCCGCACAGTGCCAGGGCGCAAGCCAGCGAGGCTTCGGCGCTTTGACGGGTGGGTGGCAAATGGTCGCCATGCACCGTCAGAATCAGCGCATAGCCCTCATCCAGCAGGCGGAAGCTCAGGTCGGCGCTTTCGGCGATGATCCGCTGGTAACGCACCAGGCGCTTGAAACCTTCGGCCAGGGTCTGGCTGGACATCAAGGCGTAGCCGGTCACATGAAACTGCGCGGGTCGCACCACCTTGCCCATGTTCAGGCCAATCGCCGGGTTGCCGGACAGTTCAACCGCCCGTTGCCACAGTCGTGTCATGGAATCTTGCGGGAAGCGTGCATCCGGATCATCCAGTGCCGCGTAGTCGAGCCCCAGCTGCTTGAACAGAACCCGGCAATCCAGGCCGTCCATTTCCAGTGCTTTGACAATCCCCATCGCCCAGCTTGCAGAAGTCGTTCGTTCGCTCATGGCGTTTACTGTCTTGGTGAGCCGTCTGTCGCGGCAAGTTTTCCGAAGGATACTAAAGTGGCGCCCATTGTCACTGGCTGATGCCATTGATCACTCTAGACTCAAATAAGCTACCCGCCGAACAACTTGCAGCCAGAACAATAACCACAGAGATTGCAGTCGTGGAAAACATCAAGCGTTTCAACAGTTTCGCTGAGTTTTACCCGTATTACCTCAGCGAACACAGCAACAGTACCTGCCGACGATTGCACTTCATCGGCACGACGCTGGTCATTTTCATTCTGGCGCTGACCATCGGTCGGGGCGCCTGGATGTTGTTGTGGGTATTGCCGGTTGCGGGTTACAGCTTCGCCTGGGTCGGGCATTTTTTCTTTGAGAAGAATCGCCCTGCGACCTTCCAGAACCCTTTCTACAGCCTTCTCGGCGATTTCGTCATGTACCGCGACATGATCCTGGGACGCGTGCCGTTCTAGACCACCAGAGGATTGCCGATGAATGCCAACGCCCGTTTTACCCACATGAAGGATGGTACGCAGGAAGACTGGGCGATCATCGCCGCGGACTTCAGCGCCTACGCTCGCCAATTGCCGATACGGATCGTCGCGCACCTGAAGCTGCTGGAAGGTGACTTCGGCGGTTTCCCCGTGGACCGCCTGACCCACTCGCTGCAAACCGCCACCCGTGCCTGGCGCGATGGCCGCGACGAAGAGTACGTGGTCTGTGCCCTGCTCCACGACATCGGCGACACCCTGGGCTCCTATAACCACCCGGACATCGCCGCCGCGATCCTCAAGCCTTTCGTCAGCGCCGAGAATCTGTGGATGGTGGAGAAACACGGGATTTTCCAGGGCTATTACTTCTTCCATCACCTGGGCATGGACCGGCACCTGCGCGAGCAATTCAACGACCACCCGCAGTATCAGGCGACCATCGAGTTCTGCGCGAAATACGATGCCGCAGCCTTTGATCCAGCGTACGACACGCTGCCGCTGAGTTTTTTCGAGCCGATGATGGAGCGCTTGTTTGCGCAGCCCAAGAATTCGATCTACAAGGCGGCGATGGAAGAGCACTCGCCAGCCTGATCAATCGAGCGGGACCGCTGCGCGCTCCATTCGCGAGCAGGCTCGCTCCCACATTGGATCTCCAGTGCACCACCTATTTTGTGACCACCCGCGATAAACTGTGGGAGCGAGCCTGCTCGCGATGGGGCCAGATCAGGCAGCCTGATTTTCAGGCCGGTTCCGCGATTTTTACTGCCTTCAACTGCGCCTCCCGCGCCTGGGCATCGGCCAACCGATACAACTCGATCGTGCCATCCCAATGCTCGATCAACGCCGTGCACGACTCCACCCAGTCGCCGCAATTGAGGTAATCCACCTCGCCGACCTTGCGGATCTCGGCATGGTGAATGTGCCCGCACACCACCCCATGCAACTCGCGCTTGACGCACTCATGGGCAATGGCCTCTTCAAAATCGCTGATGAAACTGACCGCGGTCTTTACCTTGTGCTTGAGGTACGCCGACAGCGACCAGTAGCCGTAGCCATAGCGGGCGCGCCAATGGTTGAGCCAGCGGTTGAGGGTCAGGGTGAATTCGTAGGCCGAGTCGCCGAGAAACGCCAGCCAGCGGTGATAGCGAGTGATCACGTCGAACTGGTCACCATGAATGACCAGCAAGTGCCGGCCATCGGCAGTCACGTGCACCGCTTCGTCTACCAACTGGATGTTACCCAGGATCAGTTTCGAATAACGGCGCAGGAATTCGTCGTGGTTGCCGGTGACGTAGATCACCTCGGTGCCGCGCTTGCTCATGGTCAACAGGCGCCGGATCACATTGGTGTGCGCCTGGGGCCAGTACATGCCGCCGCGCAGTTTCCAGCCGTCGATGATATCGCCGACCAGATAGATCTTGTCCGCGTGATAACCCTTGAGAAACTGCGACAGGTGCTCGGCCTGGCAATCGCGCGTGCCCAGGTGCACGTCGGAAATCCACAAGGTGCGCACACGTTGCTTACGACTGGGTTTGGCGAGCTCGGCGCTGGTCATGGGCGACCCTCAGGACAAGTTTTGGCAAGCTTGACCCGGTCGGGTTAATGACCCATGACAGCCGCAAGTCAGTCCTGTGACAGCGCGCACAAGCCGTGTCGGTGTAGACTGCGTCCTGACTCATCAACCCTGCAATGAGAGCCAGTAAAGAGAGCCGCGATGAGACCGATCCTTACCCTGCGCCAGTACACCGAAGACCTGATCGTGCACAGTCACGAGCACGCCCAACTGGTGTTCGGGCTGTCGGGTGCGCTGGATTTCGAAGTCGATGGGCGCGGCAGCCAGGTGGTCCAGCAAAGCTTCGTGGTGATTCCCTCCGGGTTCCACCATGCCTGCGGCAGCCCCAACGGCAGCCGCTGCCTGGTGCTGGATGTGCCCGGTGATCAATGGCTCGGCCAGTCCCTGGGCGATCATGCCGATGCCAGTCGACGCCTGCTCGACAACGCCGGTCGCTTGTCGCTGGATGCGGGGCAGAGCCAGTTGGTGGAGTGGCTGGCCAACAGCCCGGTCGATGACCCGGTGATTGCGCAACAGGGCGCGGTGCTGTTGCTGGCCAGTCTCAACAACGCCAGGCCCGACCCGGTCGGTGGACGGCGCCTGCCCTACGCCGCCTTGAATGCGCACATTGACCAATACGCCGCCTACCCGTTGCAAGTCGCCGACCTGGCCCGCGTGGCCGGTCTTTCCAGCGCCCGCTTGCATGCACGGTTCGTGGCCGAATGCGGGCAGACACCGATGGACTACATCCGCAGCCGCCGCCTGCACAAGGCCGTGGGATTACTGCGCAACTCGGTGCTGCCCATTGGCGAGATTGCCTGCCGGGTCGGCTACAGCTCCCAAAGCGCCTTTGCCGCCGCGGTGCTGCGCGAGTTCGGTGTATCGCCGGGCAAACTGCGACGCGAGGCTGGCGACAAATAACGCGAGTCTGGCGACAGACACGGTGGCGGCCGGCGCGGTTAAATGACCGGACTCACCACCTTTACCAAGGATTGCCATGACTCCCCGTACCGCCCTGGGCGCCCTGCATATCGGCGCATTGATGTTCGGCCTGACCGGCGTGTTCGGCAAACTCGCCGCCGCCTCTGCGCCCATCATCGTCTTTGGCCGGGCGGCGTTCGCGGTGCTGGCGCTGGCGTTCTTTGCCCGCTTTGCCAGCCAGACCCGCTGGCAGAAACTCGAAGCCGTGGATGTGCGCCGACTGCTGCTCAGCGGTTTGCTGCTGGCCGGGCACTGGGTGAGTTTCTTCATTTCGGTGAAGATCGCCGGCGTGGCCATCGCCACCCTGGGCTTTGCCAGTTTCCCGGCCTTCACCGTGATCCTTGAAGGGCTGATTTTCCGGGAGCGCATCCGCGCCAATGAAATCCTCCTGGTAGCGCTTGTCAGTGTCGGGCTGGTGCTGGTCACGCCTGAGTTCGATCTGGGCAGTGGCGCCACCACCGGCCTGCTCTGGTCGATCGCCTCGGGCCTGCTGTTTTCCCTGCTGTCGCTGACCAACCGCGCCAGCTCCGCGCGCATCCCGCCGGTGCAGGCGGCGCTGTGCCAGAACGTGGTGGTCGGTTTATGCCTGCTGCCGGCGGCGGCCCCGCACCTGAGCGAAGTGCGCGCCATAGACTGGCTGTGGATCGGCCTGCTCGGGGTGTTCTGCACCGGCGTTGCCCACAGCCTGTTTGTCGCCAGCCTGGCGGTGATCAAGGCGCGGACCGCCGCGGTGGTCTTCGCCCTGGAGCCGGTTTACGGGATCACCGTGGCCTGGTTGCTGTTCAATGAAAACCCGACCCTGCGCATGCTGCTCGGCGGTGCATTGATCATCGTCGCGATCGTGGTGTCCAGCAGGCTTTCCAGCGGTTCAAGCAAGAAAACCGTTACCGCGGAGGCGGTGTCTCACTGAGTGGTGCGATCGTTGTGCCCCAGGTCGCGGTCCGGATCGATCTGGTCGCGGACTCGCTGCTTGAGCACCTTGGCCTCGGGAAAACCACCGTCAGCCTTGCGCTCCCAGAGCTGCACCTGGTCACAGAAAATGTGAAAGACCCCGCCCGTACCGGGCACCAGCGACACCTTGCCCAGGTCATCGCCAAAGGTGCTGAGCAGTTCCTGGGCCAGCCAGGCCGCACGCAACAGCCACTGGCATTGGGTGCAATAGGTGATGACGATTTCCGGTTTGCTGGCGGTCATGATGGGCGAAATTCCTGAGGCGGAGGGCGTTAACATGATAACGGCCTTTGTTGCCTGGGATGAACGATTACGCGGTTCAACAGATACACCGTGGTGCGTGGTTCACCTGTAGGAGCCAGGCTTGCCGGCGAAGAACGATAACGCGGTGCGACAGATACACAGCAGCGCCTGGTTCGCCTGTAGGAGCGAGCGGTGCGGCGATCCGACTTGCCCGCGAAGAACGATGACGCGGTGCAACAGACACACCGCAGCGTCTGGTTCGCCTGTAGGAGCGAGCGGTGCGGCGATCCGACTTGCCCGCGAAGAACGATGACGCAATGCGGCAGACACACCGCAGCGTCTGGTTCGCCGGCAAGCCTGGCTCCTACAAGCGAAGAGCGATAACGCGCTGCAACAGAAACACCGCAGCGCTTGGTTCGCCGGCAAGCCTGGCTCCTACAAGCGAAGAACGATTACACGGTACAGCAGGTACACCGCGGCGACTTGTTCGCCGGCAAGCCTGGCTCCTACAGTTACGTGTTGGCGCGAAGGCTGTCGTCAAGGGAAGCGGGTTCGATGGTCCATTCGATCTCAGGCTCGGGTAGCGCTGGCACTTCGCGGGGCTGAGTGTTTTCCATCGGGCCCAAATCCCAATTCGTATCCATCGACAAGTCGTCCAGGTTCAACTGGAACTCATCGGTGGGTGACGGCTGCGAAGGCGTTGCCGGGAGCAACGTCGCGGATGTAACAAGCGCGACTGGCGCAAGAGTGCTCAATTGTGGAGGGTGGACGCGGACTTCCTGAAGTGCCTGCTCACCTTGCGCTACGGGTGGATTGGCCTGGAGGTCATGTTGCGATGGCTCTGGCGAGGTCTGATCTTGCTGTCGTTGACGACGCCCCCATGCAAGCAGCAGCGCCAAGGCCAGCAACGCCACAAACCCAAGCATCCATAGCCAATTCACCCCTGGCTCCTCAACTACGACCGGCACCGGTGCCACGACAACCGGCTCCGTCGGTGCCTGCTGGACCTCCGCCAATCGGGTTTGCAACTCGCTCACCTGCCTTTTCTCAACGGCAATCTGCTCGTCCTGTGCCTGGAGCTTCGCGTTGAGTTCATCGAGGCTCGCCTGCAACTGCTGGCTGTGCAGGACACTGGCGGCCAATTGTTCAGCCAGAGGATCCACAGGCGCTGCCAGCGTTTCCCTGTTTACAGGTGAGGGTACGACTGCCGGCTGAACCCTCGGGAATGCCGAAGCAGGACGGTCCGGCGGCAGCTCATCGTCAATCAGTGCAATGTCCGCGGCACCCGGAGGATCGATCAGCACAGTGTATTCGCGCAACAAGCGGCCATTGGGCTGGTCGAGCTGAACCAGAAAGTCCAGATAGGGTTCCTTCACCGGTTTTTTGGAGCTGACCCGGATCAGGCGGCGATCGCCCCGCAGGATGGGCGTGAACGTCAGGTCGTTGAGGAAAGACACGCGCTCGACCCCGGCGCTCCTGAACTCGTCCACTGTCGCCAGGCGGACGGACAACTCGTCCTCCCCCACTGCGCCAGCATCCACCAGGGCGATGTCGGCGCGCAGCGGTTGATTCAACGCCGAGTGCAGGGTGATTTCACCCAGGCCCAACGCCGGCACCCAGGCCGAGTAAGTGACGGCGGCACCGGCCAGCAATAGCCTGGCACCACACCGTACAACCAATAGCCGACTCTGGAGCATGAACATCCCTTAGGTAACCAAAAAACCAATCTGCACGTGTTCGCACATCCGGTACGAACACGATATTGCCGAGTAGTTCTTATAGTCTGCCCAATGCGTTCACTCAAAAGTCTGGCGTGAAGCTTTGTCTCAGGATTTTTCGAGGTTGGCCAGGATGTGCCCGTGAACCCGCATGCACACCTTTACATCGGCCTCATCGACACCCTCGAAGAGTTCATGACGTAGTTGAGTGGCAATGGTTTCAATTTGTTCGATCAGGGGACGCGCCGGGGCACACAACACGATTTTTTTTGCCCGACGGTCTTCTACCACTGCCTGGCGTTGCACCAGGCCCTGGCTTTCCAGGCTGTCGAGCAGCCGAGCCAGGGTCGGCCCTTCGACACCGACGCTTTGCGCCAGCTCACGCTGGGTCGGGGCTTGTTCGAAGCGCGCCAGGTGCAGCAGCACCAGCCAGCGGGCCTGGGACAATCCGAGCCCGGCAAGGCGACGGTCGAGTTCAGCACGCCAGCCACGCGACATCTGGGCCAGTTGCATGCCAAAACGGTGTTGATCGGTCAACGGCATAAAACACTCATGATTAGACTGAAAAAAGGGAAATACTAATAATTAGTCAGCTAAGCATGAGCCTTGGCTGGAGGCAAGGCTTGTTCTGTACTGAATCGTTACATCAGCGGGACCGATCGCTCAAAGTTCGAATTCGGACTGCAGGGCGGCGCGCACACAGTACAAAACCCCTTCCGGCACGCGCCCCGCAAACAGCGCGGAAATTTCCGACACGGGTGGCAGTTCGCCCTCCCCGTCGAGGAATGCATCCTGGACTTCGCCCATCAAGTCCTCCGGCAGATCCAGCGCCTGCTCCAGTGACAGCTGCTGCTTGCCAATCGCCTCGGCGAGCAGGGTGTAGACGTTTTTTTCCGAGCACTGCAACTGCCCGGCGATCTGCAACGGCGTCATGCCGGCACGCGCCAGGGTGATCAGCTCGTGGCGCAGGTCTGCCACGACTTTCGGTGCTTCGGCCTGGCCCCCGAGGACCTCGAGGAACGCCTCGCCATAACGCTCCAGCTTGCGTGCGCCGACGCCGCTGACCCGGGCCATTTGCGCCATCGTAGTCGGTTGGCTGCGCAGCATTTCCAGCAAGGTCGAGTCGGGAAAAATGACGTACGGCGGTACGCCATGTTCTTCGGCCAGCTTGCGACGCAGGGCTCGCAAGGCTTCCCACTGTTCGCGCTCTTCGCCGCGCACCAGTTGGCTCGCCTGGCTCTTGCTGCTCTTGGCGGTCGTTTGCGCCTTCAGGTCGCGCCGCAGTTCCAGGGTCACCTCGCCCTTGAGCAGCGGCCGGCACGTGTCGCTCAGGCGCAGGCCGCCGTAGCCTTCCAGGTCGATATCGGCCAGGCCGCGGGCCACCAGCTGGCGAAACAGCGAACGCCACTCGCCTTCGGCCATTGCCTTGCCGACCCCATACACCGAGAGTTTCTGATGCCCGAAGTTGCGCACCTTTTCGTTGTCCTTGCCCAGCAGGACATCCACCAGGTGCCCGACGCCGTAGCGCTGGCCTGTGCGGTAGATCGCCGACAGCGCCTGACGGGCAGGCTCCGTGGCGTCCCAGGTCTGCACGCCGTCGACGCAGTTATCGCAATGCCCGCAGGGCTCGGGCATGTCTTCGTCAAAGTAGGCCAGCAATGTCTGGCGGCGGCAGCGGGTTTCCTCGCACAGCGAGAGCATGGCATCGAGCTTGTGTTGCTCCAGGCGCTTGTGACGCTCGTCGCCTTCGGAGTTCTGCAACATCTGCTTGAGCATCACCACGTCCTGCAGGCCATAGGCCATCCAGGCATCGGCCGGCAGACCGTCACGGCCGCCGCGACCGGTTTCCTGGTAATAGGCTTCAAGTGACTTCGGCAAGTCGAGGTGAGCGACAAAGCGCACGTTGGGTTTGTCGATGCCCATGCCAAAGGCCACGGTGGCGACCATGATCAGGCCTTCCTCGTTGAGGAAGCGTTTCTGGTGGTGCGCACGCAGGTCGTTGGGCAGGCCGGCGTGATACGGCAGCGCCGGGAAACCTTGTTCGGTGAGGAACGTGGCCACTTCCTCGACCTTCTTTCGCGACAGGCAATAGACGATGCCCGCATCGCTGCGACGCTCGGCGAGGAACGCCAGCAACTGCTTGCGCGGCTGTTCCTTGGGCACGATGCGATAAAAGATGTTGGGCCGGTCGAAGCTCGACAGGAAGCGCTCGGCCTCCTGCAGGTGCAGGCGCGTGACGATCTCTTCACGGGTGCGCTTGTCGGCGGTGGCGGTCAGGGCGATGCGCGGGACGTCGGGGAACAGTTCCGCCAACTGGCCCAATTGCAGGTATTCCGGGCGAAAGTCATGGCCCCACTGGGACACGCAATGGGCTTCGTCGATGGCGAACAGCGAGATATTCAGGCCTTGCAGGAAGCTCAGCATGCGTGGCTGGACCAGACGCTCGGGCGCGAGGTAGAGCATTTTCACCTCGCCGCGCCGGATCCTGGCCGCCAGGTCACGCTGTTGTTCGGCACTGAGCGTGGAGTTCAATGCCGCGGCGGCCACACCCAGTTCTTCCAGGGTCGCGACCTGATCGTCCATCAGCGCGATCAGCGGCGAAACCACGACCGCCAGGCCGTCGCGCAGCAGCGCCGGCACCTGGAAGCACAGGGATTTACCACCCCCGGTAGGCATCAGGACCAGGGCATCGCCGCCACTGGCCACGCGCTCAATGATCGCACCCTGGCGGCCACGGAAACTGTCGTAGCCGAAGATGTCCTTGAGGACGCGCTGAGCCTGTTCGAGCATAAAAACTCCAAAAATCACCGAAACATCCCTGCAAGGCTGGTACAGGACCCGCAACTTTGCACCGACAAATCGTAAGTACGGATTGCATGACGCTGTGCATTTAAGCCGCGAAACCAGCAGGGCATCACAAAACGCGCGAGTATACCCGACCCCTGTCCGGCAAAGGGCGCCGCTGAGAAGACACACGAAGACCCATGAGCCTCGCTTCCACGGGGAATGCGCTGCAAATATGCCGTGCGGCTGGCCCAAGCGCTCAAGAAGGCCTAGAATTCCCGCATCGAATATTCCCCAAGGTAGCCCTTTAATGTCCTTCGCTGAGCAACTAACCCGCTTGCAAGTCTTCCTCGACGCCGATGAACTGCATGACGAGGCGCTGGACTACGTGGCCGCCCACGGCTACCTGACCGCGCTGTCGATCTGTTCGGAAGACGTTCCCGATCGTGAATGGATCGATGCCCTGTTCGCTGAAGAGCCGCATTACAGCAGCGAAGCCCAGCGCGAAGAGATCGAAGCCACGCTGATCGGCCTCAAGGCGCACATCGCCCGTCAACTGGCCTCCGATGAAGAGTTCGAGCTGCCGTGCGACCTCGACCTGGGCGACGACCCGGACGATTCCGAGCTGCGCGGCTGGTGCATCGGTTTCATGGAAGGCGTATTCCTGCGCGAAGAAGCCTGGTTCGAAACCGCCGAAGACGAAGTCAGCGAAATGCTGCTGCCGATCATGGTCGGTTCCGGCCTGTTCGACGAGCAACCGGAGTTCTCCGACATCGCCGCCGACGCCAACCTGATGGACGACATGATCGTGCAGATCCCGGAAGCCCTGACTGCGCTGTACCTGCTGTGCAACGCACCGGACGAAAAACCGGCGATCCTCAAGCCACGTCACCACTAAGGTTTTGCCTATGGACAACCCCATAGGCAACCGCTCCCTGATGTTGCGCTACGTGCTGCTGGCCATCGGCTGGCTGAGCGTAGCGTTGGGGGTGCTCGGGATTTTCCTGCCGGTGTTGCCCACCACGCCCTTCCTGTTGCTGGCGGCTGCCTGTTTCGCCCGCAGTTCACCGCGTTTCTATCAATGGCTGGTCGAGCACCCGCGGCTCGGGCCATGGATTCGTGACTACCTCGAAGGTAATGGTATTCCGCTCAAGGGCAAGGTCTACGCCATCGGCCTGATGTGGGCGAGCATCCTGTTCTCCTGCTACCTGGTGCCGCTACCTTGGGCACGGGGGTTCATGCTGACCAGTGCAGTGCTGGTGACCCTGTACATCCTTCGGCAGAAAACCCTGCGTAAATCCTGACTGTCGTTGTAAACACCACCTAGACTTCAGATCTCTGCATTCGAGCAGCCACACATGCCGCGCAGGCCGGGTAGTCCAGGATGGCCAACACGCCGACTTCGGTTTGGCGGATGGTTATTGCTCGCCAGTTTTCCGCTGGCCGTGCCTGGTAATGTCTGGCCCAGCTGGGATTTCGCGAAGATTGAGCAAACCGCCGAAAAACGCTATGCCAGCCTGGGGCCGACGCAGGGACGTATCCAGTCCTGGAGTGAAATGCTCCAAGGCGAACGCGACCTGCCCGAGCAAGCGCAATTGACTGCGGTCAATCGCTACTTCAACCAGCAGTTGGATTTCCAGGACGACGCCCGCATCTGGCACCAGAGCGATTACTGGGCCACGCCGGTCGAGGCGCTGATCAAGGCCGCCGGCGATTGCGAAGACTATGCCCTGGCGAAGTATTTCAGCCTGCGCCAGCTGGGCATTCCCAGCGACAAGCTGCGCATAACCTATGTGAAAGCCCTGACCCGAAACCAGGCACACATGGTGCTGACCTATTACAGCAGTCCGGGTGCCGAACCGCTGGTGCTCGATAACCTGATCAGTGAAATCCGCCCCGCCTCGCAGCGCAAGGACCTGCTCCCGGTGTATGCATTCAACGCCGAAGGCCTGTACCTGCCGGGCAAGCCTGGCAATCAGCGCAGCGGCGACTCGAAAAAACTGTCGCGCTGGCAAGACGTCTTGAAAAAAATGCAAACCGAAGGATTCGCCGTGGGCGACGGTTAGCCGCCACGCCAAGGAGCGCTCGATGAAACTGCGCAACCAGTTGTTTCTCGCCATTTGCCTGTTCTTGCTGGTGGCCTTCAGCGGCAGTTTTTATGCCAGCCTGGAAAGCTCTCGCGAGCAGACGCTCGGGCAGTTGCGCGCCCATGCCCAGGACGCCGCGACCGCCCTGGGCCTGACCTTGACCACACAGGTCGACGACCCGGCCATGATGGAGTTGATGGTCAGCTCTATTTTCGACAGCGGCTATTTCAGCGACATCCGCGTGACCCACCTGGAAAATCGGCAGGTGCTGGTGCAGCGCAGCATCCCCGAGCAAATCGATGGCGTGCCCGGCTGGTTCGTCAACCTGGTGAATTTGCGTCCCGAAGGTGGCGATGCACTGATCACCCGTGGCTGGCAACAGGTGGCGCGGGTCGAAGTATTGAGCAATCCACAATTCGCCCTGGCGAAACTCTGGGACAGCACACTGGGCAGCCTCGTCTGGTTGCTGCTCTGTGGGCTGCTCAGTGCGGTGTTCGGTGGCTGGCTGCTGCGTCGACAATTTCGCCCCCTCGACAGCATGGTCCGCCAGGCCGACGCTATCAGCAAACGCGAGTTTCTCAGCGTGCCGACACTGCCACGCACACCGGAATTGAAACGTGTGGTGCTGGCGATGAACCAGATGGTCGAGAAGCTCAAGACGTTGTTCGCCGAAGAGGCTGCGCGTAGCGAAAAACTGCTCAATGAGTCTTATCAGGACAGCCTGACAGGGCTGGCCAACCGGCGATTGCTCGATGAACAATTGGCCGATCAATTGCTGGTCACTGAGCAAAATGGCGACGGTCACCTGCTGATGCTACGGCTCAACGATCTGGCCGGCCTCAATCAACGCCTTGGCGGTGAACGCACCGACGCGCTGATTGGCGCGGTTGGCGACTTGCTCAAGCGCCTGACTCAAGTTCCAGAACGTCGCACCTGGCTGGCAGCGCGCAATCGCGGGGGCGAATTCAGCCTGCTGGCACCGGATCTCGATAGCGAGGATGCGACACGCCTGGCCGCCGAGATCAGCGCCTCTCTGGAAAACCTGCGCCTGACCGGCGACAGTGATTGCATACCCGTCGCCCATCTGGGCGTCGTCGCTTACCACCCCGGCGACCCGTCGAGCCACGTTCTGCATCAACTGGACCAGGCACTGAACGAAGCCCGGCAACAACCTGAGCGCCCTTGGGCCGTGTTGGGCCGCAGCGACAGCCCGCCAGGCCAGGCCCAACACCACTGGCATACCTGGATCGACGATGCCCTGAACGAAGGCAAGCTGCAGTTGTATTTCCAACCGGTGGTGCAATGCGCCGACACCCGCCAGGTGCTGCATCACAAAGTCCTCGCGCGCCTGCTCGATCCACAGGGCGAAGCGATTGCCGCCGGCCAGTTCCTGCCGTGGATCGAGCGTTTTGGCTGGACGGCGCGCTTCGACCTGGCGATGCTCGAAGCCACCCTCGAATACCTGGTCATCAACCGTTTGCCCCTGGCATTGAGCCTGTCCGGCAGCACCTTGCGCGATCAGGCGCAGCTGCGATTGATCCTCGACACGCTGGAATCCCTGCCGGAACTGGCGCCCCTGCTGACCCTGGAAATCGATGAACGCCAACTGCCACCCCCGGACCAACTGCAACGCTTGAGCCACAGCCTGCTCGACACCGGTTATCGCATCGGGCTGCAGCATTTTGGCGGTCACTTCAGCCAGATTGGCAACCTCACCCAGCTGGGGTTGGCCTACCTTAAAATCGACGGAGTCTATATCCGTGGCATCGATGTGGAGCGTGACAAACGGCTGTTCATCGAGGCGGTTTGCCGCACGACCCACAGCATCGACCTACCCTTGATAGCGGAGAAAGTAGAAACCCAGGGCGAGTTGGACACGATCAGGGCACTGGGGGTGTTTGGCGTGATGGGGCGCTTGGTCGGGCAGCCGCTGCCGATGTGATTTGCAGAGGTTCGCACACAGAAAAAAACCGCCCCCTTGCACAGGGAGGGCGGTTTTTTCGTTGCGGTTTCAGGTCACACGGTATCCACCTTCAGCGAGTGGTCATTGAGCATGCCGTTGATGATGGTGGCCGTGTCCGCGCCGCCGATGACTCCGTCCGCCCCCGGCGTAACCCCATAGTGACTGGCCAGGTTGACACCCGCCAGGTCGATGGTCTGGTTCGGTGCGGCGCCGGCCATGGCGCTGACGTCGATGCTGGTCACCAGTGAAGCGCCGCTGCCACTGACGGTGAAGTGCAGATAGTCATCCAGTGAGGCGGCGGTGCTGTTCTCCCCTTGCAGCAGTTGCGACAGGTCGAGCTTGTCGGCCCCCGGCTTGAAGTCGGTGATGATGTCGTGGCCGCTGTTGCCGTTGAGCCACTGGAAAGTGTCGGCGCCACTGCCGCCGGTCAGGGTGTTGTTACCCAACCCGCCGATCAGGAAGTCGTCGCCACCCTCGCCGTTGAGCACGTCGTTGCCCAGGCCACCGGTGATGATGTTGCTGTGGTTGTCTCCCGTGAGTGAGTCATTGAAGTTGGAGCCAGTCAGGTTTTCGATGGCGACCAGGGTGTCGGTGCCGGCACCGATGGTGTTCTGTGCGCCGGCTTCGCCGAGATTGACCGTGACGCCAGCAGTTGCGTGGGCATAGCTGGCGGTGTCGCTGCCCGTACCGCCATCGAGGAGGTCGTTGCCCGTGCCGCTGTAGAGCAAGTCATTGCCGGCATCACCGTGCAGCTCGGTGTTGCCGGTGCCTGCGGTCAGCACGTCGTTACCGTCGCCGGCATGGATGATGTGCTCGCCGTTGCCGGCCACCAGGGTGTCATCCCCCGCCGTTCCGGTGAGGGCGTGGCCATCCTGGGAGGTCAGGTGGGCGCTGGTGCTGCCGCCATGGTTGTCGCTGGCGGTGTAGGTGTGGTCTGGAGCCGTGTCGTGGGCTCCGGCGTAATCGACGGTCATCTTCAACTGGTAGTTTTCAGCACCGTTTGCGCCTTGGCCCGGACCATCGGGGATATTGGTGATGTGGATGCGGTAGGTGGCATCCGCCGTCGCCGTGATGGTCTGGCCGTCAGCGATGGCGACATAGGCGCCATCGTTGATCGAGTACTCCATGCCGATGTGGCCGGCTGCGAGGTTGTGATCCAGGTTGAGGGTTTCCCCCTGCTTGAGATTGACGGTGATCAGGTTGTCGTTGTGGTTGCCGTTGGCCGCACCCAGCGCCCCGCTGACCACCAGCACCGCGGTCATGGCCGCCGTGTTGGCGACGAAGGCGCTGCGGGCTATGGCGGCATTGCTGCCGGAGACGTTGTAGTTCTGTTGGGTCCCCGTAAAGTCCGCCCCTTTTGCTACCAGGTCCTGGCCGGCAGCTTTTCCATGGACGTTCACGTCGCTGTCACGGCCCGCCACCTTGCAACTGTTGTTGTACACATCGATGGTCACGGTGGTGGTGCTTTCATCACCGTCACCATCGCGCAGGGTGTAGGTGAACACGTCACTCGCACCCTGGCCGCCCACCGAGTTCGGGTAGCTGTGGTACAGCGCGTTGCCCGCCGCATCCAGGGTCAGGTAGCCGTAGGAGCCGTTGATCTGGCTGTTCAAGCCGCCATGCACCGGGGTCGAGGTGTCGTCGCCGGCGCGCACGCCGACTACGCCACCACCGGCGAACTGGCCATCGGCCCCCACGTTGTCGTTCCACAACACATTGCCGCCGATGTAGCCGCCCTCTCCCACCGTCGCTTTATCGGGTGTTGCGGTGGGCACGTCATCGACGATGTTGACCACGATGGTGCTGGTGGCGATGTTGCCCAAGGCGTCGATGGCCTGGTAGGTGAAGCTTTCGTGCACGGTGTTGGCGCCGTCGTTGGCTGGCGGCGTGGTGCTGGCCGGCGACGTCAGAGTGTAGGTGTAGCTGCCGTCGGGGTGCAGTAACAGTTGGCCGTAGGTGCCGATGGCGTTGCTGACCAGGCTGTAGGTGATGGCGCCACTGCCGCCATGGACTGCGCCGACCAGGGTGCCGCTGGCGGTTTCGCCGGGGTTGCAGGGCTGGGCCAGGGCATTTTCGTAGACGGTCACGTCCTGGTCACTGGCCGCGACCAGGCAGCTGTTGTGCACGTCAATGATGATGGTGGTGGTGCTTTCGTCACCGTCACCGTCACGCAAGGTGTAGGTGAACACATCGCTCGCGCCCGGACCGCTCACCGAGTTCGGGTAGCTGTGGTACAGCGCGTTGCCCGCCGCATCCAGTGTCAGGTAGCCGTAGGTGCCGTTGATCTGGCTGTTCAGGCCGCCATGCACCGGGGTCGAGGTGTCGTCGCCTGCGCGTACGCCGACCACGCCACCGCCGGCGAACTGGCCGTCGGCCCCCGTGTTGTCGTTCCACAGCACATTGCCACCGATGGAACCGCCCTCTCCCACCGAGGTGTGGTCGATGTTAGCGGTGGGCACGTCATCGACGATGTTGATCACGATGGTGCTCGTGGCGACATTGCCCTGGGCATCTGTGGCCTGGTAGGTGAAGCTTTCGTGCAGGGTGTTGCCGCCGTCGTTGACTGGTGGCGTGGTGCTGGCCGGTGAGGTCAGGGTGTAGGTGTAGCTGCCGTCGGGGTGCAGCAACAGCTGGCCGTAGGTACCGATGGCATTGCTGAGCAGGCTGTAGGTGATGGCGCCGCTGCCGCCATGGACCGCGCCGACCAGGGTGCCGCTGGCGGTTTCGACCGGGCTGTTTGGCTGGCTGCCATTCACGCTGCCGGGGGCCAGGTCCTGGCCGTCCTGCTGCAGGTCCAGGGCTTTTTCGTAGACGGTCACGTCCTGGTCGCTGGCCGCGACCAGGCAGCTGTTGTGCACGTCGATGATGATGGTGGTGGTGCTTTCGTCACCGTCACCGTCGCGCAGGGTGTAGGTGAACACGTCGCTCGCGCCGGGGCCGCTCACCGAGTTCGGGTAGCTGTGGTACAGCGCGTTGCCCGCGGCATCCAGTGTCAGGTAGCCGTAGGTGCCGTTGATCTGGCTGTTCAGGCCGCCATGCACCGGGGTCGAGGTGTCCCCGCCTGCACGCACGCCGACCACGCCGCCGCCGGCGAACTGGCCGTCGGCCCCCGTGTTGTCGTTCCACAGCACATTGCCGCCGATGGAGCCGCCCTCTCCCACCGAGGTGTGGTCGATGTTAGCGGTGGGCACGTCATCGACGATGTTGATCACGATGGTGCTGGTGGCGACATTGCCCTGGGCATCGGTGGCCTGGTAGGTGAAGCTTTCGTGCAGGGTGTTGCCGCCGTCGTTGGCCTGCGGCATGGTGCTGGCCGGTGAGGTCAGGGTGTAGGTGTAGCTGCCGTCGGGGTGCAGCAACAGCTGGCCGTAGGTACCGATGGCATTGCTCAGCAGGCTGTAGGTGATGGCGCCGCTGCCGCCATGGACCGCGCCGACCAGGGTGCCGCTGGCAGTTTCGACCGGGCTGTTTGGCTGGCTGCCATTCACGCTGCCGGGGGCCAGGTCCTGGCCGTCCTGCTGCAGGTCCAGGGCTTTTTCGTAGACGGTCACGTCGTGGTCGCTGGTCGCCACAAAGCAATTGTTGTGCACGTCGATGGTGATGGTGGTGGTGCTTTCGTCACCGTCACCGTCGCGCAGGGTATAAGTAAACACGTCGCTCGCGCCGGGGCCGCTGACCGAGTTCGGGTAGCTGTGGTACAGCGCGTTGCCCGCGGCATCCAGGGTCAGGTAGCCGTAGGTACCGTTGATCTGGCTGTTCAAACCGCCATGCACCGGGGTCGAGGTATCGGAGCCGGCACGCACGCCGACCACCCCGCCACCGGCGAACTGGCCGTCGGCCCCCGTGTTGTCGTTCCACAGCACATTGCCGCCGATGTAGCCGCCTTCTCCCACCGAGGTGTGGTCGGCGTTAGCGGTCGGCACGTCATCGACGATGTTGATCACGATGGTGCTGGTGGCGACGTTGCCCTGGGCATCGGTGGCCTGGTAGGTGAAGCTTTCGTGCAGGCTGTTGGCGCCATCGTTGGCCTGCGGCATCGTGCTGGCCGGTGAGGTCAGGGTGTAGGTATAGCTGCCATCAGGGTGCAGCAGCAGTTGGCCGTAGGTGCCGACGGCGTTGCTGACCAGGCTGTAGGTGATGGCACCGCTGCCGCCGTGAACCGCCCCGACCAGGGTGCCGCTGGCGGTTTCGGCCGGGCTGCCCGGCTGGCTGCCATTCACGCTGCCGGGGGCCAGGTCCTGGCCGTCCTGGTGCAGGTCCAGGGCTTTTTCGTAGACGGTCACGTCGTGGTCGCTGGTCGCCACAAAGCAACTGTTGTGCACGTCGATCGTGACGGTGGTGGTGCTTTCGTCACCGTCGGCATCGCGCAGGGTGTAGGTGAATACGTCGCTCGCGCCCGGGCCGCTCACCGAGTTCGGGTAGCTGTGGTACACGGCGTTGCCCGCCGCATCCAGCGTCAGGTAGCCGTAGGTGCCATTGATCTGGCTGTTCAGGCCGCCATTCACCGGGGTCGAGGTGTCCCCGCCTGCACGCACGCCGACCACGCCGCCGCCTGAGCCATCGGCACCGCCGACGTCGTTCCGCAGCACGTTGCCGGTGACGGTGCCGCCCTCGACTACCGACGTCGCATCGGGGTTGGCGGTCGGCAGGTCATCGACGATCTTGACGTTGATTTCCCCACGCGCCTCGCTGCCGTCGGCATCGATGGCGATGACTTCGAAGTTCTCGCTGATGCTGTTGGCGCCGTCGGCGTTGGGGTGGGTCTCGGTGTAGTTCAGGGTGTAGCTGTAGCTCACCACGCCGGTGGCCGGGTCATAGCCGGTGACGGTCAGGGTGCTGCCCAGCCAGGTGCTGCCGGAGATCGGCAAGGGCTGCACCACGCCACCGCTGATGATCGCGACCCCGGAAATGCTCAGGCTCTGCAGGCCGTCCGGGGCGTTGACGGTGAAGGTCCCGTGCTGGGTCAGCGCCGGGGCGTCGGGGTCGCTGCCGTACATGAGATTTTTCTCGTAGACGGTCAGTTCGCCGCCCACGACGTCCAGGCCACCGAGGGTCACCCCGTCATCGTTGTTGTGCACGTTCAGCACCAGCTGGGCGGTGCTGCTGTCGCCATCGGCGTCGGTCAGGACGTAGGTGAACGTCTCGGTGCCGTTGCCACCGGCGTGCAAGGCCTTGAAGTCGGCATCGCCGGGATTGAGGGTGTAGGTGTAGGTGCCATTGGCGTTGAGCACCAGGGTGCCGTAGGTGCCGATGAAGGTGCCGGGGGTGATCGGGCCACTTGCAGGACCGGTTGTTATACGGTCGGCGCCTTGCACGTCATTGCCCAGGACGTTGCCTTCGAGGGTGAGCCGGGTTTCCGAAGCGGTGTCGGGGTTGCTGTCATCGTACGCCTTGGGCATGTCGTCTAGGATGGTGACGTCCAGGGAACCGGTGGCGGTGTCGCCGTTGCTGTCACCGGCAACCACGGTGAAGTGCTCGCTGAGATGGGTGCCGTCACCGCTCGAATGGTTTTCGTTGTCGTTGAGGGTGTAGCTGTAACTCACCACGCCCGTGGTCGGGTTGTACCCGGTGATGGTCAGGGTGCTGCCCAGCGGCGTGGTGATCGACTGCGGAAACCCGCTGGCCACACCAGCGCTGATCACGCTGATCCCGCCGATGGTGAGGCTGGTCAGCCCGTCAAGCGCCGTGACGGTGAAGGTGCCGTTCTGGGTCAGCGCGGCGGGATTGCTTGCCGAACCGTCAGGCAGGTTGGCTTCCTTGACGGTCAGCTCACCGCCCGCCACCGACAGGCCGTCGAGGGTGACCGGATTGTTCACGGGTGGCGTGACTGTTGGTGGCAAGACTTCAGGTGGCGTGACTACAGGAGGCAAGACAGGCGGCAAGACAACAGGCGGTGTGCCGTCTGGTGGTGGGACTTCGGGCAACGTGACCACTGGCGGTGTAATCAGCGGTGCACCCGCACCGTCGTCGGGGTTTCGATCGCCGTCGTGCCGCGCAATCGGAAACTCCGGAATGCCATTGAACCCGGCAGTGGGAAAGCCAATGGTCGGCTCGACCCGCCCACCCACTTCCTCGAGCATGACGAAACTGTGGCCCCCACCCTGTGCTCCATCGGCAGGACCAGTCGAACCCGGGCCAGCCGCCGTGGCTTCAGCGGTCTGGGTCGGGTCGTCACCGGCAGCAATGGCTTTTTGCAATTGCTCGACATCGGTCAATTGCGCCTGGCTCGGGGTCGTCGCTTCAGCCGTTTCCACATGGGGCGACGTCTGCGCCAGCAACTGGGCGGTCATTTGCAGGCTACTGCCACGACCCAGCGTCAGTTCATCGCCATTTTGCAGATGCACCGCCACCGCGCCTTCGGCCCCGGTCACCAGTTGATCGCCGGCAAACAACCGGTCCCCCTCGATCAGCACTCGACGGGTGCCGTCACCCGCCACCGCGAAGACCTGACCGATAACCTTGCTGACGATACCGATGAGCGTAGCCATGTGCATTCCCTCCGCTGCCAACGCTTTGTCGGCACCCTGTCTGAATGCGGAGAACATGCCCATGGGCTCAAGCGGATTAACTGGTCGATCGCCTGCCGGTCAACACGGATTACCCCAAGTAAGCCGTTGCCCTGGCGTCGATCTCATCCAGCGTAATGCTCGCGGCCGGTGCCCGCGACCGGGATAAACCCTTTGCAATCAATGGCATTGGGCTACCAGTCGCGAACAACGTCATCCGCCAGCGTTGCGTAACAGTCCTGAATCACCTTGGCGACAAAAAACCGTCACCCCAGTCTGCGCCGCATCCCTCCCCTCCAGCACTTCTCCGCTCTTTGTCGATAAGTGGACTTGAACTTTCCTCAAGCTCTGATGAGGGCCATAAGGCGCATAAATCAAGGGCTTTCGCAGTGAACAATGTGCTGGATTTGGCAGAGTACATAAGTTTTTTTTGGCATAATCCTTATGAGAAAAACTTCTTAGGTTCGCCTCAAAATGTTCTTAGCTCTGATGTTACAAGCATGAAACGGTTTTACCTATAAATGTCGTCAAATAATTGGCGACTCATAAAGCATCATTAGGATTCAGGGAGATGAACCATGCGTCTTTTAACCCCCCTATGCAGCGCGGTTCTGCTGGCAATTGCCTGCAGTACCCAGGCGCATGCCATGTCACTGACCGAAGCGATCCAGAGCACTATTGCCACCCACCCGGAACTGGCATCACGGGTGGACAGCCGTCTGTCGGCTGATGAAGACGTGAAGGTCGCCAAGGGGGGCTTTTATCCATCGGTGGACCTCAATGCCGCGTACGGGCGCGGGTACAGCGACAACACCAACACTCGCAACACTCTGCCGCTTGGCAATCACCACACCGAAATCCTCAACTACACCCAGTCGGAACTGCGCCTGCGGCAGATGCTCTTCGATGGCTTCAACACCGCCAACGAAGTCGAGCGCACCAAGGGCGTCGTCAACTCCCGGGCGTATTACGCCCAGGGCACCGCCCAGGACCTGGCCCTGCGCACCATCGAGGTCTACCTCGAAGTGCTCAAGCGCCGCGAACTGGTGACGCTGGCCAAGAACAACCTGCAAGCGCACTTGCGGGTCAACGACCAGATCGGCCTGCGCACCCAGCGTGGGATCGGCAGCAACGCCGACGCCGACCAGTCCACTGCCCGTCGGGCGCTGGCGGAAAACAACCTCGACACCGCCGAAGTCGACCTGGCCGACGCCGAGTCGAACTTCGCCGCCGTCGTCGGGCGCCTGCCTGATGAACTCGAAGCTCCGTCGTCGATCCGTGGCGAGCTGCCAGCCTCCCTGTCCGATGCCCAGCAAAGCATGGTGGACAACAACCCGTACCTGAAATCCGCCCAGGCCGACGTGCAATCGGCCGAGAGCCAGTACGAAGTCGCCAAGTCGCCGTTCTACCCGCGCTTCGACGCCGAAGCCGCGGTGGGCGCGAACAACAACATCGCGGGCGAAGAAGGCCATGACAACGAATGGCGAGTGGGCGTAGTGATGAACTACAACCTGTTCCGCGGCGGCAGTGACAAGGCGCGCCTGCAGTCCGATGCCCACAAGATCAACCAGGCGATGGACATCCGCAACAACGCCCTGCGCCAGCTCAACGAAAACATCCACCTGGCGTGGAACGCGATGGTCAACGCCAAGAAACAAACCCCGACCGCCCGCGAGTACGCCGAAACCAGCCGACGCGTACGCGTGGCGTATCAGGATCAGTTCGGCCTCGGCCAACGGACCCTGCTCGACCTGCTGGACAGCGAAAACGAGCTTTACAACGCCAACCGCCGCTACACCGAAGTACGCTACATCGAGGAGTTTTCGATGTACCGTGTGCTGGCGAACATGGGGCAGTTGCTGAGCAAGCAACGCGTGGTGCTGCCCGCCGACGCCATCGCCCAGGCGGAAGTGAAAAGCGAAGCTCGCCTGCCTGAACTGAAGTAGTACCAGGAGCGATCAATGTGACCAGCATGGAAACCGCCAACACCGGTGTCGATCCACGCCTGAGCTTCGATGACCCGCTCCTGGACGGTCTGTTGATCCTCTGCAAACTCCACGGCGCGACGGTCAGTCGCGCCAGCCTCAGTGCCGGGCTGCCTATGGCACACCAACGCCTGAGCCTGGACCTGCTGCCCCGCGCAGCGGCCCGGGCGGGATTGCAGGCGCGCCTGCTGCGCCGCGATCTCAAGGACATCTCTGCGCTGAACCTGCCGGTGCTGCTGTTGCTCAACAATGGCCGTACCACCGTGTTGCGCCGCTTCGGCGAGGATGGCCGGGTCCTGATCCTGCCCAGCGAAGCCGATGGCGGCGAACAATGGACCACCGTTCAGGAGCTTGCCGGGCATTACAGCGGCCAGGCGCTGTTCGCCCGGCCACGGCATGAACTCGAAGACCTTCGCTCACCGCTGGTGCCACGGGTACAGGCGTGGTTTCGCGACACCCTGAAGCTGTCGAAATGGTTGTACAGCGATGCGATCCTGGCGAGTTTCCTGATCAACCTGCTGGGGCTGATGGTGCCGCTGTTCGTGATGCAGACCTACGACCGCGTGGTGCCGAACCAGGCCACCTCGACCTTGTGGGTGCTGTCCATCGGCCTGCTGATCGGCACCGGCTTCGAACTGGTGCTGCGGGTGGTGCGCGCGCATTTGCTGGACACCGCCGGCAAGAAGACCGACGTGATTCTTTCGGCGACCCTGTTCGAACGCATCACCGGCATGGCGATGAAAGCCAAGCCTGCAACCATCGGTGGCTTTGCCCAGAGCATTCACGATTTCCAGGGCCTGCGCGAGTTCCTCACCGCCGTGACCCTCACCAGCCTGATCGACCTGCCCTTTGCCCTGTTGATGCTGGTGGTGATCGGCCTGCTGGGTGGCTGGCTGGTGGTGATTCCGGTCCTGGCGTTCCCGATCACGATCATTTTCGCCATGATCATCCAGGCGCGCCTGCGCGACACCGTGCAGAAAAGCCTGAGCCTGGGCGCCGAACGCCAGGCCCTGCTGATCGAAACCCTGGGCGGCCTGGAAACCCTCAAGGCCTGCAGCGCCGAAAGCGAGCGCCAGCACAAATGGGAAAGCACCCACGGCGCCCTCACCCGCCTGGACAGCCACGCACGCAACCTCTCGGCGCTGGCCACCAATGGCACGCTGTTCATCCAGCAGTTTTCCGGCATGGCGACCATCGTGGCCGGGGTCTACAGCATCATCGCCGGCAACCTCAGCGTCGGCGCGCTGGTGGCGACCTACATGCTCGGCAGCCGGGTCCTGGCGCCGCTGGGGCAAATCGCCGGCCTGATCACCCGCTACCAGCAAGCGCAACTGACCATGAAAAGCACCGACGCGCTGATGTCCCTGCCCCAGGAGCGCGACGCCAGGCAAAGGCCGCTGGAGCGCACGCAACTGCAAGGCGCCCTGGATGTGGTCGGCGTGACCTTCCACTACAACGGCCAGAACGCCCCCGCGCTGGCCAACGTCAGCTTCAGCGTGAAACCCGGCGAACGCATCGGCATCATCGGTCGCAGCGGCTCGGGCAAAAGCACCCTGGCGCGCCTGGTGATGGGGTTCTACGAACCGGCGCAAGGCCAATTACTGCTCGATGGCCTGGACCTGCGCCAACTGGACGTCGCGGACCTGCGACACCAGATCGGCTACGTCGCCCATGACCTGCCGCTGCTGGCCGGCAGCCTGCGTGACAACCTGACCCTGGGCGCGCGCTACATCAGCGATGCGCGCATGCTCGAAGTGGCCGAACTGACCGGCGTCACCGAACTGGCCCGGCAGCACCCGCAAGGCTTCGACCGCCCGGTCGGCGAGCGCGGACAGTTGCTGTCCGGTGGTCAACGCCAAGCGGTGCTGCTGGCCCGCGCCTTGTTGCTCGACCCGCCGATCATGCTGCTCGACGAGCCCACCAGTGCCATGGACAACAGCAGCGAAGACGCCTTGCGGCAAAAACTCCACACCTGGGTCCAGGGCAAGACCCTGCTGCTGGTGACCCATCGCACCTCGATGCTCAGCCTGGTCGATCGCCTGGTGGTGCTGGACAACGGGCGAATCGTCGCCGACGGCCCGAAAGAAGCGGTCATCGATGCACTGCGCAAGGGCCGTGTCGGCTCTGCGGCCGTCTAGGAGTTGCCTATGTCTGCTTCATCGGATGCTTCGAAAGCACGTGGCTACTTCGACAGCTTCGGCAAAAGTGCCGAAGCCGAGTTCATGCCGGAAACAGCCGGCGCCGCGTTGCAGGACTCCCCGCGCTGGTCGCGGATCACCGTGTGGCTGGCCGCCGCGTTGCTGATCAGCGCCTTGGTCTGGGCCAAGTTCGCCGTGCTGCAGGAAGTCACCATGGGCGAAGGCAAGGCGATTCCGTCGAGCAAGGTCCAGGTGATCCAGAACCTTGAGGGCGGCATCGTCACCGAGATCTTCGTGCGTGAAGGGCAAATGGTGAACAAGGGCGACACCTTGCTGCGCCTGGATGACACGCGCTACCTGTCGAACAAAGGCGAAAGCGAAGTCGATCGCTACGCGCTGACCGCACAGGTCGAACGCCTGTCGGCCGAAGCCGAAGGCCGGCCGTTCAAGCTGTCGGAAGAAGTGATCGCCAAAGCGCCACAAGTCGCCGAAGACGAACGCTCGCTGTACGAACAGCGGCAACGGCGACTGGCCAGCGAACAACGCACGCTGACCGAACAACTGCGGCAAAAAACCCAGGAACTGGCGGAGTTTCGCTCGAAAGCCGGGCAATACGGCTCCAGCCTGGCGCTGGTCAACCAGGAGATGGCGATGTCCGAGCCACTGGTCAAGACCGGTGCCGTGTCGCCGGTGGAGATCCTGCGACTCAAGCGCAGCGCGGTGGAAATCCGCGGTTCGCTGAACGCCACCACCCTGGCCATTCCCCGGGCGGAATCGGCGATTGCCGAGATCAGGAGCAAGATCGACGAGTCCGAACAGTCGTTCCGTTCGGACGCGGCGAAGGAGCTGAATGAGAAACGCACCGACCTGTCGAAAATCACAGCCTCGAGCATTGCCATCGACGACCGCGTGACCCGCACCACCGTGGCCTCGCCGGTCAAGGGCATTATCAAGCTGTTGAAGGTCAACACCATTGGCGGTGTCGTCCAGCCGGGCAGTGACATGGTGGAAATCGTGCCGCTGGAAGACAACCTTTTGATCGAAGCCAAGGTGCGGCCACAGGACGTGGCGTTCCTGCATCCGGGCCAGAAAGCCATGGTCAAGTTCAGTGCCTACGACTACACGATCTACGGCGGCTTGAGTGCCAAGCTGGAGCTGATCGGCGCGGACACCATCACCGACGACAAGGGCAACAGCTTTTACCTGATCCAGGTGCGCACCGATAAAAACCACCTCGGCGGGGACGCGAAACCACTGCTGATCATTCCGGGGATGGTGGCGACGGTGGATATCATTACCGGGGAGAAGACTGTGCTGGATTATCTGCTTAAACCGGTGTTGAAAGCGCGGACCGAGGCGATGCGCGAGCGTTAACCTCCGATCGTTCCCACGCTCTGCGTGGGAATGCAGCCCGGGACGCTCCGCGTCCCTTCTACAAGCGTGACGCAGAGCGTCACAGGATGAATTCCCACGCAGAGCGTGGGAACTATCAGTCGGTGTGATTGCGTAGGAAAACCTCCTCCCCCATCGCCGCAATCTGCCCCTCGATCAACGCCTCGAACGGCTTGAGCAACGGCGCAAACGAGGTCGGCGCCTCAAGTGTTTCCAGCGCCTGCACGATCGCCTCCACCGTCGACAACGCCCCGGGCCCCGGCGCCTTGCGCAGCCGATAACGGGACACGCCACCCTCGGCCAGGGTCACCCGTGGCAGCGCCGCCAGCAGTGGATTGAGGTGCAGCATCTTGCGCGCCTTGCGCCAGGTGCCGTCCGGGACCACCAGCAACAGCGGCTCATCGGATGCGCCATACGCCTGCATCGGCTGCGCGTCCTCGCCGGGAAACAACAGCCGCGCCCGATACCCCGGTTGATTCAACAGGGTCGGCAAATCCTCGAACACCTCACCGACGATCAACTCGGCATTGCTCAACCCAAGCGCCGCCAACCGCGCAGTGTTCAATGCATGGTTCACTTCGCTGGGGTGCTGCAACAGCAACACCCGGGTGCGACTGTCGAGGTTGGGAATCAGCGGGCACAGGCAATGGCTCTGCGGACGCAGGCAGCGGGGACATTGAATTCTCGGCATCTTCTTCACGCCTGGTTGAGTTGTGCTTTGAGCAGATCGCGAAAGGTCTGGATCAACGGCTCACGGCTACGCCCACGGCGCACGATCATCGAGAACGGGGCCTGATAACCGAAGGTGGCCGGCAGCAACACGCGCAGGTCACCCTTGTCGGCCCAGGCCTGGGCGTAGTGTTCCGGCAAGTAACCGATGTAGGCGCCGGACAGCACCAGGATCAGCTGCGCCTCCATGCTTTCCACGGTCGCGGCGCTGTGCTTGAAGCCGTGTCGGGCCAGCTCGGCCTGGCTCCAGTAGCCGCGACCGACCATGCGTTGCTGGGTGATCACCTGCTCGGGGATGCGCCGCTCGTTGAACAGCGGATGCCGCGTGCTGCAATACAACCAGTGCTGTTCGCGGTACAGCGGCATATAAACCAGACCGCTCATGCGCGTGGAAAACGCGCCGATGGCCAGGTCGAGGCGGTTGTCCTGCACGCCCAGTTGCAGTTCATAAGGACTCATCACCGACAGGTGCAAGTGCACCGCCGGGTGCTCCTGGCTGTAGGCGCCGATGGCTTCGGCGAACGGCAAGGCCTTGTCGCTGACCGTGGAATCGATCACCCCCAGGTTCAGCGTGCCGCGCAATTCGCCCTTGAGCGCGGCGGCATATTGTTCGAAACCTTCGAGCTCACCCAATAGACGCAGGGTTTCCTGATGAAACAGTTCACCCTTGCTGGTCAGGCTGAACCCGCCACGGCCGCGATGGCACAACACCAACCCCAGGGCTGCTTCGAGCTGGCTCATGTAGGTGCTGATGGCCGACGTCGAGAGGTTGAGCTCTTGCTGGGCGTTGGCGAAGCCCTGATGCCGCACCACGCTGACGAAAATGCGCAAAAGTTTCAGGTCGGGTAAAGCGTTGGCCATGTAAAGGCTCCAATCATGGACTGACGCGCAGTGTTCAAGTCAATGCAGATCCTTGTGGGAGCGAGCCTGCTCGCGATGAGGGCGTAACAGCCAACATCAATGTTGACTGACCCGCCGCTATCGCGAGCAGGCTCGCTCCCACAAGAGTTGTTCCTGGCATCGGGTTTTGTGTGTGAGGAGAAGTCTACCGCCGCCACTTCCATTAGTTTAGAAAAATCTGAACTAAGTATTTGCCCGTAGCGATTCTTCCCGGCCACTACATTTCGCAGAATCGGCACCTACTCGTGGTACCCGTCCCTCCGTGAACGGTGTAACCCAATAAATAAAACAACGACGATGAGGCCCTACCCGTGGACAAGATTCTTCACCAACCACTGGGCGGCAACGAAATGCCGCGCTTCGGCGGCATCGCCACCATGATGCGACTCCCCCATGTACCGACCGCTGCAGGTCTGGACGCTGCTTTTGTCGGCGTGCCGCTGGACATCGGTACCTCCCTGCGCCCTGGCACCCGTTTCGGGCCTCGTGAAATCCGCGCTGAATCGGTCATGATTCGCCCGTACAACATGGCCACCGGCGCTGCGCCGTTCGACTCGCTGTCGGTTGCCGATATCGGCGACGTGGCGATCAACACCTTCAACCTGCTGGATGCCGTTCGGATCATCGAAGAATCCTACGACAACATCCTCGAACACGATGTGATCCCCCTGACCCTGGGTGGCGACCACACCATCACCCTGCCGATCCTGCGTGCCATCCATAAAAAGCACGGCAAGGTCGGCCTGGTGCACATCGACGCCCACGCCGATGTGAACGATCACATGTTCGGCGAGAAAATCGCCCACGGCACCACCTTCCGTCGCGCCGTCGAAGAAGGCCTGATCGACCCGGACCGTGTGGTCCAGATCGGTCTGCGTGCCCAGGGCTACACCGCTGACGACTTCAACTGGAGCCGCAACCAGGGCTTCCGTGTGGTTCAGGCCGAAGAGTGCTGGCACAAATCCCTGGCCCCCCTGATGGCCGAAGTGCGCGAGAAAGTCGGCGGCGGTCCGGTGTACCTGAGCTTCGACATCGACGGTATCGATCCGGCCTGGGCGCCTGGCACCGGCACCCCGGAGATCGGTGGCCTGACGACCATCCAGGCAATCGAGATCGTGCGTGGCTGCCAAGGCCTGGACCTGGTCGGTTGCGATCTGGTAGAAGTCTCGCCCGCTTACGACACCACCGGCAACACCTCGCTGCTGGCCGCCAACCTGCTGTACGAAATGCTCTGCGTACTGCCTGGCGTAGTCCATCGCTGAGGATCGGTCATGAATGAACGCGATCAGGTCTTGAAAGCGGCCGCCGACCTGGTGTCCGCCTTCGCCCGCAACGATCGCGAAGCCTACTTCGGCGCGTTCAGCGCCGATGCCAGCTTCGTCTTCTACACCCTCGAACAGCCCCAGCTGTCGCGCGATGCCTACCAGGCGTTGTGGGACAGCTGGCGCGCCGAGGACGGCTTCGAAGTGCTCTCGTGCACCTCGAGCAACGCTTTCGTCAGCCTGCAGGGTGACGTGGCGATTTTCATCCATGACGTGGCCACCGAGCTGCGCATGCAAGGGGAGCAGCACTTTAGCCAGGAGCGCGAGACGATTGTTTTCAAGAAACAAGCGTCTGGCCAAGAACAACAAGGCCTATGGCTGGCCTGCCACGAACATTTGTCCGCGATGCCGGAAGGGCTGCCAACCCCTTAGCCAACACAGGTGACGCTCACACACGATGAGCGCGCCTTTATGATCGGAGCAGATCATGAATAACAAAAACAACGAAAACAGTCTTAGCATCGAAACAAACGGGGTCGAACAGATCCCGGACAATGAGCGCACCGCCCGGCCCAGCGACCTGTTTCGCTTGATCTTCGGTGGCGCCAACACCTTTGCAACCGCCGTGCTCGGCAGTTTCCCGGTACTGTTCGGCCTGTCTTTCCAGGCGGGCGTCTGGGCGATTGTGCTGGGCGTGGTGCTCGGTGCATTGATCCTCGCGCCGATGGGCCTGTTCGGGCCGATCAACGGCACCAACAACGCCGTGTCTTCCGGGGCGCACTTCGGTGTGCACGGGCGCATCGTCGGTTCCTTCCTGTCGCTGCTGACCGCCATCGCGTTCTTCTCGCTCTCCGTCTGGAGTTCGGGTGACGCACTGGTAGGCGGCGCCAAGCGCCTGATCGACCTGCCGGAAACCGACCTGACCCTGGGCCTGGCCTACGGTTTGTTCGCGCTGCTGGTGTTGACGGTGTGCATCTACGGTTTCCGCTTCATGCTGTGGGTCAACCGCATCGCGGTGTGGGCGGCCAGCCTGTTGTTCCTGCTGGGCATCTTCGCGTTTGCCCCGGCGTTCGACAGCCAGTATGCCGGCACCGTGGCCATGGGTCAGGCCGGTTTCTGGGCCGCATTCATCGGCGCTGCGCTGGTCGCCATGAGCAACCCGATTTCCTTCGGCGCGTTCCTCGGCGACTGGTCACGCTACATCCCGCGTGAAACGCCGAAAGGCCGGATCATGGTGTCGGTGATCGCTGCGCAACTGGCCACGCTGATTCCGTTCCTGTTCGGCCTCGTCACCGCCACCATCGTAGCGGTCAAGGCACCGGACTACATCGCGGCCAACAACTACGTCGGCGGCCTGCTGGCGGTTTCGCCGAGCTGGTTCTTCCTGCCGGTGTGCCTGATTGCGGTGATCGGCGGCATGTCCACCGGCACCACTTCGCTCTACGGCACCGGCCTGGACATGTCCAGCGTGTTCCCCCGGGTGCTGTCGCGGGTCAAGGCCACGCTGCTGATCGGTGTGATGTCGATTGCCTTCATCTTCATCGGGCGCTTTGCGGCGAACCTGGTGCAGAGCGTGTCGACCTTCGCCGTGCTGATCATCACCTGCACCACCCCGTGGATGGTGATCATGATCATCGGCCTGCTGGTGCGTCGCGGCTTCTACTGCCCGGATGACCTGCAAGTGTTCACCCGCGGCGAGAAAGGCGGCCGCTACTGGTTCACCCACGGCTGGAACTGGCGTGGCCTGGGCGCCTGGATCCCGAGCGCGGCCGTCGGCCTGTGCTTCGTGAACCTGCCAGGGCAGTTCGTCGGACCACTGGGCGAAATGGCCGGCGGTATCGACATCAGCCTGCCGGTCACCCTGGGCCTGGCCTCGGTGGTGTACCTGGTGCTGCTGAGCCTGTTCCCGGAATCGAGCGCGGTGTTCGGCCCGAATGATTCACGTAGCAAGAGCACGGATTCGCTCGTTAAACCGGCTATCAGCCAAACAGCTTGATCCACCTGTAGGAGCGAGGCTTGCCCGCGAAGAACGATAACGCGGTCGGCCTGACTGTCCGCGGCGCTCAATTCGCGGGCAAGCCACGCTCCTACAGGAATTGATTTCAGCCTCACATAAAAAAGACAATCGGAGACACGCCACAATGGCTTTGGATTTATTCGTCGTACTCATCTACGCCGCCGCGATGCTGATACTCGGCTATTACGGCATGCGCAAGGCCAAGACCAACGAAGACTTTTTGGTCGCCGGTCGTAACCTCGGCCCGAGCCTGTACATGGGCACCATGGCCGCCACCGTCCTCGGCGGCGCGTCCACCGTGGGCACCGTGCGCCTGGGCTACGTGCATGGCATCTCCGGTTTCTGGCTGTGCGCCGCACTGGGTTGCGGCATCGTCGCGCTGAACCTGTTCCTGGCCAAGCCGCTGCTGAAACTGAAGATCTACACCGTTACCCAGGTGCTGGAAAAACGCTACAACCCGATGGCCCGCTCCGCGAGCGCGGCGATCATGCTGGCGTACGCACTGATGATCGGCGTGACCTCGATCCTGGCCATCGGCACCGTGCTGCAAGTGCTGTTCGGCCTGCCATTCTGGGTCTCGGTACTGCTCGGCGGTGGCGTCGTGGTGGTTTACTCGGCCATTGGCGGCATGTGGTCGCTGACCCTGACCGACATCGTCCAGTTCGTCATCAAGACCGTAGGCCTGATGTTCATCCTGTTGCCAATCTGCCTGTACCGCGTCGGCGGTTGGGATGAACTGGTGTTGAAACTGCCGGCGGCAAGCTTCAGCTTCACCACCATCGGCTGGGACACCATCATCACCTACTTCATGATCTACTTCTTCGGCATCCTGATCGGTCAGGACATCTGGCAACGGGTGTTCACCGTCAAGACCGCCAAAGTGGCCCAGGTTGCCGGTACGTTCGCCGGTGTCTACTGCATCCTCTACGGTCTGGCCTGCGCCCTGATCGGCATGGCTGCCCACGTACTGATCCCGGATCTGGACAACGTCAACAACGCGTTCGCCGCCATCGTCAAACTGTCCCTGCCGGACGGCATCCGTGGCCTGGTGATCGCTGCCGCACTGGCCGCCATGATGTCCACCGCCAGCGCCGGCCTGCTCGCCGCCGCCACCACCCTGACCGAAGACCTGCTGCCAAAACTGCGCGGCGGTAAACAGTCGAGCCTGGGCCTGAACCGCCTGGTGACCATGCTGACCGGTATCGTGGTGCTGGGTATCGCCCTGGTGGTGAACGACGTGATCAGCGCCTTGACCCTGGCCTACAACCTGTTGGTAGGTGGCATGCTGGTTCCGCTGATCGGCGCGATCTTCTGGAAACGCGCCACCACCGCCGGCGCCATCGCCAGCATGGGCCTGGGCTTCGCCACCGCGCTGCTGTTCATGTTCAAGGACGGCCTGGACGCCAACACGCCGATCTACTACAGCCTCGGCGTAGGCCTGGTGAGCTTCGTGGTGGTCAGCCTGCTGTCCCCACGCCCGGCGATGCAGGCCAGCGCCGCCTAAGCTGAATATAACGACTTGATGCTTTCTTCGACGAGTGTGGCGTCGGTTGCCACACTCGTTTTTTTTCGCCTGAAGGAAACTGCCCATGAAGATCGTCAGCCGCGATCAGTGGTTCGAAGTCAAACAGCTCAGCGATGGCATCCGACTGATTCACGAGCCTTACATTCGCCCCTTCTATCGCTGCAACCTTTGGCACATTCAAGGCCGCGACAAAGACTTGTTGCTCGACAGCGGCTCGGGGCTGGTCAGCCTGCGTGAGCAACTGCCGTGGATCACCGAGCGGCCCCTGGTGGCGGTGGCCAGCCACTGCCATTTCGACCATATTGCCGGGCACCACGAATTCGCCGAGCGCCTGGTGCACCCGGCCGAAGCGGATATCCTGGCCGCACCGGACGGCGAAAACGACTTGAGCAAAGCCTTCGTCGGCGACGACATGTTCGAAGCGCACCCCGATTGCCCATTGTGCTACGCCGAGTATCGGGTCAAGGCCGCACCGGCCACCAAAACGATCGACGAAGGCGATGTACTGGACCTGGGCAACCGGGTGCTGCAAGTGCTGCACACCCCGGGGCACTCCCCAGGCGGCATCAGCCTGTACGAAGCGGCCACCGAGACCCTGTTCAGCGGCGACATCATCTACGACGGGCCGTTGATCGAAGACGCCTACCACTCCAACCTCGATGATTACGCACGCAGCCTGCAGCGCTTGCGCGCCCTGCCGATCCGTACGGTGCATGGCGGGCATTTCGGCAGTTTTTCCGGCACCCATCTGCGTGACATGATTGACCAGTGGCAACGCTCGCACGCCTGAAGCCTGCTGTACTCAACCTGAGGAACAAACAGCAGGTATCACCACAACGCCGTGGAAGAGCTGCCATGAAAAGAGATGCCGTGCGTGCCGCCGTCCATCACTACATCAGCCGCCTGCTTGACGGCCGGGATGACTTCGACGACAACGCCAGCCTTGCTCAATTGGGATTGGATAAAGCGGATATCGAAGACCTGATCTTCCATCTGGAAGACGAACTCGGCTTGACGGCATTCACCGCGGAGGAAGACCAGATGCTCAAGACCGCCAGGACGGCGAACGACTTGAGCCGGTTCTTGATGGAGATCGCGCGGCATTGACCGGGCTGACCTCCCTGCAAGCATTATTGCGCATGGAGCAGCGAGCAGCAGCCCTTGGCTGCTGCTGCAGGGACGACGTCGCGTTTACCGGCGACGCTGCTGGCGTCGGCGCTGTTCGTCGTCGGTGCGAATAGGCACAGGTTGCAGAGGCGGTTCAATCAAACCGAGTGCAACACCCAGGTCGTGCAGCCAGTTTTGAATTTTCTCTTTCATGATGCCCCCTTCAGGGTAGTGCCGGGCGACCGGAATTCTATAGTCGCTTCGCACTGATAATAGTCCGAAGTGTCGAGCAATGCTCGTCGAACATGACAACGATCTGTTACTGAATGGATCATAATCCGACGACATGAGTCCAGCCGGGCGCATTGCCAACGGCGGACGGCATGCCTGGCAGCCCACTCAAGACTGCCCAAGGACTCTGCGCAATCGACGACGGACCCACTGTTCGGCGCTGACAAAGGTAATCCCCAGCAACACCAGCACGGCACCGATGACGAAATTGAGGCTCAGCGCCTCCCCCAGCAGGACCACCCCAAACGTGACGCCAAACAAGGGCGTCATGAACGAAAACACCGCAAGGTTGGCCGCCAGATACCGGCGCAGCAACCAGAACCACACCAGGTAGCTGAAAAACGACACCACGATGCCCTGGAACAGCACGCTGGCCACCGCCACGCCGGTCAAGCTGACGTGGGTGATCTGGCCGCTGAGCAACGCAATCAGCAGCAGGCCGACGAAACCGACGATCAACTGGTAAAACAACGTCAGGGTCACCGGCGCCTCCGACAGGCGCGAAGCGCGCACCACCACGGTGGTCGCGCCCCAGCAAGCCCCCGCCAGGACGCCCAACGCATCGCCCAGCAACAGGCGGCGATCGAGGTTATCCCAGGACACCCCCCCGGCAAACGCAATCCCGATGCCGACGAAGGCCAGGAAAATGCCCAGCCATTGCACAGGCCGCAAACGCTCACTCGGCAACAGCCAGTGCACGCCCAACGCGGTGAAAATCGGCGCGGTATAGAGGAACACCGACATGTGCGCCGCGGTGGTCAGTTGCAGGCCTTCGGAAATGAACAGGAACTCCAGGCCAAACAAGGCCCCGGCCAGCAGGCCGCCGCGCCAGGTGGCGCCCACCTGGTCCCAACCGCCCTTCCAGCAGATCAATAATCCCACCAGCAGCGCGGATATGCCCGAACGCCCGGCCGCCTGCATGACCGGCGCAATATCGGGCGCCGCCCACTTGATCATTACCTGCTGGATGCCCCAGACCAGGCACAACCCCACCATCACTTGCAGGGCGAATCCATCGGCGCTGCGCCGGGTGGCGCTCACCTTGATACCTCGACAACACAAAACATGGCAGTGGCTCGACAGTCAAAAACAAAGCCCCGGTACGATGCCGGGGCGTCAATATCATGCTGTCGATTATTAACCAGATGGACAGAAATTGCCGTCTGTTAGAGACCTTTACTTCTCTGCGCACGTCATTGTGCGAGGGTGCGCTCAGCTCAATTCGATACGGTCGGCATGAATCACGATCTGGCCGTTCTTGTACAACGCACCGATGGCCTTCTTGAAGTTGCCCTTGCTGACGCCGAACATGCTGCTGATCAGGGTCGGATCGCTTTTGTCGCTGACCGCCAGGCTGCCGTTGTTCTCGCGCAACTTGGCGAGGATCTTCGAGTTCAGGCTGCTGGCCGCTTCGACGCCAACCGGTTGCAGGCTCAGGCTGATCTTGCCGTCGCTGCGAACTTCCTTGATGAAGCCCTTCTCTTCCTTGCCGGCGCGCATGAACTTGAAGATTTCGTTCTTGTGAATCAGGCCCCAGTGCTTGTTGTTGATGATGGCCTTGAAACCCATGTCGGTGGCTTCGGCCACCAGCAAGTCAACTTCCTGCCCCGGGGTGTAGTTGGCGGGCGTCTTGTCCAGGTAGCGGTCCAGGCGCGCGGTCGCGGTGATGCGGCGGGTATGCTTGTCGAGGTAGACATGCACCACGGCGTATTCACCGGCCTGCATCTGGCGCTTTTCTTCCGAATACGGCAGCAACAGGTCTTTGGGCAGGCCCCAATCCAGGAACACACCAATGCTGTTGACTTCAACAACTTTCAAACTGGCGAATTCGCCAACTTGAACTTTCGGCTTTTCAGTAGTTGCGATGAGTTTGTCATCGCTGTCCAGATAAACAAAAACGTTGAGCCAGTCTTCATCTTCGCTGGGAATATCTTTTGGAATATAACGATTAGGCAACAGGATTTCGCCATCCGCGCCACCGTCCAGATATAAACCGAAGTTAGTGTGTTTAACCACTTGCAAACTGTTGTAACGCCCGACTAAAGCCATGTCCAATACCCTCATTGCGTGGCGGCATTCTACCCGTTTTTGGCGGCCAGGTTCGCCAGTCAGCCCGGTGGCGCCAGAAATTCCCCGCAAAGCCCTGATTTTTCCCGGTTTTGCCATTTTCTGGCCGCCGCTCGTCAGACCGGGGCCGACGATCATCCTGCCGCCTGCCCTGGGCGAAACGCAGTCTTCCCCACCAGGTTCTTAGTTAAAACAGCGGCTTAGGGCGATATTTCAATTATAACTTGCAATTTGTGCTGTCCCCACTCAATGTCGCCCAGCGGATATTTGCCAAGCAAATATCAAGTCAATCCTGTACGATGCCTGGCCAAGTTAATTTTCTACAGGTTAATGGCCGCCATGCGCGTAAAAGCATCCAACAGCAAAGCAAAGCCAGCTCCAGCCGTCGAAACCAGCGAGTCGATCAACAGCCAGATCGCTGCGTTCCTCAAATCCGGCGGTGAAATCCAGCAAATTGCCAAAGGTGTGAGCGGCCAGTCGTTCGGCCCATCCAAGCAGATCACCCTGGGCAAGAAGTAATACCCCGCGCTGCACCTGGTCCCTAAGCGCTTTGAACTTCGAAGCGCTTGGACTGGAACCTCGCAACACCCTCCCCATCTTGTAGAAATCGACGAACGGCCCACCCGGCCTGTCATTCGTCGGTATCCTTGCACGCGTCTAGATCAAGCGTTACAGCAGGCTGAAACCTGCCCGCGCGGTTCATGGAGTGACGCATGCGCACACCCTCTTGTTTATCCTTGCTGCTCGGCGGCCTGCTGGTCTGTTCGGGAGTGCAGGGGCAAATCTTTCAACGCGAGCTGGGGGATTTCGACCTCAAGCTCGGGACCAGTCCCAGCCGCAGCATGGCCCAGGGCCTCGTCAAGCCATCGGCCGTCGGTTCGTTTCATGGCGGCCTGGACCTGACCCATGACAGCGGGTTCTACGTCGGCCAATGGTCGCCAAGCATGGGCATCAGCCCGGGAAAAAACCTCGAGATCGACTCCTACGCGGGTTTCAAACAACCCTTCGACCAGGTCCTCGGCTACGAAGTAGGCATCATCCATTACAGCTACCCCGAAGTTGACACCCTCGACAGCCAGGAAGTGTTCGGTGGCCTGACCCTGCTGGGCAGCCGTTTCGGCGCAGCCTTGAGCAACGATCCAGACAAACGCAACAACACGCTGTTTGCCGACCTGCGCGGCAACCAGCCGTTCGGCATCGGGGTCAGCATGAAATACACCACCCACCAGTTGAACACGCCCGTCGCCGTGGACGGCGGTTACGTCGGCAGCTTCACCGATTGGTCGGTAAAACTGTCCCGACCGTTCATGGGCATCGACCTCGATCTGATCTACAGCGATTCGAGCCTCAACGGCAGCTATTGTTCAGCCTATACCGGGCAGAATAGCCAGTGCGACGCACTCCTCACCCTCAAGGCCGAACACACGTTCTACTGACGGGCTGAACTGCCGGGTTCATTGCGCGTTCAGATGAGCATCAGCTCCGCAAGCCAGGCTTTCGCAAGGATTCGCCCATGTCTCGCTGGATTAAACACATTGCCTTTGTGCTCATGTTCACCCTTGCCCTCGGCGCGTGCAACCGCATGGGCCTGGCTTATCGCAACCTCGACGTGATCATTCCCTGGACGCTCAGCGATTACCTGGACATGAACGGCGAGCAGAAAAGCTGGCTCAACGAACGCCTGAAGGAACACTTGAGTTGGCATTGCACCACACAAATGCCGGGGTATCTCGACTGGCTGGACCGCCTGCAGACCATGATCGCGACCAATCAGGTCACCGATGCCGCGCTGCAGGCGCGCACGGCAGAAGCCGAAGCCGCCATTGCCGAGACCGCCCGGGAAATCACGCCATCCGCTATCGAGTTGCTGCAGGGCCTGGATGACAACCAGGTCGCAGAAATGAACGAGGCCTTCGCCAAGGACCAGCGCAAGCGCCAGGAAAAATACCTGAAACCGCCACTGGAGCAGCAGATCAGGCAGCGTGGCGAGCGCATGGAGAAACGCCTGAATGAATGGCTCGGGCCACTCAGTGCCTCGCAACAACAACGGGTCATGGCCTGGTCGAATGACTTGGGCGACCAGAACACGCAATGGATCGCCAACCGCATTCACTGGCAGAAACAGTTCAGCGCCGCCGTCGCGCAGCGCCAGACGCCACAATTCCCACAGCGAATCGAGACGCTTCTGGTCAACCGCGAGAGCTTATGGACACCGGCCTACCGCCAGGCCTTCGCCAAAACCGAAGCCCAGGCGCGGGCGCTGTTTGTGGATTTGATGGCGCAAAGTACGCCGCAACAACGTCAGCGCTTGTTGACGAAGATCGAGGGCGTGAAGAAGGATTTCAGTGACTTGAAATGCCTGAAAGCAGCGAAGCAGAGTTGAACGCAACAAAAATCCCTTGTAGGAGCGAGCTTGCTCGCGAATGCGGCGTGCCTGTTTACATTGATGTCACTACACTACGCATTCGCGAGCAAGCTCGCTCCTACAGGTTGGATGAACGTCAGGCAATCTGCGCCTTCGAAGCCACTTCATCAAACGTCTGTTCGTCCAATGCATCCTCCTGCTCATCCAGCACCTGCCGCGGATGCTCATCGCCCGGAATACAGCTGTCGATCAGGCTCAACAACCTCGAACCACGCATCGTCAAAATGTAATTCGAACCGGTGCCTCCCTGTTCCTCGGGTCGAGGCTCGATATAACCGCGCAGGAGCAGCAACTTTTCATACTCGCCGGCCAGCGCTTTCAAGTGATCCAGGTTTTCAATCTGCTCACCTTGCGCTGCTTTCTGCGCGGCGTACTGCTCGGCATAGGGCCGTGGCGTGAAGCTGCTCGCACCGTTCTGCACTTCGTGCAGCAAGTGCTCAATCAAATCCCAGTTGTAAGTGGTCATCCTGATTCAACCTCCGGTGCCCGTGAAAGAGAGGGCCTTCATAGGGTGTAACAAAAGCGCACGGCAGCCGTTCAGCCCGCGTTCCTTTCACGCGACCGACCGGCGGTATGTCGATTTACCGGCAGGTCAAACGACTAGGCTGTGTAAGTCACCTCCCCCGCATCACGCAGGAGAACGCCAAATGAACATTCAGAACCACCCCGTTGTGTCGCGGGAAGAATGGCTCGCCGCGCGCAAACAACACCTGGCACACGAAAAGGCCTTCACCAAGGAACGGGACAGGCTAAGCGCCGAGCGCCGCGCCCTGCCCTGGGTAAAAATCGACAAGGACTACCACTTCCAGGGCATCGACGGAGAACTGAAACTCGCCGACCTGTTCGGTGGCCGCAGCCAATTGGTCATTTACCATTTCATGTTCGCCGACGGCTGGGACGAAGGCTGCCCCGGTTGCTCGTTCCTGTCCGACCACATCGACGGGGCCAACCAGCATCTGTCACACCACGACGTCTCGGTCGTGGCGGTGTCCCACGCACCGTTCGCCCAATTCCAGGCGTTCAAGCGGCGCATGGGCTGGAAATTCGACTGGGTATCCTCCGAAGGTTGCGATTTCAACTATGACTTCGGTGTAACGGCCCGCGCCGAAGACGTCGCCGCCGGAAAGGCCACCTACAACTACGAAAAAACCGACGGTTCGGAAGAAGAACTTCCCGGCCTCAGCGTGTTTTATCGCAACGAAGCCGGCGAGATTTTCCACACCTACTCCACTTATGCCCGGGGTCTGGACCTGCTGGTGGGTACTTACAACTACCTCGACCTGATGCCCAAGGGCCGTAACGAAGAAGAAATCATGGATTGGGTGCGGCACCATGACCAGTATGAGGAGAAGGCAACGGCGAGCTGCTGCCATGGCGGATAGAGCTCAAAAAACCGACTCGTGAGCCACAGGAGATGGCGGTGAACTTTTTGCCTGCGGCAACCCTCAACCGGTTAACCCGCCTTAACCGGAACTGAGGCCCGACAGATGAAAATCCTGCTGAAGCTTACCCTCGCCACCACCCTCGCCTGCGCCCTGCCCGTTTGGGCCTGCACGCCGGAGGAGGCCACTCTCAAACGCGAGCAGCTGGCCAAGGAAGTCACCAAGCTCACCGAACAGAACCCGGCCAAGGCCAAGGAGATCAACGACGAGCTGCAGAAAATGGACCTGGGCACTGCCTCCAAGGATTTGCCGGACAAGTGCCAGTTGATCGATCAGCGGCTCAAGGAATTGGGTACGGCCGAGAAGAAAGCCGAGAGCTGAAGACACGAAAAAAACCCCGGACACTGTCCGTAATACTGTTCACTTTAGTGGCTCGATGTGGCAAGAAAATCAATAGCCAAAGCGAGGCGCCCTACAGCCGACCTGATTGCAGGTCTGTTCGGGATCTGATCGTTCCCACGCTCTGCGTGGGAACGCCGCCAGGGACGCTCCGCGTTCCGCTGACGACGCATGACATGAGCCATGCGCAACGGTGACGCGGAGCGTCACAGGGTGCATTCCCACGCAGAGCGTGGGAACGATCAGATCATTCTTTTGATGTAAAAAAACCCGGACACTGTCCGGGTTTTTATTGGGCTAGCCGAAGCGCTTATTCAGCAGCCGGCGCTTCCGGCTTGCGGCGCTTGAGCGGGGCCATGCCGTCCTTGCTGACCAGAGAGTCGCTCTTCGGGCGGTTGACGCTCTTGCGCTTGGTCGGGGTCTTGGCGGCGACTTTTTTCTTGTCGCCCTTGGCATCGGTCTTTTTCTTCTTCACGCCGACAGCCTTGCCGGAGGCCTTGACCTTTTTCGGTCCGCCGTAGGCGCCTTTGACTTCCTTGATGGTGCGGCGCTCGAAGCTCTGCTTGAGGTAGCGCTCGATGCTCGACATCAGGTTCCAGTCGCCGTGGCAGATCAGCGAGATGGCCAGGCCATCGTTGCCAGCACGGCCGGTACGACCGATACGGTGTACGTACTCGTCGCCGCTGCGTGGCATGTCGAAGTTGATCACCAGGTCCAGGCCGTCGACGTCCAGGCCGCGAGCGGCAACGTCGGTGGCCACGAGGATTTTCACCCCGCCCTGCTTCAGACGGTCGATCGCCAGTTTGCGATCCTTCTGGTCCTTGTCGCCGTGCAGCACGAACGCCTTGTATTCCTGGGCCACCAGGCGGCCGTAGATGCGGTCGGCCATGGCACGGGTGTTGGTGAAGACGATGGCCTTCTGATAGGTCTCGTTGGCCAGCAGCCAGTTGACGATCTGTTCTTTGTGCTGGTTGTGGTCAGCGGTGATGATTTGCTGACGGGTGGTCTCGTTCAGCTGGCTGACCGCGTTGAGCTGCAGGTGCTCAGGGTTGTTCAACACCTTGGCGACCATCTCGCGCAGCCCCGAACCACCGGTGGTGGCGGAGAACAGCATGGTCTGCTGACGGTTGGTGCACTCGTCCACCAGACGCTGCACGTCTTCAGCGAAACCCATGTCGAGCATACGGTCGGCTTCGTCGAGCACCAGCACTTCAACTTCTTTCAAGTCGAGGTTGCCGGCGTTCAGTTGCTCGATCATCCGCCCCGGCGTACCGATCAGGATGTCCGGCACCTTGCGCAGCATGGCGGCCTGGACCTTGAAGTCTTCACCGCCGGTGATCAGGCCGGACTTGATGAAAGTGAACTGCGAAAAGCGTTCAACTTCTTTCAGGGTCTGCTGGGCCAGCTCACGGGTTGGCAACAGGATCAGGGTCTTGATGCTGACGCGGATCTTGGCCGGGCCGATCAGGCGGTTGAGGATCGGCAAGACAAATGCAGCGGTCTTGCCGCTACCGGTTTGCGCTGTCACCCGCAGGTCACGCCCTTGGAGCGCCAGCGGAATAGCCGCTGCTTGCACAGGCGTTGGCTCGACAAATTTCAGCTCGGCCACGGCTTTGAGCAGGCGTTCGTGCAAGGCGAATTCGGAAAACACGGGTGCTACCTCGAAGAAATACAAAAAAACAGCTGCATAGGGTACCGGTTTCGAGCGCGTAGGCCGAGTTTCTTTGTACAAATGGCGGTAAACAGTGGTTTTTTTATTGCCCGATTTGTCACCGACGGTAATACAAAGCGTCTTAAATGCTCTAATCGCCCCTCGTGTCCCCTAGAAGAATCTTTTTTGCCCATGGATATCAAACAGCTCTGGCTCAATGCCCAAGACCTCTGGGGTGCCCTCGACCAGCATCCGCTCGTGCATGCCAGCCTGGCATTGATGGTGTTGCTGGTGATTGCCCTGGCCCTCGGACGAGTGGCGCGCTACCTGATCCTGCACGCCAGCAAAATACTGGGCCGCCAGCCGGCGCTGCACTGGATCAACGACCTGCGTCACAACAAGGTGTTCCAGCGCCTGGCACAGATCACTCCGTCGCTGGTGATCCAGTTCGGCCTGCATCTGGTACCGGAGCTGAGTAAAACCGCGATGGTTTTCCTCGGCAACGTGGCGCTGGCGTTCACCATTCTGTTCCTGCTGTTGTCGATCACGGCCCTGCTCAATGCCCTGCTGGACATCTACGCCCGCACCGAACACGCCCGTACGCGCTCGATCAAGGGCTATGTGCAGTTGGCGAAAATGGTGCTGTACGTGTTTGGCGCGATCATCATCGTCGCCACATTGATCGACCGTTCGCCGTTGTTGCTGCTTTCAGGCCTGGGCGCCATGTCGGCGGTGATTCTATTGGTCTACAAGGACACCCTGCTGTCGTTCGTCGCCAGCGTGCAGCTGACCAGCAACGACATGCTGCGGGTCGGCGACTGGATCGAGATGCCGCAGGTCGGTGCCGATGGCGATGTCGTGGACATCACGCTGCATACGGTCAAGGTGCAGAACTTTGACAAGACCATCGTTTCGATCCCGACCTGGCGCCTGATGTCCGAGTCATTCAAGAACTGGCGCGGCATGCAGCAGTCCGGTGGCCGGCGGATCAAGCGCAGCCTGTTCATTGATGCCAGTGGCGTGCGGTTCATCCGCGATGATGAAGAGATGAAGCTCGCCCAGGTGCATCTGCTGACTGACTACATCAGCCGTAAACAGGCCGAACTCAAGGCTTGGAACGAAGCCCAGGGCAATGTCGCGGCGATGTCGGCCAACCGCCGGCGCATGACCAACATCGGCACCTTTCGCGCCTATGCGCTGGCCTATCTCAAGAGTCATCCAGAGATTCAGCCGAACATGACCTGCATGGTCCGGCAAATGCAGACCACGGCCCAAGGAATTCCGCTGGAAATCTACTGCTTCACCCGCACCACCGCGTGGGCCGATTACGAGCGGATCCAAGGGGATATTTTCGATTACCTGCTGGCGGTGTTGCCGGAGTTTGGCTTGAGCCTGTATCAACAGCCGAGTGGCGGGGATTTACGGGCTGGCTTGTTGCCGGCGGTGTTGGGCGCGAGCCATATGCCGGAGTCCGAAAAGCACATCATGTAGCAGCGCAAACCCAATCCCTATTGTCTCCTCCAGGTTGACAGTTAAACACTTTTCAGCGGCTTTTTCTACCTCATCGCAAACCCTAATCTGTGCTCATGTTGAACGAAGCCACTCACCCACCTCGAAAGGAATTCATCATGAGCAACGCTACCTACAACCGCCTGAACAAAGACGACGCAGTAGTTTTGTTGATTGACCACCAGACTGGCCTGATTTCCCTGGTTCAAGACTTTTCGCCCAACGAATTCAAGAACAACGTACTGGCCCTGGCCGACGTGGCAACGTTCTTCGAGCTGCCAACCATCCTCACCACCAGCTTTGAACAAGGCCCCAACGGCCCACTGGTACCTGAACTCAAAGAGATGTTCCCGGACGCGCCTTACATTGCCCGACCTGGCCAGATCAACGCCTGGGACAACGAAGACTTCGTCAAGGCCATCAAGGCGACCGGTCGCAAGCAATTGATCATCGCCGGTGTGGTGACTGACGTCTGCGTGACTTTCCCGACATTGTCTGCCCTCGCCGAAGGCTTTGAAGTGTTCGTGGTCACGGATTCTTCCGGCACCTTCAACACCACCGTACAACAGGCTGCCTGGAACCGTATGACCCAGGCAGGGGCTCAAATGATGAACTGGTTCTCGGTCGCTTGCGAATTGCAGGGCGACTGGCGCAACGACATCGAAGGCCTGGGCAACCTGCTGTCCCAGCGCATCCCGAACTACCGCAACCTGATGAACAGCTACTCGGCATTGGTAGCGCGCCAGGCATGATCGGGCATTGAGTTCAGAAGACGCATACAACAAAAGGGCCCTCGAAGGGCCCTTTTGTATTTGAAGCTGCCAGGACTTCAATGCTTCAGCCTGCGCCCGCCGATGCTCGTGATCAGGTATACGAACCCGTCGACAAATCTCGCTATGAGATCAAAGGGCAGCGCTACGCTGACGCAACTCCATGTTCAGGATGCGGTCGTTTTCGCTGTAATCGACAGGACAGTCGATCACATGCACACCGGGTGTCCTGACACAGTGCTCAAGCAGCGGCAGGAAACCCTCGGCGCTCTCCACGCGATGGCCATTGGCGCCATAGGCCTCGGCGTACTTCACGAAATCGGGGTTGCCGTAATCCAGGCCGAAGTCGGTGAAGCCCATATTGGCCTGCTTCCAGCGGATCATGCCGTAGCCGTCGTCCCGCAGGATGACCACGGTCAAATGCATTTTCAGGCGAACCGCTGTCTCCAACTCCTGGCTGTTCATCATGAAGCCGCCGTCCCCGCACACGGAGATCACCGGACGATCCGGGTACACCAAATGTGCAGCCATGGCCGAAGGCAGACCCGCCCCCATGGTCGCCAGCGCGTTGTCCAACAGCACGGTGTTGGGCTTGTGCGCCTTGTAGTTGCGGGCAAACCAGATCTTGTAGATGCCGTTGTCCAGGGCAACGATGCCCTCGGACGGCAATACGCGACGAATGTCGGCAACCAGGCGCTGCGGGTAGACCGGGAACCTGTTGTCGTCCGCCCCTTCAATGATCTGGGCTTCGTTCGCATCACGAATCGCCATCAGCCGGGTGAAATCCCAATGGCTGGTATCGTTCAGTGCTTCGCCGATCTGCCAGACGGCGTTGGCGATATCACCGATCACTTCAATCTGCGGGAAATACACGGCGTCGACTTCAGCGGAGCGAAAGTTGATGTGGATGACTTCGGTGCCGCCACGCACCATGAAGAATGGCGGCTTCTCGATCACATCGTGGCCGATGTTGACAATCAGGTCGGCGGCCTCGACGGCGCGGTGCACGAAGTCTCCCGACGACAGCGCGGCATTGCCGAGGAAACGCGGGTGGCGCTCATCAACCACGCCCTTGCCCATCTGGGTGGTGATAAAGGGAATGCCGGTATCGTCGATCAGTTGCTTCAACACCTTGGCGGTCATCTTGCGGTTGGCACCTGCGCCAATCACCAGGATTGGACTGCGCGCGTTCTGCAACTTCTCGACAGCGGCCTCGACAGCCTTGTGCTCGGCCAATGGCCGGCGATGCAGGCTCCGCGGCATCGGCATGCTATCGGTTTGCTCGGCGGCGATATCTTCCGGCAACTCCAGGTGGACTGCTCCGGGCTTCTCCTCTTCAGCGAGACGAAATGCTTCACGCATTCGCGCCGGAATGTTGTCGGCCGAGGCGAACTGGTGGGTGTACTTGGTGATCGGCGCCATCATGCCGCAGACGTCAATGATCTGAAAACGGCCTTGCTTGGACTTCTTGATCGGCTTCTGGCCGGTGATCATCATCATGGGCATGCCGCCCAGATAGGCGTACGCGCTGGCCGTCACCAGATTCGTTGCGCCCGGGCCGAGGGTCGACAGGCTGACGCCAGTCTTACCCGTGAGGCGGCCGTAGGTGGCGGCCATGAAGCCGGCGGATTGCTCGTGACGCGTCAGCACCAGCTTGATCGTCGACTTGCGCAGGGATTCAAGCAGGTCGAGGTTTTCTTCGCCGGGAATGCCGAACACATACTCGACGCCTTCACTTTCCAGGCATTGCACAACCACATCGGCAGCTTTGGCCATTTCTTGTCTCACCTACGCTCGGCGGAAAAAAAAAAGCAACGGCGTTCTGTTTTTGCAGGCCGTCAATTTGAGGGCGCACGCTAGAATGATAGTCGGCAGTTTGCTTATGCCAATGGATCAATGTGCGATAGCTGGTTGGCGTACACCCAACCGGCTAATCCACACCGCCATCAATATGACCGAACCACCGAGGAGCAACCGCCCCAGCTCCTCATGCTGATTCCAGATCAACAGATTGATCAGCAGCCCCACCGGCACATGCAGGTTGTTCATCACCGCCAGCGTCCCGCCATTCACCAGGCACGCGCCCTTGTTCCACCAGTACAGCCCCAGCGCCGTCGAGACCAGCCCGAGGAACAGCAGCACGCCCCATTGCAACGGTGCTTCAGGCAGGAAGTTCTGCTTGCCGAACAGCAGGAACGCCGGCAACGCCACCGCCAATGCGCCCAGGTAGAAATAGCCAAAACGCCGGTAATGCGGCAAGTCGCTCGGATGGCGCGCGACCAGATGTTTGTACAGCACCTGCCCGGCGGCGTAGGTGAAGTTGGCCAGTTGCAGCAGCAGGAACCCCATGAAGAAGTCCGGGTTGATCCGGTCGAAGCGAATCACCGCCGCCCCCGCCACTGCCACCAGTGCCGCGATCAAGGCCCAGGGATTGAAGCGACGGTTCAATGCGTCTTCGATCAGCGTCACATGCAGTGGCGTGAGGATGGTGAACAGCAGCACTTCCGGCACCGTCAGCACGCGAAAGCTCAGGTACAGGCAGACGTAGGTCACGCCGAATTGCAGTGCGCCGATCAGCAGCATGCCGCGCATGAACACCGGCTCCACCGAACGCCAGCGGGTCAGCGGGATAAACACCAGCCCCGCCAGCAGCACGCGTATCAGCACTGCGAAGTAACTGTCGACGTGACCGGCCAGGTACTCGCCGATCAGACTGAAGGAAAACGCCTGGATCAGCGTGACAAAAAGTAGATAGCCCATGCTCGCCTCATTTTGAATGGTGGCGAAGATAGCGGTTTTTGCCGTTTATCGCGAACAGTCAAACGATACAAAAACCCAGGCAAAAAAAAGCCCGATCTCGCTAAAGCGTTCAATCGGGCAAGAGCACTCAGGAGCAACAAGTGCAAAGGGAGGTTCGATGCGCGTGCAGGCTTGAAGGGTTGCGCGCCAGGTCACTAGACCATCCGGTGATTATCTGGCGATTAACGGCTCAGGCCACTTGGGAAAGCTTGGCGTTCGCCTGGTTCAGGCCTTTCTCCTGGAAGTCGCCGCCCAGGTTCATGCCTTCGGCGTGAATGAACGTCACGTCGTGGATGCCGATGAAGCCCATGACCTGGCGCAGGTAGGGTTCCTGGTGATCCGCGGTGCTGCCGGCGTAGATCCCGCCGCGAGCGGTCAGTACATAAGCGCGCTTGCCACTGAGCAAACCTTGCGGACCGGTTTCGGTGTACTTGAAGGTCACGCCGGCACGCAGCACATGGTCAAGCCAGGCCTTGAGGGTGCTCGGGATGGCGAAGTTGTACATGGGCGCGGCCATCACCAGCACGTCGGCGGCGAGCAACTCGTCGGTCAGCTGGTTGGAGCGCTCCAGGGACAGTTGTTCGATGTCGCTGCGCTGATCGGCAGGTTTCATCCAGCCGCCCAACAAGTTGATGTCCAGGTGTGGCACCGGGTTGACCGCCAGGTCACGCACGGTGATCTGATCGCCGGGGTGTGCGGCTTGCCATTGGCTGATGAAGGTCTGGGTCAGTTGACGGGAAACCGAGTCTTGCTGACGGGCACTGCTTTCGATGATCAGAACGCGGGACATGGGATGTAGGCTCCATCTGAGAATGCTGTAAGTCGATGGAGTGAAGGTTATACAGAGTCATATCGATGAAAAAGCGCAAATAACTGCTATAACCGATCAAGAAATTCGTTTATAAGCGGAGCGTCGGCGATTGGCGTACTCCGCTGGATGTCATTTCGGCTTGCAGGTCATGCTGATGTACAGCTTGATGATCTTGCGGTTGAACTTGGCTGAAAGATCCGCGCTTTTACCCGCGTCCAGATTGACCCTGCGGGTCTTGGGCGATTCGGGACCGTTGCGAAACACCACCGAGCATTCGGCAGCGGTGTCGCCGTAGTTGTTCACGGTGATCGAGCCCATGTCGTAATCGGAGGCGTAGGTGGTGTAGTCGATCTTCAGTCCATTGAGCTCTTTCTGGACGTCGATTGGATAAGCAAACGCAGTCAACGGCAACATCGCCAGTAAAGCACAACACATTTTTTTCATTCAGCAGTCTCCAATAAGAACTGCGCAGCTTAGGACAACAGGAGCCCATCATGAAAGCGCCCCGCGTGACCCTTGATCAATGGCGAACGCTTCAGGCCGTGGTCGACCACGGCGGCTTCGCCCAGGCCGCCGAAGCGCTGCACCGCTCGCAATCGTCGGTCAGCTACACCGTGGCGCGCATGCAAGACCAGCTCGGCGTGCCGTTGCTGCGCATCGACGGGCGCAAGGCGGTACTCACCGAGGCTGGCGGCGTGTTGCTGCGCCGCTCGCGGCAACTGGTGAAACAAGCCAGTCAGCTCGAAGACCTGGCCCATCACATGGAGCAAGGCTGGGAGGCCGAAGTGCGCCTGGTGGTCGATGCCGCCTACCCGAGCGCCCGCCTGGTCCGCGCGCTGACCGCGTTCATGCCGCAAAGCCGCGGCTGTCGCGTGCGTCTGCGCGAGGAGGTGCTGTCGGGTGTGGAGGAAGTCCTGCTCGAAGGGGTGGCCGACCTGGCCATCAGCGGTTTCAGCATTCCCGGTTACCTGGGCGCGGAATTGAGCGACGTCGAGTTCGTCGCGGTCGCCCATCCGGAACACCCCCTGCACCGCCTCAATCGCGAACTGAATTTCCAGGACCTGGAAAGCCAGTTGCAAGTGGTTATCCGCGACTCCGGGCGCCAGCAACCACGGGACGTCGGCTGGCTCGGTGCCGAACAACGCTGGACCGTCGGCAGCCTGGCCACCGCCGCCACGTTCGTCGGCAGCGGCCTGGGGTTCGCCTGGTTGCCCAGGCACATGATCGAACGGGAACTCAAGGAAGGCACGCTCAAGGTGCTACCGTTGGATCAGGGCGGCAGCCGCAACCCGAGTTTTTACCTGTATTCGAACAAGGACAAACCGCTCGGCCCGGCGACGCAGATTCTGATCGAACTGCTTCGCACGTTCGACACCGCCCCACTGGACGCACCGTTCGCCGCCCCAGAACAAGCCTGACAAGGAGGTAATGCATGGCCTATTTCGAACACGAAGGTTGCAACCTGCACTATGAGGAATATGGCCACGGCACGCCGTTGCTGCTGGTCCACGGCCTGGGTTCCAGTACCCTGGACTGGGAAGAACAGATCCCGACGCTGGCCGCCCGCTACCGGGTCATCGTCCCGGATGTGCGCGGCCACGGGCGTTCCGACAAACCCCGCGAGCGCTACAGCATCGCCGGGTTCAGCGCCGACCTGGTGGCGCTGATGGAGCACCTGAACCTGGGGCCCGCCCATTACGTAGGGTTGTCGATGGGGGGCATGATCGGCTTTCAACTGGGCGTGGACCAGCCGCAATTGCTCAAGAGCCTGTGCATCGTCAATAGCGCGCCCGAGGTCAAGTTGCGCAGCCGCGACGATTACTGGCAGTGGTTCAAGCGCTGGAGCCTGATGCGTGTACTGAGCCTTCACAGCATCGGCAAAGCCCTGGGCGCCAAGCTGTTCCCCAAACCCGGGCAGGCCGATTTGCGACAAAAGATGGCCGAACGCTGGGCAAAAAACGACAAACATGCTTATCTCGCAAGCTTCGATGCCATTGTTGGCTGGGGGGTTCAGGAACGACTTTCGAAGGTCACCTGTCCAACCCTCATCGTCAGCGCCGACCGCGACTACACGCCGGTCGCGCTAAAGGAAAACTACGTCAGGCTGCTGCCGAATGCGCGGCTGGCAGTGATCGAGGATTCACGTCACGCCACCCCGCTGGACCAGCCCGAACGCTTCAACCAGACGCTGCTCGAGTTTCTCGCCGCAGTCGACACCACCCATCAGGATCACTGACCCATGCTGAAAAAAATCGCCCTCGCCGCTGGCTCCGTTCTGTTTGCCGCCAACCTGATGGCGGCAACGCCTGCCAAGGCGCCGCACGTGCTACTGGAGACCACCAACGGCCAGATCGAAATCGAACTGGACCCGGTCAAGGCCCCGATCAGCACCAAGAACTTCCTTGAGTACGTTGACAGCGGCTTCTACAACAACACGATTTTCCACCGCGTAATTCCGGGCTTCATGGTCCAGGGCGGCGGCTTCACCCAACAAATGCAGCAAAAGGAAACCAAGGCGCCGATCAAGAACGAGCACAAGAACGGCCTGGTCAACGTTCGTGGCACTTTGTCCATGGCCCGTACGTCGGTACCTGACTCGGCCACCAGCCAGTTCTTCATCAACGTCAAGGACAACGATTTCCTCGACCAGGGTGATGGCTACGCGGTATTCGGCAAGGTGGTCAAGGGCATGGACGTGGTGGACATCATCGTCAACTCGCCAACCACCGTGCGCAGCGGCATGAAGGATGTGCCTGCGGACCCTGTGTTCATCAAGTCGGCCAAGCGCATCGACTGAGACTAAGCTGGACAAGGATGTCCGAGCTGTTGCCGGTGTTGCCGGCAACGCTCAAACCGTTGAAGGAGAGCCCGTTCGCGGGTGAATAACCAATGCTTTATCGCCGCTTCGAAAAACTGATCGACGTCTTCCGCGATGCCCCGACAGCCGCACCGCCGGATCGGGTCCTGCCTTTCTATACCTATTACCTCAAGCAGGTCTGGCCCAGTTTTGCCGCCCTGTTGATCGTCGGCCTGGTCGGCGCATTGATTGAAGTGGCGCTGTTCAGTTACCTGAGCCGCATCATCGACCTGGCCCAGGGCACGCCTAACGCCGACTTCTTCAAGGAACACGGCGTTGAATTGACCTGGATGGTGGTAGTAGCACTGGTCTTGCGCCCGGTTTTCGTCGGCCTGCATGACCTGTTGGTGCACCAGACCCTGAGCCCCAGCATGACCAGCCTGATCCGCTGGCAGAACCACAGCTACGTGCTCAAGCAGAGCCTGAATTTCTTCCAGAACGACTTCGCCGGGCGCATCGCCCAGCGCATCATGCAGACGGGCAACTCCCTGCGCGATTCGGCGGTGCAGGCGGTGGATGCGCTGTGGCACGTGCTGATCTACGCCATCAGCTCGCTGGTGCTGTTCGCCGAAGCCGACTGGCGCCTGATGATCCCGCTGCTGACCTGGATCATCGCCTTCATCAGCGCGCTCTACTACTTCGTGCCACGGGTCAAGGATCGTTCGGTGGTGGCCTCCGATGCGCGCTCCAAACTCATGGGGCGGATCGTCGACGGCTACACCAACATCACCACCCTCAAGTTGTTTGCCCACACTAACTTCGAGCAGCAGTACGCTCGCGAAGCGATCAAGGAACAAACCGAAAAAGCCCAACTGGCCGGCCGTGTCGTCACCAGCATGGACGTGGTCATCACCAGCATGAACGGCCTGCTGATCGTCAGCACTACCGGCCTGGCCCTGTGGCTGTGGACGCAGTCGCTGATCACCGTCGGTGCCATTGCACTCGCGACCGGGCTGGTGATTCGCATCGTCAACATGTCCGGCTGGATCATGTGGGTGGTCACCGGCATCTTCGAAAACATCGGCATGGTCCAGGATGGCCTGCAGAGCATCTCGCAACCGGTCAGCGTGACCGACCGCGACCAGGCCAAACCCCTGGCCGTGGCCCGTGGCGAGGTACGCTTCGAAGACGTCGACTTCCACTATGGCAAGCAGAGCGGGATCATCGGCGGCCTCGACCTGACCATCAAGCCCGGCGAAAAGATCGGCCTGATCGGTCCGTCCGGTGCGGGTAAGTCAACCTTGGTGAACCTGCTGCTGCGCCTGTATGACGTGGAAGGCGGACGCATCCTCATCGATGGCCAGAACATCGCCGACGTCAGCCAGGAAAGCCTGCGCGAACGCATCGGCATGATTACCCAGGACACCTCGCTGCTGCATCGCTCGATCCGCGACAACCTGCTCTACGGCAAGCCCGACGCCACCGATGCCGAACTCTGGGAGGCGGTGCACAAGGCCCGGGCCGACGGGTTCATCCCGCTGTTGTCGGACGCTGAAGGCCGCAGCGGTTTCGATGCCCATGTCGGGGAACGCGGGGTGAAGCTTTCCGGTGGCCAGCGCCAGCGCATCGCCATCGCCCGCGTGCTGCTCAAGGACGCGCCGATCCTGATCATGGACGAGGCGACGTCGGCCCTGGATTCAGAGGTGGAAGCCGCGATCCAGGAAAGCCTCGAGACCCTGATGCAGGGCAAGACTGTGATCGCCATCGCCCACCGGCTCTCGACCATCGCCCGGATGGACCGGCTGGTGGTGCTGGAGAATGGCAGGATCGCCGAAACCGGCACTCACGCCGAACTGCTGGCCCACGGCGGTTTGTATGCGCGGTTGTGGCAGCACCAGACGGGTGGGTTCGTCGGGATCGATTGAGCATCACCGGAACCTTTGTGGGAGCGAGCCTGCTCGCGAAGACGGAGTGTCAGACAACACATTTGTCGGCTGATAGACCGCCTTCGCGAGCAGGCTCGCTCCCACAGGATAAGGTGCGATGTTCAGGTTTGGCGATAGGGCAACGCCGTCCTCGCGTCCTCGGCGTAGGCCAGCACGCCCACCCGTTCCTGGCGCAGGAAATCCTTGACCGCGGCTTTCAACCCGGGATGGCGCAGGTAGTGCCAGGAATGGGTGATCACCGGTTCAAACCCGCGAATCAACTTGTGCTCACCCTGGGCGCCGGCATCGAAGCGCTGGTAACCGTTGGCAATCGCATAGTCCATGCCCTGGTAGAAACAGGTCTCGAAATGCAGACGATCGAACTCCGCCAGGCAGCCCCAATAACGACCGTAGAAACTGTCGCCACCGACCAGGCTGAAGGCCATCGCCACCGGACGTGAGCCTTGCTTGGCCAACACCACTCGAATCGCCTGCGGCATGCGCTCGGCCAGCAGGCTGAAAAACTCTCGCGTGAGGTAAGGTCGTTGCCGGCGAACCGCGTAAGTGTTGGCGTAGCAGGCATAGACAAAATCCCACTGTGCCTCGGTCATTTGCCGACCTTCGAGCCATTCGAATTCGATCCCCTGCCCGGCCACCTGCTCGCGTTCCTTGCGCATCTGCTTGCGTTTGCGCGAACTGAGTACGTCGAGAAAATCCTGGAAGTCCCGATAGCCGCGGTTCTGCCAGTGGTACTGGCAGCCGATGCGTTGCAGCCAGCCCGGTTGTTCGGCCAGTGCGGCGTCGGTGAACGGGTCGGTGAAATTGATGTGGGCGCTGGAAAGTTCTTCGATCTCCAGGTAACCCGGCAGGCTCTTGAGCAGTTCGAAACCGTCTTCGACCCTGGCCGCCAGCAAGCGCGGGCCGCTGACCGGGCTGAACGGCACGGCCGTCAGCAGTTTGGGGTAGTAATCGATGCCCGCGCGCTCGCAGGCATCGGCCCAGGCGTGATCGAACACATACTCGCCGTAGGAATGCCACTTGCGGTAACTGGGCAACGCAGCGATCAGTCGATCGCCTTCAACGTGCAGCAAATGTTCAGGTTGCCAGCCGGAATGCGGACCGACACTGCCACTGTCTTCCATCGCACCGAGAAACCCGTGACGCAGAAAGGGCTGATTCTCGGGTACCAGTGCGTCCCACGTTTGCGGGTCGATTTCCGACAGGTTTTGCAGGCGTTGCAACGGCATCACCATCCTCACTCTTCATGGTGTGAAAGCCCCGCGAGTATCGCCTATCGGTGTGCTTTGCACACGGGCATTTCGACGACAGCGCTCTAGATCAATAGTTCGCAACGACTTTGCATCGTCACAGACATGCCATCACATTGCCACCGCACTGTAATAAACCATCGCGATACTGGCGCCTGTTTTTAGAGCGCCGGGTTATATCCGGCCACTGTTTTCCGTCCACCCCATGGTCGGTTGTGCCCAGGATGGTCCAGCCATCCACTCTCATCTTCGGAGATTGATATGCGTCTTGCTTCCACGAAAACTGCGGCGGCCTTGTGTGGCGGCCTGTTGCTGGCCATGAGTGTTCCTGCCAGCGCTGCAGTCGACGCCAAACTGCTCGACATGCTCAAGGCTAACGGCTCGATTACCAACGCCCAGTACACCGAACTGCAAGCCGAGCTGGCACGTGATCAGAAAGACCAGCAAATCGCTCGTCAGGCCCAGCAAGAAACCAACGAGCAGATCGCGGCCACCGCGAAGAAAACCAATGAGCTGAGCACCTTCGACCAGAAACTGGCGTGGGCGGCCAAGACCCAATTCAAGGGCGACGTGCGTTTCCGCCAGGAGAACGTCCACAACGATGGCGTTTCCAACAACAAGGACCAGGATCGCCAGCGCATTCGTGCCCGCCTGGGTGCGTACAGCGAAATCAACCCGCAAGTGGACACCGGCATCCGTATTGCCACCGGCAGCAGCGACGACGCTCGCTCCACCAACCAGGACCTGAACAACTACTTCGACAAGAAGCAGATCTGGCTGGACCTGGGTTACGTCGATTACCACCCCGATGCCATCAAGAACCTGCACGTGATCGGCGGCAAGATGCTGCAGCCATGGGTGAGCATGGGCGACATCATCTGGGATAGCGACGTCAACCCGGAAGGCCTGGCCCTGACTTACAAATACCCGCTGGGCAACACCGAACTGTTCGGTAGTGCCGGTCACTACACCCTCAAGGACAACGTCGACGGCGATGGCGTGCAGTTCAAGCACGACCTGCGTCTGTACGCTGGCCAGTTGGGTGCGCGTTTCGCCATTACCGACAACCTGAAAATGACCGTGGGCGGCAGCCTCTACAACTACGACAACGACGAAGACAGCGTCTGCACCGCCACCACCACGCCATGCGCACTGGCCGTCAACGGTAACAGCCCGGGCGAAGAATTCCGTCTGTGGGAAGGTTTCAGCCAGATCGACATCGGCGGCCTGCCGATGCCGCTGTCGCTGTACGGCCAGTACGTGCACAACGCCGAAGCCAGCAACGACCAGGACACTGGCTGGCTGGCCGGCGTCAAGACCAAGATCTACGGCTTCGGCCTGGACTACAACTACCGCGACGTGCAGCAAAATGCGGTGGTGGGTGCCTTCACCGACTCCGACTTCGCCAACGGCTTCACCGGTTCGCGCGGCAGCAAGTTGAAAGTCAGCTACGAGCTCGACAAGAACTTCACCCTGGGTGCGACGTACTTCATGGCGAACTCCGACTACACCAACGCCAGCGTCAACCTGAAAGACTCCGACATCAACACCCTGCAACTGGATGCCGAAGCAAAGTTCTGATGCCCCCGCTGCACGACTCCAGCATGGACGCCTGAGTCGCTTTTACACACTCGCGTTGCCGTATCGGTCCCCATCATCCGTCCGATACGGCAACGCGAGTTTTTTTCTGCGCAAAAAAAGATCGCAGCCTGCGGCAGCTCCTACAGGGTTAAGTAATCCCCTGTAGGAGCTGCCGCAGGCTGCGATCTTTCAGTTGCGAAATCAGCGTTTGCGCAACAGCACGCTACCGATCGAATAACCGGCGCCGAACGAGCTGAGCACGGCCAGCGAGCCGGCAGCCAGGTCGTCCTGGTGCTTGTGGAACGCAATCACCGAACCTGCCGAACTGGTGTTGGCGTAGGTATCGAGAATCACCGGCGCTTCCTGCTCGGTGGCTTCACGGCCCAGCAGCTTCCTGACGATCAGGTGGTTCATGCTGAGGTTCGCCTGGTGCAGCCAGAAGCGCTTCACGTCGCCTACGTTGAGTTGATTCTCTTCAAGATGCGCAGCGATCAGCTCGGCGACCATCGGGCAGACTTCCTTGAACACCTTGCGGCCTTCCTGCACGAACAGCTTGTCCTTGGCACCGACGCCCTCTTCCGCCGCGCGGTTGAGGAAGCCGAAGTTGTTGCGGATGTTGTTGGAGAACTTGGTCAGCAGCTTGGTGCTGACAATGTCGAACTGGTGACTGGAAGTGGCCAGGTCAGCGCGTTCGATGATCACCGCGGTCGCGGCATCGCCAAAGATGAAATGGCTGTCGCGGTCGCGGAAGTTCAGGTGGCCGGTGCAGACTTCCGGGTTGACCATCAGGATCGCCCGGGCCTGGCCCAACTGGACGCTGTTGGCCGCAGCCTGGATGCCGAAGGTGGCCGAGGAGCACGCCACGTTCATGTCGAAACCGAAACCCTGGATGCCCAGCGCTTCCTGGACTTCGATGGCAATCGCCGGGTAGGCGCGTTGCAGGTTGGAGCAGGCGACGATCACGCCGTCGATGTCCGCAGCGGTCTTGCCCGCGCGTTGCAGGGCTTGTTCGGCGGCACCGATGGCCATCTGGCAAAGCACCGACCATTCGTCGTTGGAACGCTCCGGCAAGCGTGGTGCCATGCGTTGCAGGTCGAGAATGCCTTCCTTGTCCATGACAAAGCGGCTTTTGATACCGGAGGCTTTCTCGATGAACGCTGCGCTGGACTCGGTCAACGCCTCGACTTCACCGCGGGCAATGGCCTGGGCGTTGTCGGCGTTGAATTGAGCGACATAAGCATTGAAAGACTGCACCAGCTCTTCGTTGGAGATGCTGTTGGCCGGGGTGTACAGGCCGGTGCCGCTGATGACGACGTTATGCATGGTCGTGTCTCTAATCTGTTCAGGCAGAAAGTATTGGTACAGTCGTGCCAATACACAAAGGGTCTATTCCCATCCTGGGGACGCAAACCTGGCATCGCTTGATCCGTCGCGCGAGCTGGCCGAAGGCTCTAGGCCGCGAAACCGGCGCTTATGGTCGCGAAGTTTGCCATAAACCTTGGATTTTGGCGCCTTTTTGCAATACATGGCGGCATACACAATCCCTGTAGGAGCCCGGCTTGCCGGCGAAGGCGTCATCATGGGCGATGCAGGACTCAAGGGCCCCTTCGCTGGCAAGCCAGCTCCTACAAGGGTTCGTGTCAGGGCTCGACCTGGCTCCACTGCTTGCTCAGGCGCTTGTCGGAGATCGGCACCTTGGTTCCCAGTTGCTGGGCAAACAGCGACACCCGGTATTCCTCCAGCCACCAGCGATACAGTTCCAGCTGCGGATCGCGCTTGCCTTCCTGGGCGTGTTTGTTGGCGCGGGTCTGGTATTGCGTCCAGAGGCCGGACAACTCGCCGCTCCAGACCCGATCCCGTTGCACCTGGGCGCCGATTTTTTCGAAACGCTGCTCGATGGCCTTGAGGTATCGCGGCAGTTCCTTGAGCCACTGCATCGGCGTTTCCCGGACAAACCCCGGGTACACCAGGTGGCTGAGCTGCTGCTTGATGTCGTTCAGGGCCACGGCTTGCGCCAGGTCGATCTTGCCCTTGAAGCGTTTTTGCAGGCCGTGCCAGTGCTTGAGGATTTCCAGGGTCAGCCTGGCCACGCGTTCGGCATGTTCGGTCCAGGCGCCGCGCTTGCGTTCAGCCAGCGATGCCAGGCCGGCACCGTCGCGTGGCAAGGGCTCTTCACCTTCGAGGATGCAGCTGTCGAGGCTGGCCAACAGAATGTCTTCCACCAGTGCATCGACACGCCCCAGGTCGCGGTACAGCAGGCCCATTTCGGTCAGGCCCGGCAACTTGCCGCGCAGGAACTTCGCTGGTTCCGCCAGTTGCTGCATCAGCAAGCGCTGCAAGGCGCGGCGATGCTGGAACTCGGCTTCGGCCGGCGTCGAGAATCGTCCTTCCTTGACCGTCCCCGCCTCTTCCACGAGTGCCGGATAGACCGTCATCGACAGGCCGGCGATCTTCTGCTGGGTTTTCTCGGCGACGGCAGCGAACACTTTCGGTTCGACCGGCTGCTGGCTTTTCGCGGTTTGCGGCACGGCCAGGGCGGCCTGGCTGGCCTCGGCGAAACGCGCCGTCAGCTCGGCCAGGTCGCGCCCTTCGCCGAGGAACTTGCCCTGGGCGTCGACGATTTCCAGGTTCATCCGCAGGTGGCTTTCGACCTGCTGGGCCGCCTCGCTCCAGGCTTCATCGCTGACACGGGCGCCGGTCATGCGCAACAACTCGCGACCCAAGGCCTGGGGCAACGAGCCTTCGGCGAAGGTCATGCGCTGCAACGCGGCCTTGACGAAATCCGGCACCGGCACGAAATTCTTGCGTAACGCCTTCGGCAGGTTGCGCACCAGCGCAATGCACTTGGCTTCGATCACCCCCGGCACCAGCCACTCCAGGCGTTCCGGCGGCAGCATCGGCAACAGCGGTGCCGGCACACGCAGGGTCACGCCGTCGCGCGGGTGGTTCGGTTCGAAGTGGTAGCTCAGGGCCAGTTCCAGGTCGCCGATGTGCAGCGTGTCCGGATAATGCTGGGCGGTGACTTCACTGGCTTCGCGGGCCAGCACGTCTTCTTCGCGCATGATCAGCAATTGCGGGTCTTTCTGGCTGTTGATCCGGTACCAGCTGTCGAAGGTCGCGGTCTGGTGGATCTCTGCCGGAAGGCGCGCATCGTAGAAGGCGTAGAGGGTTTCTTCGTCAGCCAGGATGTCCCGGCGACGGGCCTTGGCTTCCAGTTCGTCAAGTTGTTCGAGCAACTGCTTGTTGGCCGTCAGGCACCTGGCTTTCGACTGAATCTCGCCACGCACCAAGGCTTCACGGATGAACAGTTCACGGGACACCACCGGATCGACCGGACCGTAGTGCACCGGCCGGCGGCCGACCACGATCAGCCCGAACAGGGTGATCTGCTCGAAGGCCACGACCTGGCCACGCTTCTTCTCCCAATGGGGTTCGAAGTGGTTTTTCTTGATCAGGTGCCCGGCCAGCGGCTCGATCCAGTCGGCATCGATCTTGGCCACCATCCGTGCATACAGCTTGGTGGTTTCCACCAGTTCGGCGGTCATCAGCCATTGCGGGCGCTTCTTGCCGATACCTGAGGAGGGGTGAATCCAGAAACGGCGCTGACGCGCGCCGAGGTAGTCGCCGTCTTCGGTTTTCTGGCCGATCTGGCTCAGCAACCCCACCAGCACCGCTTTGTGCAGCTTCGGATAGTCCGCCGGCTCTTTATTGAGGCTCAACTGCATGTCGCGGCAGATCAGGCTCAACTGGCGATGGGAATCGCGCCACTCGCGCAGACGCAGGTAATTCAGGAAATTCTTGCGACACCAGTTGCGCAGCGGGCTGGCGGTCAGTGCCTGGCGTTGCTCTTCGAACCCGCGCCACAGGTTGACCAGCCCGGCGAAGTCCGAGTCGGAGTCTTTCCATTGCGCGTGGGCCTGATCCGCCGCTTGCTGGCGCTCCGGCGGACGTTCGCGCGGGTCCTGGATCGACATGGCGCTGGCGACGATCAGCACTTCCTGCAGGCTGCCGAGTTTCGCCGCTTCCAGCAGCATGCGCCCCATGCGCGGGTCCACCGGCAGCCGCGCCAATTGACGACCGAGCGGGGTCAGTTGGCTGTTGCGGTCCACTGCCGAGAGTTCTTGCAGCAGGTTGAAACCGTCGCTGATCGCCTTGCCGTCCGGCGGTTCGATAAACGGGAACGCGGTGATCTCGCCGAGGCGCAGATGCAGCATCTGCAAGATAACGGCGGCCAGGTTGGTGCGCAGGATTTCCGGATCGGTGAACTCCGGGCGCCCGAGGAAATCCTCTTCGCTGTACAGGCGCACACAGATGCCCGGCTCGACCCGTCCGCATCGGCCTTTGCGCTGGTTGGCACTGGCCTGGGAAATGGCTTCGATGGGCAGGCGCTGGACCTTGGCGCGGTAGCTGTAGCGACTGATGCGCGCGGTGCCACTGTCGATCACGTAACGGATGCCCGGCACGGTCAGCGAGGTTTCCGCGACGTTGGTCGCCAGGACCACGCGCCGGCCCGGGTGCGACTGGAAGATCCGCTGCTGCTCGGCCGGCGACAGGCGCGCGTACAAAGGCAGGATCTCGGTGTGCTTGAGCTGGGCCTTGCGCAGCATGTCGGCGGCGTCGCGAATCTCGCGCTCGCCGGGCAAGAACACCAGCACGTCACCGGGGCTGCGGCGTTCGCTGCGCTCGTAGGCGGCGATTTCGTCGAGGGTGGCGAGGATCGCCTGGTCCACCGTCAGGTCGTCCTCGACCCGGTTGCCTTCCTCGTCCTGTTCCAGGGTCAGCGGCCGATACCAAGTGTCCACCGGGAAGGTACGACCGGAGACTTCGACAATCGGCGCATCGTCGAAATGCTTGGAGAAGCGCTCCAGGTCGATGGTCGCCGACGTGATGATGACCTTCAGGTCCGGACGACGCGGCAGCAGGGTTTTCAGGTAGCCGAGCAGGAAATCGATGTTGAGGCTGCGTTCGTGGGCTTCGTCGACGATGATGGTGTCGTAGCGTTCCAGATAACGGTCGTTCTGGGTTTCCGCCAGCAGGATGCCGTCGGTCATCAGTTTGATCAGGGTATTGGAATCGCTTTGATCCTCGAACCGCACCTGATAGCCGACCAGGGCGCCCAATGGCGTGCCGAGTTCTTCCGCCACCCGGGCGGCCACGCTGCGCGCGGCAATTCGGCGCGGTTGGGTGTGGCCGATCAGGCCATGCTGGCCGCGCCCGATTTCCAGGCAGATCTTCGGCAGCTGGGTGGTTTTACCCGAACCGGTCTCGCCGGCGATGATCAGTACCTGGTGCTTTTCCAGCGCCTTCTTGATTTCGTCGCGCTTGGCGGCGATCGGCAGGCTGTCGTCGTAACGAATCACCGGCAGGCTGGCCTTGCGTGCCTGCACCTGGTCACAGGACGCCTGCATGCGCGCCACCCACTGGGCCAGCTTGGCCTCGTCGGGTTTCTTGCGCAGCTCAAGCAACTGCCGCCGCAGCCGGTGGCGGTCGGCGAGCATGGCGTGATCGAGGTTTTTCAGCAGTTTGTCGATGGAGGGCGATTCGTCGGTCATCGGGTACGCAATTCAGTCGTCTAGTGGCGCAGGTCGGGGATTGTCGCAGATTTTACGACCGCTGCGCGGCCGATCGCGAGCAGGCTCGCTCCCACAGTGGACCTGCGGCGTCCACACAATTGGGTGCACCACATTCAAATGTGGGAGCGAGCCTGCTCGCGATGGCGTCAGTCCAGGCCCTTGCGTCGATACGGGAATACATCGATCACCTTCCCCGCCCGAATGGCTTCTTGCAGGCTTTTCCAGTAATCGGCGTTATAAAGCTCACCATGCAGTTGATCGAACAACTTGCGCTGCCCCGAATCGGCAAAGAGAAACGGCGGGAACTCCTCGGGGAACACATCCAGCGGCCCGATCGAATACCACGGCTCGGACGCCATCTCATCTTCCGGTGTACGCGGCTGCGGGATGTGCCGAAAGTTGGCTTCGGTCAGGAAGCAGATCTCGTCATAGTCATAAAACACCACCCGCCCATGTCGCGTGACGCCGAAGTTCTTGAGCAGCATGTCACCGGGAAAGATGTTCGCCGCCGCCAGTTGCTTGATCGCCAGGCCGTAATCCTCCAGGGCCTCGCGCACCTGCGCCGGGCTGGCGTTTTCCAGGTACAGGTTCAGCGGCGTCATCCGCCGCTCGGTCCAGCAGTGACGGATCAGCACCGTGTCGCCTTCCACCGACACCGTGGACGGCGCGACCTCCAGCAGTTCCTCCAGGCACGCCGGCTCGAACTTGCCCAGCGGGAAGCGGAAGTCGGCGAACTCCTGGGTGTCAGCCATGCGCCCGACACGGTCGACGCTCTTCACCAGCCGGTACTTCTCGATCACCGTGGCGCGGTCGACGTTTTTCGACGGCGAGAAGCGGTCCTTGATGATTTTGAACACGGTGTTGAAACCCGGCAGGGTGAACACGCTCATGACCATGCCGCGCACGCCGGGGGCCATGATGAACTGGTCGTCGGTGCTGGCCAGGTGGTTGATCAGCGCCCGGTAGAACTCGGACTTGCCATGCTTGTAGAAACCGATCGAGGTGTACAACTCGGCGATGTGCTTGCCCGGCAGGATGCGCTTGAGGAAGCCGATGAACTCCGCCGGCACCGGCACATCCACCATGAAATACGAACGGGTGAAGGAGAAGATGATCGACACGTCGGCTTCGTCGGTGATCAGTGCATCGATCTGGATGCCCCGCCCCTCGAGGTGCAGCAGCGGGATCGCCAGCGGCCATTGCTCATCGGCCGTGTAGATGCGCCCCACCAGGTAGGCGCCCTTGTTGCGGTAGAGCACCGAGGAAAACAGTTCGACGCTGAGTTGCGGGTCCTTGCACACCCAGTCCGGCAGGTTCTCGCGCAGTTGGGCTTCAAGGCGGCGCAGGTCGCCCGGCAGGTCGGCGTACTCCTCGCTGAAGCGATAATCGGCAAAGATGCTCGCCAGCATGCCCGACAGCTGGCCCTGGGGTTTGTAGGTGCGGGTTTGCGCGGCACGGGCCCGGCGCAGGCTCGGCCGCGTGGTGTGGATGAACATGCAGCCGTCGCTGATCAGGTCATGGCTGAACAGCCCGCAGAAAATCGAGTTGTACCAGGTCTCGGACAATTCATCGTCGAAGCGCAGGTCGATCAAGGTGATGTACGCGCTCTTGACCAGCGGCCAGCAACTGACGTCCAGCGTGTCGGTGTCAAAGGCGGTGTGCAGGCGCGCCACCGTTTCACTGACCTTTTCTTCGTAGAGATTGATCCGCGCCGCCGACGCCGACTGCGTCTCCTGCCACTTGGCCTGCTCGAAGCGGGCCCGGGCGCCGTCGGTGATCTGGCGGAAATGCTCGCGGTAATCGTCAAAGCCATCGAGGATCAGGCGGGCGATGTCGGCGGCTGGCCATTGCTGCGGCATGGTGAGACCTCTGCGGGAATTCGTGAGCCCTGAGCTTAGCCAGTGAAGCGGGTGCAGGAGAAGTGTAATTTCGACGCCCTCGGGAGTTATATGCGCGTTTTGCGGTTGCCATCGTTTAGAGGCTCGGCAACACTCTCGACCCCATCAAGCAAGGAACACGCTGTGAACCCCGTCGATCTATTGCGTTTACTGTCACTGGCGGCCATCTGGGGTGCGAGCTTTTTGTTCATGCGCATCATCGCCCCGGTGATAGGCACGATTCCCACGGCCTTTTTCCGCGTGTCGATTGCCGCTACCGGCCTGTTGCTGATCCTCGGGCTGATGCGCATCAGCTGGGATTTCAAAGGCAAACTCAAGACTGTGATGCTGCTCGGAGTGATCAACTCCGGGATTCCGGCAACCCTGTATTCCGTGGCCGCGCAGGTGCTTCCGGCCGGGTACTCGGCCATTTTCAACGCCACCACACCGCTGATGGGCGTATTGATCGGCGGGTTGTTCTTCCATGAAAGACTCTCGGGCGCCAAGCTCGCAGGTGTATTCCTCGGGTTGCTCGGCGTCGGCGTGCTGACCCGCGCGGGTCCCATGGCCTTCGACCTGCAATTGCTGATGGGCGCCCTCGCCTGTCTGCTCGCCACCACCTGTTATGGCTTTGCCGGGTTTCTTGCCCGCCGCTGGCTCGACCAGGCCGGTGGGCTGGACAGTCGCCTGTCGGCGCTGGGCAGCATGCTCGGCGCCACGCTGTTCCTGTTGCCGTTGTTCGGCTACAGCGTGATCAGCCAGCCGCCGGCGAGCTGGGGCGGCTGGAGTGTCTGGTTGTCGTTGTTGGGATTGGGGCTGGCGTGTACCGCGTTTGCCTACATCATTTACTTCCGCCTGCTCAGCGCGATCGGCCCGGTCAAGTCGTCGACCGTGACCTTCATGATCCCGCCGTTCGGGGTGTTGTGGGGGGCGCTGTTTCTCGATGAACCGCTGTCGATGGCGCATGTTTATGGCGGGGTGTTGATCGCGGCGGCGTTGTGGTTGGTGTTGAAGCCTGCTGCGGTGAAGGTGGCTGGCAGGTAAATTTGCGGCGCCGCTGATGACGCCTTCGCGGGCAAGCCTCGCTCCTACGGGGTTTTATGGCGTGCATAGAACCACTGTAGGAGCGAGGCTTGCCCGCGAAGGCGATCGCTCAAGCACTACAAAGCAGACTGACTCACCTCCCCATCCACCAACCGCCGAATCCCCAGCGGATTGCCATTCTGCAAAGCCTCGGGCAACAACGCATCCGGATAATTCTGGAAGCACACCGGGCGCAGGAAGCGGTCGATGGCCAGGGTGCCGACCGACGTTCCCCGCGAGTCGGACGTGGCCGGATACGGCCCGCCATGCACCATCGCTTCGCACACCTCGACACCGGTCGGGTAGCCATTGAGCAGAATCCGCCCGACCTTCTCCTGCAGCATCTCCGCCAGCCAGCGGTACTCCAGCAACTCGTCAGCCTCGCCGATCAAGGTCGCCGTCAACTGCCCGCGCAGGCCCTGCAGCGCCGCCGCCAACTGCGCGCGGTCCTCGACTTCGATGACGATGGTGGTCGGCCCAAAGACTTCTTCCTGAAGCAGTTCATCACCCTTGAGCAACAGGCTGACATCGGCCTTGAACACTTGCGGCTGCGCCTGGTTGCCTTGCTGTGGCTTGCCCGCCAGATGGCTCAGCCCCGGATGTTCGTGCAGCTCACCCAGGCCTCGGCTGTAGCTGGCCAGCGCCGGGGCATTGAGCATGGTTTGCGCAGGTTGCTGGTTCATGCTCGCGCAAAAGGTTTCGAGAAAAGTGCTGAACTGCGGTGAGCGCAGGCCGATGACCAGGCCCGGATTAGTACAGAACTGCCCACACCCCAGGGTCACGGAACCGGCGAGCTGCGCCGCGATCTGTTCACCGCGCACGGCCAGCGCCTCGGGCAGCAGGAACACCGGGTTGATGCTCGACATCTCGGCGAACACCGGGATCGGCTGTGGCCGGCTCGCGGCGATGTGGCTCAGGGCATTGCCACCCTTGAGCGAACCGGTGAAACCCACCGCCTGGATCGCCGGGTGCTTGACCAGCCATTCACCCACGCCAGCGCCATAAATCATGTTGAACACCCCGGCCGGCATCTCCGTGCGCTCGGCGGCGCGGATGATGGCGTCCGCCACCCATTCGGCGGTTGCCATGTGCCCGCTGTGGGCCTTGAACACCACCGGGCACCCGGCGGCCAGGGCCGAGGCGGTATCGCCACCGGCCGTGGAGAATGCCAACGGGAAGTTGCTCGCGCCGAACACCGCGACCGGCCCCAGGGCGATGCGGTACTGCCGCAGATCCGGGCGTGGCAATGGCTGGCGATCCGGCAACGCCCGGTCAATGCGTGCGCCGTAGAAATCACCGCGACGCAGCACCTTGGCGAACAAGCGCAACTGGCCGCTGGTGCGACCCCGCTCCCCCTGGATACGCCCGGCCGGCAACGCGGTTTCGCGGCATACGGTGGCGACGAAGTCATCGCCCAGCGCATCGATTTCATCGGCGATGGCATCGAGGAACGTCGCGCGTTTTTCCGCGCTCAGGTTACGGTAGATCGGATACGCCGCGGCGGCGGCTTTGGCAGCAGCGTCCACTTCGGCTTCGGAGGCCTGGAAGAAGGTGCCGGGCAACGGCTCGCCGGTGGTCGCATCGAGGCTTTGCAGTTGCAAGGTGCCGTTGGCGCTGCGGCGGCCGCCGATATAGTTGTGTCCGAGTATCGTGGTCATTTCGAATTCCTTGATCGATTGCAGACCTGTAGGAGCCGGCTTGCTGCGGGCGGCGTTCCGACGAAGGCCATGGCATGGCAAACAACAACGTCGCGTGCCGGATCGCTTTCGCCGGCAAGCCGGCTCCTACAGGGATCAGAGGGCACGCACCTGACCGATGGGCAACGGCTGGGCACTTTCGCCGATGCCGTTCACCAGTGGCGCACCGAACTCTTCGAGGCTGATCTGGAAGCGATCCCCCGGCTGGGTCTTCACGCCATCGGCAAACGACAGCGTGGCGGTACCGAAGTAGTGCACATGAACATCACCGGGCCGCAGGAACTGCGCATACTTGAAGTGGTGGAACTCGAGGTTGGCCAGGCTGTGGCACATGTTGTCCTCGCCACTGAGAAACTCCTTTTCCCAGATCGTTTCGCCATTGCGCTTGATGCGACTGGTGCCCACCAGGTGCCTGGGCAATTCACCGACTCGCAGCTCCGGCCCGTAGGCGCAGCAGCGCAGTTTCGAGTGGGCCAGGTACAGGTAGTTGCGCCGTTCCATGACATGGTCGGAGAACTCATTGCCCAAGGCATAACCTACGCGATACGGCTGGCCGTCGTCGCCGATCACGTAGAGCCCGGTCAGCTCCGGCTCTTCACCGGCGTCTTCGGCAAACGGCGGCACCGGGAAGTCCGCGCCGGGGCGCACGACGATGCTGCCGTCGCCCTTGTAGAACCATTCCGGCTGCGCACCGACCTGCCCGGCCGCTGGCTTGCCGCCCTCCAGACCCCATTTGAACATGCGCATGGTGTCGGTCATGCCGGCTTCGACGGCGCCCTCCTGCTGGTGCATTTTGTCCCGCGCCGAGGCGCTACCCAGATGGGTCAGGCCGGTGCCGCTGATCAGGCAATGGGCCGGGTCTTCATGGTCCAGCGGGGGCAGGACCTGGCCCTGCTTCAACAGCTGTGCGTAGTCCGGGCCCGGCTCGGTACCGCGCAAGGCGACTTCTTCTTGCAGGCTGCGCTCGGCGCGGATCGCCGCGAGTGCCAGTTCGCGGGTGTTGCGGGTGCCCTTGAGCACCTGGACCTGGGCCCCGTCGACGAGCCCGACCTGGCGTTCACCGGCAGTGTTTTCGAATTGAATCAGGCGCATGTCGCCCTCCGGAAAGTCGTGGATAAGTGGCTCACCACAGGGTCACTCGATGATGTTGAAGTCGCTCAAGTACTCATCGGAGATTTCCAGGCCCAGGCCCGGCTTGTTGTCGTCGAGTTGGATGTAGCCATTGACCGGTTGCGGCTCGCCCTTGAACACGTAGTAGAAGAGCTCGTTGCCGACTTCGACGTCGAACACCGGGAAGAACTCGGCCATCGGCGAAGCGGTGGTGGACATGGTCAGGTGGTAGTTGTGCATCTGCCCGGCATGGGGGATGACCGGCACTGACCAGGCCTCGGCCATGGCGTTGATCTTGCGCGCGGCGGTGATGCCGCCGACGCGGTTGGTGTCGTACTGGATCACGTCGACGGCACGACGTTCGAGCAGGTCCTTGAAGCCGTAGGAGGTGAACTCGTGCTCACCGCCGGAGATCGGCATGATCCCCATTTTTTTCAGCTCGATGTATCCCTCGATGTCGTCGGCGATCACCGGCTCTTCCAGCCAGCGCGGCTCGAACTCGGCCAGTTTCGGCAACATGCGCCGGGCATATTCGAGGGTCCAGCCCATGTAGCATTCGAGCATGATGTCAACGTCGGGGCCGGCCAGGTTACGCAAGGCGCGCACTTGTTCGATGTTCTTGCGCATGCCCGCCGGGCCGTCTTTCGGGCCGTAGCCGAAGCGCATTTTCAGCGCGGTGAACCCCTGGTTCAGGTAGCCCTGGGCTTCTTCGAGGAACAGGTCGAGGTTGTCGTTGGCGTAGAGCTTGGAAGCGTAGGTCCAGATCTTTTCCTTGGTACGGCCACCGAGCAACTTGAACACCGGCTTGTTGACCGCCTTGCCCATGATGTCCCAGATGGCGATGTCGATCGCCGATATGGCCGCCATGCCGATGCCTTTGCGCCCCCACGCATGGCTCTGGCGGTACATTTTCTGCCAGATGTATTCGTTGTCGAACGGGTCTTCGCCAATCGCGATGGGTGCGAGGTAAGTGTCGATGATTTCCTTGGCCACCCGCGGCGCCAGGGCGCAGTTGCCGATGCCGATGAGGCCGTTGTCGGTCTCGACTTCCACCACCAGCCAGCCGTGGAAACGGAACGAGCCCATGGCGTCGCCGCGCTCGAACAGGATGTCGCTGGCGTTGGTGCAGAAGTGCGCCTGAGGTGGGACGACTTTGCCTTTCCACTCGAAAACGCGGGTACGGATCGCTTTGATTTTCATGAATACAGTTTCCTTGCGCTGCCGGCTTCTTGTCATTGTTGTGTCGCTGCCTGGAGCCGCTCGGCTGACCGGTGCCAGGCATTCGATGGAGCGACTGTAGCCAGCGCCCGGGGGCTGCGGATAATCACTTATGCGTATCCGGCGATAACCTGGGGTGATAGGAAAAAGCAGTTATCCGGTAGATCGAGTTATCAGGCATTCCATAAAACTGTAGGAGCTGGCTTGCCAGCGAAAGCGCCATGTCAGTCACCTGTGTGCTGACTGATAGACCGCTTTCGCTGGCAAGCCAGCTCCTACAAGGGTGTTGCGTATTTTTTGAAATTCAGTAGCTGTTGCCACCCATCCGGCAGGCAATCTCGAACGCCTGGCGCGTCGCGCCGACGTTGGCCTTGCCCTGCCCCGCGATGTCGAAAGCAGTGCCATGGGCCGGGGTGGTGATCGGGATCGGCAAGCCGCCCTGCACCGTGACGCCACGGGAGAAGCCCATCAACTTGATCGCGATCTGCCCCTGGTCGTGATACATCGTGACGACCGCGTCAAAGGCACTCGCGTCACCCTGGACCTTGAGGAAAATCGTGTCGCCCGGGTACGGTCCTTCCGCTGCGATTCCCAGCGCCTGGGCCTTGCGCACCGCCGGGCCGATGATGTCCAGTTCTTCGCGGCCGAAGGAGCCGTTGTCGCCGTTGTGCGGGTTCAATCCGCAGACGCCGATGCGCGGTTTCTCCAGGCCATTGCGCTTCAACGCGGTGTCGATCAGTTGAATCGCTTCCACCACCCGCTCCTGGCTGAGCAACCCCGGGACTTCGGCCAACGCCACGTGAGACGTCACCCGTGAAGTCCAGAGGTTGTCGAGCACGTTGAATTCGCAGAACGGCCCATGGAAATCCAGCAGCTCGGCGAACCAGTGCAACTCATCGTTGTGGGCCATGCCGGCCATGTGCAGCGAGGTCTTGTTCAACGGCCCGAACAGCACCGCGTCGGTGGTCCCGGCCTCGGTCAGGCGCAGGGCGACTTCCAGGGTGTCGAGGCTGTAGCGACCGCCAATGACACTGGCCTCGCTGCGGGGAAATTCACCCACGGTGTCACCGCGAAAATCGTAGAACAGCGGTGTGTCATCGACGAACGAAAGCTGTTCCAGCGACTCCACCCGGCGATAGGGAAACTCCACCCCGGCGATGCGCATGCCGCGGCGCATTTCCGCTTCGTCGGCAATCAGGATCACGTTGGCCTGGCCGCGTACATCGGGCTCGCCGAGCAAGCGTGCGATCAGTTCCGGGCCGATGCCCGCCGGGTCACCCAGGACCATCGCGATGGTTGTCTTGTTCATGCTTCACTCCTCAAGGATTCAGGCAGCGCCCGGTCAATGGCGCAAGGTTCGCAACGATAGATTCGCTGCGCGTTGCTGTAGAACAGTCGCTCCTGATCGGCCAGTGGCAGATCGGCGACGATGAATTTGAAACCGCTGTAGATGTCATCGAACGAGCCACACAGGCTGTCCACCGGAAAGTTGCTGGCAAACATCGCTCGCCGGGTGCCGAACATCGCGATGATTTCGCGCACGATCCAGGCGTTGTCGATGGCGCGCCACGCGCGGCCCGCCTGGCCCAGGCCGGAGATCTTGACCTGAACATTCGGCCACTGCGCCAACCGCGCCATCGCCGCCCGCCACCCCGCCAGGCCTTCGGCGCTGCGGTCGTTGGGCAACCCGGCGTGATTGAGAATCAGGGTGATGCCGGGGAAGTCCCGGGCCAGCCGTTCGGCCTCGGGCAGGTTCCACCAGGGAGTCTGCAAGTCAAAGTGCAGGCCCAGCCCCTCCAGCGCGGCGTAACTGCGCCGCCAGTGCTCGTCGCTCATCAGGCTGCGCACCCGCCCGAACTGTTCGGGCGACGTCGGCCCGCCGGGTTTGTGCCGCACGCTGCGCACGCACTTGTAGGTGGCCTGCTCGGCCAGCACCGCAATGGCGTCCGGGTGGTCGAGCCAGGCTTGCGCGACGATCGCATTCGGCACCCCGTAACGGGCGGCCAGTTGCTCGATGAAACGGGTTTCGCCAATCGGGTCCCGGGGGTTCCATTCAGTCTCGACATACACCGTTTGCACCACCCGATGTTCACCGGCATCGGCGAAATAATCCTCGGGAAAATAGCGGCGCTTGATCGCGGTGTAATCGCCGTAGCGAAACGCTATGTTGGCTTCGGGCGCCAGCCACGGATGGTCATTGATCGTTGGGTCCCAGAAGTGATGATGGGCATCGATGATCGGTCCATTCCAACGCTCAGCCATAACGCACCTCGTCGAGACTGATGAACAACGTCGCCAGCACAAACACTGCCGAGCACGCGGCAAAGAACCCGAGCACGGGGGCGAAGCCACCGCTCATTTGCAGGATCACCCCCACCAGGATCGGCACCGCGATACCGCCGGTGCTGCCGGCCATGTTCATCACGCCGCCGATCAACCCGACCCGCGCCGGCGCTGCCAGCAACGCCGGGAAGCTCCAGTAGAGGCTGCCCCACATCAGGAAAAACGCGGTCATGGCCAACAGCGCCACGGCCGCAAAAGGATCGCTCAGGGTCGGCAACAGCAGGAACGCGCCGAGGGCCACCAGGCCGGAAAACGCCAGCAGGCTCTTGACCGCCACCCCGCGACGCACGCCCTTGCGGATCAAGCCGTCGCAGAGGAAACCACCGGTCAACGAACCCAGTGCGCCGCAGACGAAAATCACGAAGGTCGCCGCACCAATGCCCTTGATATCAAAGCCCCGGGCTTGCGCCAGATAGCTCGGCCCCCAAGTCAGCAGGCCGAAATACACCATCGCCCAACTGGCACGACCGATCAGCAACCCGCTCAGGGAGCGGGCGGCAATGCCCAGGCCTTTCACCGGTGCACGGGCGGCTTCGGCGGCCGGCGTAGCACGCCCGGCGTTGATCTTCGCCAGTTCCAGGGGATTGACCTGCGGGTGACTGGTCGGGTCATCACGCAGATAACGCCGCGCCAGCCAGGCCAGCAACAGGGTCGCCACACCGGCGATCACGAAGGCCAGGCGCCAGGAGTCCAGCGACGCAATCAGGTAGGCAATGATCAACCCGCCGAGCGCCACGCCCAACGGGCTGCCGCTGTCCATCAACACCGCACCGCGACTCCGTTCGCTGGGCGCCAGCCACGAGCTGATCAACTTGCCGCCAGACGGAAACAGCGGCGCTTCCGAGGCCCCCAGCGCCACGCGGGCGAACAACAACGACAGGCCACCTGTGGCGAACGCCGCCAGCACCTGGAACGTGCCCCACAACCCGGTGGACCAACTGATGACCCGATGCGGTCCAAAGCGATCGATCAACCAGCCGCCGGGAATCTGCAACAGCGCGTAGGCCCAGAAGAAGCTGCTGAGGATCAAGCCCTGCATGCTCGGGGTGAGGGAAAATTCATGGGCGATGGTCGGCATGGCGATGGACAGCGATACCCGATCGATCAGGTTGACCATGGTCAGCGCAAAGATGATCGCAAAGATCCGCCAACGCACATTGCTGGCCTTGGCAGTACCCGCTTGGGGCATTGCCGCGGCGGCGGTCGGAGCACCTGCGCCAGGCAGATGCAGGGAAGCACTGGGACGAGCCATGGTGCGTACCTCGATTTTTTATTGTTGTGGTTGCAAGCGCGTCGCGTCGTGGCGACCTGTGTGGGCACTATCGAAGGCCCGGTGATAACCGTCTAATCAAAACTTGAAATCAGGTGATAGCTTCGGGTTATGGCATGCCGTGCTTTCAATCAGCTTTCAACGTCGACATGCATTTTCTGTAGGAGCGAGCCTGCTCGCGATGGTCGTCAACGAAAACGCGTGCTTCCTGAATCAACTCAGCGCCCTTGAGTCCATCGCGAGCAGGCTCGCTCCTACAGAAATCCTGCTTCGTTTGCCGCGCTATAACCCCAGGCTATCGGTGTATGTATTGTTTTGACTAGACGCGGCGGCGGCGCCTTCCCACACTCTGGCCAGGCTTGCAGCTTTCGAACGCCAACAAGTCACTCATAACAACTACAAAAACGAGGCTCTTCCATCATGCGAAATGCATTCGTCCGTCGCACATCCCGTCTGTTTCTTGGCTGCACCCTGGTCGCCGCAGGTGCCCTCCCCGCCCTGGCCCACGCCTGGCAACCGGACAAGAACGTCGAAATCGTTGTCGCCGGTGGCCCCGGTGGCGGTACCGACCAGCTCGGTCGCCTGATCCAGTCGATCATCACCACGCACAAACTGCTCGACGTTAATACCATCGTCCTCAACAAGGGCGGCGGCAATGGTGCCGAAGCCTTTCTCGACATGAAAATGAACAAGGGCGATGCCGAGAAACTGGTAATAGGCACCAACAACATCTACCTGTTGCCGCTAGTGTCCAAGCTCGGCTATCAATGGCAGGAGCTGACGCCGATTGCCGCCGTGGCCGAGGATGACTTCATTCTCTGGAGCTACAAAGGCGCACCGTGGAAGGATGCGAAAAGCTTCTACGAAGCGGTCAAGGCCGACCCGTCCAACCTGCGCATGGGGGGCAGCCAGTCCAAGGATGTCGACCAGACCCTGACCCTGCTGCTGAACCAGACCACCAACAGCAAACTGGTGTACATCCCGTTCAAGAGCGGCAGCGAAGCGGCCACCCAGCTGGCCGGCAAGCACATCGCCGCCAACGTCAACAACCCCAGCGAAAGCATCAGCCAATGGCGTGGCGATCAGGTCGAACCGCTGTGCGTCTTCAGCAAGGAGCGCATGAGCTACACCGACAAAGTCGCCGGAGACAAATCCTGGGCCGACGTGCCGACCTGCCACGAACAAGGCCTGGGCATCGATCAATACCGCTTCCCACGCACCGTGTTCATGCCCGGCGACATTTCCGCCGAGCAACGCGCGTTCTATGTCGAGCTGATGCGTAAAGTCACTGAAACCCCGGAGTTCAAGGCCTACGTCAAGCAGAACGCGCTGGTGCCAACCTTCCTCGAGGGTGAACCGCTGACCGCCTACATCGAAAAAGACACCGCCCGCGTCACCCCGGTCTTCAAGGAAGCCGGCTGGTTGAAAAACTGAGGTTGTCGCGGCCGCCCCGCCTGCGGGCGGCCGTCATCTGCTGGAGGTGTCTGCATGTCCCATTCTTCGGATTCACCCGCGCTGGTCGGCACCCGTTGGGTCGAACTCGGCCTGACACTCTTCACCGCGCTGATCGGCGTGGTGGTGATGCTCGGCAGCGTCGAACAAGGTATCGGCTGGGGTGATGCCGGCCCCGAGCCGGGTTACTTCCCCTTCTACATCGGCCTGATGCTTAGCGCCGCGAGCGTGGCCAACGGCGTGTTGACCGTGGTGCGCTGGCAAGCGCTGAGCATTGCCTTTGTCAGTCGCGGTGCGTTCAGGCAAGTGCTGTCGGTGTTCATCCCGATTGCGCTGTTCGTCGCGGCCATGCCGTTGACCGGTATCTACGTCGCCTCGGCGTGCTTCATCGCCTGGTTCATGTGGCGTGACAAGGTCCGCGCCAAGCCCTACGGCAAATGGATGATCGCCACGGTATCCCTCGGCGCGGTCCTGGCCAGCTACCTGATTTTCGCGCTGTGGTTCAAGGTCCCGCTGGATGCCGGCCCGTTGGGCGACTGGATTGCCCTGGTCGGGAGAAACTTCAAATGAGCGAATTCGATTCCCTGCTGCAAGGCATGAACCTGATCCTGACCCCGGGCCACATCGGCCTGATGGTGATCGGCGTGCTGCTGGGCATCCTGGTCGGCGTGTTGCCCGGCCTCGGCGCCCCCAATGGCGTGGCACTGTTGCTGCCGCTGACGTTCACCATGTCGCCCGTGTCGGCGATCATCCTGCTGTCTTGCATGTATTGGGGCGCGCTGTTTGGCGGCTCGATCACCTCGATCCTGTTCAACATCCCCGGTGAGCCCTCATCGGTGGCGACGACGTTTGACGGCTACCCGATGGCCCGCGAAGGCCGCGCCGCCGAAGCCCTGACCGCAGCGTTCAGTTCGGCGTTGCTGGGAGCACTGGCCGGAGTGTTGTTGCTGACCTTCCTGTCGACCAGGATTGCCGCATTCGCCATGTCGTTCAGTTCGCCGGAGTTCTTTGCGGTGTACCTGTTGGCGTTCTGCACCTTCATCGGCATGAGCAAGAACCCGCCGCTGAAAACCGTGGTGGCGATGATGATCGGTTTCGCCATGGCCGCCGTTGGCATGGACACCGTGTCCGGCAACCTGCGCCTGACCTTTGACCAGCCGATCCTGATGACCGGCATCAGCTTCGAAGTGGCGGTGATCGGCCTGTTCGGCATCGGCGAAATCCTCTGCACCGTGGAGGAAGGCCTGGTGTTCCGTGGCGAACATGCGCGCATCACCCCGATGGTGATCCTGCGCACCTGGGCCAAACTGCCGCGCTACTGGTGGACCATCGTGCGCAGCACCCTGGTCGGTTGCTGGATGGGCATTACGCCGGGCGGGCCAACCGCCGCATCGTTCATGAGCTATAGCCTGGCGCGGCGTTTTTCGAAGAACCGCGACAACTTTGGCAAGGGTGAACTCGAAGGCGTGATCGCCCCGGAAACCGCCGACCACGCGGCCGGCACCAGTGCCTTGCTGCCGATGCTGACCCTGGGGATTCCCGGTTCGGCCACCGCAGCGGTGATGCTCGGCGGCTTGATGATCTGGGGTCTGCACCCGGGGCCAACGCTGTTCGTCGAACAGCATGACTTCGTCTGGGGCCTGATCGCCAGCATGTACCTGGGCAACGTGGTGAGCCTGATCGTGGTGTTGGCCACCGTGCCGCTGTTCGCCTCGATCCTGCGTATTCCGTTCTCGATCATCGCGCCGATCATCATCATGGTCTGCGCCATCGGTGCCTACTCGGTGCACAACTCGTTCTTCGACGTGGTGCTGATGCTCGGTTTCGGCGCGCTGGGTTATCTGTTCAAGAAGCTGGGCTACCCGATTGCACCGCTGGTACTGGCGGCGGTACTGGGCGACAAGGCCGAAGATGCGTTTCGCCAGTCGATGCTGTTCTCTGACGGGCACCTGGGAATCTTCTGGTCCAACCCATTGGTGGGCGGCCTGACCACGGCGGCGCTGCTGATGCTGTTCTGGCCGTTGATTTCCAAGGCGCTGCAAACCCTGATCGGCCTGCGTAAAACCCCGGTCGCCAAGCCAAAATCGGTGCTGTGACACGGCAATGCTGGCAACGCCTGGCATTTGTTGTCAGGCTTGCCGCAGTCTTGATTGCGAGTACGGCCCATGTCCCGAATTCCTGATGCCAATGTGATCCACAGTCGACTGCGTCTGCGCCAGCTGCGGCTGATGCTGGCGCTGGAGGAATTCGGCTCGTTGCGCCGTGCCGCCGACCACATCGGCATGACTCAACCGGCAGCGACCAAAATGCTGCACGAGGCAGAAGATTTGCTCGGCGTCGAGCTCTTTGAACGCCTGCCGCGGGGCATGCGCTCGACCCCGTTCGGGGAAACCGTCATCTACTACGCCCGCATGGTCTTCGCCGAACTCAGCGGCATGCGCGAAGAACTGGTGGCCCTGCAATCGGGCAACCTGGGCCGGGTGGCCGTTGGCGCGATTCCGGCGCTGGCCTCGGGGTTGTTGACCCGCACCATCGCGACCTTGAAGCAAAGCCATCCACGCCTGTCCATGAGCATCCAGGTCGACACCAGCGACGTGCTGGTGCAAGCGCTGTTGCAGGATCAACTGGACATCGTGCTGGGGCGTATTCCACCCGGAGCACGGGCCGAAGAACTGCTGTTCGACAGCCTGGGTGAAGAAGAGCTGTGTGTGATTGCCGGTGCGCAAAATCCGCTGGCGCAAGAGACGCAACTGGGTTGGGCAGAATTGCAGAACATGACTTGGGTGCTGCAGCAACAGCCAAGCCCGATGCGCGCGATCATCAACCAGGTGTTCCACAATGCGCGGGTCGACATTCCGAGCAGCATCGTCGAAACCACCTCGATCATGACCTTGCTCTCGCTGATTCAGCAGACCGATATGCTCGGTGTCACGCCGGTGTCGGTGGTCGAGGATTATCCCGGTCGTGACCTGCTGGCGGTGCTGCCGATCAAGTTCGAAGCACGTTTGCCACCCTACGGGCTGATCACCCGCCGCCACCGGATTCAGTCGTCGGCGATGCAGGCATTCATGAACTCGGTGCGCGCCGAACATGCGAAGGCCTGAAATGAAGCCCGATTCCCTGTGGGAGCGAGCCCGCTCGCGATGGACGTGAACGATAACGCGTGCTGCCTGAATGATCGCGTTGTCTGGACGTCCATCGCGAGCAAGCTCGCTCCTACAGGGTTTACGCGGTTTTACGGAACACGAACACCAGCCCGACGATAATCAGCAACATGCCGAGGAGGCTCAACATCGCCAGCCGGTTGCCGAAAGTCAGGTAATCCATCACGGCCGTCACGGCCGGTACCAGATAGAACAGGCTGGTGACATTCACCAGATTGCCCCGGGCGATCAAGCGGTACAGCAACAAGGTCGCCAGCACCGACACCACCAGCCCCATCCACAACACGGGCACGATGAAACCGCTGCCGTGTTCGAAATGAAAGGGCTGGAACGGCACGAAGATCACGCAGAGCAACAGCCCGGCGAGGTACTGCACCGGCAGCGTGCCGAGGGGATTGTCGGTGATGCGTTTCTGCATGATCTAATGTAGTCAAGCGTTTTTTTATAAAATGAACAAAGTAGCTAAAGGTTCAGAGGGCATCGGGCCAAGGGATTCCGTTACCAATCGCGATTTGTAGTGATAGGAACGGTGGAATCCTTCCTATTAGACGCTTTGCGATTACCCGTAGCACGCTGACGCTTCCGGCCTTCCATTAGGACAATTTGCAACGGGCTTGGGCGTACCTCTTCCAGTAATGAACTCAATCGTTCAAGCTCCTTCAGAGCTCGAAGAATAGCTATCATATTCACCACCGTGCCCTTCCCATGATTAAGCAATAAGTTAAGAGTCTGACGACTTACTCCAGACCCTTTTGCTACATCTTCCAAGCTCATGTTCTTTTTTAAGCGTATTGCCTGGATATACGCCCCCACTTCTTTTGCAATCGCTTGATCTGTGTGCCTTGAAAATTTCATAGTGTATTGATTCCCGCACATTACTTAGCAAAGCATCACTTTGCGTCAGCCATTCGTTACGTTAATTTCGATTACATTACAGGAGTATACAACCCAAAATTATTGAACACTCAAACCGAATAGAGAGAATATGATTCCATTCCGCATGTATCTATGGACGAGCTGTCGATATAGCAACCACTTTCCGTCTCGTAGCGGTATCCAAAATCTCGTGTATCATGATCAATTAAAAAGCTGGCCGATATAAGCTTTTCAATTACCCAAGGTGTCGCTTTTGTGACTCGGCCTGGCAATGCGATAAACACTTGATCAATACCCAATTTTTGGCTGAACGAGTAGGAGCGCGTGATATTTTGAAGCTCTTGAGCATCAGCCACAATCGAGAGTCGCCGACTGATATTTGACTCGTCGCCATGCCAATAGAAAATCAAAAATATCGGATTTCCTCGATCGTACTCAACACGACGAATAGTACGTTCTGCATCACAAAATTCCTCGCTGTCTCCAAGAACATCCCAAAGCATCCCGAATTGATCCACTACGTTGAACATTGGCTCTCTCGTATTTCTTTAAGGTTAAGGCAAAATTCACATTATACTGTGAAGACTGTAACGGCAAGGTGGACCACAGTTCTTCCCCTCAATGGAGGGGCTTGTGAACGTCGCTACAGCTTTTGGATTAGTTTTACGAAATGTGAGAAAGCGAGCGAACCTCACGCAGGAGCAATTGGCTCTTCAGTGCGGCTATCAGCGGAATTACATCAGTTTGATGGAGCGCGGGCATAACCAGCCTACATTAGAAACGCTCCTATCCCTCGCTAGCGCCTTACATTGCGACCCTGCTGATTTGGTGGTGGAGACGGTTCGTGCTTTGGGATCTGATTCCGTAAACGTTTAGGGCTTCTGGCGATCAAGCTTATAGGATATGAAATCTCCAAGATCTTATCGTTTTCAGAGTCGCTGCTTGACTGAAGCCAATGGGTGATGATCCCTAGACCATCTCGTGTTGTGTCGATGTAGCTAGGGCGATGCTTGTATGGCTAGTTTCAAGGTCTAGCTCATGGCTGAGGGCTTGAGAACAGACTGGCACTCAAAGAAGAGCCACCCTTCTCTCCGTTCGATTTCCCCTGTTTGAACGCGCAAACATGAATCGGGTGCTGCAGATGGGCATCCGCTATTGATGTGGTTTGGTCACCCACGTTTTGTGTTCAACAGTTGGCTTTAGGAGCAATCGGGAGGCTTTTTTTGATGACTAGAAATGGTTCATTCGTTAATCAAAAAGGGCCCTCGAAGGACCCTTTTTTTGCACTCAAGCTAAGCTCACTTTGTTAGCCAGGACTCAACGGTCGTGGAGCCGTGCTGTGCTTTCCATTCTTTCAGAATTTTGTGATTGCCGCCTTTGGTTTTGACGACTTCACCGGTATGAGGTTTTTTATAAACCTTCACTTGGTGGGGCTTACGAATGCCGGCTCCGGACTCGACAACTGGAGCGCGACGGCCCGCCTGCGGGTCCAGCAAATTGATCACGTTCTGCAGGCTGTAGCCGTACTCAACGAGCAACGCACGCAGCTTGCATCTAATTCGATTTCTTTCTTCAGACCGACATCTCCTTTCAACGCGTCTAGGGCCTGGAGCTGCTCGGCAAGGTGTTTTACAGCAGGTCACCGAAGTCGACTGAATGGGCCTGGAATAGGCAGCAATCAGCCAGGAACTGCCGGTGAAGATAACGCCGTGCCTGTGCGGCACTTCAACGGCTCGAATGCCGCCCCGCAGTGATCAACATTCGCGATTTGCGGCCGCTGCGTGTGCCGACTCGTAGGTACTCCACTAAGAAACACTTCTCGCCGAGGGCGATGCGATATTCGAAGGGCTTTGGCCGAGTACCGAATGGCACCCTATTGCCTTCAATTACATTTCAGGTACCACGGGATCCCCAAAAGGCATGGTGGTCAGTCACCGTGGTACCTACTTGATGAACCTGGAACAAATGACCAATTGGTCGCGCACTCATGCACCTCGGCACCTGTGGACATTACCTATGTTCCACGCCAACGGTTGGTGCTTCATATCGGCGATTACAGGAATGGCAGGCAGACCAGCTTAAAACCCTCGAAATACACGCGATACATTATGCTGCGCCCTTAAAGAAGCGGAATGCTGTAGCTTACAAACACCCGGTTCTGATCTTGATCACGGGACGCTTCGCTATTGGATTTACCGTTACGCCAGCCGAAGCCAACACCTTTTAGCGCTCCCGACTGAAGTACGTAGTCCAGGCTGAAGTCTCGTTCCCATTCTTTCTCATTTTCGCCGGCTTTCGTCTTGATATTGTCCCCGGAGAGGTATATGACCGAGGCTTTCAAGCCAGGGATACCCAAAGCGGCAAAATCATAGGCGTACTGACCAAATGATGTGCGTTCCCCGGCGCGGGTGAAGCTCTGGATCAGGCGATCCGTATAAAGGTACAGACTGGTGCCTCCGGCGCCTTTGTTTGCCAGGCTGCCCTGATTGAGCTGGGTGAAGCTACTGCCGTCCGAAACGCTTTGATAACCCGCAGTAATCGCATGGCCACCTAAGGTGTAAACTAGCGTAGCGCTCCATGTACGGTTGTCGATCTTGCCGTCGCCATTTTTGGTATAGCCGCTGATTTTGTACCCAGACGTACCGGAGTCGTTTTCACCTGACGAGTCTGTATTGAAGTAGCGCAGGTCGGTTTTCAAGGATTGACCGTCCGCGATCGCCAAGGTGTGAATAAGGCCGAAAAATTGCTGGGTGTAGTAGTTGTCGAGGTTGGCGTAGTAATACTGAGCGGTCAGGTCTTTCGTGACTTTCCAATCGCCACCTGCGAAGTCAAACTGGTTGCTTTCACGCGTACCGCCCATAGCGGCCAAACCCGTTTGATCGGTCGAACCGCGACCAGTTGCGTGTTCGATTCGACCACCGGTCAGGGTCAGATCCTTAAATTCGCTTGAGGTGACCTGTCCACCTTCGAAGGTTTGGGGAAGCAGGCGCCCATCATTGGCAACCAAGATTGGAAGTTTCGGAATCAAAGTGCCATAGCGGAGTTCAGTCTTCGACATTTTGATTTTGCCGGTCACGCCGAGTCGGCTCCATTCGTCGACGGCGGAGTTGTCGCTGTCAGAAGGAATCATCGAGCTGCCGACATGACGTCCTTTCCCACTGTCCAAGGTGACACCCATTAACCCGAGGGCGTCAATACCAAACCCTACCGTGCCATCGGTATAACCAGACTTGTAATCCAGCATAAAACCCTGCGCCCACTCTTCGGTTTTCGAAGGGGCTGCGGTGCCATCACGGTTGTCGTTATTGAAGTAGAAATTCCTAATCCCCAAGGTAGCTTTGCTATCACTAAGAAAGTCAGCAGCCGCTTGTCCACTCAGGGCAATACTGCCAAGTAACAAAGAGGCAGACATTTTATTTATGCTCACCTACAACACTCCATTTTTTAAAATTATTAGTAACTGAAGGCACGAAAAGCTTGTTAAAACCACCACCAAACACACGAACAATTGACAAATAGAAAAAGCCTTTACCCACACAATAAATGACATACTGTTTTCTTTATTCTTCTCCTAGCGAAGAAAAAATTTAAAACACCCTACTTCTATGTCATATCGCACAATGCAAACTAAAAATTTACTCATAGCATTTAATAAAATTACGTTCTCAATACCCTATTACGATTATCTCTATCAACATCCATCAGCAGAAAAATATCGTAAACATCGGTGATACGCCTGACATCGGTTAGAACGTCGGCAAGGCTATTGATATCAAGAACTGGCATGCCAAGAGATCCGCAGCAACTCCTCCAGACACATAGATGGCTAGGAACCGGGCACCTTTAGCGGCTGACGGCCAAGCGAGAAAATCAGGCGCGCTATTTTATTTACCCAGATACGAGTACGCCGCCTGAACTGCCTATCGGCCTGTCAGCGCGGCGCACGTTGTTTGTTTCAGACAAGGAGACCTGAATCAGCTGCGGGCATCCGAATATGTGGTTTTCGAATGCCACCCGGTATTTTGTTCCACTGCACCAGAACCATCCAGATAACCATGTTTTCGCAAGTCGGGCATCAGAACAGCCGCCAGCAGCGTCAATGCGCTCATTACTGCCACATAGTAGTAGAAGTAAGATTCAACACCTGCCCCTCTGAGTATTAGAGCCGCATATTCTGCGGTACCACCGCACAATGCATTACCTATCGCATATGGCAAGCCTACGCCTAATGCCCGAACCGTTGCAGGATAAAGGTCAGCTTTCAATACGCCTGTCACAGGTGTGTAAAACGCAGCAATCAACAGGCCACCCATCACCAATGCGAAAGCTTCGTACGGGCTAGAAACGTTTTTTAGGCCAGTCAGCAGAGGAACGACAAAAATACTGGACAGCAAGCCGAACGCAATCATGCTGTTTCGCGCGCCAATCCGGTCGGCCATCATTCCAAAAACTGGTTGCAGGCACATGAAGACAATCAGGGCTGCCGTCATAATGAAACTCACGGTGGAAGGCTCGAAACCAGCCGACACAACCAGGTACTTTTGCATGTAAGTGGAGAATGTGTAGAAGTGCAGCGAGCACCCAGCAGTGATGGCCATCGTGAGCAGAATGGCCTTCTTGTGGCGCATCAGTGCCTTGATAGAACCCGCTTCTTTGTGCGTGCCGCCTTTAGTGTTCCCGGTTTCTAGCATGGATCGGCGCAGGTACACGACCACCAGCGCACTCACCGCGCCGATCAGGAACGGAATACGCCAGCCCCAAGCGTTAAGATCATCCAGCGGCAGCAGGTTCTGCAGGACAACAATGGTCAACAGCGCCAGGAGCTGCCCGGCGATGATCGTGAAGTACTGGAACGACCCAAAGAAGCACCGCTTACCTTTGCGGGATATTTCACTGATGTAGGTAGCACCAGTACCGTATTCAGCACCGACCGAAAGCCCCTGCATCAAGCGTGCGATCAGCAAGAGCACGGGCGCCGCCATGCCGATGGTTTCGTATGTAGGCAACACGGCGATCATTAATGAGCCACCACACATCAGGAACACAGAGATGATCATCGAAAAACGACGTCCCCGTGTATCTGCGAGATAGCCAAATATCCAACCACCCAAAGGGCGCATGAAGAAGCCGACAGCAAAAATGCCAGCAGTTGCTAATAGCTGTGTTGTTTGATCACCTTTCGGAAAGAATAGCGCAGCGAAATAGATCGATGTATAGGCATAGATAAAGAAGTCATACCACTCAACCAAGTTACCTGAGCAAGCGCCTAGAATGGCACGGATACGTTGGCGATTTGTTAGATTTTGAATATCAGGCGACGCTGTATTGTTCTTAGTATTCACTTCAGACTCCAGTCAATGACAAGCACAAGACAGAAAGTTATGACGATCAGTAGCCTGAAAGTGATAAGAGCAAAAACCACGATCTGAGATCACATGAGGTAATAAAACGAACATCTTTGGACACCTTTGCAGATATATTGTTTTATAAGTCAATCAAGGGAAACCGACTTTTATTCTTTATCTACACTACGCTTCAAGTCCCTACGCACGCTAGAGCGAACAAGCTCTAACTGCTATGCCTGAATTGAATAGCTGTCTTTGCGTAGCATCGCGTCTCATGTGGTACCTTGCAGCCGTCAAGATGCCCTCCCCCCAATTCGTGAGGTACTGGGCTGAAGCAAGCCACCCCATCATTGAGTTCAGTGCGGTGACGACAACAGGAATCTCAATACGGAAATTCAGGTAACCCTGGCCTGCATCAGGAACTCGCCGCCGCGCATGGGCTCGATGGTCGGGTGATTCTGGTACGTCAACCTATTGATCCAGTAGATGCCTCTGGTTACACCGTGCGCGTAGACAGTTGTTAGGCATTTACCGATGCTATCGCGCGCCCCCCCCCTGGAACGAGTGGGGAAGCCCAGCGAAGTCATGTCGTAAACCCTGCTTTCGAACAGCCGAGGCCACTCAGCGTGATTCGATCGGGCGGTGATCAATTCACCTTTGTGAAAAGCTCAAATGCTTACCGGCTGGGTTTCCGAGTTGCGTCAGTTGGAAGGTCTTGGCAACACAGAAGGCCTACATGTCATCGCTCTTGCCTAACATGGTATACGTGGTTATTTCTTGCTCATAGCATATGGCCAGCCCAAATCCCCTGCTCTACCAACTCCGACGCCAAGTCCACAAAGGTTTCACCAACATAGCGCGTGCCCTGGCTGACCTTTCTGTCGGCCGGGGACACCATCACCAACTTCCGCATAGGGGTGGGCTCTACCAAAGGCGCAGCGCAAAGCGTACCGCTCTGAAGATGGCCGTAGATTGACGCCAGTGGCAGCGCGGTTAGGCCAAAGTCATTCCGGACGAGGTCTATCATTGCACCAAAGGAGTCTGCCTCAACGTTGGTAACAAACTTGAAACCGACATCGGCAGCGCAACGGTCCATGATCTTGCGCAAACCGTGCCGCGGGCTAGGCAGCACCATATGCTCATGGGCCAGGGTTGAGAAGTTGACCGCTTGATCCATTTTCAGACCTGCTCTGGGCGGCCCAACCAAGACAAGATTTTCCATCATGACAGGCACGATGCGCAGGGTATGCAAAGGCTCTAAATCGTAGGAAACAGCCAACTCCAGTTCGCCACGCTGAATCCAGTCGAGTAGATAGCCGCTGAATGCAGAAGATACGCGGATTGATAAATCGGGATTTTCTTCTCGAATGCGCTTCACGAGGCGCACCGTCATGATCTCGGCGATGGTAGGCGTGGTACCGATCGCGACTGCCCCACGGAAAGAACCTTGAGCACCGGAGACCGAACTGCGAATCGCATCAAGCTCATCCATGATGCGGGTAGCATGTTGCAAAACCCCACTTCCTGCTTCCGTGATGATCATGCCGCGACCATGACGTTCAAACAGATAAACGCCCAGTTCCTTTTCCAACTGACGTATTTGGCGACTCAGTGCCGGTTGGGCGATATGCAGGCGATCAGAGGCCTTGCTGAGACTGCCGAGCTCAGCAACATGAATGAGTGTTTTGAGCTGTACGACGTCCATAGGCTGACCATAATGAATGAGAGGTGGGAAGCTGTAGGCAGTCTAAAGAGCCCACTCGCGACCAGCTATAGCATTTCAGCATATCAGATAGACGCCAATAGCCCTTATTGAAGTGCTCAGTCTGGAGTAGCTTGAAAGCTAGGCCGCATCTCTTATGCGACTCCTCACAAAAATAAGACTAGAGGACTTCATCATGCTACTCGCCTTCCCACCCCCTCTTGGCAACACGCGATCTCAATCTTAGTAGCCCAAGTGATATCAGCGGCTTCGCTGAGTCTCTGACCCCCCCCCTATCGCCGTGCACGGAGCGCAGTTTCGCTTCGTGATGTCTCTCGCTTTGCCAGAGGTAGACTGCCATGCCAATTCCAGCTCACGTCGACACCGCTCTGAATGATGCCAACTCCAAGCAACCTAATCGCGTCAGGGCGATCATGGGCGCTTGCTCGGGCAACCTCGTTGAGTGGTACGATTTCTTCATTTATGCGTACACCGCGATCTACTTCGCTGCTTCGTTTTTCCCCAAGGGAGACACTACGACCCAGTTGCTGGCAACCGCCGGAGTATTTGCCGTTGGCTTCTTCATGCGCCCGCTGGGAGGATGGATCTTTGGCTGGCTGGCTGACACTCGCGGCCGCAAGTTCTCAATGATCATTTCTGTGTTCATGATGTGCGGCGGGTCGCTGTTGATTGCGGTGATGCCCACCTATGAAACGGTGGGCATTGCTGCACCGATCATGCTGGTCGCAGCACGCTTGATTCAGGGATTGTCCGTAGGTGCCGAATACGGTACCGGCGCCACCTACATCAGCGAAATCGCAACACCCGGACGGCGCTGCTTCTATGGCTCGTTCCAGTATTTCACGATTATCGCAGGTCAATTGCTGGCGCTGTTCACCGTCGTTATCCTGCAACAGACGCTCAGTGATGAGCAGCTACGCGAATGGGGCTGGCGCATTCCGTTCTTCATCGGCGCGGTCAGTGCCATCGTCGTGGTGTATCTGCGCCGGTCGATGCACGAAACCGCGTCTAAGAAAGACATGCACCGTGAAGGCGCTGGATCGTTGCGAGGGATGTTCAAGCACAAGCGTGCGGTAGCCTTGGTAATTGCCTTCACCATTGGCGGCTCACTGTACTTCTATACCTTCACCACCTATATGCAAAAATTCCTCGTCATTTCCGCAGGTTTCGATGCTGAGACGGTGAGTTTTATCATGACCTCGGCATTGATCGGATTCATGATCTGTCAGCCTTTGTTTGGCTTACTGGCTGATCGACTCGGCATCAAGACACACATGCTGCTGTTTTCAAGCCTGGGCGTTCTACTGGTTATCCCACTGCTGTTTGCTATCAAAGGCTCGCATAATCCTTTTGTAGCCTTTGCCCTGGTATTCGCCGGTTTGGTGATCGCTTCGCTGTATACGCCGATCGCAGGTATCGTCAAAGCCGAACTTTTCCCGCCTGCCGTGCGCGCACTGGGCGTTGGATTTCCTTATGCCGTTGGCAACGCAGCATTTGGAGGCACTGCAGAATATGTTGCGCTTTCGTTCAGGTCCCAAGGGGTGGAAGATTATTTCTTCTTCTACGTCGCGGCAGTGCTCTGCGTGACCTTCATCGCGTCGATGCTCATGCCCAATCTGACTCGTCATGGCTACATCAGCGGCGATGGCAAGATCGAAGAGAACACCGGTACGCCGCGCAGTAAAATGCAGGCCGCTTAGAATTGATAAGCGCCGCCTGTACTTAGTATAAAGCGAGGCTGGCAGCTCCCAGGCTGTCAGCCTTGTTCGACATCAGCCCCGAATCAACAGTGCTGAATCACGCTCTCACTCAGTGGCGCTCTACCAACCGCTACAAAGTTGGCAAGCGATTGGGGGTCTGCATAGCCGAAAGATATACCGAACATGAGTTTCATCTCCTCCCGAATGCCCAGTACCTCGCGTATTGTCCGGGCGTACAGGCCCAGCAGGGTTTGCGGAATACCAGCCAAGCCCCGTGCATGCAATGACAGCAGAAACGTCTGTGCATACATACCAACATCACTGGCGCTGCGCACGTAATCATGAATGTGTGGCATGAAAAGCAACGCCACGTGGGGTGCATCGAAGAAGCTCAGGTTGTGCTGCATAGCCGCGAGCCTCCCCTGCTGATCATCGCGAGCCACATTGATCGCTTCATAGCATGCACGACCGCTGAATTGGGCGCGTTGCGCATGGACGCCCGTGTAGGACTGCATATCGAACTCAAAATCAGGCGTGAGATCACCACGCTCATCAGCGGCGGGAAGCGCGTTGCTGAGCAAGTCGCGCGCAGCGCCGCTGACAATATGGACAACCCAAGGCTGCGTATTGCAGTTTGATGGGCTGTGCTGCGCATCCAACAAAAGCGCGACAAGCAGTTCACTGTCGACTGGCGTGGGGAGAAATTGTCGAGCTACCCGGCGCGTACGCACGAGTTCCTGAAAATCGGCTGGGGTAATCACGAGTGGGCCTCCTGAAGAAAAAAATGCTAGCCCATTCGCTCATTTGAATAGGAAAAACCCACGCATGGTTGCGGCATTCGAAACTCAAAATTGCGAATCATGAACCGTTTGCGTGCCATGGAAGTATTCGTCGCCACTTGTGAAGCCGGTTCTTTCGCGGCAGCGGCTAACCGCCTGGAGATGTCGCCGCAGATGGTCGCGCGCTATATCGCGGATCTGGAAGCGCACCTTCAGGTACGACTGCTCAACAGGACCACTCGCCGCCAAAACCTAACCGAAATCGGCCGAGCTTACTTCGACCGTTGTATCGCCGTCCTGGCCTAAGCCAAAGCGGCCGATGCCATCGTGCTGGAAACCCGTGGCCAGCCGGCCGGCGCATTGAAAGTCAGTGCACCGCAAAATTTCGGCGGGCAGAGCCTGGTGCCCTTTGTGACCGGCTTTTTGAATGCACATCCGCTGGTCTCGATCGACCTGGATCTTACCGATCGATTTGTCGACCTGATCGCTGACGGCATTGAGGTCGCTTTCCGCATTGGTGAACCCAAGGTCTACACCAGCAGTAGCCTGGTCATGCGCTCACTACGCCCCTATCGTCTTGTCGCTTGCGCCGCCCCCCGCTTACCTGCGTGCAAACGGCACGCCTCGAACGCCAGCAGACCTCGCCGAACACGTTTGCTTGGGCTACGTATTCTGGGAGCGAGTAATGGACAAACAGTGGATATTCACCCGCAATGGCGTGGCCTACCCGGTGAGTGTGGGCAGCCGTTTGCGTGTGAATGATGCGGGAGTTCAGTTGAGCGTTGCCTTGTGTGGCTTTGGCATTCTTCTAGCTGCCGATGACCTCATTGCGCCGGCACTGGCGAATGGTGCGCTGGTGCCACTGCTGCCGGGCTTCGATGGCCCGTCCAAGCCCATGAGCCTGCTTTACCCTGCCGACCGGCTACGGCTGAAGGTCCGCCGGTTCATTGATGCTGCTGTTGAGCGTTTCGGTTGAGGCAGGCCGCCCCCCCATGGGAACGGCCATCAACCCTTCTATCCAACTACGCGCTCATTGATCTGAAAAGGCTCGGTGACCAAAGCGTCGACAGGCTCTTCCGACAGTTCGCCTTCCCACTTGGCAACCACTGCTGTAGCAATCGAGTTACCAACCGCGTTGGTAGCAGATCTGCCCATGTCCAGAAACGTGTCGATCCCAAGGATGAGCAGGAGGCCGGCTTCGGGGATGTCGAACTGCACCAGCGTTGCAGCGATGACTACCAGCGAAGCGCGCGGTACGCCGGCGAGCCCTTTGGACGTCAGCATCAGCGTTAGCAACATGAGTATCTGTGTTCCGAGCGACATCTCTATGCCATATGCCTGGGCAATGAACAGAACGGCAAAGGTGCAGTACATCATCGAACCATCAAGGTTGAATGAATAGCCCATTGGCATGACGAAGCTCGATATCTTCCGTGAAACGCCGAAGCGATCCAGCGCTGCCAACAACTTCGGATACGCTGACTCCGAACTGGCTGTAGCAAACGCCAGCAGGAAGGCTTCTTTGATCAAACGCAGCAAAGAGAATACCCTGCGCCCCAGGAACATCGCACCTGCCAGTATCAGCAGGCACCAGAGCAGCGACAGGCCGATATAGAAGTCGCGCATGAACACGGCAAACGTCACCAGAATCGACAGGCCGTTGATCGCAACAGTCGATGCCATCGCGGCCATCACCGCCAACGGTGCCAGCTTCATCACATAACCGGTGATCGTCAGCATGGCCTGCGCCAGCTCATCGGTAAGCCGCACCAGCCCTTTGGCTTTTTCTCCCAATGCCGCCAGCGCAACACCAAAGAACATGGAGAAAACCACGATCTGCAGGATCTCATTGGTCGCCAGCGCTTCGGCGAACGATCTTGGCACCAGATGAGTGACAAAGCCTTTGAGGGTGAAGGCTGAGGTCTGCAGGGACGTGGTGGCATTGACATCGGGCAGTGGCAGGGCCAAGTGCTGCCCCGGCTGGAGGATATTGGCCATCATCAGGCCAACGGCCAGGGACAACAGAGATGCAGTCAGGAACCACAGCATGGCTTTGCCGAAAACCCGACCGACCGAACCCGCATCGCCCATATGCGCAATGCCAACCACCAAAGTGGAGAAGACCAATGGTCCAATCAGCATTTTGATCAGGCGCAGGAATACATCGGAGACGATCGAGATATAACTGGCTATCTCAGTCGCGGTCGCCTTGTCAGGCGCATTGAGGAAAATGCTGTAGCCGATCAGTACACCCAGCAGCATGGCCAGCAGGATCCAGCCCGCCAGCGGTAAACGATATTTCATGGACCACCTGTAATCGAGTAATAAACGTGATCACCGCGTGAGCGGCGATTACGGAACGAGGTAGGCAAGAGCAAGTTGCCCGCAGGGGCATTTAGAGGGGAACTGCAGTACAGCGGGAGGCGAAAGCCAGCGAAGTACGCGATCAAACATTGTGGTGCCCTCATATTTTATTGTTGTGGGTCCAGCGCGGTATCTGCAGGGAAACCGAATGATCACGCTAGCGCAGTTGGTCAGCTTGATTAAGCGCAGTTGTGGCCTAGCAGCTATCTGATTTCGTGATACCTCGCGAGTCACCCACGACGTCCGCCGAGGTATATCAATACGGCATATCTAAAAGTGAAAAATGGTAGTCGTCGCTTTCGCAAGCTCGCTTCATGATGAGGCAAAACAAGAGCAGCACTGGAGACAACCATGTCATCGCAAGAAGCTGAACAAAGCTGGCAAGAAGACGTGTTCCGCGTCCTCAAGGCCCACGACGTCAAGCATGTCGTATTCGTCCCGGACGCTGGCCACTCGGCCGCCATCCGCATGTCCTATCAGGATCCTGATATCAAGGCCGTAGTGCTTACCACTGAGGAAGAAGGCATTGGCTATCTGGCTGGCGCCTGGCTCGGTGGCGAGCGTGGCGCGCTGCTGATGCAGTCCAGTGGTGTGGGTAACTGCATCAACACATTGGCACTTCAGAACTGCGCCGGATTCCCACTGCTGATGGTTGTGACCATGCGTGGCGACTGGGCTGAATTCAATGCCTGGCAGAATCCGATGGGTCAAGCTACCGAAGCTTCCCTGCAGTTGATGAAAGTGATGACCTGGCGTGCAGACGTGCCCGAAGACGTGGCACCGCTGCTCCACGGCGCCGCCACCATGGCGTTCAACGGCGATTCTGCCACTGCCCTGCTGCTCGGCCAGCGCCTGATCGGAGAAAAGAAATGGGTGAAGTAAGCGCTAACCACACGCTGTGCCGCCGTGAGGTGGTACGCACCCTGCTCGCCGATCGTAAGGACGTGCTGGTGGTGACAGGCCTCGGCTCCGCGTCCTACGACGTGATGGCTGCCGGTGATCACGACGGCAACTATTACCTCTGGGCGGCCATGGGCAGTGCCATCACCGTTGGCCTTGGGCTGGCAAATGCTCAGCCAGACAAGTCGGTAGTGGTCATCACCGGCGACGGGGAGTTGCTGATGGGCTTCGGTGCCCTGGCTACTGTCTCCCTGCAGAAGCCTGCCAACTTGACCATTGTGGTACTGGACAACGGCCATTTCGGCGAAACCGGTATGCAGGTCAGCCATGCTGGCTTCGGTATCAAGCTCGACCAGGTCGCGCAGACCTGCGGCTTCAGCTGGACGAGCGAAATTCGCGAAATGGAAGGCGTACATGACCTGCGCGAGCGCTTCGCTACGCGTGAAGGCGTAAAGCTTGCAACTGTGAAAATCAAGGCAGAGAACCCCCCGAGGGTGTTGCCGCCGCGTGACGGTCATTACATCAAGAACCGTTTCCGTGCTGCCCTGGGCTTCCAGCCTCTTTGACTGTGTTTGGTGTGGGCTGGCAACCGAGCCACGACAAGGCTGCCAGCTTGCACCGCTTGGAGAACAATAATGAGCGACTACGAAAACGAAGAACTCAATGCCATCCGCGAAGGTGTTCGCGCCTTGTGTGGTGACTTCCCTGCCGAGTACTGGCGCAAGATCGATGAGGAGAAGGGGTTTCCTGAAGCCTTCGTCAAAGCCATGACGGACGCCGGCTGGCTGTCGGCGATGATCCCTGAAGAGTACGGTGGTTCCGGCCTGGGTCTGGCCGAGGCCTCAGTGATCCTTGAGGAAGTCAACCGTTGCGGCGGTAACTCCGGCACCATCCACGGCCAGATGTACAACATGTTCACCCTATTGCGTAACGGCAGTGAGGAGCAAAAGAGCCACTACTTGCCTAAGTTGGCGAGTGGCGAACTGCGCTTGCAGTCCATGGGTGTTACCGAGCCCACCACAGGCACCGATACCACCAAAATCAAGACCACTGCGGTACGCAAGGGTGACAAGTATGTCATCAACGGGCAGAAAGTGTGGATCTCGCGCATTCAGCACTCTGACCTAATGATCCTGCTGGCCCGCACCACGCCGCTGGCCGAGGTGAAGAAAAAGTCCGAAGGCATGTCGATCTTCCTGGTCGATCTGCGCGAGGCCATTGGCAACGGTCTGACTGTGCAGCCGATTGCCAACATGGTCAACCATGAAACCAACGAACTGTTCTTCGACAACCTCGAAATCCCTGCCAGCAGCCTGATTGGCGAAGAAGGCAAAGGTTTCCGCTACATCCTCGACGGCCTCAACGCCGAGCGCACGCTGATCGCCGCAGAATGCATCGGTGATGGTCGCTGGTTCGTCGAAAAAGCCAGCCAATATGCCCGCGATCGCGTGGTATTCGGCCGTCCCATCGGGCAGAACCAGGGCGTGCAGTTCCCGATTGCCGAAGCACATATCGAGATCGAAGCGGCCGACCTCATGCGCTGGCGCGCCTGCGAAGAATACGACAGCGGCCGCAATGCTGGTGCCGCTGCCAACATGGCCAAGTACCTTGCAGCCAAAGCAAGTTGGGAAGCGGCCAACGCCTGCCTGCAAACCCACGGTGGTTTCGGTTTTGCCAATGAATACGACGTCGAGCGCAAGTTCCGTGAGACCCGTCTGTACCAGGTAGCCCCAATTTCCACCAACCTGATCCTGTCGTATGTGGCCGAGCACCTGCTGGAACTGCCACGCTCCTTCTGACCGAAGTCGGCCCTTGTCACCAAGACGGCAAGGGCATGCCATGACAAAAGAGATAAAAGCCATGAGCCAGCTCACAGGTATCCGTCCGCTCGACGGCATCACCGTCATCAGCCTTGAACACGCTATCGCCGCCCCCTTCTGCACCCGTCAACTGGCCGACCTCGGCGCGCGGGTGATAAAAGTCGAACGTCCGGGTGTCGGCGACTTTGCCCGTGGTTATGACCAGCGCGTAAATGGCTTGGCCTCGCACTTCGTATGGACGAACCGCTCCAAAGAAAGCCTGTCACTGGACCTAAAGCAGGACATCGCTGGTGACATACTCGACCAGTTGCTGGAGCAGGCCGACGTGCTGGTACAGAATCTGGCGCCGGGGGCCGCTGCGCGTCTGGGCCTATCGTTCGAAGCACTGCATGAGCGCTTTCCAAAACTGATCGTCTGTGACATCTCAGGTTATGGTGCGGGAGGGCCGTATGAGCAAAAGAAAGCCTATGACCTTCTGATCCAGAGCGAAGGCGGTTTCCTGTCGGTAACAGGAGGCCCCGGCGACGATCAGATGGCAAAGGCAGGCAACTCAATCGCCGACATCGCCGCGGGCATGTACGCCTACACCGGCGTATTGTCCGCCCTGATTCTGCGCGGCAAGACCGGTAAAGGCAGCCATGTCGACGTGTCCATGCTTGAGAGCTTGGTGGAGTGGATGAATTATCCGCTCTACTATGCTTATGATGGAGCTCCGCCGCCTCCACGTGCAGGTGCTGCCCATGCCACCATTTATCCCTATGGCCCCTTCCCCACCGGTGACGGCAACACGGTGATGCTCGGGCTTCAGAACGAGCGCGAATGGCGTTTGTTCTGCGAACAGGTCCTGCAAACTCCCACGCTGGCTGACGACGATCGGTTTTCTGCCAACTTCAAACGCGTGGAAAACCGCGAACAATTGCGGGCGCTGATCGTCGAGGCCTTCGCCAGTCTCGATTTCAATACTGTGATTGCGCGCCTTGACGGCGCAAGCATTGCCAATGCCCGGGTCAATGATATGCAAGGTGTGTGGGAACACCCACAACTTCAGGCGCGCGAGCGCTGGCGGAACGTGGAGACCGCGAGCGGCAGCATTCCAAGCTTGCTTCCCCCGGCGAGCAGCAATGCTTTCAGCCCACGCATGGACCCAGTACCAGCCTTGGGCGAGCACAGTGAGCGCATCCTCGCCCAACTAGGCATGTCTGCCGAACGTATTCAAGAACTGCGCACTTGTGGGGTCATCTGACCCCTTTTTTTAAGCTGCTGCCGAAGAGTAATAGGGAGTAACACAGCCCATGAAAGTGCTGGTCGCAATAAAGCGAGTAGTCGACTACAACGTCAAGGTTCGCGTCAAAGCGGACAATACGGGCGTCGACCTTGCGAACGTCAAGATGTCCATGAACCCTTTCTGCGAAATCGCCGTGGAAGAAGCCGTACGACTGAAAGAAAAGGGCGTGGCGAGCGAGATCGTGGTCGTCTCCGTCGGCCCGACCACTGCCCAGGAACAGCTGCGTACTGCGCTGGCGCTGGGTGCCGATCGTGCCATCCTGGTCGAGGCCGCCGATGAACTGAACTCCCTGGCCGTGGCCAAGGCGCTCAAGGCTGTTGTCGATAAAGAGCAACCGCAGCTGGTCATCCTCGGCAAGCAGGCCATCGACAGTGACAACAATCAGACCGGCCAGATGCTGGCCGCGCTGACCGGCTACGCCCAGGGCACCTTCGCCTCCAAGGTCGAAGTCGCTGGCGACAAGCTGAATGTCACCCGTGAAATCGATGGCGGCCTGCAGACCGTTGCCCTGAAAATGCCGGCGATCGTCACCACCGACCTGCGCCTGAACGAGCCGCGCTACGCATCGCTGCCGAACATCATGAAGGCCAAGAAGAAGCCGCTGGAGACGCTGACTCCGGATGCGCTGGGCGTATCGCTCTCCTCCACCAACAAGACCCTGAGAGTCGAAGCGCCGGCTGCACGTAGTGCGGGCATCAAGGTCAAATCGGTGGCCGAACTGGTCGAGAAACTGAAAAACGAAGCGAAGGTAATCTGATGGCCATTCTGGTAGTAGCAGAACACGACAATCACACGCTGGCCAGCGCCACGCTCAACACGGTCGCTGCTGCACAGCAGATTGGTGGTGAGATCGTGATAGTGGTGGCGGGCCATGATGTTTCCGGCGTGGCATTTGCCGCCGCAGAGATTCCAGGTATCAGCAAGATATTAATTGCCGACGATGTCGCTTATGCGCACCAGTTACCAGAAAACATCGCTTCGCTGCTAGCCAACCTGGGCCGTGACTTCACTCATGTTCTGGCGCCGGCAACGAGTAATGGCAAGAATATTCTGCCACGCGTGGCCGCTTTGCTGGATGTGGACCAGATCTCCGAAATCATCGCGGTCGAAGCCCCCGACACCTTCAAGCGGCCAATCTACGCGGGTAATGCCATTGCCACAGTGCAATCCAGTGCAGCGGTCAAAGTCATCACGGTGCGCAGCACCGGGTTCGATGCCGTACAGGGCACTGGCGGTGGCGCAATGATCGAGGCACTGAAAGGCGGTACGGATTTGCATCTGTCGTCCTTTGTAGGCGAAGAACTGGCTGCGTCCGATCGGCCGGAGCTGACCGCTGCGAAGATCGTCGTTTCCGGCGGCCGCGGCATGGGCAACGGTGACAACTTCAAGCACCTGTACAACCTAGCCGACAAGCTCGGCGCCGCCGTCGGCGCCTCGCGCGCTGCGGTCGACGCAGGCTTCGTGCCCAACGACATGCAGGTCGGCCAGACCGGCAAGATCGTTGCGCCGCAACTGTACATCGCCGTAGGTATCTCCGGCGCGATCCAGCACCTGGCCGGCATGAAAGACTCCAAAGTGATCGTCGCGATCAACAAGGACGAGGAAGCGCCGATCTTCCAGGTCGCCGACTACGGCCTGGTCGCCGACCTGTTCGAAGCCGTTCCCGAACTCGCCACTCATATTTGAAACCTTGAGGACAACCACAATGACAACACAGGACCTCAGTAGCTGGATTGGCCGCAGCGAAACCACCCAAGACCGCATTTCTCATAACCTGGTCAAGCGTCTGGCTGCCACTTTGAGTGAACCCTCACCTTGCCCTGACGATCCGCTGCCGCTTCTCTGGCACTGGGCATTTTTCCAGGAACCGGTCGATGCTGCCGGGCTGGGTACCGATGGGCACCCAGCGCGCGGTGGTTTTCTCCCGCCGGCGGACAATCGCAACCGTATGTGGGCAGGCAGTCGCATCGAGTTTTTGGGCTCGCTACGGGTAGAGGCGCAAGTATCCCGCCGCTCCACCATTCTCAACGTTGAAGAAAAACATGGGCGCACAGGTTCGCTGCTGTTCGTCACGGTCAAACATGAATACGTCCAGGATGGTCGTAATGTGCTGATCGAAGAGCAAGACATCGTTTACCGCGAACCTACCCCACCCAAGTTAGGCGGTACAGACCCAGCTCCGACCGCCAGTTGGCAAGAAACTGTGGCGCCGAACGCGACGCTGTTATTCCGGTATTCGGCCGCGACCTTCAACGGCCACCGCATCCATTACGACTGGCCGTATGTGACCGAAACCGAAGGATATCCAGGGTTGGTCGTGCATGGACCGTTGATTGCAACGCTCAACTTGCGTGCCTTCCAGCGCGCTAACCCGGCCGCACGCGTGCGTCGCTTCAGCTTCCGCGGCCTGCGACCTTTGATTTCACCTGATACCTTCGAAGTTGGTGGGCGCCTCCTGGAAAGTGGCAAGGCGCAGCTTTGGGCAACCGCTGAGGCCGGAATGGCGCAAGTGGGTGAAGTCGAATTCAGTGGGGAGAATGCCCGATGAACTCGACCATCGTTCGCTCCGCTCTGTTTGTGCCTGCCAGTCGCCCTGAACGCATTGCCAAGGCATTGGCCAGCTGCGCTGATCGCGTCATCGTCGATCTGGAGGATGCTGTCGAAGAAACTGCAAAGGAACAAGCACGGGACAACCTGCGTGACTTCCTCACAAATAATCCGTTGGCCAATGTGCTGGTGCGTGTCAATGCACCAGGGCATTGGGCGCATGAAGCCGATCTTGCCCTGTGCAAGCGTTTTGCGGGAGTCAGCGGCATTCTGCTGCCAAAGGCCGAAACGGCGGAACAGATCCAGCTCGCTCACGCCACAGGAAAGCCTGTTTGGCCAATCATTGAGAGCGCCCGCGGACTGGTTGCCCTCCCTTCGCTGGTCAATTGCCCAGGCGTTGAGCGCCTGTCATTCGGTAGCCTCGATCTGGGCCTGGATCTCAATCTGCGCACAGCCAGCGAGGCAGCTGAACAGGTTTTGGCGCACGCGCGTTATGCAGTCTTGCTCCACAGTCGCGCTGGCGGCCTTGCCCCTCCTCTTGATGGTGTTTATCCAGCCATTCAGGATGTCGACGGCCTCCATCGGCATGTCCAGTTCGCACGCGATATGGGCTTTGGCGGTGCGTTGTGTATTCACCCCAACCAAGTCGATGTCATTCACCGCGCCCTGAAGCCCTCGGCTTCCGAACTTGATTGGGCACGGCGTGTTGTCGCCGGTGCCGAGAGTGGTGCCGGAGTGTTCACCCTGGATGGCCAGATGGTCGATGCTCCGGTAATCCTTCGGGCTCGCGCCATTTTGCAAGTTGCTGGCCAAGCCGACTAGTCGAGTCTGCCCCTGGGCAGGCTGCTACTGTTCTGACGGACACAGCCGCCTGCCCAGGGTTTTTCTTTCTGTTGCAGCTGAGTTCGATTGCTATGAGACTTAACCCAAGACGCTGCCGCCGAGTGTTGTGTCGGATGTTGCGTGCATTATCCAGGCTCCCGGCTTATGCGTGACACCACTCAAGTTTTGCGAAGTCCTGAACGGTTGCTTTGTGCGGCCCGTGACTTGATGGCCGAAGTCGGCTATGGCGCCATGAGCATGCGCAAGCTGGCCGCGCGGGCAGGCATTCAGGCTGGGAGCTTGTATCACCACGTGGCCAGTAAGCAGGACCTGCTGCTGGATGTTTTGCTAGACACTCTTACTCAACGCCTTGCGGCATGGCAACAAGGCGCTTACAGCCGCGACTTGCGCGGTTACCTGCGGTTCTTGCTGGCGCGTCAACGCTCACACCCCTTTGAAGTGACGATGCTACGTCACGAGTCGAGGCATATAGAGCCTAGCAAGCGTAAATGGCTGGAACAGGCACTGGCCTGCTCTCAGGCACCCTTGCTCACTATCATTGAGCAAGGCCAGCTAATAGGGCATTTCTACGTTCAGGATCCAGCAGGGACGGTCGAGGCAATCCTGGCCTTGGTCGAGACCGCAGATGGCATGCGGCATCGTCCGATCCCGGTCGATGAAGTATGGATCGAAGCATGGATTACGCAGATGAGCCTGGCGCTGCTGTCGGCGCCCTGCGCCGCAGGTTCAAGCGATTGTGAAGGCCCTGAATGACTCAATTGTGTTGGGAGCGCTTTGCAACGCTTCGTCAGGTTTGATGACCCTGCCGAGTATGACTAGGTCATCAGGCCCACATAGGCTATCGTGCGATAAGTTGTGTGCTGTGAACCGATGCCCGTAGCCGTTGAAGGAAACGTGGAAAGACTTCTGGATTGACCATACGCAGCCCTTTCCGCCCACCCAGAACATCAATGATTTTCTGCGCAGTCTACAGCCCCATACGCTGTCTAACTTCACGGGTAACGCCTGCGGTGTGGTAAAGCCCCACAACACTCTCAAGCACAAGCAAAGGATGAGATTCGGGCCTAACAGATATGCCGAACGCTATGGCTGTAACTTCATGAAATGGGGCGTCAACCCGGAAAATTCAGATGCCTCGATACCTGTGCAGCGACTTCGGCCAGGCATCCTTTAAAAAAGTGATTGGTTCCCGGATACACCACCACGGGGCGTCGATCTGGTCGAGCCCACTCCAACAGGTTTTCCAAAGGCGCCATCTCGTCCTGTTCTCCATGGAGCAGCAGGCAGTCCTGCGGTATGGCAACGGGTGCGTAATACCTGCCCCCAGGAACATGGCCAATGGGCAATCCGAGCAACACAACCGCTCGCAATGAGCCTTGCAGAGCACAGGCTGCACGCGCAAACACATGGGCGCCAAAGGAGAACCCTACCAGCGCAACCGGTATATCCGGATACTGACGCTTAATGTACTCGACAACAGCTAGGCTATCCTCGCACTCACCGACGCCCTCATCATGCGGCCCCGTCGTCTTGCCTACACCGCGAAAGCAGGGGCGTACCGTCGTCCAGCTTTCGGCGACCAGTTTGCGCGCTATCGTCACCGGCACAATGTGCTGGGGGCTGCCACCTAGCAGTGGTTGAGGGTGGCTGATCACTACCACCCCCTTCGCAGGCGCTGAGGGTTCATCGACAATCAATTGGATTTGGCCAGCAGGCCCGTCGATCATGCGCTCGACGCGTCTATCTTCAGTCATCATCGCTTCTCTGTGCCAGACTGTTTGAGGCAGCATCAGTAATGGTTTGCAGAGTCCGGAGCACCAACCCCACCAAAACCACATTGATCAACGCCAGGCTGCATAACGCAACCAGCACACCGTAAGCACCGAAATGCTGCATCAGGTAGCCACCTACCAAGGGCGTCAAGGCTTGGCCAATCAAGGACGGACGGGACATTTTGCCCATCAGTGCAACGTATTGGGATGCAGGCATCATCGCCAGCGGCAACAACCCCCGCACAATCGCCCGTAAACCATTGCCAAGTCCATAAAGCAAGAGCCCCAAGGCCGCAGCGCCAGGCGCTGCCGCGACCAGCAGCATACCGACGGCGACCAGTACAACGGACACCAGCGCGGTCCAGATGGGATGGCGCTTGCTGGCAAGCATCTGCAAGACACGTGAGGCCACTTGGCTGGGCCCCAGCAGAGTAGCCAGTGCAATCGAAGCGGCCAGTGAATAGCCGAGCCCTTGCAAGACAGCCACCAACTGCACGGAAATGGCAGTCATGATGATGGCCCCCAGAGCGAAGATCCAGGTCAGGAGCTGATACATGCGCCTGTCCACTCCGCATGCCTCCAACTCTGCCGTGCGCTGACGCTGCTGCAAGCGACCTCCGCGAGGAAGCACCCAGAGGTACAATGGCGCCACCACGATGAGCAGCACACAGGCATAGGCGGCACAGGCCGCACGCCAGCCCACCTGTTCGATAGCCAGTGCCACCACGGGCCAGGACACCGTCGTCGCAAATCCGGAAATCAGAGTAATACCGGTGATCGCTTTACCGGCGCGCTCGGCATAGAGCGCACCGAGCGTGGAAAACAGCGCCTCGTAGAGGCCTGCTGCCATCCCGACCCCAATCACCACCCAGGCGAACAAAAACACGGGCAGCGTCTGGCTCCAGGCCATCACCAATAGGCCAGTGGCGACGATCGCGCCACTGCTCGCCAGTTGAACACGGCCGCCATACTGCGAAACCAGGCGGCTGGAGAGCGGTGCGAGCAACGCCGAGACCATGAGGCTCAGCGACAGTGCGCCATACACCCACTGGCTACCCCAGCCGGTATCGCGCATGATCGGCTCGCCCATGACCGCCAACAGGAAGAATGAACCGCCCCAGACCAGTATTTGCAACAGGCCCAGGCAAAAGACACCGGTTGTACCGGGAAGACGAGCATCGACGTGCACGGATTAACCTTCAGTAAAACAGTAGATATCGCTGGCACAGGTTGTTCCGTCGAGGCGCGCCGCGATGGTCGCGCCCCACGTGAGCTGACAGTTTAAAGAGCGCGGACTTACGCTGCTATATAGTCTGGGGCATATCAGCTATGTCCTGGCCTGGAGCAGGATTAGCGGCGGTTTGCGCTTGGGCTTTGATACAGCCCAAGCGTCGCCCTCAGCCGTTTCGTTAAGAAGGGATGTTAGTCGTTCTGGGGGCAGGGCCGTCATTAACTGTGGTCGAATTGGTTCTGGTACTTCAACAGTCCGCTGGGCTGCCACGTGGAGTACGACGCGGATATGGACTTGCATGATGACGAATGGGATCCACGCGAGTCGCTGCGTGTCGCGGACAAGTCGCAGTACTTCTTGTTCAGTTACCAAGAGAAATTGGCCCCGGGTGGACCACCACCTAAACATAGATCGACGGTAAGTAGAAAGGGCCAAGTCTGAACTCCAGACTTGGCCCTTTCTACTTACCCGCGGCCTTTTTACTAGGCCCGATCACTACTGTTCGAAAATTGCCACCGCACGGACAAAACCTGCCGAAGCATGCTTGATCTTGTAGGGGAAGCACGACACGAGAAAGCCATTGGCCGGCAACGTCGCAAGATTTGCCAGTTTTTCCATCTGACCATAACCAATGTCCCGGCCGGCCTTATGCCCTTCCCAGATTAGCGAGGGATCACCGCTTTCAGCAAACCGTTCGCGGGTGTACTTGAACGGCGCATCCCAGCTCCAGGCATCGGTGCCAACCACCTTGACTCCTCGATCCAGCAGGTAGAGCGTAGCCTCGCGCCCAATGCCTACACCAGCGTCAAGATAACCAGGCTGTCCAAACAGCTCACCTGCCCGGGTATTGACCAGTACGATCTCCAGTGGCTGCAGGTCATGCTTAATACGCTGCAGCTCGGCCTCGACTTGCGCCGCGGTTACTACATGCCCATCCGGCAAATGGCGAAAATCCAGTTTCACTCCCGGCTGCAAGCACCAGTCCAAGGGCAACTCATCAATGCCGAAAGCCGGCTTGCCGCCGTCGGTAGTCGAGGCATAGTGCCAAGGTGCATCCATATGGGTGCCACTATGCGTGGTTATGGTCAACCGCTCCGCCGCCCATGACTCTTTGCCTGGTAACTGATCGAGGGTAAGACCAGGGAACATCGCCGCCATCTCTGGCCATCCTTGCTGATGGTCCATGTAGTCGATACGCGGCAGCAACGGCAGAGGGTCAGTGTACGGGTTGTTGTCCAATGTCACGGAGAGGTCGACGAGGCGGCGTTTGCCTGTAAGCTTCATGCGGCGAGTCCTTGAATAAGCGGGTTAGTGTTGCCAGCGATAAGTCAGTTACTGGCGTGTACCACCTGTTGATCGATCGCGCCGAACAGGGCTTGGCCGTCCAGGCCACGTGCTTCCATGCGCACCCGGTCACCGAAGCGCATGAACGGAGTCTGCGCGGCGCCGCGCTCGATCATCTCGATGGCGCGGCGCTCGGCGATGCAGGCGGAGCCGACACTGCGATCGACATTGGACACGGTACCGGAGCCCAGCACCGTACCCGCACTTAACCGGCGAGTCAGCGCTGCATGAGCGATCAACTCATGAAAGCCGAAGTTCATCGCGCCACCGTGAGGATGGCCGAACCAGTTGCCGTTCCATTCGACGCTCAGCGGCAAGTGGACCCGCCCTTCGCGCCAGGCCTCCCCGAGCTCGTCAGGTGTCACCGCCACCGGCGCGAAGCTTGAGGACGACTTGGCCTGCACGAAACCGAAACCGGTCTTCATCTCCCTTGGTCCTAGCGCACGTAAACTCATGTCGTTGAGCTGGACCAGAAGGCGGATATGGCCGAGTGCCTGTTCGGCCGAACAGCCCATGGGCACGTCATCAACCACTACGCCAAACTCGCCTTCGAAGTCGATGCCGTGAGCATCATTCGGCAGCGCCACGTCTTCCGTGGCCCCCAGGAAGTGATCCCCTGCCCCTTGGTACATCAACGGAATCGACTGAATGCCATCGATTGGGTCGAGCTTGTAGGCGCGTTGCATCAGATCGGCATGATTGAGAAAACACGACCCGTCCAGCCATTGCCAGGCCCGAGGCAGCGGCGCCATAGCGTTGTGCGTGTCAAAAGACAGGGCCTCATCCAGAAGGCCCGCATTGAGGGCTTGGTAGCGTGCCTGCATCGCAGGGCTGACGACGTTCCAGCGGTCTATGGCCGCTTGAAGCGTAGGGGCGATATCCGCAGCGCTAACCATGAACCTGAGGTCTTGAGAAATCAGGTGCAGACAGCCGTCGCGGCTGCCATCTCGTAGAGTTGCCAGTTTCATTGCAAGGAACTCCCTGTCATTTGAAAAAAGGTTGATTTGTCATGAGGGGGTCGCAGGTACTCGTTCGGTAGGCCGTCGTAGCGCACCCGAACGCACCGTGACGTAGCCGCTCAGCAGCACGGCGAAGAACAGTGCCGCCGCCAATGCCGTCGCGCTCGGCGCCAGGGCGGGACACAAGAATGCCGTGACCGCGGCAAAAAACAGCGTCTGCTCGAACGACAGCAGCGAATTGGCCATGCCTCTGCAACCGGGATGGCGCTCGACCGCCATCAAGCAGATACACGGGTTGAGCAGGGCAAAACCGAAGCTCGTCAGCCCAAGCGCCATCACGGCGAATGGCACCTCGGGCGTGTCGGCGAAAATGAAGTACACGCCATTGCAGGCACTGGCACTCAGCATCAGCGCATAACCCACTTTCAGCTGCCTGCTGCGCGACCAGCGCGAAGCCTGCCGCGCACTGACTGTGGCGCCGAGCATTGCCCCTGCCACCAATGGCATGAACACCCAGCCGAACTGGGTAATCTGCAGGGCTAGTACTTGCAGAACAAACCAGGCGGCTGCGCCGATGTAGAGTGAGAACACCATAAACGTCAGACTGCCGGCCAGCACCATGGCCTGATACTGCACGTCCTTGGCAACTGTCAGGTAGCTTGCGCCCATGGCGCGCAAGCTAAGCCGCGCGCGTTGCTCCTGTTTCAGCGTTTCGCCAAGCTGCAGCTGCGCCCAGATAAACAGGACGGCACCGAACACGAACTGCGCCACGAACACTGATCTCCATCCAAGTGCATCCAGAAGGTAGCCACCGATCAGCGGCGCGATGGCAGGTGCTAGCACGAACGCCATGATCACCTGCGACATCGCGCGCATAGCCGCTGCGCCTTGCAGCGAGTCCTGAATCATTGCCCGCCCGACGACGCCACCGGCGCCCGCAGAAAGGCCCTGCAAGATGCGAAAAAACAGCAGTTGTTCCGCATTCGCCGAACACGCCACGGCCAGTGAACAGAGGCTGAACGCTGCCGTGGACCATAACAGCACCGGCCGCCGGCCAAGGCGATCAGAAAGCGCTCCGTACACCAACATCATTGCTGCCAGCCCGACCAGATAAGTGCTGAGCGAAAGCTGGATGACCCAGTTCGCAACGCCTAATTTCTCGCTGATGGTCGGCATCGCAGGCAGGTACATATCGATGCCAAGCGGGCCGAGCATGCTCAGCCCGGCCAACAGCAGGATGTGGGTGAACTTCATTCAGACTCCTCAGAACGTCAGATTGAGACCCGTTTGAAAGATCAATGCGTCATCGCGCGCAGGCGCGAAGGACGGCCCCTCCTGATAGGTCAGCCCGTTTACCCAATACAGACCACGGGTCACCTGCGCCGCATAGGACACGGACAGAGCAGTAGAGGTGCGCTCGGCGTCGCCCCCGCCTGCTTCAACCGCATCGTGTGCGTACTTGCTGAAGTAGCTGCGGGTGAAACCGATAGACGCCATGTCGCGCTGGCGACTCTCGAACGGCCCGATGTAGAAAGTGGTGAGCTGGAAGTCCTTGGTGTAGAGGTTGCGGTCTTCCGGCGCGTAGTTGATCTTGGCATCGAGGTACAAGCCGCGAGGCCCGGACTTGTTCGGTTGTGTCAGTTGATGTGTAACGGCTGCATACGCACCATAATTGTCGTCGGTCATACCGCCGTTTCGAAAGTCACTGTAGTGACTGGTGTTGTAGATGGCCCCTGCCCTTGCCCAGAATGCACGCCGTTCAGCCCCCGCATCGATCTTGTAGCCGATCTCGTCCACCAGCAGTGCGCGCGAACCCTTCACCTTGATTTCAAAACCGCTCGGGTTCTCATCAAGGTCATACTGGAAGCGATTTGGGCTGGCGCTGCGCGCCACAGACGCGCGGTTGTACCAACGCTTGCTGGAGTCCTTGATACCGACGGTGAGCGCCGGGCTTGGGGTAAACAACGACAAACCCACCTGCACCGGAATCACACTGGTCGGGCCCAGTGCCGCCGCTGAGGAGTTACCGCCCAGGACCATGCCGTAGTATTCACGGATCAGGTTGTAGTAGCCGTATTGAAGTTCCAGTCGGCCGTCGTAGAAACGCTGATTGACGGCAAAACTGGACATAGTGGCAAAGTTGGGGTTACCCGACTTGTAACTGCCAGACTCCCACGTACCTCCCAGTACAAACTGTGCATCGCCGCCCCAACCCATGCGTGTCAGGTCGTAAGTCAACTTGAAAGATGTGGACTGGCGGTAGGTTGGATTCTGACCGTTATACAACTGCGGTTTTTCATTATGGCCGAGGACGTCATAACGGTAATTCGGCTGGACGTTGATCGCCAATCCCATCCCGTTTTCGGCCAGCGTCTGGCGCAGGCCGAACAGCTCAGGGGCAATCGTGTCGCAGGGTTGGGTTTGATGCAACACCGCTTCGGTGCGAGGTATGTATTTGGCATAGGTCCGACAGTCATCATCTGCGACAGGCAGGGCGCTTTGCGGTAGGTTACCCGGGCCGCGGCTCTCGGCCGCCATCGGCGTAGCCGCAAAGGCCACAGGACAAGTTGCAACACACAGCAAGGCAAGCAGCATCTTCGAGGACTGCATCGTTCCATCCTTTTCTTGTTTTCGAATAGATAAAGTTTTTCAGGCGCGCACGTGCTTCCGCTGCCTGTTTCCAGGCAGTGGAGTCATAAGGTTTTAATCAGCTTGTTTGAGTGGACGGCTGGCGCACGTTTCGTGGGATAAGCCAGACAACCAGTAACGCGACCAACGAAACCCCACCCAGCGCAACGATTGCCGCCGCCAGGCCGCCAAGCGCAGACGCCAGCAAGGTGACAGTGAACGGGCTGATGAATTGGCCGATGAAGAACGCGCCCGTCCAGATGCCGACCCCACGCCCGCGGTACTGAGCACTCAGGCTCCCCAGGCACCAGTTGATCAAGGCCGGGATCAACATGCCGCAACCCACCTGCGCGACAAGCGCGGCAGCAACAGCCCAAGGCACACTGCCGGCTTGGCCAAGACCGATCAGGCCTATGGCAAACAGCGTCAACACCATGACCACATGCACATGGATGTCCTGTTTCGACAGTTTCGCGAACAGTACCGCGCCCAGGGGCACACCCAGCCCGGCGATAGCGCCAGCCATGCCGATATCTGCCGTGTTGGTCAAACCGAGAAGATGGAATACCTGGCTGACCTGTAGCACTTCAACGTAATACAGCACTGCACAGAACAGCGTGACCGAGGCGATGATGCCCATTTGCCGCACCGGGAAGCGCTCGTTGCCAACGACACCTGAAGGCTCACGGTGGGACACTGGTTCCCATGTGAAAATCATCAGCAGTGCAAATATCGGGAACGCCAACAGGTAGAGCAAGAACGGTCCTTGCCAGCCGTAGCCGCCGAGAATCCCGCCGACGAACAACAGCGCAGTGCCCGACAACGAGCCCACTGCGCTCTGCACCGCTAACCACTTGCGACGGGGCTCAGGCGGATAGAAGTCCCCCATGAGTGTGTTTGCGACTGTCATAATGATTGCTTCCGTAATTCCCAGGCAAAAACGACTGGCGATAATGCCTACCAGGTCCTCCAGGAAAAACGGTGCGAAACCACAAACCCCATAGCCCAGCACAGCCCCTAGCAACAGGCGTCGGCGCCCTAGTCGATCGGCGAGAAATCCTGCCATCGGCGAAAGCAACGCGATACAGACGCTGGGCGCAGTGATCATCAATGGGATCAGGAACTTTGCATCTGGATGCTGCCCGAATTGCTGGATCAATATCGGAATAATGGGAACGAGAGACAACAGCCCCATGATCGGCAATTGCGTAGTGAACACCAAGATCAGCGCCTGCAACGCACCAGCTTGACGTGCTTCGTGATTCTCTGGGAATGGTAGAGGGGCCAGAGACTCAACATTTGACATGGTCTACTCCTCGACGCCGCTTGAGGCGCCCTATTGTTTTTGTAATTTGGATGACACGCAAAACCTGAAGCTGATGAGTCTTAAGGTGCTCGAATTCCTCCCCCTTTCTCGACATCCAGCTGCAGGCGAACAGAAATGTCATCCACTGAGTGTCCAATCAGGAGTTCATAGCGACCACAGACCAGGACCTTGCGATTCAACACGGCGTCCCATCGAGAAAACGCGTCAGCACCCAGTTGGAATCGCACCGTTTGCTGTGCTCCGGCCTTTAGATGCACGGACTCAAACGCTTTCAATGACAAACGTATGGGCAGATCTTCTTCCTGCGGTTCCAGCAGATAGAGCTGAACAACTTCCTTGCCCGCTCGACTGGATATGTTGCTCAGCGAGATAGCGACTTCAAGATCGTTCACACACTCCCCGTTAACGCCCAAGGAGGCATAGTCGAATAGTGCGTAACCCTGGCCGTAACCGAAACCGAAAGCAGGATGGATATCTCGGGCGACGAAGCTGCGATAACCTACCCACCAGCCTTCGTGATATTCCAGATCACCATTAGCTGCGGGGGTCAGCGACCACACCGGATAGTCTTCCTCCTGACGCGCGAAAGTCACCGGCAAGCGCCCGCCTGGCTCTCGATCGCCTGACAACACAGAGGCCAGCGCCGGTCCGAACTGCTGGCCGGGGTACCAGGTGAGCAAGACCGACGCTGCCTCCTCCATACAAACGATGTCCACCGGGTGGGCAACGTTGAGCACGACGACCGTTTTGCTGTTGGCAGCACATACTCGTCGAACGAGTTCTTCCTGATTACGCGATAAATGAGTTGTGGCCCGATCAACACTCTCCAGGCCTGCATCTGCCGTTTCACCAACCATCAACACCACTGCATCAGCCACTTGTGCCAGGGCGACTGCCTGTTCCAGCAGGTCGTCCTCCTGCGGAGCCTGACATCCGAACCACAGGCCATGGGCAAGGCTGCGAGCGATACCCATTTCGAACTCAAGCTCTACCTTCTGACCGGCCTCAAGCCAGCGATTGGCAGTGATATGCGGCGTCTGCATCAGTTTGCCCATGATGTCGGCTTCCAGGCTCATGCCATCGAAGGTCGCCAAACACTGTCCATTGACGTTGAGTACCACTTCACCGGTACCACCCACATAAAACCGATACTCGCCACAGCGTTCGGCGACAAAGTGGGTTCGTGCCTTGATAGTTGCCTTGCCATCAAGCATCAGCAGATTTCCTATCCCGGGCATGTCCTTGAACCAGATCAACGACGACGCATGACGAACTTCATGGTGCACGGCTGGCTTATCTAATTCCGGGTAAAAAAACAGGTCAATCCCTGGCAACCCTTGGTCAGTCAGCAGTGCAAGTTCGGTCAGGGGTGGAATGCGATGTTCGGCGGCTACGCCTTGGGCAAACATGACCTGCTTGCCTTGCCCTTCAAAGCGATCGCGCAGTGCTTGCAGCGGCGAGGTCACACCACTGGAGAGGGCAACTTTGGCGAAGGTCCCCCCCTGGAAGCAGGGTGCCGTGGCATTAGGGCCGATGATGGCCAATATCCCTGGTTTTTCATCCGCCAGCGGCAGCATTGCACCCTCGTTGCGTAACAACACCATGCCAGCCGCCGCGGCGTCTTCCAGCACCGCCAATCGTTGGCTCTGAGCCTGGGCGGTTGCCTGGTAGAACTTGGGATTGGCGACCCGCCCCGCGAGACGCACCAGCCGATCCACAGCATCGTCTACACGCGCCTCGATTACCGTGTCGGCACCTGCAGCTTCCAATAACGCTGTGCCCATGTGCCTTGCCGGCCCGGGCATTTCCAGATCCAGGCCATTGTTTAAACTGGCGGCACCATCGCGCGTACCAAACCAGTCAGACATCACCAGTCCATCCCAGGCAAGATCGCCTTTGAGCCAATCGGTCAATACCTGCCCTTGCTCGGCACAGGCAGCACCGTTGACGCGGTTATAACCGGTGAGCATTGCCCAGGCACCCTGGCGGGCGGCAACCTCGAATGGCCAAAAATACACATCGCGCAAGGTGCATTCATCCACCACTGCGTTCATGCCCCGCCGGTTGGTTTCCGAGTCGTTGCACACCACATGCTTGATGACAGAAGCCACGCCCCTGCCTTGCACACCTTGTGCCCAAGCTGAACCCAGCTCCGCGATCAAGTGCGGGTCTTCCCCGAACAGCTCGAACGCCCGACCGGCGAGCGGGCTGCGCATCAAATTGAGGTTTGGCGCCAGAACCGCCTGCACCCCCATTCGCAATGCCTCATCACCGATCACTTCGCCCACTCGACGAACCAAAGACCGATCCCATGAAGCTGCCAGCGAAAGACCACACGGAGTCAGCAAGGCAACATCTCGCTCATCGACCCGCCCACCCGTAACGCCCATCGGCCCATCGGCCATGCGAACTGCCGGCAGCCCGTACTGAGGCAACGCACAGGTCGACCACATGTCGTTGCCAGCGGTCAGGCGCACCTTCTCCAGCAGAGTCAATGTCGCATGCTCCTGACCCATATCAAGCGCTCCGAGTCAGGGGGGCAGCGGGTACGGCCAGGGCTTGTTCAGCCAACATCTCCAGCGAGCGTTGTACGTTCTGCTCGATGCATTCTCCGGTGCCGCCAAACAATGCGACGCCCGCGGTATTGAGGGTCACACCCAACGGAGTCGGCCAACCGCGCATGGCATGAACGATTGAGCGCAACGCACCCAATGTGGTGTTGCATCCTTGCCAACCTGCGGCGGTGACAATGCAACCTACCGCGCGTCCGTCAAAGTACACACGCTTGTCATCACGCAGGTCTTCGAGTAAATCGAGCGCGTTTTTTACAAGACCCGACACACCACCGTGATAGCCAGGTGTTGCGATGATGATACCGTCCGCCTGACGTACGGCTTCGACAAAAGCGCGCTCTTCAGCAGTTCGCTCGCTCACTTCCGGGTTGAAACCTGGTAACGCGGACAATTCACTACCGCCGAACAACAGTGTCCGGGCGCCACACTTGCGGGCATGCTCAAGGGCACATTTCAATGCTTTTTCAGTGCTGGAGTTCGCCCGGGTAGTCCCGCCAATTCCCACCAGCAAGGGCCGCGCGTCCGGCTCGTTTTTCACGTAGTTCTGGTCGTGCTGAATCATGACATTTTCTCCGGCCGGCACTATTGAAAGCGCGGCATGACTTCGCGTGCGAACAACTCGATTGACTGGTTGGTGTACTTCAGCCGCTCGGTAGTCAGCGGACCATTGGTAAAGCCCATCAGCACGTTTCCGATGCCCAACTGCCGATGTTTTTCCAATTCAGCTGCGACCGTGTCAGGGCTACCGTGCAAGCACCAGGTTTTGATCCATTCGCGGCTGAAACAGTCAGGATGCGGATGCAGTTCAACGCCACTCAGCTTTTCTGCACGCTTGTTGTAGGTGTGCTCGCGGTCAATCGCCTGCTTGTAGGCAGACAGGATGATTTGCAACTCTTCCTCTGCCTGCTCATCCGTAGGGGCTACATGCACGCACTGATAGGTGTGCGTGGTCCAGGACAGACAATGGTTCACCACTTCCTGCGTGTGACCCGCGGCTTGCAAGGCATCGCGGTAACGCGTGAAATAACGGGTCAGATGCTCGAACGGTTCGGCGCTGGCTGGAACAGGTGGCGTAAACGCCGGGATAAAAGCTGGCCAGCCCATATCGGCGGCGCGTTGCATGCTGGTCTCGCGCAAGGCTACTGGCATGATGCGATTGAATGGACGTTGGTAGGCTGTTGGCACGATGCGCTGAACGACTGCGCCTTTGTAATGGCTGGTTTCAAAGCTGATAGGCTCATCTTCTATCTGCTTGTCCCAAAGTTTGAGCACCAGATCGAGGTTTTCCTGCATCAGCGCTGAGGCTTCTTTGTAGTTCACTCCAAAACCAATCATCTCTTCGGGCGTCGTACCGCTGCCAATCCCGACCAACAATCGACCCTCAGTCAATTGATCCAGCAGGTTTACACGCTCTGCGAAACGGACCGGATGGTGCAGCGGAACGGTCGTCACCGACATGCCAAAGTGGATGCGCTTGAGCTGGCCGGCCAGGTGCGCGGCGAACATGAACGGGTCACTGGACATAGGCGCGTAACCGGTGAAGTGATGGTCAGGCATGAACACGGCATCGAAGCCCAACGCCTCAGCTTGACGTGCATGGTTGACCATCGCGTCCATAACCGGTTTGTCTTCCTGAGGAGCAGTCGAGCGACCGACTAGAAATACTGAAAAGCGCATGGTGTAACTCCTATTATTGTGAGAATACCGACATTTTATTAGAACGCGAATGCCAGTTCTATTTTTTATGCAAAAAAAAGCCTACACGCCATCAAACGATCCCGGCTGACGGCCAGCAACTCAGTGCCGACGCAAGCTCAACGTAAGGCGCCCTGCAAACTGAAGTCTTTAAAAGGGATAAGCCCAGACACTTGATGAGGGGAACAGTCATGGTGGTTACGGCTCTTGTTATTGTGTGTCGATGATTAGATAATATTTAGAATCACCGTTCTAATAAAGGTAAAATCTACCAGCCCATCTGCTGTCCGTCAACGACATTCAGTCGTTCTTTAAAAGCACTCTCCTCAGACCCACAGCAGAGGTCTTAAGAGGTTAAACTGCACGCGAAACACTCATTAGAGGTCGCTTAATGCCCACCGAATCAGCTTCTCGAACACCCAAGCAAGATCGCAGCCGCGCTTCACTGGAGCGCCTGATGGCAGCGTCTCGTGAAATTCTGAGTGAAGGCACCTTTGAACAACTAACGATCGTCGGCATCAGCAAGCGCTCCGGTGTTTCTGTAGGATCGATCTATGCACGTTTCGAGGGCAAGGATGAGCTGTTTCTTGCGGTGATGATGGATGTCCTTGGCGAGCTAGACTGCGAGTGGGCGGAGTTGATTGAGGGGCTACGTAAACGCAGCCTGCCATTGGCAGAGCAGGTTCCGGAACTGATCAACACCCTGGCAGAGCACTTGCGACGTCATGCCAGTATTCTGAAGCCGTTCATGACCCGCGCCTTCGATCCACGAGTCGCAAAATGCGGCAAAGCGACTCACCTGAAGGCTGCACACGCATTTCAGAGCCTGCTCTTGCATTCTCGTGAAGACATCCAGCACCCCGACCCTGAACATGCCGTGAGCGCTTGCTTCTCGATCGCGTACGCAGCGCTTGCGCGCTTCCTGGGCCTGGGATCTGCTGCTGACGCTGCCGGCGAAGGTGATTGGGACCAGTTAAAGCACGACTTGGGCATCATGTGCTTTGGTTTTCTTCGCCAACCTGCCAGCTAATGGCAAACTGGCGACTGCATCACGATTCCAGAATGGCAACTGCTCGCACAAATCCTGCGGAGGCCTGCTTGAACTTCTAGGGAAAGCACGACACCCAGAAACCAAAGGCAGGCAGAATTTCCATATTGCCCAGCTTTTCCATCTGGCCATAGCCAATTTCTCTACCAGCCCTGTGCTCTTCCCAAATCAGTGAAGCGTCACCGCTTTGAGCCAAACGCTCACGCCTGTACTTGAAGGGAACATCCCAGCTCAGGGGGGCGCTTTTAAAAGCCCAACATCACGGCACGTCCCGCACAGGTACTACTGAAGATGGATCATGCCGTCGTCATCCACAATAACCTGCAGCACGTGCAGTGATTGCCCAAGGCAAGGGCCAAGCACACAACGTCCGGTTCGAATTTCAAACAGCGCTCCATGTGCGAAGCAAACGATTCGATCTTGGGCAGCGTTGAGGTAAGCATCCTTGCGCCAGGCCAGCGGCGTATCCAAATGAGGGCAGGCATTGCGATACGCAAATACCTGCTGCTCATGGAGTATAACGACCACACTATCCTGACCGATGCCATGAGGGTCGAATCCTCGCGCTGTGCCCTCGATCAATGCATTGATATGACAAAGCACGATGGACCCCCGATCGCTCAGTTCTGCACCTTGGGCAGTGGGCCTCCCGGCGCCCACTTCTCGTGGTAGGCAAATAGGAAATACTGGGAGTTGTCAGCGCCCGGCGTGGAGACACGCGCAGTCCAGGTTTCGTCGTGCAGGTCCATGTCGGCGTCGTACTCCACATGGCAACCCAGTGGGCTGTTGAAGTACCAGAACCAGTTGGAGCCCAACTGATGACGCCCAGGCCCCCAGAATGACTGATAACCCTTCTCCACCATCCGGGTGCCCGCCATCATCACTTCGGTGGGCCCTCCCATGTGGAAGGTGAAGTGCTCAATCCCTTTCATGAACGGTGGCGTCTGGATGAGAAACAACGTGTGGTGATCCTGTGTACCGGCCGGGCGCAGAAATGGCCCAACCCCAACAAAGCGATCTGTGCACACAAAACCAATACGCGCGTAGAACGCTTCAGCTTTGGCGTAATCCGGCACGAAGTAGACCACGTGAGACAGGCTGCGAGGCAACGCTGGCATGTCAGCACGGGCCCCCAGTTGATTGATCGCGCGGCCCGCAGTGTCACCAGGAGCATTGGATCTCTCTCCCGGCAAATCAATGACACACCGGCAACTGATCTGAAATCCCAGCGCGAAACCCATATCATCCACACAACGCAATACGCCATCAGCACCGCGAATAACTTCGCGATCCTTTTTCAGCTCAATTTCGATTGCCTGCAAGCTGCCTTCATCAGCAACCCCATATACCGTCTCACGCAATTGAGAGGCGGTCTGCATAGACGCAGGCAAGCCAGGATCGTCGCGATGACAGAGACGCACACCGGTACCATCCAACGCCGCAAAGTAACCTTTTCCATCTGAGACGAGGCCATAGTCAGTCAAATACTGAGCGCAGGACTCAACGTCATCAACGCCGAACACCAAGTAATCTGGTCCGATAATTTTCATGTTGTTGTTCTCAAGATCTAAAGTGAATCAGAACGTGCGGCCGCCCAATGTCTCGGCCACCCAATCAGCGATGTAATGACCAGCATTGATGCTGTTATCGAAGCTCGAATGCTGCACGCCCCCTTCCCGCTCGGTGAAAATTTTTAACTGACGATCTGGACTGTTCACCAGCTGCTCATAGGTGCGATGCGCCCATTTAAGGGGAATTTGAGAGTCTTTTTCGCCGTGGGTAACCAGAAACGGCACCTTGATGCGCTCCAGCACCCCATCAAGATGAACACTCTCGGCAATCGACATGAAATCATCGATGTCCCTGGCGCCCCACACCCAGCAGACATGGGACCAATAGTGCGGTACAGGGAAATCGCCTTCCTTCTCTAAACGTCGCTTTTGTACATCTCGCCAGTCGTGGTTGGCGCCCCATACAACACCGCAAGCAAAGCGAGGCTCAAAGGCGACGGCACGGGGACAGTAGTAGCCCCCGAGAGAGACACCTTCCATGCCAATACGGCTGGCATCCACTTGAGGACAAGTCTCGAGATAGTCGACGACACGACTCGCCCAATGCTCGCTGTCATAGCGAGCAGTCAGGCCTTGCAGGCGCAGCGCTTCACCCGTTCCTGGCTGGTCGACAATCAGGGACGACACTCCACGTTTGGCGAGCCAGGCTGGCAAACCAACGCGATATTTCATCTCCTTGGTCGAGTCAAGACCATTAACCTGTACCAGCACAGGGGCCGGACCACTCACTCCTTCTGCTTGGACAAAGAGCGCTGACAAATGCGTGCCCTCATAGGGAATTTCAACGCGCTTACAATTCTCGCCAGACAACTGGATACCTCGAGCAAAGGTATCCAGAAATCGGAAATAGAGCGCTTCCCGGCCCGGCGCACCATGAGCCTGCAGTCGTTCGCAGGTCAGGTAGTAAGTCGCTGCCCGGTTGTATTTTTCGCCCGCGGAGAACAAGCGCTGTGCAGCCTCGTCTTCCCGTGCCAGACCACTCAACTTGTCAGCCATGCTCGACCAGGTGTCTCGAAAGGCCTGAGTGCCGGCAGCGTCAGGCTGACGCGCAGCATCGTGCAGCGGAGCGCACATCGCCTCGATCTCGCCAATGCGCCCGCCCATCTCGAGCGCCAAATCCACGGACAGATTCCAGACATAGTTGGTGGGAAAGTAGCGAAACATGATGTGTCCTGTTGGTAGATTTATAGACGGATCGAGCGACTCAATTACGAAGCCCGATCAAGGCGCATTTTATAGAATTAAAATTCTAGTTCGTCAAATGACATTTGCTCACATGGTCCCTGCATCACATCAAGAGCGACAATAACGTGGGTTAATACGAACGAGTCGGCGAATCAAAAACCACTTGAGAGACAGCCCCCTTTGAGTGCAGCACGGCTCCAGAAAAGAGGGATTGAGATGAGTGCAACGAATGCACCGCCCCCCAAAACAATACTCAAGGCCCCCAAGCGCTCAATCTCGCCTACCCAGTGCGTTGACTTTGAGTGACAGACCAACCGAGATGGGTGTGAACAGTGCCGAGGCATTCCCTGCAATGCCAACGAAAAGTCCTATGGCATAGAAGCGAGGCGGCTTACTGGTTAATTCACGGTTGTGCTCACCTTCGCTCCGACTGGGCTCACGGAAGGCTTCGTTTCGTACGTCAGCGCCTGCGGCGCTGGACGCCTGGAGGGGTAAAATCAAGCTTGGACCTTTTCATTATTTTTGGAAATTCTCGCGGCTCAAGCACTACCACACACTTGAAGTGGCACGGAAATATAGTCGAACTAGAATTCTAATATTACAATGCGCATCGAACGATCTGCTGGAATTCGACGTGATAAATCTCATTCAGAAAGGAAAGACGCATGCATGACCGGCTGACGCCACACATCGTTACCACCGAGCGCCTGAGCCGCCCTGAAATTCAGTCAATCCTGGAGCGTCGGACACTTCCTATCTGCTTCGTTGGCGTGGATCTTGGAGAATTGGATCTGTCCAGACTCGATTTCAGCGACTGCACATTCGAGCGCTGCCAAATAGGACATGCTGACTTTACCGCTGCCCAGCTTGAAAATACCCTATGGGTGGGATGCCGAGGCACATTGGTGAACTGGAGCTCGGCACGTGTGACCGACAGCCAGTTTCGCAGCTGTGACCTGAACAACAGCACGTGGTATTGCTCAACGCTTTCTCAAGTCCATTTTGAAGGGTGCAAACTGACAGGAGCGAATTTTTCCTCTGCATCCACACTGGGACTGAGCTTCAATGACTGCTTGCTCGTCAGCAGCGCCTTAACAGGGATTTCATTCTACAAATCAACCCTGAGAAACTTGGACTTTTCCGATGCCGACCTAAGCGATTGCGACTTTCGCGAGGCCGTATTTATTGAAGGTGGAAGCCTCAGTCATACGAGGGTCAATGGTGCGAAATTCTTCAATGCAGACTTGCGCGAGGTAAACCTGCAAGGCCTACATTTGAAGAATGCACAGCAGTTCAAGGGAGCAATCATTTCCAAATTACAAGCAGCAGTCCTGCTGGCAGAGCTAGGCTTACGTATTGCTTAACCGATTGCAGGGTTCGAGTAGCGCGACTTCAGATGAGATTGGAGACGATGCTCACTGCGCGCTGACCGCCCTTAGCAGGAATGAAGGACTCATGAATATAGTGCTCGCGGTGTTGATGACACCGGAATGACTTCTTCCTGACAGGCCGCAATCAGCGAAATGCAAGGCTCGTGACAGACAGCAAACGACCAGAGTAGTCATTCGTTGACTTCACAATCAGAGGCTATGCAGATACCACTGGAGTGGCGCCTCAACATCAACAAAGGTTTCTCCACGAAAACTCATCGAACTCTGAGCATGTGGTGTTTACTATCGTCGCGGGTTCAACAGGAGGGCTGCAAATGGATCTGAAATTGAGTCACCTAGATGTACTGGTCAAGAATCTCGACGAAGCCTGTGCTTTCTACGCGTAGGTACTTAACGCTAGGACCTCCATAACGTCGTCTGGGAACGAGATGGTCTGCATGTGCACAATGCGATTGCGCTGATCGGCCAAGAGCGGTTCATGTTGGTACAGCCGTTGGCGGGAAACCTGAAAGAGCTATTGGATACGTCGGGTGAAGGAATGATTCACCGCCACTGCTACTCGACATCGAACATCGAGAAAGCCTATGACGAATTGATGGCTGCAGGCGTTCAGCCAGAAGACGAAAATGGAAAGCCATTAGCTCGTGCGAACCTGCAATCTCTGTCTGGGGCACGCATCATTTGGTTGCCCAAACGCTTCGGCCACGTCTCTATTGAGATACTGGAAGACAAGGCGCTGGAGGCATTTATCGAAGTAGCATTTTCCTTAGCAAATACTGCAGTGGGCGTGGGCGTCGTGTGCACAATGTCCCCCTGATTAGCTAGTACTTACCAATGAAAAAACTGCTTTCCGTAATAGCACTGACCCTCTCCGTAATTTCCCTCGCCTTTTCAAGCCTTCCATAGACCTTTTCCGAAGCCAAGGTCATCGCAAAGCAGAAGATCTATCTCGACCTGGCGAACAGCCCCATGGGCGAGCTGTATTGCGGCTGCAAATGGACAGCATCAATTTTCAATCGGCAGGGGTGGGGGCCGGTTTTTCAATCAGCGCCGACAAAATAGCATTCAAAAACTAACAAAAAGGGCCGTTCAAGGGCCCTTTTTGCGTGTATCACCTGCTCAGCCAAGGCTCGAGATTGGCCAAGGAAGAACCTAGTTACCCGAATGGAACGCCTGAATTCATCTGTGCAATGCGGATGCAACTGGCTGAGTTGCAGGCTCAGAAATATTGTTGTTCAGTGTTGCCCGAGGCGGCCATGCCTGAAAATCTAAGTCAAGATCCTTGAACTTACTGGAATCGAAAACTGGCGTCTTGATACCGGCTTCACGTTGCTGATCATAGTCACACAGCAAACGCAGGCCGACGTTGAACAACAACGCGAGGGCGATCAGATTCACAAAGGCTAGCAACGTCATGGTGATATCGGCGAAGGCGAAAACCGTATCCAGATTCTGGACAGCCCCCCAGAGGATAAGCAGCAACACCAAACCACGATAAACAATAATCGCAGCGCGCTTGTCACCCAGCAAAAAACGCAGATTGTTCTCGCCCAAGTAGTAGTTGTATAGGATCGAAGTGAAGACAAATAGAGCCAACGCCACGCTGATGAACGTGCGCCCCCAGTCTCCGACCACTGCCGAGAGTGCGTTCTGTGTCAGTACCAAGCCGTCACCTTCGAAACCTGGCGTGTAAAAGCCCGACAGAAGAATCAGCAGCGCCGTGCAGGTACAGATCACAAAGGTGTCTAGAAAAACGCTGAACGCTTGAACCACCCCTTGTGCAGCTGGGTGATCGACGTTCGCCACAGCGGCTACATTCGGAGCACTGCCCAGTCCCGCCTCGTTGGCAAACACGCCACGCTTCACGCCCATGACAATGGCACTGCCGACCAGGCCGGCAAATGCCTGATCTAGACCGAAGGCGCTTTTAAAGATTGTCATCAGCATGCCAGGGACATGATCAAACTGAAGCACAATCACATATACGGTAACGCCGATGTAGGCCAAGGTCTTTACAGGCACCAACAAGTCCGAAACGGCAGCGATACGTTTGATTCCGCCGATAAAAACTAAGCCAAGCAATACTGCAATCACCACACCGGAGTAAGTAGTGGAGAAGCCGAACGCATTATTCAGCGAGTGAGTCACGGCGTGAGATTGCAGCCCGTTGAATGCAAAACCGAAAGTTACCAGCAGCAACAAGGCCATAATTTTTCCGAGCCAAGCTTGTTTCAATCCGTACTGGATGTAATACGACGGCCCACCGCGAAACTGCCCCTTTGAATCGCACCGTTTATACAGCTGTCCCAAACTGCATTCAAAGAAACTTGTGGACATGCCCACTAGCGCGGTCACCCACATCCAGAATACCGCGCCAGGACCACCCAACGTCACCGCCAATCCTACACCGGCTATATTGCCTGCACCTACGCGGCCCGCCAGGCTGAGCATCAGTGCTTGGAATGAGCTGATCTGACCAGCACTCTTCTTTACGCTATCGCCAAAGGCGCTGAACATATGCAAGAAGTGTCGAAACTGGACAAAGCGCGAACGAACGGTAAAGTAGCCACCCAAGCCTACGATGAGCACGATCAGGAGCTTTCCGGAAAGAAAGCTATTAATGACTTCAAGCATGATTTGAACCTCTTGTTGTTATAGATTTCAAGCGTGCACGCTCCCTTACGAGGCACCGCAAGGGGGCACGTGAAATAGCAAAACTTGCTTTTTGAGTTGCAGGCGCCAAGCCTGTAAGACTCCCGCGAAAAACTAGGGAGCGTTCAAGACGACCAGACTTATCCGGATTGATTGCTGGTCTGGAAATCAGCGATTTGGCTCCACATCGCGATAGGGTTGGAATACATGGGAAAGTGTCCGCAGGCGGGAATTTGCGCTAGGCGTACGCCCTGAGCCTGGATATGCGGAAGATAGGACAGTGAAGCGTTCTGCTCGCCGTACATGAACATTCGCGGGCACTTCAAGCCAAGAAATTTACCCATCAGATCGGCGTTGTCGGACAGATCGACCATCGACTCGAAAATCCCTCGCACTGCCTCTGCACGCACCTTGTGTCTCAAACTCGCCGAATACAATGCGCTGGCATATGCCGGGGTGTGCCTGGTACGTTCGATGAAGGCCGCGAAAAATGTCTCAGGATCATTACTCGGATAGTCGACGATCTGACGGCTGAGGAAGCAATCCTCCGGAGCAATATTGCCCTCTATATCGACGAAAGTGATTACCCGCTCCGGGAACTGATGGGCCAGCATCAGAGCAGTCAATCCACCCATGGAGTGACCGACCAGATGGAAGCGCTCGATATCGAAAAGCTCCAGCACCTGCAGTGCCACCTGCATCAAAAATGGGATGGAAACCTTGGAAAGGTCACTACACTGGCTTTCACCGCATCCGGGGGCGTCGTAGGCTATGAAGGGATGACCGATAAACTCCGCCTGCAGCACGATATCGGCATAATCCTCTTTAGTCGAACCGAAACCATGCAGGAATACAATCGGCGCCAAGTCACCCTTCCTGTGAATGGCGGCGATGTTCAGCTGGACACCCTCTACCGTCAAAGGGAGTTGCGTGTGAGTGAACGTTTCGGATGAGGACACGTAAATAGCTCCTTGAACGAAAAAAATACCGCCACATGAGAGTTGCTGACAGTCAGGTATGCAATTTCAAGGGATTCGTACGTTCTGTAAAATCCTGATTGTGGAAGGCTTTGATACGCTAAACCTATCAGCAAGTTTTCGCGTTCCTTATCTCCTCACGCCTTCGCCCGAAACCGTGCAACGACTTCCTCTACCAGTGGATTGGGCCGAACTGCATTCCAGGCCACCGCAGTGGTTACGACATTTAGCTTCTGGCTCAGCGGTCGAAATACGACGTTATTGGGTGCCATTTTTTTTAGTGACGCCGGTACCAATGCGATACCTTGGCCATAGCTGACAAAAGCAATCTGCGAAGCGACTGAACGTACTTCATGCAACACGCGAGGGGAAAAACCGCTGGCTCGGCAGGTGGCGATCAAATTGTCGAAATACACCGGACTTACTTTTCGGGCAAACATCACCAAGGGCTCGTTGGACAAACTGGATAGGCTGATTCGCGTGCGTGAAGCTAAGGCATGATCGCTCGGTAAGGCTACTACCAGGCGATCTTCCAGAAGCGGCAGTGAATCGACCGACCCGCCGAGATCACCGTCCAGTCGGGCGAATGCCAGGTCGATGTCTCCAGCCTCAAGTGCTGGAACAGCCTCGACGCTGTCGATTTCCCGCACGGATACCGTCAAGTGCGGGTAATCGTTTTTCAATTGCTCGATCAGGCCCGGTAAAACGTCGAACATCGCTGTGGATATCGCGCCAATAGTCAACATCCCCGACTGCCCCGCCACTGCTTCTTCCACCGCCAACTCCAATCGCTCGAGTTGCTCAGCGAATTTGCGCACCGCAGGCAAAATTGCCGCCCCCACTGGCGTTAATTTCGCTCCGCGTCGAGATCGCTCGAATAGCGTGACCTTCAGCGCTTGCTCCAGGACCTGTATCTGTTCGCTCAGGGGTGGTTGAGACATGCCTAGGCGCTTGGCAGCACGCCCAAAGTTCTGCTCTTCGGCAACGGCAAGAAAAAGCCAGAGGTGACGGATCAGACGGAAATTGATCATGATTAATCCATAGGTTTAACGTATCTGATACTTCTGTGATTAGTAATATACCTATCAAATTGTCTAACTGACACTGGAAGCCTCCGCCACTAAAGGGGCTTCCCCATGACCAATAAAAGTTTGCTGGATCGCTTGGCAACTCTAGATACCAATACGGTGTCCGACGCGCTCGACTTCCTCGGCCTGCCGGGTGCCACCGTCGGGCTACGCCCGCTGTGGAATTGCCCGAAAATCGTCGGTCGAGCCAGTACCGTTTTGCTCGCACCTAAATCTGACAACGCCCCCACTGTCCACCTGATTACCCCCGTGGTTGAACAGATCGACACCGACGATCGTGTGTTGGTGATTGCCGGTGGTATCGAAGGCATATCCTGTTGGGGCGATATTCTCGCCAATGCGTCGGCGTGCAAGCAGGTACGCGGCACTGTCATCGACGGTTTCAGTCGTGACATCGACGGCAGCGAATCGATTGGATACCCGGTTTTTGGCCGTGGGGTCACCATGATCAGCGCTCGTAACCGAGTGGTTCAGATCGACGCCGCCGTGACGATCAACGTCGCCGGCGTCGAGGTCAGTGAAGACGACTACGTCATCGCCGATCAATGCGGCACCGTGTTCGTGCCCCAGGCTTACATCGAGAAGGTTGTGGATCTCGGCGAGCGTATTGCCCGCCGCCAGGACGGCATGGTTGAAGCTGTTCGCAGCGGACGCTCAGTGGCCGAAGTCATGCATGACACCCAGTTCGAAGCTATTCACGTGGAGCGTTCCTGATGAACAACGATGATCTAGCACTGATTGCCATGTTCAAGGGGCTCGACACACCTGGGGTCTCCGATGCCATGGACAAGCTCGGCCTACCAGGTCAATGCCTCGGCATAGCGCCACTCGACAACTACAGCAAGGTCATCGTCGGCCAGGCGTTCACCGTGCAGTACGTCTCGGCGAGCGTGCCACCCGGCACCGTAGGAGACTTCATCGAAGACGTAGCCGTAGGCGATGTAGTGGTGATCGACAATGGCGGCCGCACTGACTGCACGGTCTGGGGCGACATCATGACCCAGTACGCCGGTAGCCGAAAAATTGCCGCCACGGTAATCGATGGTGTGTGCCGTGACGTTAACAAAGCTCTGGGCGACGGTTATCCGATATTTAGCAAGGGCCGTTTCATGCGCACAGGCAAAGACCGAGTACAGGTTCAGTCGGTCAATCAGCCAGTGTCGATTGGCACTGCACGGGTCTGCGCCCGAGACATCGTTGTCGCTGACGCAAATGGCGTAGTGATAGTGCCGCGCGATCGGGCCGCTGAAGTGGCGGCCTGTGCCCGCCAAATCGAAGCTGTTGAAGCCGACATTCGCACGATGATTGGTCAAGGAAAAACCCTTAAAGAAGCCCGCGATGCGCTGGGCTACCACGGCCTGCAGAGGAAAATCAGATGACAACGCTCACTCTCCCCCTGAATTTCAACGAACGGGCAAAAGTGTTGGGCAGTTCAACACTGTTTGAAGCCTCCCATCTACCGTGCGCGGTGGACAGTGCAATTCGCCCTGTCTGGGATGGCGCTTTTATCGCCGCGCCGGCTTACCCGCTGGAGTGTTCACCAGGTGACAATCTGTCTCTGCACCTGGCCATGGAGCGCGTACCTCGTGGCAGCGTGCTGGTCGTCGGTACTGGTAATTTTATCGCAGGCTACTGGGGCGAAGTGCTCACCGTAGCGGCCGAGGCGGCTGGAGTGGTCGGCTTGATAATTGATGGTGGCGTTCGTGATATCGCGGCCTTGAAAAAGCGACAGTTTCCCGTATTCGCCCGCGGTATTTCAGTCAAAGGCACTGTCAAGGCGAGCGCGCCGTCTGTCGGGCAAGCTTTCAATTTCGCAGGAGCCTGGGTGGCTCCGGGCGATGTAGTGGTTGCCGACGATGATGGCGTGATCGTCATCCCGATTGCAGATGCACCCCGTACCTTTGCTGAGGGCGAAGCTCGAGCTAGCAAGGAAGCTCAGATGATGCAGTCATTAACCGAAGGCCGATCGACTCTTGAACTGATGAACCTGACAGAGTGGAGAACTCGCGCATGACACCCGATATCCAGCGGCTCAATCAGCGACTGGCGGATGCACAACCTTCCGCAACATACCGAATCATTGATCGGGTGGCTGAGCGCCGGGCGCAAGGTGCAAAAATCATTTCACTCTGCGCCGGAGAGCCTGACTTTGATACACCTAAACATGTGCGTGACGCGGCGATTCAAGCTATTGAAAACGGCCATACTCGCTACACCCAAGTCGCCGGCGTGCGTTCACTGCGAGAGGCGGTAGCCGCCAAATTTCGTCGCGAGAACGGCCTGGACGTCACCTGGCAAGACACCCTCGTCTGTAACGGTGGCAAGCAGGTGATCTATAACGCCTTGGCCGCGACCCTCAACGAAGGTGACCAGGTCATCGTGCCGGCACCGTACTGGGTCAGTTACCCGGAAATGGTTCAACTGTGCGGCGGTGAAGCACGGATCGTGACGTGCGATGCCGAAACTGACTTCAAATTGACACCCGCCGCACTGGCCGAGGCGATCAACCCGCAGACCCGCTGGCTGATCCTCAATTCGCCGTCTAACCCGACAGGCGCGGTGTACAGCCGGGATGAGTTGCACGCCCTGGCCGATGTCTTGTTGGCACACCCTCACGTGCTGATTCTGGCTGATGACATCTACGAACATCTGATCTTCGACGATCAAGCGTTCCTGACCCTGGCTCAAGTCGAACCGAGACTAGCATCGCGGACTTTGACCATGAACGGTGTTTCCAAGGCGTATGCAATGACCGGCTGGCGCATCGGTTTTGCCACAGGGCCGAGTTGGTTGTTGGAAGCGATGGAAAAGCTGCAGGGGCAACAAACCTCTGGAGCCAGCTCGATCTCGCAGCAGGCTGCACTCGCCGCGTTGGAAGGCCCGAAGGATTTCATCCAAGAAAGCCGTGCTGTTTTTCAGAAGCGCCGTGATTTGATGGTTGCGCTATTGAACGACACGCCAGGTCTTAGATGCGTTAGTCCCGCCGGGGCGTTCTATGCGTTCGCTTCCTGTGCAGGACTAATCGGCCGTACCTCTCCAGGTGGTCGCGTGTTGCATACCGATGAGGATGTCGCTCACGCATTGTTAGACGAAGCCGATGTGGCGGTAGTTCATGGCAGTGCATTCGGCCTTGGCCCCTATATTCGCATTGCCTATGCTCTGGACGACACCTCGTTACGCAAAGCTTGCGACGCTATTCACGCATTCTGCAACGCATTGCAATGAGTTGAACACAAACAAACAAAATCCGGCCATGAGCGGGTTTTGTTTGCCCACCTAAGAGATGAAATCGTTTACTTGCAAGGTAGCTTTGTTTCCTCAAAGAGTGAGCGAAACCCCAATGCAACCGACTGCCCCGGCGCAGACTACGGTCACCAACGCCAAGGTGTCTAGAGAATCCGGGGCGATTCAAACAGGTAGGTCCATCCAGCCATTTTTGTAGAACGCCAGGAACTGATTAGAAAACTCCTCTGTTAACGCCTGCTGAGAGCTTTTGCTGGAACGGATGACAAGGAAGCCAGTATCAACCTTCACCGAGAGCGGGCGCATTTCGAGTCCCTTCCCCACAAAATCAAACGCTGTGGGTGGATCAACGATACTCACGCCGAGCCCTTGGGCAACGAGTGCGCAAGCGGTATAAGACAAACTCGTCTCCAGCTGAGTGACTCGAGGGACTTGAGCCAGGGCAATCTGCACCCCGGAAGAAAAAATTGACACTGGACGCGGCGCGACAAATCGCTGCCCTTCAAAATCGCTTGGCGCCACGATCTCCAGCTTGGCCATGGGGTGGTTGCTGGGCATCATCACAGCAGCCGCATCCATGTCCACAGACAGCATTTCGACGCCGTGCGGATTGAGCGGTCCTTCGGCGAAGTCGGGGCATTGCTCGTCCATGAAATGACTGGCATGCACCGACCCGACACGAACCGCAGATCATGGCTTGAGCTTCAAGTGGGCATTGACTTTCCCACTTTTCGGGTCGACAAACCAGTACTCATTATTAGCCACCTTCACCTCGCTGCATTCCTTGGGGTAGTCTTTCGGTATGACGCAAACAACACCCTTGCTGAGCGTCCAGCGTTCTTTTTCCGGTGGGTTTGGCGCCATCTCGAACACGTCTGTTCCATCAGGAAAAAAGCTGATCGAATACGGATGACTGCCTTCCCGAGTGGTTCCGTACAACTTCTTGCCCATCATGGTGCCGTGGATTTGCTCATCATTGAGCGTCACTGCGGACGCAGGCACTGGTGGCGGTTGGTAAGAGCCGCTGGTCGAGCAACCTGCCAGAGTAAGCAACAAAATGGACGTGCAGAACTTCAATAATGTCATGCCACACCTTCCTTGAATTACCCGGAGTAATTTCCGGTAAATCAGAGCTTAGACAGCACTGGTGTGACAGGTCGATGCAAACGCCGAATGGTTGGCGCTCGCTGGGCGGCTTTTATTCAGCCATGAATATACTCGTAACTTTCTGGAGTTATCAAATTGTTGATATGGGTCGCTCAGCGTCCTTGTCAGGCAGAAAACGGCCGTTTTCAGCCGGTCGCGACAGGCAACAAACGGCCAAAAGCGGACCTTCGGCAGATTAAGGTCGCAGATTTCTTCAACCGCATTTCATGCTACAGCGGCAGAGGTCGATCCTGTACGACACGCTTCATAACAAGCGTTGAGGTCAATCGTTGAACATTAGGCAATGCCGAAAGGCTCTCATCGTAGAGCCTTTGAAAGGCCGGCAGATCCTGGGTGATGACGTGCAGCAGGTAGTCCGGCTCGCCAAATAACCGCTGGGCATCGACCACTTGCGGGATATCAATGAGCGCCGACTCAAATGCTTCGACAGCCTGCCTGCCCCCCTCACGCAACGTGGCAAATACCATGGCAGAGAAGTTGAGACCCAATGCACACGGGTCCAGTTGTGCCCGGTAGCCGAGCAAGACACCCGACTCTTCCAATGCACGTACCCGTCGATGACAAGGGGAAAGGCTCAGCCCCACGCGTTCGGCAAGCTCCGTGACAGATAGGCGACCATCCTTTTGCAATTCAGAAAGAATCTTGCGATCAATCCTATCCACGTAGAAGAATCTCCCATTTCCAAACAGCTTCATAACTATTTTTGAAAACTAATTCTAACAAGATTTACTTATTCTTCCTCGTACCAATACTTACTGGAGCGGCACGATGCAGAACGCTGTTTGTCATCTGCGGGAATGGCAAGCGCCATGTCCTTAAGCATTCTCTTGGCCTTCTGGGCCGTGTCGATTTTGTTCGTCATCACACCGGGCGCTGATTGGGCGTACGCCATTTCGGCTGGGTTGCGGGGCCGGGTGGTTATACCCGCCGTGGGCGGGCTATTGTCCGGTCACTTGATCGCAACGATGATTGTTGCCGGTGGCGTCGGCACGCTGGTGGCGAACCACCCTGTTGCCTTGTCGACACTTACCGTTACTGGTGCAGGTTATCTACTGTGGTTGGGCATCAACATGCTTGCCTGCCCCGCTACACCCCACGCAGATGACATTCAGGCATCGGGCTCATGGAAGCACTGGGCGTTCAAAGGGCTTTGCGTGAGCGGTCTCAATCCGAAGGTGTTTCTACTGTTCCTGGCGCTACTGCCTCAATTCACCAACGCTGCCGATGACTGGCCTGTGTCGACGCAGATGCTTGCATTGGGGCTTGTCCATACCGTCAGTTGCGGCGTGATCTATCTGCTGGTCGGATTTGGCTCTCAGGCCGTACTGCAAGCACGTCCCGCCGCGGCTCGATTCGTCAGCCGTATCTCCGGAGCGGCCATGATCATCATCGCCGTCGTTTTGCTCAGCGAGCAGATGCTCGGTTAATTCATTTTTCAGCGAGAGAACCACATGAGCGATCAGCCCTCCCCCTATGGCAACGCCGAACCGACGACAAGAGTCCGAATTCCGCATCTGAAGCAGATGAAAATTGAAGGTCAAAAATGGGCGATGCTCACTGCGTATGACATGTACACCGCCGCAATTTTCGAAGAGGCAGGAATCCCCGTCCTACTGGTGGGCGACTCCGCCTCCAACAATGTCTACGGCAATGACTCAACGCTATCCGTCACCGTAGACGAACTGATTCCTCTGGTTCGCGCCGTCAGCCGCTCGACACGGCGGGCACTGGTGATTGCCGACCTCCCTTTCGGCTCTTATCGGGCATCTGCGGAGCAATGCTTCCACACGGCAGTGCGCTTCATGAAAGAGGCCGGTGCGCATGCGGTCAAACTCGAAGGGGGCATCGAAATGCTGCCTCAGGTCGAGAAGCTTGTTAGCTCAGGCATACCCGTCATGGCGCACATTGGTTTCACACCTCAGATGGAACATCAACTGGGTGGCTACCGCGTTCAGGGCCGGGGCGAAGATGCACAGCGTCTGATAGACGTTGCCAAGGAATTTGAAGCAGCGGGCGCATTCGCTATTTTGATTGAGATGGTACCGGGAGATGTGGGTCGAGCGATCACTGAAGCAGTTTCAATTCCTACGGTCGGGATTGGCGCAGGCAACCAATGCGATGCTCAGGTGCTGGTGTGGCAGGACATGGTGGGCTTGCGTAGCGGGCGCATGCCACGGTTCGTTAAACAGTACGCCGATCTCCGTTCAGTGCTTCACACAGCAGCAAAGGACTTTGCAATTGAGGTGAATGCGGGAACATTTCCAGGTCCCGAACATACCTTTTAACCGTCTACCTGCATCATCCAAGGTGTCGTCATGAAAAGTCTAAGAGAACGTGCTGTCGAAGGCCTCCAGGTCGGAGACAGGTTCGCGATAGTCCGCTTTTTTTCGGATGATGATATTCGTCAATTCGCGCAGATTTCGAGAGACTACAATCCAATCCACTTCGATGAACGCTACGCGAAGCTTCGCAGTTTCAAGGCGCCCATTGCCCATGGACTTCTGACAGCCAGTCTCCTCACCGAAATAGGCGGGCAAATCGGGTGGCTGGCAACCGGAATGAGTTTCGTGTTCAAACGACCGGTTTACGCGGGAGACCAGATCACCTGCAACTGGCTCATCGCTGACATCGATGATCGCGGCCACGCAAAAGCAGAAGTCCGCATAACGAATGCAGAAGGAATGACTGTGATGGAGGCAACGACTTCTGGTCTGTTACCTGGAATTGAAGAGCGTGAATGTCTCAAGAAAATGCTTTCTGAAGGGGATCCTACCAACGGTGCCGCCAACCCCATGAATTGATGGCTTGGAAATAGCGATAGCTATTGCCCTCGCTGTCCGATTTCTATCGCAGACAAGGCTTGCTGAAGTAGGCGTCCATGCCCTGTTGTCGCGTATTTATGCAGGTTTAAGCGTTCTGAAGCGAATGTTCAAAGCCTCCACCGCAAGCGAAAAAGCCATGGCAAAGTAAACATAACCTTTGGGCACATGCTGCCCCATTGCATCTGCGATGAGTACGAAACCAACAACAATCAAAAACGCCAACGCAAGCATTTTCAAACTAGGATGCTTATCGATAAACGCGCTGATCGCGCCAGCTGCCAGCATCATGATCAGCACGGCGACGACAATGGCCGCGACCATCACTGGCACGTGGGAAACCATACCTACCGCAGTGATGACCGAGTCCAGAGAAAAGACGATATCGATGATCGCGATCTGAATGATGGTGCTCAGAAAGCCAGCACCCTTTTTACCAAACTCGGACTCCCCTTCTTCCCCACCTTCGAGTTCTTGGAAAATTTCGCTGCTGCTTTTCCACAACAGAAATAATCCACCAAAGAAGAGAATCAGGTCACGGCCGGATACCCCTTGATCGAAGACATGAAAGAGATCAGCAGTCAGACGCATGATCCAGGTGATGGAAAGTAGTAAAAGAATGCGAGTGACCATGGCCAGGGCCAAGCCAAAAAAACGTGTTTTCGGCTGCATTGCTTTCGGCATGCGGCTGACCAGAATTGAAATCATGATGATGTTGTCGATACCCAAAACAATTTCCAACACTGTCAGGGTAAAAAACGCGATCCAGATTTCCGGATTGAGAAACCATTCCATAACTTCATAACTCTCGATTGCCCAGAAAAAAAGGCACTACCAAAACTGGCAATGCCCGCATGCTCAAATGAGCGAGTCGTGTTAAGCCACATCGCCTCGACGGGGGCGACCAAACCAATCGTCGGTGCGGCGATGCACTGATGGCACCTGTAAGCCAATCAGACGGTAAGAAGTGAGTTGCCATCCATCTCAGACGGAATCGGCAAGCTCAGCATCTGCAACAAGGTAGGAGCGATATCGCACAACCGGCCATTCTTCAGTCCCTCTCGGCCAGGTTGTTCACTGACCAGAATCAGCGGAACGGGATTCAAGGTATGAGCTGTGTGTGCTTGGCCAGACTCGGTGTCGAGCATTTGTTCGACATTGCCGTGGTCAGCTGTAATCAGGCATTCACCGCCGGCGGCGAGGGTTGCCTCCACCACCCGACGCAGACACTCATCGAGCACCTCAACCGCTTTTACGGCAGCATCAAAGGAGCCGGTATGACCCACCATATCGCCGTTGGCATAGTTGCAAACGATCAGATCGAATGCGCCGCCAGCGATAGCGTTGACCAACTTGTCCGTCAACAGGGGAGCGCTCATCTCAGGCTGAAGATCGTAGGAAGCAACGTCAGGAGAAGGAATCAAGATTCGCTCCTCCCCCTCAAAAGGCTGCTCTCTACCGCCGTTGAAAAAGAACGTCACATGGGCGTACTTCTCGGTTTCAGCAATGCGCAATTGCGTCTTCCCAAGAATGGCCAAGTGTTCCCCCAAGCTGTTGCTGATCGCCTCCGGAGCGAATGCGCATGGGCAGTCCAGCTCTTCGGAATACCGGGTCAATGTCAGCAGCCGGTCCTTTGGCAAAACAAAAGGTCGTTCAAACCCTTCGAATTCGGGCTTGATCAAGGCTTGGGTCAATTCGCGTGCTCGATCAGGTCGAAAGTTCATGAATATCATCGCGTCATCGGGGCCGACACTGACAGGTTGCCCAATCGTTGTCGGCTTGACGAACTCATCCGATTCACCACGTTCGTAGGCCGCTGACAAAGCTTCAGTAGCGGTTGCCACTTGATGTTCAGCATTCGCCGAAACAATCAGGCGGTAAGCGGTTTCGATCCGCGGCCAGCGGTTATCGCGATCCATTGCATAGTAACGACCGACCAACGAGACAATCCGTCCCGCGCCCAAGCGAGCGAACTCACTCTCCAATGCATCCAGCGATGTCTGCGCGCTCTTAGGCGGAGTGTCTCGGCCATCTAGAAATCCATGCACATAGATTTTTTCGACACCCTGCTCAACGAGGCAACCGCATGCCGCGACAATCTGATCGATATGGCCATGAACACCGCCAGGGGACAGCAAGCCCAAGACGTGCACAGCACCATCGCGCGCCTTTACTCCCTGGAGCAATTCCAGCAACGGTGGGTTGCTAGAGAACTCTCCATCCGCGAGCGCTTTATCAATCCGGGTCAGGCTCTGGTACACCACCCGACCTGCTCCCAGGTTCATATGGCCTACTTCGGAATTCCCCATCTGCCCCTGAGGTAGGCCTACTGCAAGACCTGATGTTTCGATCTGGCTGTTCGGATAGCGCTCAAGCAGCGCATCAAATGTTGGCTTTTTGGCCGCTGCAAAAGCGTTCGAGTCAGTTGCCTGACGAATGCCGACACCGTCGAGAATAATCAAAGAGCGCGTAGTCATCACTCCCCCTAGAAGATGTAATCAGTGGTCAAGAAACTCGACTCACGATTTCGGATGATGTCGCTGACCAGCTCTTTGTTGTTCTCCTGGAACTTAGTGGCGACCAACGTTCGGATGGAGAACACCCGCAAGGCATCGTCGACGGACAGCGTCCCTTCGGCTGAGTTTTTACGCCCGTTGAATGGAAAGCTGTCCGGCCCACGCTGGCATTGTGCGTTGATGTTGATACGCCCCACCTGGTTTGCGAACGCATCTACTAGGCGTCCAACCTGCGCCGAGTTGTTGCCGAAGATACTCAGCTGCTGGCCGAAATCTGAGTCAAGGACATAGTTGATGACTGTCTCCAGATCACGATAAGCCACCACCGGCACTACAGGCCCGAATTGCTCTTCGTGGTACACCCGCATGTCGGAAGTCACTGGGTACAGCAAGGCAGGGTAGAAAAATGTTTCGCAGACCTCACCGCCACCAGCATTGACTACTTTGGCACCTTTACTCACGGCATCGTTTACCAGACCAGTGAGAAAATCAGTCTTGCCAGGCTCCGGCAGTGGAGTTAATGCCACACCTGCTTCCCAAGGCATGCCCGGCTTCAGTTGGGCAAGCTTCGACTGAAATTTATCCAGGAAAGCGTCCACGACGTTTTCATGAACGAACAGGATTTTTAGTGCGGTACAACGCTGACCATTGAACGAAAGCGACCCGGTCACAGCCTCCGCGACTGCATTATCCAAATCGACCTCAGGCAGGACGATTCCTGGGTTTTTCGCATCTAGCCCGAGCGCGGCACGCAGGCGGTGCGGCTTCGGATGCAGTTTCTTGAGATCACTTGCAGCCTTGTTGGTACCGATGAAAGCGAAGACATCGATCTTACCGCTGGCCATCAAAGCACTGACGGTTTCTCGGCCGCTACCGTAGATGATGTTGATGACCCCAGCCGGGAAGCTGTCGCGGAATGCTTCAAGCAAAGGCCGGATCAGCAACACACCGAACTTTGCGGGTTTGAACACGACGGTGTTGCCCATGATCAAAGCCGGGATCAACGTAGTGAACGTCTCGTTCAGGGGATAGTTATAAGGCCCCATGCACAGCGTCACGCCCAAAGGAACGCGGCGGATTTGTCCCAACGTGTCTTGCTCAAGCTCGAAACGACTGGAGCGACGATCCAGTTCCTTGAGCGCATTGATGGTGTCAACGATGTAATCGCAAGTACGGTCGAACTCTTTCTCTGAGTCCTTCAGGTTTTTGCCGATTTCCCACATCAACAACTTCACCACGGCTTCGCGTTGTTCGCGCATACGCTTGAGGAAAGCCTCGACGTGGCGAATACGCTCAACCACACGCATGGTCGGCCAAACGCCTTGACCACGATCATATGCCTGTACCGCAGCATCCAGTGCGGTCATGGCAGTCTGTGCATCCAGAAGCGGTGTACTACCCAAAATGACGGACTCGTGTCCCGACTCTTTCTTCAGGCACACAGGGCTACGAACCGGAGCTAATGGACCGTCCCACAACAGCAACTCACCATTGACGAGATAGTCGCGCTGTTCGATAGCCGGTCCTGGACGGAAAGCGGCAGGGATTTCGTCAGCGCTCGGAAACAGTGCTTCAAGTCGATTGTTTAAAGACATTTTTTATACCTCTGTGCCTGCACTTGGCACTGCCCTAAAGAAATGAAGGAGGCAGCACCTACACATTGAAAAGAATTCAGACCGCAATAGATTCTGGTGTGGGATTGGCCTGAGCCGCCCAGCAAATGGCGGCGAAAGACATCGAGTCCAGAGAGGCTCCGCCTATCAAGCCGCCATCAATATCGGGTTGTTTGAACAGTTGTTCTGCGTTGTCGGCCTTCACACTTCCACCGTACAAAATCCGGCAATCAGCGGCGGCTGCGCGGTCCTCGTTAGCCAACCACTGCCGAATGTGTCGGTGCACTGCTTGCGCCTGCTCTGGCGTCGCAGTTTCGCCAGTACCTATGGCCCAGACAGGCTCGTAGGCAATAACGCCTTTAGCCAAATTCTGAATGCCAACAGCCTTCAGTACCGCACTCAGCTGACTAGTGACGATCCCTTCCGTTTCGCCGCACTGACGCTGAGCGAGTGTTTCGCCGACACACAAAACCGGAATGAGCCCAGCACGAAGCGCCGTAGCAAATTTCTTTGCCACAAGGTCATCGTCCTCTGAATAAAGTGCGCGGCGCTCCGAATGTCCGACCAACACGAAGCGGCAGCCGATGTCATGGAGCATCGAAGCACTGACCTCACCAGTATGAGCGCCTGAAAGCTGGGAGCTAAGATTCTGAGCGCCTAGCGAAACGTCTGAATCATCAAGTAGATCAGCCACGGTGGTCAGGTAGGGAAACGGCGGGCAAATTGCAATTTCGACACCTTCAAAGCGTGAAATCACAGGAAGTACGCTACGCAGCAATGACGCATTGGCAGCGCTACTACCGTTCATTTTCCAATTGCCGATCACCAATTTTTGTTTGTTCGAAGAGGTCTGCATGATTCAGGCTTTCCTGTTCAGAAGCGCGGCCGTGTTGTAAGGCGCTCGCTCCTGCAAGGCCTCTTCAATGCGCAACAAACGGTTGTATTTACCCACACGATCCGAGCGGCTCAGAGATCCTGTTTTGATCTGACCCGCGCAAGTGGCGACGGCGAGGTCGGCAATTGTGGTGTCCTCGGTCTCACCCGAACGATGGGAAATCACTGCGGTATAACCGGCATCCTGCGCCATGCGGATGGCGTCCAGCGTCTCGCTGAGTGTTCCGATCTGGTTGAACTTGATCAGAATCGAGTTACCGATCCCTTTCTGAATTCCTTCGCGCAGTATTTTGGTGTTGGTCACGAACAGGTCGTCACCCACCAATTGCACATGACCAAGCTTTTTAGTCAGGCCTGCCCAGCCGTCCCAATCGCTTTCGTCCATCCCATCTTCAATAGAAATAATCGGGTATTTGTCACAGAGCATCGCCAGGTATTCGGCGAAGCCTGCCGAGTTGAATGCCTGATCTTCACCGGCAAGCACATATTGACCGCCCTCGTAAAATTCCGAGGCCGCACAATCGAGTGCCAGGGTAATGTCTTTGCCCAGTTCGTAACCCGCTCTACTCACTGCCTCCTTGATAACAACCAGTGCTTCTTCGTTGGAGGCCAGTGACGGAGCGAAACCACCCTCATCCCCCACCGCAGTACTCAGGCCACGTTCCGACAAAACTTTCTTCAAGGAATGGAACACCTCGGCGCCCATGCGAAGCCCTTCCCGGAACGACGATGCTCCGACTGGCTGAATCATGAACTCCTGGATGTCGATGTTGTTATCGGCGTGCTCACCACCGTTGATGATGTTCATCATCGGAACCGGCATGCTGAATTTACCCGGCGAGCCGTATAGCGCAGCCAAGTGTTCGTACAAGGGAATGTTCTGAACCTTGGCAGCCGCCTTAGCTGTCGCCAGCGAAACGGCAAGAATCGCGTTAGCGCCCAGAATGCTCTTACTCTCGGTGCCATCTAGCGCGATCATGACATTGTCGATTTCGCGCTGATTCAATGCATCCAGTCCGATCAAGCATTCGCGAATCGGGTTGTTTACATTCTCGACCGCCCGCATGACACCTTTGCCCATGTAGCGCGATGCGTTGTCTCGCAACTCAAGTGCTTCACGTGAACCAGTTGAGGCACCGGAGGGGACGCTAGCGGTAGCAGTCACTCCATTCGCGAGAGTTACCACAGCTTCAACAGTCGGGTTTCCTCGCGAGTCTAGGATTTCCCGAGCACTGACTTGTTGAATTTGGCTGTTCTTGTTAAGCATGTTTTTCCCCCTTCGGATGGTTCGGAGCTAACGTGTCATCGCTCTGCGGCTTGAGTAATTCCTGCTGCTCCGCGTACTGCTCACGAAAATCGAAATCTCTTGGCCACGATTCACTTTCAAGGCGATGTGTCGCGCCCTGGTCTGCTGAATTGATCTCACTCATCAGTGCTTCCTCACTCAGCGAATGGCTTCACCGACACACACGACTCGAAGGGAGTTAGTGCCGCCTTGGGCGTTGGCGTAGTCGCCTTTGGTGATCAGAACGTGATCACCAGCCTTCACCACGCCCCGTTGGGTCAGTTCCGCAACCGCCTTCTCGTTCACCAACTCTGGGGCGAAATCATCGCTGTCGAATGGAATGGTGGTGACACCTCGAAAAAGCGTGACCCGATTCTGAGTAGCCAGGTTGCGAGAGAATGCGAAAATTGGAAGGTGTGAACGTATGCGCGACATCAAACGAGGTGTATCGCCGCTTTCCGTCATGCAGATAATGGCTTTCACGCCATGCAGATGGTTCGCTGCATACATTGCCGACATGGCGATGGACTCATCGATCTTGTGGAACACTTGATCAACGCGATGCTTGGAACGATGGGACTGAGGGTGCTTTTCGGCGCCGATGATAATCCGGTGCATTGCCTCAACCGTCTCAATCGGATAGGCGCCGGCTGCGGTTTCAGCTGAAAGCATTACTGCATCGGTGCCATCAAGCACCGCATTGGCGACGTCGAATACTTCAGCGCGCGTCGGCATCGATTGAGTGATCATCGACTCCATCATCTGCGTCGCAGTGATTACCACGCGATTGAGTGTGCGAGCACGGTCGATAATCAGCTTTTGCACGGCAACCAATTCTGCGTCGCCAATCTCAACACCGAGATCGCCACGAGCGACCATTACACCTTCCGACGCCTCAATGATCGCATCCAGAATACTTAGATCATTGACGGTTTCTGCGCGCTCAATCTTGGCGATCAGACCTGCCTGCCCTCCTGCTTCATGCAGCAGCCGACGAGCCAGCTCCATATCAGAGGCATCTCGCGGGAACGACACAGCCAAATAATCCACCTGCATTTCTGCGGCAGTCTTGATATCGGCGAAGTCCTTTTCGGTCAGCGCCGATGCAGACAACCCTCCGCCTTTGCGGTTGATCCCTTTGTTGTTCGACAGCGGCCCGCTGACCAGAACTTCGCAGATCAGTTGCGTGGCCTCGACCTTCAAGACCTTAAGCTCAATTCGTCCATCATCGAGCAGCAGTATGTCGTCTGGACGGCTATCGGTAATCAGCGCTTCGTAGTCAATTCCGACTCGCTGCTTGTCCCCTGCATTCTTGTCCAGGGAAGCGTCGAGAACGAACTGTTGACCCTTATCGAGGATCACTTTTCCTTCCGCAAAACGTGCAATTCGAATTTTCGGACCTTGCAAATCCGCCAGTACCGCCACGAAGCGACCGTGTTTGGTAGCCAACTCACGGACTAATCTGGCACGAGCAATGTGATCCTCAGCCTTGCCGTGGGAAAAATTCAGACGCACGACATCGACGCCAGCTTTCACCAATCCCTCGATGGCTTCGAATGATTCTGTTGCTGGCCCTAATGTGGCCACGATCTTGGTTCTGCGCTGCATGACAGATGCTTCCTCGAACAGGGTTTTATTATTGAATGCAAAGGAAAATCTTGATTCTGCTTATGGCTATTAGCGTGCAAATAACCAATCAGAGCAAAGCAATCCAATTGGTACCCCTAACAACCTCGGCTCGATTAAATCCTTTAAATCTCAGCGTTTCTGCCTTGATCACAAATCATTGAGGTGAGCCGTCTCGAAAAATCGTCCAAAAAATATTGGCACATTGACACACCAAAATGCAATGCTATTTTAGTCAGCACAAATACACGCATCCGGCCAAGACCCGGATCGCACTACTCTGCCGAAGGGAAAATGCTCATGCTGCCAAGACACCTCTCAATCGCCAGTCGAATGGTTCTCGGGTTCTTCATCATTGCCGCGCTGAGCATTGCTTTAGGGGTATTCGCGTTACGGCAGATTGACGAGGTTCAAGATCAATCGATCCAAATCAAGGACAACTGGCTCCAGCGAGTCCGTGCGTTGGGTGCCGCTAATACCGCGCTGAATCGTTATCGGATGGGATCGATGCAGCACATTCTTTCGGTCAGCGAAAAAGACATGCAGTCCTACGAGGACAAAACTGCCGGGCGGTTGCAGCAAGTCCGGGAGCAAATGCAAACCTATGCTCAGTTGCTGACCAGCGATGAAGACAAAGGCCGTTTGAGCGCGTTCAACGCCAGCCTAGAGGTGTATGCAAAAAATCACCTCGAATTACTCAAGCTATCTCGGCATGGCGATAAGACCGGTGCAAGGGAGTTTTTGATGACCATCAGAGACTCGTACGATCAGATGACCAAAAACTTTGATGACCTGAGTGATCGCTCGAACCAAGGGGCAGAAGCCGCAGGTAATCAATCAATCGATGCCTATCAACGCGCTGTCAGAGGAGTGGTACTGGTCATCATTTTGGTTGGTATCGGCACAATCCTGGTGGCGTGGTTACTGACCCGCAGCATCACTGCACCGCTGAATGAAGCCGTAAGAGCGGCGAGAACAATTGCCGAAGGTGATTTGAGTAAGCCCATCGAACCGACCGGTAATGATGAAGCCACTCGCCTGCTCGAATCCCTGTCGACGATGCAGAACAACCTGATCAAAACCCTGAGCCAAATCTCCGGTTCGTCGAAGCAACTGACCTCCGCTACCGCTCAACTAAATACGGTTACAGAGGCGTCAGGCCAGGACATTCACCAGCAACATGCGGAGATTGAACAGGCAGCCACGGCGGTCAATGAGATGACAGCTGCCATTGAGGAAGTGGCGCGTAATGCGCTGTCTACTTCAGAGTTGTCGCTGGCTTCCCGGGACATTGCTCTTCGTGGTCAACAGCGCATGGTGGAAACCCTCGGTGCAATCGAAACACTCACCCGAGACGTGCAACTCAGTTCAAAACAAGTGGAAGGTCTGGCCGATCAGGCACAAGGCATCGGTAAGGTTTTGGACGTGATTCGCACGATAGCCGAGCAAACCAATTTGTTGGCGCTGAACGCTGCCATTGAAGCTGCGCGGGCGGGTGATGCGGGGCGGGGCTTTGCTGTGGTCGCCGATGAAGTCCGCGCGCTAGCTCACCGTACCGCGCAGTCCACACGAGAAATTGAAGACATGATCAGCGGGATTCAGAACGGCACGGATACTGCCGTGTCGACCATGCTCAGCAGCAGTGAAAACACCCGCCTCACACTCTCCCTAGCCCAGTCCACCCAAAGCGCATTGGCAGAAATCGTGGCCGCCAACGACGACATCAACCAACGAAACTTGATGATCACCACGGCGACTGAGGAACAAGCCCATGTGGCACGCTCGGTCGACCAGAACTTGCTCAACATCCGAGACCTGTCTGTTCAATCAGCGACAGGCTCGCAACAAACCACCAGTGCGTCTCAATCCCTTGGTTTGCTGGCCCTTGAGCTGAATTCGATGGTGCAACACTTCAAGATGTAGCGATATCGACAATGCAATTTTTTGCATAATGGCACGTTAAAAAGTAGTCAGGCGCGACAAAACCTGATCGAATTGAGGTATGCCTCATTTGATCTCACATTCCGGTTAAATCGGTTTGTATTTGTCGCCACCCCATTTCGTAAGTGATCACAGATATGGCCTCAAGCGCCCTCGTACAACGAATCGCTGCCGAGATCCGGCAGAAAATCCAGACAGGTAAGCTATCACTGGGCGCTCACTTGAGCGCACAAAAAGTCGCCGACGAATTCAACGTCTCTCGCTCTCCGGCGCGCGAAGCATTGGTATTGCTCTCGGAACAAACTGTGCTTGAGCAGCTGCCCAATCGCGGGTTCTTCGTACTGGAATCAGTGCAGGATCCTTCGCAGATCCAAGACGAGGTCCTTCCTCTTGAAGAGCCGGATGAATACTACCGACTCTCGGAAGACTGGTTGAACAACGCAATCCCGAGTGAAGTGACAGAGCAGTTTCTGCGCACTCGCTATGACCTGACCAAAGCCCAGGTCATCGACATTCTGAATCGCGCCGCCAAAGTCGGGTGGGCTGAACCGAAACCGGGTTACGGCTGGCGTTTTCTCGATGTGGCGAAGACACCGGAAACCCTCGAACAAATCTACAAGGTGCGCTCGCTGATCGAGCCCGCGGCACTGCTGGAGCCGACTTACCTGCACGACTTGGCCAAGCTCCAACGTCTTAAAAAAGAGCAGCAGGACATGCTCAATGGAGGCATCGATAACCTGCCGGCAGATGTCCTTCTAAAAAATGGTATTCGCTTCCACGAAGAGTTCATCAAGCTCTCTGGCAACCCGCTTTATCACATGATTCTGGTCCAGATGAACAACATGCGCCGGCTCATCGAGTACCGCTCGATGATCGACCGCAAGCGCCTCTATAAACAATGCGCCGAACACATTCGGATGATCGAGCTGGTGGAACAGGGCAATAACCTGGAAGCCGCGCATTTGATGAAGCAGCACTTGAGCGGCTCTTTTGCTCACAAATCGCCGATCCTGAAACTGCGATCAGAATCTGCCGAAACCACCCCTTCAATTTCTGGCCTCAGCACTGGCCTCGCATCACTTCTCCAGGAGAGCACAAGTTGAGTACCGAAGAACAACTACGTGAAGAAATTTGCATCGTCGGAAAAAGCCTCTATGAGCGCGGTTATACCGTGGGCAGCGCAGGCAACATTAGCGCACGTCTGGAAGATGGCTGGCTGATCACCCCCACCGACGCCTGCTTGGGAAGATTGAAGCCAGAAGAGATCGCAAAAGTCAGCAAGGACGGCACTTGGGTTTCGGGCAGCAAACCTTCGAAGACCCTGGAATTGCATCGCCAGGTGTACGACCGCAACCCTGAAGTCAACGGAGTTGTTCACACTCATTCGACCTCGCTCGTAGCTTTAACGCTCGCTGGGGTCTGGGCCAAGGACGACATCCTTCCACCATTGACCCCTTACCAAATCATGAAGGTTGGCCATATCCCATTGATCGATTATCAGCGTCCCGGCTCTCCCGATGTGGCAGCGCAAGTGGCGCAATTGGCCACCAACGTTCGGGGCGTCATGTTGGAACGCCTGGGTCCTGTTGTTTGGGAAAGCTCTGTCTCAAAAGCTAGCTTTGCGCTGGAGGAACTTGAGGAAACGGCAAAGCTCTGGATGATGAGCAATCCCAAACCTGCGCCACTGGGTGAAGAGGCTATTGAAGATCTACGACAGGTCTTCTCTGTTAAGTGGTAACCCTCCTGATGGCCAAGACAAGGCGTTCGATTAAGCAAATGACTAGTCGTTCGCCTTGCTACTCATAATGCCCAATCAGCTCACTACTGAAGCGGCTAATTAACCGCGACCGGCAGCCATGGGTTGGTTGCAGACCGTGACCACAGAAAGCAATGGAAGTGTGGATTCAACCGCTCAGAAAACTTTCACTCTACCTTTGTATAGAGCGATTCCACAGCAACGCGATGTACTTCGCCAAGGTGCTCGACGACTTTGCCGAAACGCCAAATCGAGCCGATCTTCGCTTCAATGATGTTCGTTGACCAAATCCAAAAAAAAGCCGCCCCATAAACTGGAGCGGCTTTGAGGCGAAAAAAACCTCTCACCCTTTGTTTGCTTTGCTTGTGCCAAGGGAAATAAAAACTTGTTGAGCCCAGTAATGTGGCCCTCTGCTTATTTCTAGGCCGCTTCCTGGAAGTCCATTTCCGGTGGCTGTTGCGAATAGCCGCGCGTCAAGATGCCAAGATACACCAGACCGATAACCAGCCAGCTCAGGCCCAGGTAAATGGCTCGTTGATCAAGGCTGACCATAAGCCACAAGTCCGCCAGCAAGCCGATTGCCGGGAACACAAGGAACAGCAGCACGGCACGCAAACCGCGTTGTTTGCCAGCGATCCAGTAATGGAAGATCACCGAAAGGTTGACCAGACTGAAGGCAAGGAAGGCGCCAAAGTTGATAAACGAGGTCGAGGTGGCCACATCGAGTTTCAATGCTAACAAGGCCACCACCGCGCACAGCAGGATGCCGTTGACTGGAGTGCCGAAGCGCACATGCAACGTACCGAAGAATGACTTGGGCAACACCCCGTCACGGCCCATCGCGTAGAGCAATCGCGAGCAACTGGACTGCGCCGACACACCAGAGGCGAACTGGGCAACGATCATGCCCATCATGAAGATCGAGACAAACACGTCGCCACCGATATTGAGCGCGATCTCATACGCAGCGGAGTCCACGCTAGCGAACTCAACCGAGGGATGCGCGACCTGCATAAAGTACGAGCCGCCGACAAAGATCAGCCCGCCGAACAGGGTGCTAAGCATGATCGCCCGGGGGATGGTACGGCGCGGGTCCCGGGTTTCTTCGGTGAGGGTGCTGACCGCGTCGAAGCCCAGGAACGAATAGCAGGCGATGGCCGCTCCACTCATGATCAGCGGTATTTGCATCTGGCCGTTCAGGAATGGAGTGATGGTCCATAAAGGCTTGCTCGCATCTCCACCGATGTAGTGGATACACAGCACGATAAATATGATCAGCACCAGCATTTGCACCAGCATCAGCAAGGCGTTGATGCCATTAGCCAGCTTGATGCCGACGATGTTGATGACACTGGTGATGCCGGTAAACACCAGTATCCAGACCCACTGCGGCACAGAAGGAAATGCCGAGTTGAGGTACGCAGAACCGATCAACCAGATGGCCATTGGCAAGAACAGGTAGTCCAGCAACACTGCCCAACCGGCGATAAAACCCAGTTTGTGGCTGATGGTCTTGCGCACATAGGTGTACGCGGAGCCGGCCACCGGGAAGGCCGCTGCCATGTGCCCGTAGCTCATGGCGGTGGCCAACATGGCCAGTAGGGCCATCAGATAAGCGGCGGGCACCATCCCGCCAGTGGATTGCGCCAGGATGCCGAAAGTAGCGAGGACAATCATCGGTGACATATAGGCGATGCCGAAGAGCACCACCGCTCCTAACGACAGGGTACGTTGCAAACTAGCCATGAGCGGTTCTCCGCGTGTAATTATTAGATTTATGGCAGAACTGAAAATCAGCGAAGCAGATGTGTTTTTATTGATCGTTCCCACGCACCGCGTGGGAACGGTGGTCAGGGTTACGGGATCATCAATTCGCGGGTGCCGTCGTTGTGTTCGATCACCTCACCCGGCAATTTAATGCGCTGATCCTTCAGGTAAACGTAATCCTTGCGGGCCGCCAACAGTTGCTCAAGATCCAGCTCGACACTGAATTGCCCCTCATCACGCCCGGCTTCGAACAGCAGCGTGCCGAACGGATCCACTAGGGCGCTGCCGCCAGCAAACAACAGGCCGCCCTCGCCCAACTCCACCCGGTTAACCATCATCGCGAACATCTGGTTTTCCTGGGCTCGGGCCATGATTGCGGTGCGGTGAGTCGGCCCGTAAGGGTCCATGTTGCCGTTGGTGACAATGAGCAAGTCGGCGCCCAATTGCGCCAAGGCGCGGGCGGTTTCCGGGAACTCGATGTCGTAGCAGATCAGCAGGCCGACCCGCACGCCGTTCCACAGACACGTGGCATAACGATCACCCGGGGTGAACATCTCGCTCTCCAAGGGCCACAAATGGGTCTTGCGGTAGCGCAGAGCAACGCCATCGGGGGTGATCAGTAAGGTGGTGTTATAGAACTGGTCGCCATCGCTTTCGGCCAGGCCAATCACCACAGCGATAGAACGCTCTTGAGCCGCCTGCACAATGGCCTGTACAGCCGGACCATCCACCGGTTCTGCGTAGTCCGCGACTGTATCAGCGGTGGGGAACCCCATCAGGTAAGTTTCCGGAAACACGATCAGTTGTGTATCGACGGCACACGCAGCAATCGCCGCCAGGGCTCGATCAAGGTTCTGAGCTGTACCGTTATCACGGCCTGCCAACTGGGCAAATTCGACCTTCATGGGGTTTTCCTTGTTATGTGTTTGTGACCCAGTATGCGTAACTACAACCGGTCATAAAATTACGCGGTGGGGGTACCTCGATAGGGGTAGGTCTATGACAATGACGTCGCAAAACATCGCCTGCCATCTCTGGGTTGGGTAAGTGAAAAACGCAACGTGGCAAGCCAACTTTGAACCCGGCTGGGCGCATGTTGGACCAATCCATGCGGTTCTAAAGTTGAGTGGCTATGCTGTTCAGCAGTGAGCACCGCCTCTGGTGCTTGCTGAATGCCCCAAGCAGACGATACGCCGGACTATCGGTTTCAGGACATACCTCGACGGCCTGTACCTACTCCCTTCTACTTCGCAGCCACAGGCGCTTGCACACCGGTGTGGTGGCCAGTGAAATCCAGTTCAATTGACAATTGAGGGAAGTCGCACAAAATGATTTATTCCGGTTTCCCCCGCATCTGCCAATGGTCACCGGCAGCTATAGGTCGGAGACAGCCCTTCACAACAAGATGATTTCGACCAAGGTCGCTGTTTTGTAGGCTAGCTGCGGCAACAATGGAACAGCCGTTCCGGAGCCTCGGCGGCTGTCATCCCTGGCAACATTCCGCGAAGCGGGTTTCGGGTATTTGAGCCGCTGCGCGGAAGCAGGCCATTGTTGCTCGGCCGTAGGGCTCAATCCGCGAGAGTCAGCGACCGGCCTTATATAGTCTGAAGAGAACCCTCTTGGTTAGGTTAAGCCTGCGCTTGCGCGACAACCTTGCGCACGACATAGGGCAAGATCCCACCCTCCTCCAAGTACAGAATTTCCTGCTGCGAATCCAGTTGTAGAATCAATGACACCGACGTCTGGGTTCCCTCAGCACGAATGATCGTCAAACTTATCGCGTTTGCCCCTACCTGCAATGCCTCCAGTCCATTGAACTCCAGCGATTCATTGCCCGTCAGTGTCAGGCTTTGAGCGTCGACCCCAGCTGCAAAGGTAATAGGCAGGATGCCCATACCGATCAGGTTGCTTCGGTGTATGCGCTCAAAACTTTGCGCAATGACGGCTTTGACACCCAGGGTCGCTTGCGCCTTGGCGGCCCAGTCACGACTGGAGCCAGCCCCGTAGTTGAAGCCGGCAAAAATCACTAGTGGGACATCCTTTGCGACATAGCTCAGTGCTGCGTCGTATACACGCTGAGTTGAGCCGTCATAAGCCGTGGCAAAACCACCCTCTCCCGGCTGTTGGTCAAGCAGCTGATTTCTCACCGCCCGGTTGACGAATGCACCGCGCATCATCACTTCGTGATTGCTGCGACGGGTAGAATATTGATTGAGATCATTCGGGCTTTCACCGCGCTCAGTCAACCATTGTCCAGCCTGGCTTTCGAGTGGAATCGCACTGGCGGGTGAGATGTGGTCGGTGGTGACGTTGTCGCCAAGCACCATCAACGCGCGAGCGCCGTGAATCGACAATTCAGAGGAGGCCTGGGGTTTGACGTTTTGCAGATAGATTGGCCGACGCAGATAAGTCGAATTCGGCGCCCAGGGAAACTGCACACTACCGCTGGCCGACAGTGCCTGCCAGTGATGAGTACCGTCCCACAGCATGGCGTTGCGCTTGCGGAACAGATCAGGGCGAACGGTCTGGCTGACCAAAGCCTGAATCTGCTCTTCGGTTGGCATCAGCTCGTGCAGGTACACATTTTTGCCTGCCGCATCCTGGCCCAACGGCTCAGTCTGGATGTCCATGTCGATGGTGCCAGCCAACGCGTAGGCGACGACAAGCGCCGGCGACGCCAAGTAACCGACCTGCACCCGAGGATTGACGCGCCCTTCGAAGTTGCGATTTCCGGACAGCACGACCACGGTTTTGAGGCCCTGATCCGAGAATCGCTCCATATGTCCTTCAAGGCTGCCGGAGTTACCGATACAGGTCATGCAACCGAACCCAGCTAGGTCAAAACCCAGAGCCGAGAAGTCGCTCAGCAGGTCGGCTTGTTCCAAGTAGTCCGCCACCACCCGCGAACCTGGGGAGAGCGAAGTCTTGACCCAAGGCTTGCTGCGCAAACCGCGACGCTGGGCGTTACGTGCCAGCAACCCGGCCTGAATCATCTGGCTTGGATTCGCGGTGTTGGTGCAACTGGTGATCGCTGCTAAAGAGATTGCACCATGGGTCAGAACCTGACCAAACGAAGGCTCGAAGTACTCGGCTTCACTGTTCGAGGAGCGCGCAATCACGCCCTCCTGCTCACCCAGAACGTCCTGGCGAAAGGATGGTGCAGCGTCCGCCAGCTTGCGCCACTGATGCGGCTGATGGGGCCCTGCAACACTTGGCTCGATTTCCGCGAGGTCCAGTTCGATCAGGTCATCAAAATGTGGCTCGGGCAATGAGTCGTGGCGCCACAGACCTTGAGTTTTAAGGTACGTTTCAATGCGTGCAATAGTGTCCTCGCTACGCCCGGTCAGATGCATGTATTCCATCGTGCTGTCATCGAACGGGAAGAACACCACCGTGGCGCCGTACTCAGGGGCCATGTTCGACAGCGTCCCTCGTGCCGCCCAACTGAGCCCCGACAGACCAGGTCCACAGAACTCAACGAACTTACCCACCACGCCTTTCGCACGCAGCATCTGAGTGATGCGCAATGCCAGATCGGTAGCTGTAACACCAGGCCGCAGTTCGTTGCTCAATCGAATACCGACGACCTCGGGAAAGCTGATCGGCACCGGTTCGCCCAGCATGGCAGCCTGCCCCTCCAGTCCACCCACGCCCCAGCCCAGCACACCGATGGCGTTGATCATGGGCGTGTGGCTGTCAGTCGCGACGATATCGTCAGGATGCAGCAGCGGCTGGCCGTCAGCCGTCTGGCTTTCCCAAACGACAGTAGCCAGTGACTCCATGTTGACCTGGTGGATGATCCCGGTGCCCGGCGGCACCACCTTGAAATTAGTCAGGCTCTTTTGTGCCCACTTGATGAACTCATAACGTTCGGAGTTCCGGCGGTAATCAATGTCGAGGTTCTTCTCGACGGCATCCGCCTCGGCGTAGCGCTCGACAATCACCGAGTGATCGATGACCAGCACCGCAGGAATCATCGGGTTCATGGTTTCCGGTGAGCCACCCATTTCAGCAACCATGTCGCGCATGCCGGCAAAGTCAGCCAACGCCGGCAAGCACGTTGTATCGTGGAACATCAGTCTGTTGGGATAAAAAGGCACTTCACAAGCGGGGGTACCCTCGCGTATGCACGCGATGAAATTGTCCAGAGCCGTAGGTGAGCAACGAGCCACATTCTCCAGCAGGATACGGATCGAATAGGGCAAACCGAGTAGTTCGTCCGGGGTCAGTATCTTGTACAGATCGACGTAGGCATAACGGGTGTCGCCTACTTGCAGGTGACCTTGATGGCGTGCATCGATGGCTGAAATCATGGGCTTATCATTCACCGGTTGAGTGCATGAGCAAACGACTCTATGCGGTCGTTCAGTTGGACCCCAGAGTAACCAAAGGCAGGCCCGAGTAAAATTGAGCGTTGAGCAAGCCATCGTTCGTCAAAGAAGAACGCAGCCTTGGCGAGCCTGAAATTGTCAGGGCCTGCGCACTTCCCTACGCTCAGGGCCGATGACATTTTTCCTTGGAGAACCTGTATGCCCGCCCCTACCGCAGAAGTCCTCAACGATCTTGCCCCAACTGGCGTACTCAGAGCCGCCATCAACTTCGGTAACCCTGTTCTTGCACAACGCAACACCGAAACTGGACAGCCTCAAGGAGTGTCCGTCAGCCTCGCCGTGGAATTGGGCAAGCATCTGGGCGTCCCTGTGGAATTCATCACCTTTGACGCTGCCGGCAAGGTGTTCGAGGCATTGGCGAATAAGCAATGGAATATCGCTTTCCTGGCCATCGAACCCGTGCGTGAAGCCCAAGTCGCCTTCAGCGAACCGTATGTGATTATCGAAGGTACCTACCTGGTCAAGAACAGCTCCACATTCTTCAAGATGGAAGATCTGGATCAGCCAGGCGTGCGGATCGCCGTCGGTCAGGGTGCAGCTTACGACTTGTACCTGAGCCGAAGCCAACAGCATGCTTCGCTCGTTCGTGCACCGACATCAGCCGCCGCAGTAGAACTTTTTCTCGATCAAAACCTAGAGGCGGCCGCGGGCGTACGCCAGCCACTGCTCAAGGTTGCCGAGTCTAATCGCGAATTACGTGTGTTAGAGGGTTCCTTCACGTCGATTCGACAAGCGATGGGCGTTCCCGCGCAGTGCGTCGCGGGTGCGGCCTACATCAGAGCGTTCCTGGAAGAACAGAAAGCCAGCGGCTTCGTACTCAAAGCACTTGCCGACAGCGGTCAGAGCGACGTCACTGTCGCCCCCTTGCAGGCCAATTAAGACATCGCCCATGGTGGGTTGAAACGCACTTGCCCGCTTAGCGGCGAAGGCGTTTCAGCCAGACTTTGTGTACTGGTTCAGCACATAGCATCACCACCACCAAGCGCATGATCTGCATCGCCGTGACAATACCGACTCCTAGGTTCAGGGCTTCGGCCGTCAGATACATCTCTGTACTACTGCCCGGCATCATGCCCAATGCCAGGGTCAACACGGGAAAGCCCAGTAAATATCCGATTCCAAGCGCCAGAACCAGGGTGCAGAAAATCATGATTACGTTGAACAGCGAAACCTTGAGCAGGAAAGTCGGTGAGGCTCTGAAGAACTGGCGATCAAAGTAACCGCCGAGTGCGCAACCGATCATGAGCTGCCCGTAATGACTGAGTTCCACGGGCAGTGCCGTTTGAAGATTAAAACTGGCAGTGAACAGAGCACACAAAGCCATCGGACCGAACATCCATGGATTCGGTAATTTGTACCGCTTCCAGATCATTGCCGTCAGCGCTCCTCCGATCAGCAACGGTAGCAACCAATACCAGTCACTCGGCAAGCGGGCATGGACCACTGCCGGAGAGATTTTCGCGGTAAAAAACATTGCAGGCGGGACGCAGAGAACGATCACGACCAAACGCACACTATGCGCCGCAGCGATCTGACTGACGTCGGCCTTATGCCTGATACCGGATTGAATCATTTCTGCAAAGTTGGCTGGCATGAACGCGAAGAATGCAGTTGTCAGATCCATTCCACGACGCCGCATAAACTCTACACCGAGTAGTGCAAGGAACAGGGTGAGAAACGCCGCAAACAGCATCATCGGAAAATGCCCGAGGATCTGCTCCAGCACTGCAGGCGTGAAGTGCAAACCGATGGAAGTTGCGATCATCCACTGTCCGGTCAGACGGCCATTGGGAATCTCTCCCACGCGCCAACCCAGGCAACGCACCAGGATCACCGCTAACATCGATCCGATAATCCATGGCAAAGGCCAATTTAAGTAACTGGCGATCAGAGCACCGGCAATGCCAACGAGCGGTGTCGCCCACCACAATCCCATTGAGGTGAAAAACGCCTTCATGTCCTCGGACCACCGAAGACCATGCACACCGGGCTCCCCGTCTCGATCACGTTACCCGTTGGGGTCAGGCCTCCGGTTGCAGGGTCAACTCTGAAAACCACGATCGTATGGCTGTCCTCATTGGCGACGTACATGAACTGTCCGTCGGGTGAGAGCGCGAAAAATCGCGGCGTGCGGCCTTTCGTTGGCGTCGCCGACACGAACGTCAGCCAACCCGTTTGTGAGTCGATGCTGAAGATCGCAATGCTGTCATTGCCTCTATTGGAGGCATACAAGAATCGGCCAGCTCCATCGACTTCGATCTCGGCGGCGGTGCTGTCGCCGGTAAAAGAATCAGGCAACGCTGAGATCACCTGCTGCGGCAGAAGCTCTCCGCTTTCGCTGTTAAAGCGATAGGTGCCAACGGTGGAATCCAGTTCATTGACCGAATAGACCACTGGCAACCCGGGATGAAACGCAACATGCCTTGGCCCTGCCCCTTTGCGAGTTGCCACAAACGGGCAGGCTGCCGGCATCAGCTTGCCTAGTAGAGAGTCAAAACGATAAGTGAAGATCCGGTCGAGCCCTTTGTCGGGCACGACCACTAGCGTTCCACTCGGATCGAATGGATTGAAATGAGGTTTCGGGCCTTTTTGTTCCACTCGATGGGGTCCGATTGGCCCCTCGGTCAGTACTTGATCACAGAGTTCGCCCAGTTCACCTGAAGCGAGTATCGGAAGCACAACTACTGAACCGCTGTAATGATTGCTCACCACCAAGAAACCACCGTCCGGTGAAATCGCAAGATGAGCGGGATTGTGGCCATGGGTACTTTGGCTATTGAGATAGGTCAGCGTGCCGTCGGCGCTGATGCTGAATGCACTGGCTTGATCTGTATCGCCATGGACGCAATACAGGAAATTCTGTTGTTTGCTGATGGCCAGGAAAGACGGATTCACCAAGCCATCGACGAGTTGCACGTGAGACAGCTGCCCCGTTCGCGAGTCGACGCTGTAGACGTTGATCCCATTACCGCGAGCATTTCTTTCACGAGTGGTACGACAGCCGACGTAAATAAACATGTACTCATCTCAAGAGTGAACAGGTGATTGAACAGCGCCTGTTACGCGGTCAAGTGTGCGACGAACGCACGGGCAGTAGGTGGTAGAGCCTCAAATCGTCGAGCAACGATCTGCAACTGACGTTTGGCCCAGGGCTCAGCCAATGTCACAGCTTGCAGGTGAAAGGGACGCAGATAAGGGCGCAGCACATCACGAGGCAAAATGCAGATGCCCAGATTGGTCGAGACCATCCGGCACATGCACTCAAAACTGGAAACCCGAACCCGCTGCCTGACTGCTTTCCCTAATAATTGGGCTTGTTCAGTCAGTAGCAGGTGCACCGAGCTTTCCACGTGGGGACCAATGAATTCGTAGAGCAACGCCTGCTCGAAACTAGCTTGCGCTTGCCCCGCCAAGGGGTGGCGTTCTGGGACAGCGATCACCAACTCGTCCACGCGATAGGCCAGTGTTTCCAACCCAAGAGACGGCGTCTGTTCCGCGATGATGCCGACATCCGCACGCCCATCCGAGACGGCCCGTATGATTGCGGCACCGACGCGCTCCTCGATATCGAACTTGATATCGGGGTACGTTTCCAGGAATGTCCCGATGTCCAAGCTCAGCTGTTGCGCTAACGCGGATGTAATGGCGTGCAAACGAACATGGCCTTTGATTCCTGCGCCATATTCACTCAGTTCCTGATCCATCTTCTGGAGCGTTTCATTCACCTGCAACGCGTAATGACGAAGCGACTGCCCTGCCGGAGTCAGCTCCATTCCGCGGGGGTAGCGAACAAACAGAGGTGAGCCGACTTTCTCCTCAAGCTCGCTGATCCGTTTACTGACCGCGGACGTCGCCAAGTGGCAGAGTTGCGAAGCCTTTGTCAGGTTCCGCTGCTCCGCCACTGCCATAAAGATTTCCAGGCTGAGCAGATCATGGCGCATTGGCCAATGCCTTCTCGAAGAAGTCTACTGTTCCGAAATTGCCGGACTTGAGTGCCAAGGCAACTGGGTCATCCCGCAAGCCAAGCGTCCAAGGCACACCGGGATCAATTGTCGCGCCGATTCTCAGCGCCTTGACCTTTAGTGCCTTGACCACAGCACCCGATGTTTCGCCACCGGCCACCACGAGTTTGCGAACGCCCATTTCATACAGGCCAACGGCTACGGCGGACAGCGCGTCTTCAACAATCTGACCTGCGGCTTCAACACCGAGCTTCTGTTGAGCAAGCTTGACGGTTTCTGGTTGCGCGCTGCCGTAAATCAGAATCGGCCCTTGCTGAATCAAGTCCTTCGCCCAGGCGAGTGCTTCGGCTACCTGATCATGACCATTTGCCAGGAGCAGTGGGTCAAGAGAGAAACTCGGACGGCTCTTTTGCCAGTGCTCGACCTGGCTATTGGTCGCAACTGAACAACTGCCGGAAACCACCGCGCCCAAGCCTTTAATGGCGGGTAGTACCGAAGCCGTCTCGGATTTGCCGAGCAAACCTGCACGGCGGAAGTTTCCAGGTAGACCTAGCGCAACGCCCGAACCGCCGGTAACGAGTTTATGGTCAGCAATGGCCCCACCGATCGCATACAGATCCTCGTCGTCGATCGCGTCGACAATGGCGTAACCCTGGCCCTGCGCCTCAAGGTTACTGAAGGCCGTCGAAATGGCTTGCGCGCCCTTGCTTACGACCGAATGCGCAACGAGCCCAACTGGCTTGAGCGTCTGCTGTTGCAGCACTCGAACCAGATTGGAATCAATCATTGGCGTCAACGGATGATTGCGCATTCCGGATTCGCTCAACAACACATCTCCGACAAACAAATGACCGTTAAAAATCGTGCGTTTGTTCTCTGGGAATGCAGGGCAAGCCACAGCGAACGAGACATTCAAAGCTTCAGCGAGTGCGTCGGCGACAGGACCGATGTTCCCGCGAGAAGTCGAATCGAACGTCGAGCAATACTTGAAAAAAAACTGTTGGCAACCCGCAGCACGCAACCACTCCAACGCTTCAAGCGATTGAGTAACGGCCTCTTCGGGGCTCACGGTGCGGCTTTTCAGGGCGATAACGACAGCATCAATATCATCTGGCAAGGGCCCTTCAGGTACACCGATCACTTGCAGCGTTCGCATCCCGCCACGTACCAAAGTACTGGCCAAGTCAGTACCGCCGGTGAAGTCGTCTGCGATGCAACCGAGTAGTAATTGACTCACTGTTCTCTCCTCGCGCCCCTCCCTAGGTTCTCCCCAAGGAAGAAAGGCATTCTCTTGTTATTGATCCAGCAATACTCCAAACAACGGGCGGCATGACATTCATGCCGCCCGTGTCGATCAGCCCAGGATGACCTTGGCGACAGCCTCACCAAAAGCTTTGGTTCCGCTAGAACCGCCCAGATCAGGGGTGCGTTGCTTAGGATCTTTCAGGACGACATCCACGGCCTTATCCATTTCCAGACCGGCTTTGATAAATGCCTCATTGTTGTGGTGCTCACCCATCCACTGCAGCAGCATGCCAACGGAGAGGATCATCGAGACCGGGTTGGCCTTGTCCTGACCTGCGATATCCGGCGCGGAGCCATGTTGTGCTTGGGCGCAGCAGTGAATATCGCTGGCCATCATGGAGCCGGCGAGACCCAGGCTACCCGACAGTTCACTGGCGAGGTCACTGATGATGTCGCCATAGAAGTTCGTGGCGACCAGCACGTCGAAACGCTCAGGGCTGCGCACCAGGTGAGCAGTCGACGCATCGACCAGCAGATCGTCCAGAGCCACTTCTGGGAAGTCCTTTGCCACATCACGGACGCACTCAAGGAACAGGCCATCAGTCATATGGAAGCTGTTGGCTTTGTGAATGGCAGTGACCTTCTTGCCACGCTTCATAGCCAACTCGAACGCACGGCGGGCAATACGCTCACTGCAATGGCGAGTGATTTTACGCGTGGATAAAGCCATATCAGGGGTCGGCATCACTTCGCCCCAGCCGCGGCTCATGTTGCGGTCTGGATAAAAGCCTTCAGTCGCTTCGCGCATGATGACCAGATCCATCGTCTTGCCTTCCTTCATGTTCGAAGTCAGGAACGAACGAGTACGTGCGGGACGTACGTTGGCATAGAGATCCAGGCCAATACGGAAACCGGCGGAAACGTTACGACCGCCCTTTTCAGGTACTGGATAGTCGGCGTGTGATTGGGTGCCGAGAATGATGCCGTCGTAGCCCTTGGCCTTTTCCAGCACTTCATCACGCAAGGTGGTGCCATATTTATCCAGGCTCGCGAAACCTACATCCTCGTAATCGAAGCTCAGGTCCAGATCGAATTTTTTGTTGGCTGCTTGCAGGACCGACATCGAAGATTCAACGATTTCCGGACCGATACCATCACCAGGAAGAACCAAAATACGCATCGCACACCCCTTGCTTATTGTTTGAGCTGAATTTTTTGAAGCAGGCCTGTCTGAAAACCGCTCCATTTATGTACATCGTAAATACAAAGTACAATATTGGCGAGGCGAAGTCCTTAACCATTTGCTCCCGTTCGTCCTGAAATTTTTCCTGGAGCAGCGTCGTTATCGCCTTCGACAGATTGCATTTTATTGCACGAATATTCAGTTTGTGCAATCTTTTCGCTCAACGGTCATCCATCAATCGAACAAGGCGACTCATTCCATGACAGTTAAAACATCTGATTTGTGCGACCAATACCCGGAAAGCGTTCGGGTTCTGGCCCCGGTGTTCAGGGACTTTGGCGGGAAAAATGATTTCGAGGGCCGTGCTTTCACCCTCAAATGCTTTGAGGACAATTCCAGGATCAAAGAAATAAGCAGTTTGCCGGGTCAAGGCAGAGTGTTGGTTGTGGATGGCGGGGGTAGTGATCGGTATGCGCTGTTTGGCGATGTGATCGCTGAGGACTTGGTGAAGAACGGCTGGGCCGGCGTACTGATCTACGGTTACATCCGCGACAAGGCGGCACTGCGCGACATGCCGATTGCCATTAAGGCACTGGGTACATCACCGCGAAAGACCGTCAAGCGCAACGAGGGTCAGATTGGCATAGCGGTGGAATTCGCCGGGCACACCATCGCAGATGGCGACCAGTTATACGGTGATGACGATGGGGTGGTGCTGCTGAACGAGCCGCGGCTTAGCTGACCACCGAGATCTCAAGGCTGCGCTGGTATTCCAGCTCATCCTTGGCTTCTTTGTCCGTTTTCTGCCGCCCGACGACATCGAGATGGTTGCGCAGGAACTCCGCAGCCGCTTCTCGCTGCCCACTTTCGATGAGATCGAGAAGATGGATGTGCTCTTTACACTGGTTGATCAAGCGAGGCCGATCCACGTTGGCCTTGTAAGCCATAAATCGACGCAACTGGTTTTGCCGACGGATAGCTTCGAGAAAAAAAGCGTTGCCCGAACAACGGACTACCAACTCATGAAGCTGTGCGCCGATCTGAAACAGCTGAGATCGCGACAGGTTGAAAATGTCTCCATCCAACATTTTTTGCTGGGTCTCACGAGCCTTGGCAAATGCGGCCTTATCCACCTCGTAGCCGGGCTCAAGTACGGCAGCAGGCTCAATAGCCATCCGAAAACGGTAGCTCTGAATATGAGCCTTGGAGTCATGCAGAAAGCTATTGATCTCCCAACCCTGCCCAGGCTTGCGCTCAATCATCGCCTCATTGGCCAACCGATTCAGTACCTTCATGAGCTGCCCTCTAGGCACCTCATATTTGCGCATCAACTCGGCTTCAAAAAAAGTCGTAGGGATGTCGCCGCGAAGTACATCATCGACAACGCGCAAATAGAAATCTTCAAAAGGGTCGACTTCCAAGGGGAGCTTACGACTGTCGATGCCTCGCGCGTCAGCCGTCAGAAAATATCCTCGATTCGGCTCCTTGGTCGCGAGACCCAACTCAGCCAACAACGCGAAACCACGTCGAATCGGCGAACGGGAGACCCCCAACTCTTTGGCAAAAGACTCCTCGCGCAGCGGATCACCGGCGCGCATCGACCTGGCTCTCGCCATATCGATGATCTTGGGAGCCAACTGCTCCGCAAGGTCTTTTTTTATCTTGGGCTTCATTTTGGATTGTTCGCCCGCCAGTAGTTGTGGAGGAGTCAATTCTGCTGAATTCATGGAAACCGGTTATCAGAGGAGGATGGATTCGATGCAAAGGTCTGGGGTGGAGCCATGACACCCAAATCCGAGACTTGAAAGAAAAATAACACACCTGATGCGTATCAACACGCCACCGAAATGCCGAGGCTTCACCGTCCATCAACTTGATCTACTACAAACCAGGAATACGCCATGACCGCACCACGTATCTATTTGATCCATGCAACGCCTGTAGCAATCGCCCCCATCACTGAAGCTTTCACTCGGCTCTGGCCCGAGGCCAAGCTCGCAAATTTGTTGGAGGACTCGCTCTCCAGCGACTTGGCGGAAGCCGGTGAACTCACTCCAGCATTGAACGAACGTTTTTTGAAACTGGCTAACTATGCGGCGGAGTCAGGGGCTGATGCGATCTTGTTCACGTGCTCCGCTTTTGGTGACGCCATTGATCTGTGCAAGCGCTCGTTAAGCATCCCAGTGCTCAAACCGAACGAAGCCATGATTGAGGAGGCCATTCAACGCACCCAAAGGATCACCATCCTTGCGACCTTCAAACCAGCCATTACATCGATGACTGAGGAGTTTCAGACCTACGCACGACAAAAGGGTGTCGAAATTGAACTCCATACCTATGTCTGTCCTGAAGCATTCGATGAACTGCGCAAGGGAAATGCGGATCGTCACGACGCACTGATTGTCGACTCGGCTCGTAAGCCAACGAACAGCGAACTGCTGTGTTTCGCGCAATTTTCAATGATCAGCGCAGCACAACAGGCAAGCCAGGTGAGCGGCCTGCCAGTATTGACCACACCTGACAGCGCTGTGATGAAGCTGCGTAGCCTCCTGCAAGCCTGAGGCAGTTTCGAGTATTTGAAGGAATAGGACATGACCAGACTAAACGCACACATTGGATTCCAATTTACGGAATTACCCTTTCTGGAACGGTTTGCAGCGGCCGCGAAATCAGGATTTCGAGCAGTCGAGTTCCCCTCGCCCTACGAATACGAAGCGACGCAAATTGCGGAGCTTCTCAATGAGCATCAGCTGGAGATGGTGCAATTTGCCGCGCCATCAGGTTCAACAAAAGGTACCACTGGCATTTGTCGCTCAAAGCAGGAGTTCCTGGCAGACGTGAGCCAAGCGGTTCAATACGCAAAGGTGCTCGACTGCAAAATGGTGCACCTGATGTCTGGTGTGTCGCTTGCTGAGCTTGGGGTAATTGCAGAAAGCGGCATTTATCAACGTAACCTGAAGTACGCGGCTGAGTTCTTGTCTGGAGAAGGCATTGAACCCTTGATTGAAGTCATCAGCTCGACCGAGGTTCCGGGATACCTGATGAGCCGCTTCGACTTTGCTGAGGAAATGCTGGAGACCCTTCCCAACCTCGGCCTGATCCTGGACACCTACCACACGGAGCTACTGGGCGAGGATTGTCTGCGAAAGCTAAGTCAATGGTGGCCGCGCGTTAGTCATGTCCAAGTGGCCGACTTCCCGGGCCGGAATGAACCTGGCACTGGCAATATCGATTTTCCAAAACTGCTTTCCATGCTTGAGGACCACGCCTATCAGGGCTGGGTGGGATGCGAGTATCGCCCTCGCGCCTCCACGTTCGACGGGCTCGAAGCCCTATGGAGGACGATGAAACCCAACCCGCATGAATATGACCGTTGGTAAGAAATCGTTTCTTTTTGGAGAAATTGTACTGCGTTACCTTGCAAAACAATTTCGAGTGGAGTTTATTAGGGGTCAGTAGCCCTTGAAGGTTGCACGCAATGCTCCCCACAAAAAACACAAAAGGAGTTAACGCATGACCAAGAAGATCGCCTTTGTTACTGCTGGCATGGGAAACCTGGGCACAGCAGTTTGCCAGCGACTCGCCCGAGACGGATTTACCGTTGTTGCAGGATGCGGTCCCAATTCCCCATTGAAAGACACTTGGTTAGCTCAGCAAAAAGAGCTTGGTTTCAACTTCATCGCCTCTGAAGGGAGCGTTGCTGATTGGGACTCTTGCCGCCAAGCCTTTGAGCAAATCAAGAAGAATGTTGGCCCAGTCGATGTCCTGATCAACAATGCTGGCACAGCCCGCAACGTTGTCTTCCACGACATGCAGCCCAACGACTGGACCACCGTCATCGACACCAACCTCAATTCTCTGTTCAATGTGACCAAGCAGGTTATCGATGGCATGGCTGAGAGAGGCTGGGGGCGTGTGATCAACATCTCCTCGGTCAACGCTCAGTTGGGTCAGGTGGGTCAGGTCAACTACTCCACCGCCAAGTCGGCCATCCGCGGCTTCACCCGCGCCCTGGCACGAGAAGTAGGGTCCCGTGGCGTCACGGTGAACACCGTGTCCCCTGGGTACATTGCCACGCCCAAACTCAAGTCCGTTACAACTGCGGACGTCATGGACCGCATCATCCAGGACATTCCGACACGACGCCTTGGAACACCCGAGGAGATCGCCGCCGTGTGTGCCTGGCTCGCCTCCGATGAGGCTGGGTATGCAAACGGTGCTGACTTCTCGCTGAATGGTGGCCTTCACATGAGTTGATACTCGTGTGAGACTCAGCGGCAACCCGCTGGATCAAACCAAAAATACAGCGGGAACCTTGATGCGCTTTTTGCGCAGATCCCATAAAAACAATTGTACTTTACGTCAAGGTGATACAAATGCTCTCATTTCTCGGCTACGGGATGATCGTGACCTTTATGGCACTGATCATGACCAAGCGGTTGTCGCCGTTGGTAGCGATGACAACAGTTCCGATCGTATTCGCGCTCTTGGCGGGATTCGGTCCGGATATGGGCGACATGATGATCGAGGGTCTGCGCAAGGTTGCTCCGACCGCGGTCATGGTAATGTTCGCGATCCTCTACTTCGGCGTGATGTTCGATACCGGTCTGTTCGATCCGATCATTCGCAAGTTCATCAAACTGATCAACGGCGACCCGATGAAGGCCGTGGTGTTTGCCGCGCTGCTGGCAGGTTTGGTGTCGCTGGACGGCGACGGCTCAACGACCTACATGATCACCGTCACCGCGATGCTGCCGCTGTTCAAGCGTCTGCGACTTGAACCATTGTCGCTGACCTGCGTAGTGATTCTTGCGGCGAGCGTGACCAATCTGTTGCCGTGGGGCGGTCCATTAGCTCGTGCGGCCGCGTCTTTGCAGGTCGACACTTCCGAGCTGTTCATCCCACTTATTCCAGTCATGGTGGTGGGCTTCCTGGGCGTTCTGGCACTGGCTTATTTCATCGGTATTCGCGAGCGCCAGCGCTTGGGCACTCTGCGCTTATCGGTCGGTGCTGCCGCTACTGTCTTTGACGATGAGGCTGACGACGAAGGTCTGCCGTCCATGTCAGACGAAAATGCTGAGTTGCGTCGCCCTAAACTGTTCTGGCTGAACGCCAGCCTGACCATTGGCTTGATGGCCGGTCTGGTAACAGAGATCTTGCCACTTTCCATCTTGTTCATGGTCGCGTTTTCCATTGCCCTGGTAATCAACTACCCGCACATGAATGATCAGCGTCGTCGTATTTCTACTCACGCCCCGACGGCTTTGAACCAGATCGCGATCTTCCTGGCGGCCGGCATCTTGGCAGGCATCCTGTCCGGAACGGGCATGGTCAATGCGATGTCAGCGAGCTTCCTGGCAATGCTTCCAGCTACCTGGGGCCCTTACATGGCACCAATCACAGCGTTGGCGAGTATTCCGGGCACCTTCTTCATGTCCAATGACGCCTTCTACTATGGCGTGCTTCCAGTGCTTGCTAAGGCTGCCGAAGTTTATGGCATTACCCACGCTGAAATTGGCCGTGCCTCGCTGGTTGGCCAACCTGTTCACCTTCTGAGTCCTCTTGTGGCGTCGACCTACCTGCTCTGTGGCTTGGCAGGTGTCGAGTTCAGCGACCATCAGAAATACACCATGAAATGGGCGTTCGCGCTGAGCTTCCTGATCTTGCTCGCCTGCCTGCTGCTGGGATTGTTCCCTCTGGCGGCCGGTGTCTGATGTAAGAAGCCTCACAGTTCAAATCAATACTGCGTTAAAACGAAAAATCCCGGAATCTAAATAGACTCCGGGATTTTTTCTAAATACAGAGCCAAAAACGACTACCACTTCAATGAAAATCGAACATCCATTAGGTTTATAGCGGCCACCAGCACTGGTTCCATTCCGCATCGCGGGTTCCCAACAACCGAACCGCTGCGCGGAAGTGGCCACCGATACTCAGCTATTGGTTCTGATCTGCTGTAGGAAGGAATGGGACGTTTGCTACGCGGCCTGAAAGGCAGCAATCGGCCAAAAGCGGCCTTTAAAATCAAGTCGACAAGGCAACCCGTCCTATCCCGGCAAACTCAATTTCCACTTGCACCCCGGCCGACGCCCAGTAGATTCCGGTCCAGCTACCACTAGCCACCAGGTCACCGGCTCGCAAGGGGCTGCCCATTGCTGCAGCGTGACGCGCCAGCCACGGCAGCGAACTCAGCGGCTCACCGAATGGATGGCTGCCAACGCTGACGAACTCAGGCTCCCCGTCCAATCGCAACGCCACCTGTTGTCTTGACCAATCCGGCATGTCCCCCAGCGTTTGCGGTGCACCGAGTACCAGCGCGCGATTGAGTTGCTGGTCGGCCAACCGAAGCAACGGCGCGGCCTGATCGCCCTGCAACCAGCGTGTGCCACACAGTTCGATGCCCGGCATCCACGCATCGACCGCCGCACGGGCCATGGCCAGATCAGTGTGCTGGTCGAGGTCGCGCGACAGCCGCACGATCAACTCTCCCTCGATCCCGAAACCGAAGGCATCGCCCGACGGAACCTGCCAACCCGAGGGGTGTACAGCCGTTGCCGGTACCCCGGCTGCGCTGATCAACCCTCCAGGAGCACCGCCCAGTTTCCAGGCCGCTGGCGGCCCGGAGGCGAACCAGCCGAGAGCATCCGCTACCTGGTGCTGCACGGCATAGGCTTCGGCTTCGTTAGCCAGATCCAGGGTTGGCAACGGTTGTTGGCGTCCCTCACGCCAACCACGAATCAGGGTAGCGGCCACCTGCGTGACCGCACTCACAATGTCAACTCAGTCTTGCGCCGACGCAGTTGCGCGGGCGCCGGGCGCTCGCACGGCAGAAACCGCCCGCGACCCGCCTCACCGCGCGGCTCGCCGTCCCACACCACCTCACCGCGAGACAGGGTCATCGCCGGCCAGGCGCTCAGAGTCATGCCGGCGTAAGGCGTGTAATCGACGTTGTGGTGCAGCATTTCGTTGCACAGGTGCACCGGTTCACCCTCGTTCCAGATCACCAGGTCGGCATCAGCACCCACAGCGATGCTGCCCTTGCGCGAATACAGCCCATACATCTTGGCGGCATTGGTGGAGGTCAGCGCAACAAAGCTTTGCGGGGTGATGCGCCCACTGCGCACGCCTTCGGACCAGAGCAGTGCCATGCGGGTTTCGACACCGGGAATGCCATTGGCGACCTGGTCGAACGATACCTTTTCACCGTGAGCCTTCTTGCCATCAGGGCCATCGAAGCGAAAGGGTGCGTGGTCTGACGAGAAAATCTCGAACGAGCCATTCTCCAGGCCATCCCAGATCACCTGCTGGTTTGCGACATCGCGCGGCGGCGGGCTGCAGATGCACTTGGCACCTTCGAAGCTGTCGTCACACCCCAGCGAGTCGGCGGTCAGGAACAGGTATTGCGGGCAGGTTTCGGCGTACACCTTCAACCCCTGGCTCTGGGCCCAGCGAATCTGCTCCACGGCCTCGCGCCCCGACACGTGTACGATCAGGATCGGCACGTCCACCAGCTCGGCAAGGGCGATGGCGCGATGGGTCGCTTCGCGCTCGACCAGCATCGGCCGCGACGCGGCGTGGTAGCGCGGCGCAGTCAGCCCGGCCGCCAGTAGTCGCTCGGTCAGCCAGGCGATGCAATCGCTGTTCTCGGCGTGGAGCATCACCATGGCGCCCTCACGGCGCGCGACCGACAGCGTCTCGAGAATCTCCCGGTCGCCCAGCTTCAGCGCATCGTAGGTCATGTAGATCTTGAAGGATGTATAGCCTTCAGCAATCAAGGCCGGCAGTTCTTCACGCAGCACCTGCGGGGTGGGATCGGTGACTATCAGGTGGAAGGCATAATCGATCACCGGCTTGTTACCGGCCCGACGATGGTAGTCATCGACGGCAGCGCGCAAGCTTTCGCCCTTCTGCTGGCAGGCGAACGGGATGACGGTGGTGGTGCCGCCGCAGGCCGCCGAGACCGTGCCGCTGAAGAAGTCATCGGCCATCACCGCCCCGTCGCCAGTCGGCTGGTCGAGATGCACGTGGCTGTCGATGCCACCGGGGGTGACATGACGGCCCGCCGCGTCGATTTCCTGGTGACCTGGCGGCAAGTCCAGGCCAAGGGAGACGATACGCCCATCACGAATACCGATATCGCTGGTGAACGTGTCCGCGGCGGTTACCACCCGGGCGTTGCGAATCACCGTATCAAAAGGTTGCATATCAAGGCCTCTTCGAGAAGTAACCGGCTGCGGCCAAGCTCAAGTTCGCTCAAGCCAGGCACGGGCGATCTCTTCCCGCGTGGCAAACCAGACACCACCGTGTTGCTTGGCATACTCGATGAATTGCTTGATCGCCCTGACCCGCCCGGGACGGCCTACCATGCGTGGATGCAGCCCGATCGACATCATCCGTGGCCCTTCGGCGGATTCGTCATAAAGGACTTCAAAGCTTTCTTTCATGTACTCGAAAAAGTCCGAAGCCTGGGAAAGCCCTGGAGAATTCCAGTAGCGGAAATCGTTCACATCGGCCGTGTAAGGCACCACGAGGTGCCGCTTGCCCTCGACCTCGACGAAGTACGGAACATCATCGTTGTAGGCATCGGAATCGTAAAGAAAACCGCCCTCCTCGGCGACCAACCGCCGTGTGTTGACGCTGGCGCCATAGCGGCAATACCAGCCAACAGGACGCTTGCCACAGGTGCGTTCAAATGACTCGATGGCTAAACGCATGTGTTCACGCTCCTGCTCTTCAGTCAGGCGAAACACTTCCTCCCAGCGATAACCATGACTGCAAATTTCATGTCCTGCGGCCACGGCAGCACGTGCAACATCGGGATTCTGCTCAAAGGCCACAGCGCAGGCATGAAACGTTGCCCTTACCGATTGCTGATCGAGAATATCCAGAATCCGCCAGATCCCCACGCGCGAGCCGTACTCATACATGGACTCCATCGCCAAATTGCGAGTGCCGTCGGGTATCGAATAGCTCCCCCATTCGGTCATTGACTCCTGGTCCGGGTCGCCCATGGCGAGTGAGCGTTCGGAACCTTCTTCGTAGTTGATCACCAGGCTGATAGCCAATCGTGCGCCATTGGACCAGGTGCCTTGCGGGCGTTTTCTACCGTAACCCACTAAATCGCGTGCAGGTGAAACCATCGGGATCTTCTCCTGAAGTGACTGGTTAAATAAGTACGTAGCGAAGGTAGCGACTTAGCAGTCGATGTCTTTCAGTCGGTCATGACTGAAGGTGCTATCAGACTGCCACTCGCTGAAGGCCAGCCCCATCGCCAGGGTTTGCGCAATACAGAACGAAGCGGTGAGCGAACGAAAGCCCAGCAGTTCGGCATCGTTGACCTCAATCACCGTATCGGCCATCTGCCCGATAGGGCTCAGCACGCTGTCAGTGATCGCCACCAGCGTCACGCCTGCCTGGCGCGCCTGGCGACAAGCTTCAACGGTGTCATTGGCATACGGCGGAAAGCTGACAGCTATCAACAGATCATCATCGGCAATGGCACTGACCTGCTCCGGCAAAGTTCCACCGGCACCACTGATGTGCACGGTTCGCCGCCCCACCCGACTCAATGCGTAGCTCAGATACGCAGCAACCGGAAAGGCGCGGCGCATGCCGATAACGAAGGTAGTACGCGCCACTTGCAGATGAGCGATAGCCGCTTCGATATTGGCCTGCTCACCACCATCAGCCAGGTGTTCCAGGGAAACGATATTGGCCTGGCTGAACTCACGCAGAATCCCGCCGACGTCACTCGGATCTTCCAGCAACGTCTCACCGCCGTAGTGTCGAATGCGCTCACTGCGTTCGCTGTGAGAGTCGGCAGCCTGTTGCAGCGGTGCACGGAACAGGCGCTGCAAATCCTTGAAACCTGCAAAGCCGAGGGCCTGAGCCAGCCGAATATAAGCGGTAGGCGCGATACTCGAGCGCTTGCCCAGTTCGGCCACCGTGCTGAGTGCGATCTCATGCGGGTTGTCGATCAGAAATCGAGCAGCATCACGCAAGCGACCGGTCAGGTGTTCGTGCTGAGCCGCAATACAGTCACGCAGCTCTGCAAGGGTTTCAGGTAAGGCCATGATGAAGGCTCGTCAAATTAGAAGTGTGTAGGCCTGTCAACGCAACGCATCGATTGCTTGATCCAGCGCCGTGATGAGGCGGTCGACTTCTTCCAGCGTGTTGTAATGCGCCAACGATACCCGCACTACCCCGCCAAACCGGTCAAGCCCAAGGGCTTCGATAAGTCGTCGCGCATAGAAGTCACCAAAGCGAATGCCGATCCGGTGCTCATCGACCCTGCGCACAATAGCCTCTGACTGAGTGCCCTCGACAACGAAACTGATCGTAGGCACCCGATTGCGCGCATGGGTCTTGCCGATGATTCGAACGCCCTCGCGCTGGCGCAAAAATGCCAACAGCCGCTCGGCGAGCAAATCCTCCTGCACCTCGAAGGCATCAAACGCAGCTTGCATGCACTGGCGCTCACTGCCTTGAGCGCCAAGCCTGGTGCTGACGTCGAGCAGATAGTCGGTGATGCCGATGCAGCCGAATGACAACTCGTAGTTGACGTTTCCCGGCTGCAATTTGTAGGGCACTACATCCTTGCCTATGAAGAAGTGGTTAAGGCTCGGCAACTCCAGCAACAGATTGCGCCGCCCCCAGAGCACGGCAAAGTGCGGGCCAAAAGTTTTGTAGAAGCTGTAGACGTAGAAATCGGCTCCGCTGGCCTGTACATCCACCAGACGGTGTGGCGCATAAGCGACGGCGTCCACGCACAACCTGGCGCCCACTGCATGGACACGACGCGCCACTTCGGCGACCGGATTGATCGAACCGAGAATGTTCGAAGTATGTGTCATCGCCACGTAGCGGGTGTTGTCATTAAGCAAAACCTGTAGGTCATCCAGCTCAAGTTCACAGCTCTCGAGATTGACCTGCCACACACGCAAAGTCGCGCCGCGGCTTTCGCACAATTTGACCCATGGACCGATATTCGCTTCGTGATCGCAATTGGTGACGATGATTTCATCGCCCGGAACGATTGACGGGGCGATGGCGCGACACAGGATTTGCAACAAGTGGGTGGTCGAGCCGCCCATGATCACTTCTTCGGGATGCTCGGCGTTGATCAATTGCATGACCGAGTGACGTGCCTGCATCACGCGCTCGCCAGCGTTGACGGAAGCCTGGTAGGACGCGCCCAGTTGCACACTGTTGTTTAGCAGGTAATCGCTGACCCGCTGGGCCACGGTGCTCAGCACCATCGACCCACCGGCGTTATCCATGTAGGCAAAGGCACCGGCCAGGCCTGGAAATTGCTTGCGAACGTAATCGATATCGAGAGGATCCACTCTACTTTCTCCAGCCTGATTCAATGATGCAAGATGGCCTGCAGGAACGCTTTTGTGCGGAGTTCCTGGGGCGCAGTAAAAAACGGCTCTGGGATGTTCTGCTCAACAATACGTCCGCTTTCCATGAAAATGACTCGATCGGCGACCCTACGGGCAAAGCCCATTTCATGAGTGACCACGACCATCGTGACGCCGGAGCGAGCGAGGTTTTGCATGACATCGAGTACTTCGCCAACCATTTCCGGATCCAGTGCGGAAGTCGGTTCATCGAACAGAATCGCCCGAGGCTCCATGGCCATGGTGCGGGCGATTGCCACACGCTGCTGCTGGCCACCAGACAATTGGCTGGGGTACTTGTGCGCGTGATCGGCCATGCCGACCTTGACCAATAATTCCTTGGCCCGGGCATGCGCATCCCGCCGACTCAAGCCCCTCACCCGGATCGGCGCCAGCGAGACATTGTCGAGGACACTGAGGTGCGGATAGAGGTTGAAACTTTGAAATACCATGCCCACTTCGCTGCGAATGGCGGCCAGTCGGGGTCCGTTTTCAACCCGCTCACCCGCCACGCGGATATGGCCTTGCTGGTAGTCTTCAAGCAGATTGATGCAGCGAATCAAGGTCGACTTTCCCGAGCCCGACGGGCCAAGAATCACCACCACCTCACCCTCTTCAACCTGCAGATTGATATCGCTCAACGCTTTGAAGTTGCCGTAGTACTTGTCGAGCTTTTCGATGTCGATCAACGTGCTCATGCGGTTTTTCCTCCCGAAGCGTTACGGCGCTCAACCCAGCTGACCATTTGTACCAATGGCAACAACAGCAACAGGTACAGCAAGGCAGCCCCTACCAGCGGTGTTGGGTTGGCAGCCAGTGCCTGCGCCTGGGTTGCCTGCTTGAGCAAGTCAGGCATCGCGACCACCGAGGCGAGCGCCGTGTCTTTCATGACGTTGATGCAATTGCTCGTCATGGGCGGCATTACGATGCGTATTGCCTGGGGTAAAACGACGTCGCGCATGGTGTTGAAAAAGCTCATGCCTTGAGAAGCCGATGCTTCAAACTGGCCACGGGGAATGGCTTCGATGCCTGATCGAAAAATCTCCGCGCTGTAGGCGCAGGAGACAAGCGAAAGCGCGCTGGCGGCGGCCGCAAAGGACGACAGTCGAATGCCCACAAAGGGCAGCGCGTAATAGATGAGTACCAGCAAAACCAGCAATGGAATGGAGCGCATGATATCGATGTAGATACGTGCGAGCGCTCGAACGGGTGCGTAGGAATACAACCTCAACAGCGCCAGCAACAGCCCGCCCACCAGGCCCAGGGCAATACTCACCACCCCAAGCAAAATGGTGACGCCCAGACCACGCATCATCAGCGGAAGCGACTCGACGAGCACATTCCAATTAAAAAATGTCTGCAAAAGATCCATGGGATACCTCGGTCAATACAAGTGGCGAACGGGTGTCGCCACTTACATGCAACAGCAGCAAGGCTTACTTGAGAACAGCGGTCACTTGCAGGGTGCTCGAGTCTTTAGCCGCGTCGGTGCCGAACCATTCTTTGTGGATCTTTCCAAGTGTGCCGTCTTCTTTCATCTTGCTGATGATGTCGTTGACCTGATCGCTCATCGCCCAGCCTTTGGCGTGCATCAACGAATAGCGTTCACCGGTGGGAATACGAGCCACGATGGAATATTGCGGTTTGTCCTTGATGTAGTAGAGCACCGCGGGAATGTCGCTGAGGTAACCATCGATGCGCCCGGAAGCCAGGTCGAGCATGGCCGGCGATAGCCCTTCATAGCGCGAGACGTCGGCGATTTTGTACTCGTCCTTGTGTTGGCCAATCCACATGTCGCCCGTCGAGCCAGTATCTACGCCAACGACCTTATTGTTCATATCAGCCAGGCTCTTGACCTTGGACGTGGTCAGCGCGGTAAGAGACTGGTCGCTGTCGAAATAAGGCTGTGCGAAGGCGACTGACTCGAGGCGTTTAGGGGTAATGGTGATGGAGGAGATAGCGATCTCGACACGCTTGGATTGCACGGCGCTGAACAAGCCGTTGAATGGAATATTGATGAACTCGACGCTTTTCCCTGCGCGCTTGGCCACCTCTTTTACAACATCGACCTCAAAGCCGACGAACTCACCTTTGGCGTCCTGAAACTCCCAAGGCACGTTGCCAACGTTAGCTCCTACAGTCCAGTCAGCTGACCAGGCTGGCAGCGCAGCTGCGGCGGTCATGATCAATCCCAACATCACTTTCGCTTTCATGTTTGCTCCCGATTGTTTGTTTTTTTAGGTGCTAACAACGGTTGATCTCGTGCAACGTGGGATCGAGAGTAATTCAATGGATTATTTACTTCAATACCACTCATCTATGAATTTTTTACTCCATAGCCGAGTTCAGTTTTTTTAGAACGTCACGTCAGAAGGGCTGGTTACGTCGTAACCGACCAGGGTGGTCACGTACAGTAGACCTGGTGGCAGGCATAAGCCCGCCGGTTCCCGCTTGCCTTCACCGGCCAATCAGAGTTGGTCGCTGCGTTGGGTGACTAGGCGAACGTCCGCCGCGCACAGCTCGCTGCATCACTGGATCGACGTCAGCATGTTTGACGTGACAGACGGAGTTGAAGCCAACATGTATATGTGTATACTGAAATACATTCAGCACCGAAAGCTCGTCAATTTGGTCATCAGGTAACGGTTTATGGCAGTCTCGAAATTCCCAGTCGTAGCCAATGAGCGGTCCCGTACCTTGGGGGACCAAGTAGCTGACTCTATCGTCAGTGCTGCTATTTACGGGCATCTCGCACCCGGCGCTCGATTGATTGAAGTGGAACTGGCTGAAGCATTTGGCGTGAGCCGGGTACCGGTACGTGAAGCTCTCAAGACCCTGGAGAGCCAGGGCATCGTCGTGACGACAAACCGCGAGGTGTGCCTGCTTCATGTGGATCGCGAGTCGTTGGAGCAAATGCTTTCTGTAAGGGTCGTGCTGGAGACTCATGCCGTTGAATTGGCGATGAAAGCGATCGCCCAGGACCCTCGACTGCTCGAACCTTTTGAGGACGCCTTGCACAATTTACAGGGCGCAATACGCAAGGGCTCGGCATTTCTGGCGGCACAGGCCGATATGGACTTCCATCGTGCCATTTATCTGGCCAGCGGCAACCGCACGCTGCTGGATATTTGGGACAAAATGTCGCGCAAGATACTGATCGCCGTGGGCTTGAGGGTTCCGAATACCAAGGTGTACGAAGACCATGAACGGTTGCTGGGCATTCTGAAAACCAACGATTTGGCCAAGTTTAAGGAGGCTCTCGTACCGCATGTATTGGAGGGTCTAACCCCCGAGTCACCGACCAACCAAGAAGAAATCACCGCGTGAGGTGATTTTTTTGGACCCCCAATGTATACAAGAGTACAGGAGGACAAACCTAGAACGAGCCCCTGAATTGACGTTCAGGTCGCTGGTCGTTCTACCCACCTGGCAGGAGCGCCTGTCAACGGATCACGCTCTCGATCGGATGGTCCTAGCCAGCCTCCCGGCGTAGCTTGAGCAAGTAGTAATTTCGCAGGGTAAAGCGGTCTGTAGAGCCGCCTCCCTGGAGCTCTGCGTGTATCGCAACAATGCCTTTGTAACTGCCACCCAACGGTTCCAACAACTTCAATTAATCACGTTCGGTAGGGAATTTAGTCATGAAAGCTTCCAAGTGTGTCTTGTCGGCACTGTGTATCGCCGCCGCAAACCTCGCAATGCCAGCCATGGCCTATGAAGTTGCCCCCAGCTACGAGAAATGTGGCGACGACTCCTTCAGTCAGTACATAAAGGACGGCGTCACTCTCGGCATCGTGTCCGCCCCTCCTCACTCATACTTAAATACCACCACCGGCAAGGCTGAAGGCATTGACGTGGAGATCAATGAGGCAGCGTTCAAATGGATGGGCATCCACTCGGTAAAATACGAAGTCACGCCTGTAGGTCAGCTCGTGCCCGCTCTCCTGTCCAAGCGTATTGACGTGATCGGTACCAACATCCACGTGACCCCAGATCGGATCAAAGCCATCAGCTTTACCGGCCCATCCTGGTGGTACGGCCCGATCATCGTATTGCCGGCAAACTCCGAGTTGAAGGTGAGCTCATACGCCGACCTCAAAGGGAAGAAAGTCGGTGCCGTCGTGGGATCCGCCGCTGACGAATACCTGCGCAAGATCGGCGCCGAGTCCATTGCGTTCCCCGGCGCCGAGCAGGAAATCGGCGCGCTCAGCACCGGACGCGTCGATGCAGTGCTTGAAGACGATGTGACCGTCGCCGACTGGATCAAATCCAACCCCGCACTTCAAATCAAGCAAATGAAGGACGTCCCGGTTCCGGAAGAAATGATTAACAAATACGGGTATGGCTACGCACGCTATGGTTTACGCAAGGATGATTGCACGTTCAGGGCTGCGTACACCCAGGCGTTAGCTGAAGTACGAGGAACGGGTGAGGTCGCTGCGATCCTGAAAAAATACGGCTTGAGTAATCGCAACCTGTTCCTGCACCCGCTTGAAAAAAACTGACAAAGCCAAGGGGTGACGTATGAATCTATTTAATTTTTCAGTCGTGCTCGAATATTGGCCAGTGTTCCTGAAGGGTTTAGGTCTAACGGTACTGTTGACGGTTATCGTATTCAGCTTGAGCGCAGTATTGGCAGTGCCTGTGGCACTGGCTCAGTTATCCCGGTATCGCCTCTTGCGCACGTTAGCCCACATCTACGTGGAAGTGATGCGTGGTACGCCCGTCATCCTGCAATTGATTTATGTGTACTACGTGTTCCCGATCATCGGCATCAAAGTTGCCCCGTTCAGCGCAGCGGTCATTGGTCTATCCATGAGCATGATTGCCTACCTGAGTGAGGTCTATCGCGGGGGTATCAACGGTATTGCGCAAGGACAAAGGGAAGCCGCCGCCGCAATGGGCATGAGTGACTTCCAGGCATTCCGTAGAGTCATTCTTCCCCAGGCGATACGCCTGACACTGCCTTCGCTTGGCAACTACCTGATCGCGTTGTTCAAGGACAGTGCCCTGGCATCGGTTGTCACGTTGCAGGAGTTGATGTTCGCGGGCCAGATCATCGCGGTACGCAACTACGAATACTTCACCGTTTATACCGTATGTGGCGTGCTCTACCTGGCGGTCAGTTATCCCTGCGCGTTGCTGGTTCGGCGCTTGGAAAAACGCACGCAAGGCGGATATCGACGCAACGTCGCGCGAGTGGCCCCCGCCCCGTCAGGATCAGCAGTAGGAGAAAGCTCATGATCGAACTGAAAAGTTTGAACAAGGCTTATGGTGATCACGAAGTATTGCGCGGAATCAACCTCACCATAGAGACCGGAAAAGTGGTCGTCATCATTGGCCCGTCCGGCAGCGGCAAGTCCACGCTGCTCAGGTGCATCAACTACCTTGAACAGCCGGACTCCGGGACAATACTTCTGGACGGTCAACGCATTTTCTTTGAGTCAACATCGGGTAAAGCCAAGGCTCACAGTCCCAAAAAGATCGCAGCCGTGCGCGCCCGGCTCGGCATGGTGTTTCAGGAGTTCAATCTCTTTCCTCACATGAGCGTACTGCAGAACGTGATGGAGGGACCGGTTACCGTCAAAGGCTGCCGCAAGAAAGAGGTTGAGGCGCTGGCGCACGAGTTGTTGGCCAAAGTCGGATTGGCCCAGCGTGCAGACTACTTTCCTGATGAAATTTCAGGAGGGCAAAAGCAACGGGTGGCGATTGCCAGGGCACTGGCGATGCAGCCGGATGCCATGCTGTTTGACGAGCCGACGAGCGCCCTGGATCCAGAACTTGTCGGGGAAGTGTTGAATGTCATGCGCGATCTGGCCAAACAGGGCATGACCATGATTGTGGTCACTCATGAAATGGCATTTGCCCGTGAAGTGGCCGACGAAGTGGTGTTCATGGATGGAGGAAAGATTATCGAGCAAGGGCCACCTGCACAGTTATTTGATAATCCGCAAAACGAACGAACAGTGCGTTTTCTGCAGCGCACTGCTAATCGCTGAGGATAATAAGCCGCAAATTTAATACCCGGTAAACCCGTGTAGATCTTCGGATATACAGACTTCAGGCAAGTTCTGCTACCGCATGATCAGGGCGCTCTTTCAAGAGATCGACAACTGATTAACGGTGCGGTGGGTTCTTACCTGTTTGCTGTAAACATTGAAAGCTGCAAGTGCGCTGCCAGCTTAAACCTGAGGCGGCAGCTTTAAAGCTCATCGTGATTGATTGTCCAGCCGATAGTTCGGCCGCTTACTCGTACTCAAATAGAGGGCTAGTCATGGCTTTGCGATATCAACATTTCATTACTCCTGCCGGTTCTGCCGAATTCCCGAAAGTTATTCGTGGCGAGGGTGTTTATATCTGGGATCATACCGGGCGGCGTTTACTGGACGGCTCTTCCGGCGCTGTTTCCGTCAACATCGGCCATGGTCATCCCAGAGTTCTGGAAGCCATGCGTGAACAGATGAGCAAAATCATCTACGCCCACAGCATGCGCTGGGATAACGACCCAAGCCAGGAGCTGGCCGAGCGTCTTGCGCGCTTGAGCGGCTGGAATTTTGAAGCGGCGTTCTTCGTTTCAGGCGGTTCCGAGGCCAATGAGGCGGCGATCAAGTTCGCTCGCCAGGTGGCTGTCTCCAGGGGTCAGGCCAGTCGCTACAAAATCATCAGTCGAATCCCCTCCTACCACGGCGCCACGACCGCTCTGCTCGGCATAACCGGTGACACGGACTACGCCAAAGCCTACAAACCCATGTTCGTCGACATGCCGAAGATTGATGCGCCGTTGCTGTATCGCCGGGCGGCCCATGAGTCCGTTGACGATGTCCTTGACCGCTGCGTTCGCCAGCTCGAGGAGACCATCATTGCTCAAGGCCCTGAGACGGTGCTCGCGTTCATGATCGAGCCGGTAGGGGGCGTTTCGACGGGCGCACTGGTGTCGCCTGCAAGCTACTACGATCGCTGCCGCCGGATATGCGACCGTTACGGCGTGTTGATGATCTACGACGAGATCATGAGCGGTGCCGGCCGCACCGGAAAATTTCTCGCCGGACACCACTGGCCCAACTGCCGTCCCGACATTGTCACGCTGGCAAAAGGTGTCAGCGGCTCTTATGCCCCCTTGGGCGCGGTTCTCGCGTCTTCAGTGATGGTCGAAGACGTGAGACGTGCCGGCGGGTTCAAGCATGGCCACACCTACTCCGCCAATCCGCTTGGGTGTGCGGCGTCAAACATGGTGCTTCAAGTGCTGGAGGACGAGGGACTCATGCCACGGGCCGCTGTGCTTGGCGAACGAATCCGGGCCCGACTGGAAGAACTGAAACAAAGGACCCACGTCATCGGCGACATCCGCGGTATAGGTTTACACATGGCGATCGAGATTGTGGTCGATAAGGACACCAAGGAAATTTTTCCCGATGAAGTGCGAGCCAGTGAAAAAATCGGATTGATTTGTCGAGAGTATGGATTGCTGCTTTTTTCACGGCGCACAGCAGGAGCTGCCTACGGAGAATGGCTGATGTTTTGCCCTCCGTTAACTATCTCCGATGCCGAAGTGGATGAAATGTTGGCGTCCTTCGAGAAAGGCGTCATCGCTTTCCAGAAATCCATAGGTTCATAGGTCAATGACTGCGCAGCCCAATGCCAAACGGCTGGAAGCTGGGTGAGGAGATCGAGTGCTGAAATCGAAAGTTTGTTTTTGCGATCTAGTTATTGAATTGTCGCAATCGCTACGCAACAGATGGCAAAGTTAAAGCAACTTCCGAAACACTCAGGAAGTTTGCCTCCTATCGCCTGGCTTCTGGCAACAACTTGTTATTGGTTGAATTTATAGATACGCACTTGGGAGGGTTTCATATGTCTAAGCGGGCCACTATTGTGGGTTGGGCTCATACGCCTTTCGGTAAACTTGAGGATCCGGATATCGAGTCATTGATGTCTCGCGTTTCGAGGGCCGCTCTGGATCACGCTCAGGTCGCGCCTGGGGAAGTGGACATGATTTCTGTCGGCGTCTACAACAACGGCCTCACTCCACAAGGTTTTGAAGGTGCGCTGGTCTCGTTGGGCGAACCTGCCCTGCGCTTTACGCCGGCGATCCACGTTGAGAATGCTTGCGCAACAGGCACCGCGGCCATCCATGCGGCTGCAGACTTCATTGAAAGTGGTCGCGGCCGCATTGCATTGGTGATCGGTGCAGAAAAGATGACGGCGGTGACGCCCAGTCTCATACCGGGCCTCTTGCTCAGCGGATGCTATCGCCGCGAAGAAGAAAGCCCGGAGGGTTTTGCCGGCATTTTCGGTCGAATCGCCAGTGCGTACTTCGACCGATACGGTGATCGCCGAGAAGAGCTGGCACTGATCGCAGCAAAGAATCATGCCAATGGCGTGCACAACCCCTACGCACACATTCGTAAGGATCTTGGTTTCCAGTTCTGCAATGAAATATCTGACAAAAACCCTCTGGTGGCCGGGCCGCTTCGCCGCACCGACTGCTCGTTGGTGTCTGACGGTGCAGCAGCGATCGTGCTGGCGGATGAAGAGACGGCCGCGGCGTTGGGTCGGGCAATCAGCTTCCGAGCACGCACGCACGTCAATGATTTCCTGCCAATCTCTCGCCGTGATCCGCTCGTGTTCGAAGGCGCCCGGCACGCTTGGGACAAGGCGCGTGAAACCGCTGGCATTTTATTGGATGACCTGAGCCTCGTGGAAACCCATGACTGTTTCACCATAGCCGAGATGCTGCAGTACGAGGCAATGGGGCTCGCAAAGCCCGGAGAAGGATGGAAAGTCGTGCGTGAGGGTGTCGCGCAGAAGAATGGCCGACTGCCAGTGAACGTCTCTGGCGGTCTCAAGGCCAAAGGGCACCCTCTCGGAGCGACGGGTGTGTCGATGCATGTGATGGCTGCCATGCAACTGGTCAATGAAGGCGGTGACATGCAAATCGCGAACGCTCAATTGGCAGGCGTTTTCAACATGGGAGGCGCGGCAGTGACCAACTACGTCTCCATTCTGGAGCGAACGAAATGATGATGGCAGCTCAGATTCCAGCAGTCTCCGAAAGGGTCATGAACCTCGCAAACTGGGTGACGCAAAATGCGCGACGCCTGCCCGATCACCCAGCGATTGTTTTTGGCGACAAAAAATGGACATGGGCGCAGTTCGACGCACGCGTCGGCGCACTGGCGGCAGGGCTGGCCGAGCGAGGAGTCGGGCTGGGCGACAAGGTCCTGGTTCATTCGAAAAACAGCAGCGAGATGTTTGAGTCACTATTCGCCACCCTCCGTCTGGGTGCGATATGGGTGCCCACCAACTTTCGCATCACCCCTGACGAAGTGCTCTACATGGCCTCCGTGGCGCAGAGCCGTGTTTTCCTTTGTCAAAGCGATTTCCCCGAGCATGCCGCGGCCGTTTGCGAAGCGGTACCGCAGACGGACCTGATCTGGCTGGAGGGAACGACCCCATTCGTTCAGGATCATCGCCCGTTGGCCAATGAACTTATTCTTAAACACCTTGGTAAATTCGTTGCAAATGCCGAGGTAGGCCGAGATTCGCCGTGCTGGTTCCTGTTTACCTCCGGCACGACTGGCAAGCCGAAAGCGGCCGTATTGACCCACGGCCAGCTCGCGTTTGTCGTCAACAATCACTTGGCTGATCTCCTGCCCGGCACCACTCATCAAGACGGCTCCCTGGTTGTCGCGCCTCTGTCCCATGGCGCAGGCATTCACCAACTGAACATGGTGGCGCGAGGAGCCACAACGGTCGTGCTGACCTCCGACAGATTCGACATCGACCTGGCTTTTGAGCTCATCGAAAAACATCGCCTGACTAATATCTTCACAGTGCCTACCGTTCTCAAAATGATGGTAGAGCACCCCAGTGTGGACAAATGGAACCATAAAAGCCTGCGCCATGTTGTCTATGCCGGCGCCCCCATGTACGAAGCCGACAAAAAACGCGCACTTGAAAAGCTCGGCCCTGTACTGGTTCAGTATTACGGCCTGGGCGAAGTGACGGGAAACATCACCGTTCTTCCACCTTCCGAGCATGAAAACGCTGCCAGTCCCTCGCGCCCGTCGACATGCGGCTACGAACGCACCGGTATGCAGGTATCGATTCAGGATGATGAGGGCAACGAACTGCCGTGTGGCGTCACGGGCGAGGTCTGTGTGGTGGGCCCGGCGGTATTCGTGGGCTACTACAACAACCCCGAGGCGAACGCGAAGGCATTTCGCAACGGTTGGTTCCGTACAGGTGACATGGGGCACATGGACAACGAGGGGTTCATCTACCTTACAGGCCGCTCCTCGGACATGTACATATCGGGCGGTTCTAACATCTATCCCCGGGAGATCGAAGAAAAGATCCTCCTGCACGAGGACATTACCGAGGCCGCCGTTCTGGGTTTGCCAGATGCTCATTGGGGCGAAATCGGCGTCGCTGTCTGTGTGCTCAAGGAGGGTGCGGTATTAAGCGAAGACGACCTGCTTGAGTGGATGGCTGCACGGATTGCGCGCTACAAGATGCCAAAGCACGTTTATTTCTGGGATGCCCTCCCTAAATCCGGCTACGGCAAGGTCACCAAACTTCTGGTCCGGGATGAATTGGCACGACGTGGCGTTGCCGTAAAACTTCAGTCCGTGGAGGTCGTCCATGGGAAAGGTTGAGCGTCCAGGGGCTTGTTAGCAATATGCAGGCATCTCGAACGTATCAGCCAAAAGTCATCAGTAATCGCACTGGTAGAGCCAACGAAGTACCCATTAAACAGAGCCGATCGTTACCGAAAACCAAGGGGCGACGCTAGAGCCTGGGTCGTGGCGCGTGGCGCGTGGCGCGTGGCGCGCGGCAAAACATGTATGATAATGATAAAGATTATTGTCACCAATAATCTTTATCCGCCTAGACCCGTTACGACGAGGCTATTACATCGATGAATTTGTATTAAGGGGTGTTGATGGCCTATATGTCCCCCAAGCTCAGTGGCAAGTCGCCCGAAGTGTTTCACTTGGAGACCAGCGACACCAGTCGCTACGCTGTGGATTGGCACGCCCACGACTGTCATATGCTGCTATTACCACGCCAGGGTGGGCTATTTCTTTCGACCGAAAGTAGCCACGCCTGTCACGTATCGAGCCAATCGTTTTCCTTTGTGCCAGCAGACTTTGCACACGCCACTCAAGCGGCTCCGGGGCGGGAGAAACATATGACTTTGTATGTCGACCCCTCTTACGTCAAACGCCAAGGACAGATAGCCGGTTACCGCAATTTCGCTAAACGGGTAAATCGATCGGGGATATGGCAAGTAACCGAGGCGCTGGACAGTATCTTGCGCCTGCATGATCAACTTCAGGGATGTGCATCTGCGGAGGCCTTTGAGCGCCAATTACCCTATCTCAATCATCTGCTCTTCGAGGAATGCACTCGGGTTATCGCTTGTCAGCAGGCACAATTGCAGCCGAGTGAGCATCAGCAGCAGGCCACTCTGGTGCGCGACATACAGCGATACGTTCGGGAGAACTTGGAAACAGATTTGAATATTGAGTCGATTGGAAATGAATTTCACCTGTCACGGCGTCACCTTACGCGTATTTTCAAAGCTACTACGGACGAAACCCTGCTGGATTTCACCAATCGCACCCGAGTGGAAACTGCCGCCCGGCTTGTATCATGCACTTCACTTTCGATTCTCGAAGTCAGCCTGGCGGTAGGCCTGGACTCCCCCTCTTACCTTGCCCGACTTTTCAAGCGTTACCTGAATCTAACTCCAAGCGAGCTACGCAAACCCCGTTAACGATCTGGCCCAAACGGACGCATGTACGGCCCGATCAAGTGCTTTCGACAAACTGATGCTGGCCACAATAGCCCTCTTCTCCACCATTAAGAGGTCACAATGAGAGACGTGGACGCTGTAGAAGTCTTCAAGTCCAGCCAGGGCGGTGGCAACCCGGCTCCGATCGCCATCGACGCTCTTGGGTATGACCCTGAGCAGATCATGACGATCGCAGTCCCCTTTCCGCGACTGGCGACCAGTAACGAGCGGGACAGGCTAAGTTACTGGCAGGAGCGAAAAGCAAAACAAGTGATGAGGGAAAACCTCGATTGTGGCATTCGGATTTCGGTTGTCGCCAAAGAGTGTTCCTTGTCACGAAGCCATTTCTCCCGAGCTTTCAAGAAAGCTACGGGGCACTCTCCACGTGATTGGTTCCAGCTTGCAAGATTGACACGAGCCCAAGAACTCCTTGAGCAAACCGACTTTTCAATTTCTCAAGTAGCTTTGGAGTGCGGGTTTGCTGATCAACCGCATTTCACCAAAATATTCTCTAGGAGTTTTGGAATGCCCCCTGGAAAGTGGCGTGCAAAGGAAAAGTCCTACATGTAGGTTTTGACGCCCTTTCGCTTTGGAAATCGTTTGATGATAGGGGCAAGAAAACCGTCAACTGGAGCGATCCAGCCCTGATCACCCGAGCCGTGCGTGAATATCTTGAGGTACTAGACGAAGAGGCTCTGACCGAAACGCTACCGAAGCGCCTATCGCTGACTGATCCTCAAGCCCGCTGGACCGCTGCTCCAGGTGGCCCAGCTTTCTACGCTTACTCCACGAATTATCTGATTGATACCGAGCACGGCGTCATCATGGATGTGGAACCCACACCGGCTCATCGAACCGCAGAAGTCGAGACCAAGACCATGATCGATCGGGTCGAAGCGCAGTTCGACATCAAGCCGGAGCGCCTCATTGGCGATACCGCTTACGGTACCGCGCCGATGCTGGCCTGGATGGTGGAGGAAAAAGACATCGAGCCGCATGTGCCGGTGTGGGACAAAACCGAGCGTAAGAACGACAGTTTTTCGAGCAACGATTTCCACTGGAATGAAGAGGCTGAGGAATACCGCTGCCCGGCCGGCAACCCATTGCGCAGCGAATGGCGAGCCTTCAAGAATGAGCGCTCACACGTCACCAAGGCCAACACCATCATCTTCCGATCCCGGCAGACCGACTGCGCTGCTTGCCCGATGAAAGCCAAGTGCTGCCCGAACACCGCGTTCCGCAAGATCGCTCGCAGCGTCCATGAAGCCGCGCGTGATGTGGCTCGGCGCATCGCAGCGACAGCGCGGTACGTGCGCTCTCGCCACGAACGTAAGAAGGTCGAAATGTTGTTTGCCCACCTCAAACGCATCCTGAAACTGGATCGCTTGAGACTACGTGGCATGAGTGGCGCGACTGATGAATTCACGCTGGCCGCCGCGGTGCAGAACCTGCGACGGCTGGCCAAATTTACATCTCAAGGGCCACCTGCCACGGGAGCGCTCGGAAGCCGGTGCCTACAAGATTGTTATCAAAAAATAGGTCGGCACCGGAGATCAGACGCATGCGGTGTCGCTACCGAGGCGGGTCCTGTGGCGTCCCTGTGAAAGCTCTGACAAGCAACACCGTTAAAACGCCCCCTCTGCGACCTGAATCAACATTTCTTCAACCAAGCGAGTGCCCGGGCTGGTGGAGAGCAGTGCAATGGGATTTTCACCTGAAAAACGCGCCTTGGATTTGTTCAGCCATCGCTGGGCTTTATGGGTGTCCCCAAAGACTGCCTCGGCCATGGCCGTGATATGCGCAAGACGAAACAGGCGATCACTCTCAGCCACGCTCAGGCGCTGGCCGTGAGTCAAGCGGGTTTTAAAGGCCTTGAGCGAAATGATGTGATTGCACGCATCGGGGTTGAATACACCCAAGTCGCAGAGCGTCTGAATACTCCCCGGCGAGAACCCCGCTTCGATCAGCGCATGGATGTCCAGGTCAGAGGCATCGGTGGGAATAGGCAAAAACATTTCCAGCCGGACCCGGTAGGCTCGGTAAACATCATTGGGCATGACTTGAGCAAACATGAGTCGCCTTTTGGGTTTGGCATCGGGCTTGAAGCTTCGGCTATCTTCACTCAGTGTGAAGATGGGGTGGTCGGAAATCCACGGTGGTCATCCTTTCTAATGCTCAGACCGGATCCCTTTTAATTGTTAAACGTCTTTTGCTGGCTGCCTTCGCTGGTGAATTTAGGCCGATGTGGCAGTTCGGTTACCTGCTAGCAATCCGACCGGTTCCACGTCTCTACCCGCCGACAGTGCGATATCCAAGAATCGACTTGCACGGGCCGTGCGCGCCCTGAGCACTGCTTGGGCTTCGAGCTGAAACTGCTCAGCGAGCAGCCATTTGTTCGTTTTGACTTTGCGCTTACCTTTCATCACGGCTCTCGTAGTGGGTCACACATGTCTATGCCTTGGCAGATGTAAAGCAATGAGCAGAGTGCCTTGGATTCCTGCAGTTCTACTCCCGTCGTCCAAAGGATATCACGCACTATCTGTTCAGGGTGGGCCGCGTATCTCTTAGTCGCACGCTTCGGACCTATTTATAAATTTGATAATCAACGGTGGGTCATACTACCTCAACCAATTGAAGATGGTGATGAGAGATGATGAGCGTCGTTGAGATATGTTCGCGACACTTATGGGCTCATGGCGACCATCACTGCCTTGATTGCGTCGACATAGCGCATCGAGGGTTTGCATACTGTTTTAGCCCATATTCCATCAAGCCCTGCCCCCCCCTGGTTAGGATATGCCAATAACGCTGGAGCTCCGTTATTATGTCAAAACCTTTTTTCACGGAAGCTAATCAAATGATGTAGCGATTCAGGAATTTTTAATTTTTTCCTTTAGATCGTCTAATTCTGACTGCAACCTAAAATTTTCCTCATTAAGTTTTTTAATAATTTCATTCTTTTCCTTATACCGCTTATTTACAAGCGTTTGTTGGGTACGAGCGACATACGGCTTTATTGAATCGGGGTTACGCTGGCCCAGATCCATTGCTACAGATGCAGAAACTGAAGCGTCCGAAGTATCCAACCTCAGCTCTGCGCGCTGTTCAAAGTTCGTTTGAATCCTGTGCTCAGCAAACATTCGCCTAAAGGCATGTATTGAGGTTCTAGCTTGAGTATTACCAATTGCTCTAAACGCTTTCCCGAATATATCAGATACACTTGTATCGTTCAGAGGTTGCCCAGTGCGCATTGACAGAAAAACCCTATCAAGGGTGACTGCCTCGTTGAACCCTTTCTCCTTGAGCATACTTTTACGTACAGTAGTTATAAACTCACTAATTCTGTAAGCGAGTAAAATAGGGATTCGATAGTTAAGATTTGCGTCAAACTTCTGCTTATCTGGGTTAACTATAATATAGTCATCAAGATTTTTTCCCAGCTCTTCTTGAGAAAACTGTGAGCAACGGAGGGAGTTTATGGACCCTCTGCGAAAGCCTACAGTACCGGCGATAGCCATCATCAAACTGTTTCGCTCTGAAATATATTTATTTCGTTCTTTGCGAAAGTAATCTTCGAGCTTACTAACGTCTTCTTCGGTAGCTGAGTACTCAGTAGCATGCTTACTAGATCGACCGATTCGTCTGTAATTTAAAGGGTACATACGGTGATAACCCTCTGACGATTTGTTTTTTTTAGCTTTCAAAGTAAAATCAGAAGTTATTGCACACTCATGCGCACCAATAAATCCGCATAGCTTATGGCGACTTTGGTACCAGTGATAAAAACAATAAATTATGGTGAGCCTACTATTAACGACCCTCTTAAGCTTTTTTTCTACGACTGAGCTTTTTGCCTTAAGTCGTTTTAGGTCTTCATCCCTGAAATTTCTGAGCGTACTATTTGTAGCACTTGTTATTGAAATCCTCTCGGACTCTATATAATTAAAATAAAGCACCAGATGATACATTTCATTTTTTACATACGTAAACGACCAACACTCATTCCGCTGCAAATGGATTGCGTAATCCATCAAGTCGTCGACAATCAGAAGATTCTCCGTATCAAAAGGAATTGGAATTTTAAGATCTGTCTCACCACTCCATCTAATTTGAATTGGCATCTCTTAACCTCCTCTTCAACTCTGTGATCGCACAACTCAAACTATTAACCTTATCCTCGAGCAACTCATTAACCCGAACAAGCTCAAGTTTTTGGCTCGCTGTGTAGGACTCAAGTACATTGATATATTTTTTTAGCCTTAAAATCTCCTCCTTGAGTTTTCCTATTTTATCTGTACGATCAATCGATGAGCTTTTATTTCGAACCAGCATTAACGCGTGCAAAGAAGCAACCACTTCACTCTTGAGATCAGGATACTTGTTTAGCGTATCGTTTGCGTTACGAGATATCGGGGCAATATCATCTCTGAACTTTAAGGTATTTTGAGAAAGATCCCAGCTATTAAATTGCCGTATGGTTTTTGGATAATACTCATCAGTTTGGAGATCAGAATTACTAAACACTTCCTTGAGCAGAGAGATTTTCAGCCGAATATTTCGAATAGCTTCGTTTCTGTTGCGTTCCGAAATTTTCATTTATGTTTCCCAAGATACGACTTATGATATATCAAAGTATTCTCTAAGTCCGCAATTTCATACTCCATATTAATCCTCGCAATAGAGGCCTCAGGCATTTTGACGACTTCCAATCTCATGTCAGCAAGATCCATTTCCATACCATAGACGTGCTCTTCAGAGGTCCAAGAAAACAGGCAGCCTCGACAAAGTTTTGGAGATGCTTTTTCCTTATTTAGCTTATTTTCACTTCGTTGCCAGCACTTAGACTTCGATTTGACCCGATTAGATCCAGCTAGGCACTGTGCATGTTTGAATGGTTGCGGAGCATGCCCTCTATTCTTGAGTCGCTCAACCAGCGTTTCAATTTTATCTTGGTCCGGCTCAGCATACTCGACAGATGAAAACATTTTCTTATAAAGAGCACGCATTAGCTTAGTGTATCCGCCGGACGTATTTTCACATGAAATGCTGCGATATATAATTTCGCTAAACTTTTCCCTGGTAGCGTCCGCCATACTCATCATTATCTCATCATTATGTATAATATGAGCTTCGGACTGTACTGATAAGTCCCAATCGTACAACTTACTAATTTCCGCAGATTCTGTTTGGGTTTGAGGGTTGGACACATATATTTGTGTGGTAGCAATATCCTCATGCTGAAGTTGATAAGATAAAAATGGCAGCATAAAATATTCGTATCTATTGATAAAAATTTTACAATACAGCCTTCGAAACATGTGTGGAGTAAGCCTAATCTGCTTGCCGATCGCAGAATATATAAAATTACCCGACATAGTTGGCTCAAAGCATTCAAAGTCAAACTGAGAATACTTATCCACCAACCCACTAGAATTAAATTGCTTGTAACGAAACAATGTTAAGTCACGATCTGTCAGCCTTGAATAATTATGATTCCTGAAGGGTTTTCCTGCGAATATCAACTGAAGCTTCTCTAAAATTGTAATTGCCGTCTTTGTCGCCGAAGCAATGAAAAAACCCACATAGTTCTTTACCGTTTTTTCTACATAGAACTGCTGAAAAAATATTCCCGCCTTCTCATTTATTACAACACCGCTACCCAATGAAATACCATATTTTTTATGAGTAAGTTCGCGCTTTCTCCTCGCATTAAAAATTGCAATAACGACGAAACATGAATTTAGAACTTCTTTTACCGAAGAGTTTAGAAATCTGAACCCATCTTTAACACTCGCTGACTCAATTGCATCAGGGTTGATAAGCCCAACTCTGCGTGCAAAACGCATAACCCTTGAAAATTTTTCTCGCACATCGCCAACTGTAGATAATTGTTTTAGCGCAAATGCTATAAGGTGTAGCGTTCGATTGCTTTTAGTGTTGATACATTCAAGAGAGTACTCTAATAGCATACCTGCGTCATAACTGTTAATATCTGCAGTCGTACCTGGGTTTTCTGTTAGCTTTTTTGCTAATTGAACATAGTTTTCATACGGAACAACTTTAGCTCTATAGTCATCTAGCGAGTGATAAAGTAGATTAATTGACTCTAGAGTTTGGCGTAACAGGCTATATTTCATACCACTAGCAGTCTTATTATTGGGCCGAAAAGTTGCTCGCCAACCTTTTGCTACTTGAAAATTCCGTACCCTATCAAAATAAATCGCAACCTCATTCCCACTAATATTTGTAGCTATAGCTGCTTGAAACCCGGCAGAGCTCAAACTCACCTTTGAGTTTGTGGACGTAAATATTGATTTAGAGGGATCTACAGCTGTATCTAAAAACCCGGTCAACCGCAAATCTATATCCAGGGCCTCATGCCAGCCATTTCTAGCTAGAACTCTCGCTAGCTTTAGCGCGAAAGGAGCTGAAATAGTGCTCAAGTCGAATATGTTGTTAAGCCAACAATATTCAAGAAACTTAATTATGCTAGAGAGCATGAAACATATGCGATTGCATTTGGAATTGCTGGGTGTATTAGAGACAGCGAAATAGTCCAAGGAATATAGCAACGCTACAAGGTAAGGCGTAAACCCAACGAATCTAGACGGTATTTCGTATACGGCGTTTGCAGGCAACCAATATCTTTTAAGATCTATCGGCTTCGCCTTTCTTTCGTCTGCGCGCGCGTCATGCTCTTTAATATGCAATACAAAATTTGAATCAAGAAACAAATCCTCTGAAAGGGGATTACACTTAATAATTTCAAATATGTCTTCACTCATGGACTGCCACCTAGCAATGCGCTTTCAATTTTATTCAATACATATCCAAACCTCGAACTTTTCACATAATTGTATAGCGCATCATTGAATGCGATTTTTGTACTAATAACAATATTGAAGCGCTCTTGATTTTCACTACGCAATCGCTGCCAGTTTTTAAAATAGTACTCTCTCGTCCTAACAATATTTAGAATCTCCTCCTCAGTTATTAGGATTCTTCTTTGAGGGCAGCCATCGTTTTTATGGCAGTTTTCAGCTGAGCAAATTAAATCTGCCCCTCTATCACTGTAAAGTCCCGTGTAGGGATCAACACATAATGAACCATCTCCAATACTCTTCCATTTATTTACATTGTTTTTTCTTGAGGCTATATTGAAGACAACTTTATTCTCAAGATCAACTTGAAACTGCAAATTTATTGAGGATGAAATATTCCTTGTTATAAATTGATCAAGATATCTCCCGGTAGTTCCAAGGCTGCTATGCCCGCCTCGCCGCCTAGCCGTTTCGAAGCTTTTCGATTTATAGGCATCAAGGCATAATACAGTTCTACGAATTTGGCTTAGTGAAAATTTAAACAAATCATTTCTTTTAATAAATCCTTCCGGCGTCATTAGAATAGTTGTAGACTGCCTCTCAGAAAATTTATCTCTAGTAGTCCAAGAATTCCAGACCTTCCTACTACCAACCGGTAACAACTCCAGTAGGTGCAGCTGATCGAAGTTCCAAATCAGTAATTCTATGGCATAAACCACATCAATTTCAGTTTTATCAATGAAAATAATAGGAGTATCATCATCTGTTTTATCTTTGAAACCTTGTAATGAATACGCGAAACCATCTTTGTTGCTGACTATCCCATCTCTGTCCATAGCGACGAGCGCATCTTGGTTCCACCCAGTCCTGCAAAGCAATAATATAAAAATCGCCTGTAACTCGATAGTTGTTAGGCGCTCCGGAGAAAAGAAAGTCTGGCGCGCACTATATCCCTCACGATCCAATATTCCTATTTCCAATAAGCTTCTCTTTAACCTATCCACTTTAAAAGCACCATAACCAATCATTGACTGATTACATTGAAAAACCCCCCTTCTAAAAATCGCTAAAACGTTCTCTGCAGTGTTATTACTTAATACTTTGCTTGTACCAGGCGAAGAAAGCTTTAACAATCTACTCATAACATCAGTCTCTTGAAAGCTTGTTAGGCTTTCACTTTCGAGGCCTTTTAACTTAAGTCGATTTTGCTTCGAGAAAAACAGATCTTGGTTGCATGCATCAATTATCTTAAACAAATCAGCCTGCAATATATTTGCCGAACTCTCGATTAAGTCTAGGTAATTTTTGTGAGGCACTGCACCGAGTGGAAATTCGCTTTCCAACATTTTTAGGTGACCTTCCATATTCAATATGGGTTGGAGTTTATGTTCGCGCCCCCCTAAATTTGCTTTGTACTTTACCGAATCTACGGTGATCTCTTCGGCAGCGAGGAATTTAGTATTGAGTACCGCGCGCCTAAACTTTGCAGAAATCTGTCGCATGGACTCGGATGTATGATCGGTTTCGCTGAGTCGATTTTCCAGAATTTTGAACAATGCATGTATTACTTTCGGTGTTATTTCCTGCTCACAAAGTTGACAAATTGCCCATCCTTGTAGATCCAACTTTAAACAAATAATTGCAGTTTTGATGAAATAAATCACATCAGTCCTGATTCGTTCTTCTAACGATAAATCAGATAATCTCCGCAAGACTGTAACCAACCATGAGTCGTCGCATAGTTCGAGCTCATCGAGATCGAAAAACCTCTCACTGTGATAGACATGATTGAAACTCTTGTACTTAACTAAAACTTTTAGAATTCGACCATTTTGCGTATCCAAGGTTGGCTCCTCCCCGAAAAATCAAGCGTAGCAGGGCCTTCGTTACCTTGCTCATGGCGTCACACTACATTGACGAGCGAACCCAAGGTCATGCTTGCCAGCGCCAGCAGGCCGAAGAACATCCCGGCCAGCGACATGCCCGCCAGGCCTATGCCCTGATAGACCACCATGATCAAACCAGTCAAGCCCAGCGACAGGCCGAACATTCGGCTGGCTGAGCGCTGGCGCTCCATGAGCACCACCGTGAGAATCGGTTGCACGCCCATGAGGGTCGCCATCACACCGGGTGTGACCTTGAGGTCGAGCGCCAGCAGATAAAAAATCTGATACGCCCCCAGTAACACCACACCCGTGGCCATCGCATACCGCATCGCTTTGCCGCCCTTGGGCAACTTCAACTTGAGCAACGGCATCAACAGCACCAGGCCACACAACGCGATGACGAAGCGAATCAACAGAAAGGCAAAGGGTGATGCGTGGGCCAGCCCCCACTTGGAGAAGATCGCCCCGCTGCTCCACAACAGGACGAACAGGCTCGTGGAAGCCGCCGCGAGCGCGGATTTTTTCGAAAGGACAAACATGAATACCACCTGTAGTCAGGCAAAAAGCCAACTCAGCCGAAGCTGAAATTCAGTAGTTTTTTTGCGGGCGTATTTGCAGGCAGGGAAACAGCGGAAAAACGCTGATCAGCCCGAAATGCCAACACCCGGCGGTGCTGCGACTGCGCACACCGGCGTGCTACTGACAGGTGGAGGGTAATGACTGATCTGCACAGGCTGCTGGTTCCCGCACGGCACGACGCCAGCGTTGACCGCTGAATCGACTACCGCGTTGATGAGGGATGCAGGCATTGGGCTGATCTTTTTCGAGAGGTTGAGAAAGCAGGTCACTGGGACCTGCTTGTGTTGACTATAACCAGAGCTCGACAGCCTTGGCAATGGGTTGGAGGGCGTGACAGGCATCAACCCGCTTGCAACAGACGGTTGAGGTACTGGCCGTAACCATTTTTTGCCAAGGGGGCCGCCAGTTTTTGCAGTTGATCGGCATCGATCCATTTCTGCCGGAAGGCAATCTCTTCAGGACACGCGACTTTAAGGCCCTGGCGACGCTCGAGCGTGGCAATGAACAGGCTGGCATCGAGCAGTGAGTCGTGAGTCCCGGTATCCAGCCAGGCGTAACCGCGCCCCATGATTTCTACCGACAGCCTGCCCTGCTCAAGGTAAAGACTGTTGATATCGGTGATTTCCAGCTCGCCCCGCGCCGATGGCTTGATGCTCTTGGCCATCTCGACCACGTCCTGGTCATAGAAATACAGCCCGGTGACCGCAAAGTTCGACTTGGGCTTGAGTGGCTTTTCTTCGAGGCTGATCGCCTTGCCCTGGCCGTCGAACTCGACCACGCCGTAACGCTCCGGGTCATTGACGTGATAGGCGAAGACACTCGCCCCGGCCTGGCGCGCCATGGCACTTTGCAGGATGTTGATGAAGTCGTGGCCGTGATAGATGTTGTCACCCAGGACCAGGGCGCTGGGGTCGTTGCCGATAAAGTCTTCGCCGATGATGAAGGCCTGCGCCAGGCCATCGGGCGAAGGCTGCACCGCGTAGGAAATGTTCAGGCCCCAGCGGGCACCATCCCCCAGCAGCTGTTCGAAACGCGGCGTGTCTTGCGGCGTGGAAATGATCAGGATATCGCGGATACCCGCCAGCATCAGGGTGCTCAGTGGGTAGTAGATCATCGGCTTGTCGTAAACCGGCAGCAGCTGCTTGGAGATGGACAGGGTCGCCGGATGCAGTCGAGTACCGGAGCCGCCGGCAAGGATGATGCCTTTACGATTGAGCATATTCATTTCTCCAGTATTTCTGCGAGCATCCGTGTCACGCCGACTTTCCAGTCAGGCAAGCTCAGCGCAAAGGCCTTTTGCAGTTTTTGCGTATCGAGTCGGGAATTGCCTGGGCGTCGTGCCGGCGTCGGGTACGCCTCGGTGCCGATCGCGTCGACCATTGCCTGGGTAACCTTGAGGTTCATGCCTGCCCGCTCGGCATGTTCGAGTACAAATCGAGCATAGCGACACCAGGTGGTTTCGCCAGTGGCGGCAAGATGGTAAATCCCGCCCAAACTCGGGTCGGCCAATACGCTACGGATGGCATGGGCGGTCACATCCGCCAGCAATTCGGCACCGGTTGGCGCGCCGAACTGGTCATCGATCACGGCCAGCTTTTCACGTTCGCGGGCCAGGCGCAGCATGGTCGTGGCAAAGTTGTTGCCCCGCGCGGAATACACCCAGCTGGTTCGCAAGATCAGATGCGCGCAGCCGCTGACGGCAATCGCCTGTTCGCCGGCCAGCTTACTGGCGCCGTAGACACTCAATGGCGCTACTGGATCGTTTTCCTGCCAGGGCCTGTCGCCAAGCCCTGCGAACACATAATCAGTGGAGTAATGCACCAGCAGGGCGTTGAGCCGCAGCGCCTCTCGAGCCAGCACTGCCGGCGCTTCGGCATTGACCCGATAGGCCAGCTGCGATTCGCTTTCGGCCTTGTCGACAGCGGTGTAGGCCGCCGCGTTGACGATAACGTCAGGCTTGATGCGCTGCACGGTGGCGGCCAGCCCCGGCAGATCATTCAGGTCGCCGCAGTATTCCTGGCTGGCGGAGTCCAGCGCCAACAGTTCGCCAAGGGGCGCAAGGCTGCGTTGCAGCTCCCACCCCACCTGGCCGTTCCTGCCGAGCAATAGCAGTTTCATGCGCTGCGCCCGGCATAGTTTTTCTCGACCCATTCGCGGTAGGCACCGGACTGGATATTGCGCACCCAATCCTGGTTGTCCAGGTACCACTGGACGGTTTTGCGAATGCCGGTCTCGAAGGTTTCTGCCGGCTTCCAGCCCAGCTCACGTTCGAGTTTGCGGGCATCGATGGCATAACGCCGGTCGTGCCCGGGCCGATCGGTCACGTAGCTGATTTGTGCATGGTAGGGCTGGCCGTCGGCGCGCGGACGCAACTCATCGAGCAACGCGCAGACGGTGTGCACGATCTCCAGATTGGTTTTTTCGTTCCAGCCACCGACGTTGTAGACCTCACCCACGCTGCCGGCCTCCAACACGCGGCGGATAGCGCTGCAGTGGTCCTTGACATACAACCAGTCGCGAATTTGCTGGCCATCACCATAGACCGGCAATGCCTGGCCGGATAGAGCGTTGACGATCATCAGCGGAATGAGTTTTTCCGGGAAGTGATAAGGCCCGTAATTGTTCGAACAGTTGGTGGTCAGTACCGGCAGGCCGTAGGTGTGATGATAGGCGCGCACCAGGTGGTCGCTGGCGGCCTTGCTGGCCGAGTAAGGGCTGTTGGGTTCATACGCGTGGCTTTCGTTGAACGCCGCTTCGTCCTTGGCCAGCGAACCGTAGACTTCGTCGGTAGACACATGCAGGAAGCGAAAGGCCTGCAGCGAATCGCTCGCCAGCCCCTTGGCATAGGCGCGCACCGCTTCCAGCAAACGGAAAGTGCCAACGATGTTGGTGTCGATGAAGGCTTGCGGCCCGTGGATGGAGCGATCGACATGCGACTCGGCGGCAAAGTTGAGAATGGCCCGGGGCCGGTGCTCTTCGAGCAAGCGCTCGACCAAGGCACTATCACCGATATCGCCCTGCACGAATACATGCTGCGCATTGCCCTTCAGGCTGCTGAGGTTATCCAGGTTGCCGGCATAGGTCAGCTTGTCCAGATTGACTACGGTTTCATTGGAGTGAGCCAGCCAGTCCAATACAAAATTTGCCCCAATGAAGCCTGCACCGCCAGTTACCAGGATGGTCATTGATTCAGACCTTTTTCAGTAAGGTTGCGAGGATCGGACCCAGGTTCTCAAAGACGCATTGCCCATTCAAACCGGCATGCTTGAAACCCGCGCAGCCCGGTTAAACCCAATGGCGTATTGCCAAGGTAATTCTGCTGTCGCAAGGATTGAATAAGGTTTTGAACAATCAGCGCACGCCAGTTCTGCGACCGGCTCCATATACTCTCTGGGCGCCCTGACGGCATTTACGGGCGACATTTGTAATATAGCAAAGCTCCAAAAAATAAAAAAAAAGATCGCCTGATGGCGATCTTTTTTCCTGTTCTTGTGGCCAACAGGTGTTCAGCCCAGCAGCCAATGGGCCAGCAAACCCAGCACGCCGATCGCCAATACCGGCCGCATTACCCGGTACACCTTGGGATAACGACGTTTCCACTGCTTGATCGCCCCACTGAACCTGTCGCTGAATTTCTTGCTCCAGGCATAGGCCTGATTGATCCCGCCCACGCGTTCATCCGCAAGGTTCTGCGGCGCGGTCGCGCGCCCCAGGAGGCTGCTGATCCGGCGGTTGATGCCGGTGATCAAGCGGTTACTGAGCGGTCGCTCGATGTCGCAGAACAGGATGACCCGGGTCTTGTCGGTTTCATTTTTGACCCAGTGCACATAGGTTTCGTCGAACATCACGTCTTCACCATCACGCCAGGCGTAGGCCTGACCGTCGACGTAGATGCGGCAAGCGTCGCTATTGGGCGTCGCCAATCCCAGGTGATAGCGCAGGGAGCCGGCGAAGGGGTCGCGATGCGGATTAAGATGACTACCACCCGGCAGCAGGGCGAACATGGCCCCTTTGACGTTGGGTATCGCGCTGACCAGCGCCACGGTTTGCGGGCACAGCAGCTCGGCCGAAGGCAAGGGTTCGTCGTACCACTTGAGGTAAAAGCGCTTCCAGCCCTTCTTGAAAAACGAACCGAATCCGGCATCGTTGTTCTTTTCCGCCGCGCGGATGTAACCCTCGTCAAACAGGTGCATCGCTTCGTCGCGGATAACTTCCCAGTTGTCCCTGAGCACATCCAGTTCGGGAAACCGGCTGCGGTCCAGGTAGGGTTTTGAAGGCACGCCGGAGAACAGGTACATCAGGGCGTTATAAGGGGCGAACAGGGCCGAATGGTTGACGAATTGACGCAAAACCGGCAAGCGCGCCTTGCCACGCAAATGCACATAGAGGGTACTGCCCAGGAACAGCAGCAACAACGACGCTTTCGCGGCAACCGAAATGCTCATCAACAACTCCTTGATCGATAGACATCTGCGCAACGCCATTCCCCGACGCGGCCGTTGGCATGATAACCACTACCAATCACGGGAAAAACCCGTTTAACCCGAGATACAGTGTCAAGCAATGCGTAACAAAGCATTTATTAACACAAGGTGCCTGAACGCTTGCTGATCCGCGTCACTCACACCCGATGAAGAAGGGAGACCCCCCTCTCCATCATTTGGAGCTAGCCGCCCGTTACTGCTGATTCTCCTGCTCGGTAAACAGATCGCTGAACAGCATGCTCGACAAGTAGCGCTCACCGGAATCCGGCAGGATCACCACAATGGTCTTGCCCTGCATTTCCGGGGTCTCCGCCAGGCGCACCGCCACCGCCATTGCCGCACCGCAGGAGATGCCGCACAGAATGCCTTCTTCCTGCATCAAGCGCAGGGCCATGGCCTTGGACTCCTCGTCGGTAACCAGCTCGACCCGGTCGACGATCGACAGGTCGAGGTTCTTCGGCACGAAACCGGCGCCGATGCCCTGGATCTTGTGCGGGCTCGGCTTGATTTCTTCACCGGCCAACTTTTGCGAAATCACCGGTGATACCGCAGGTTCCACTGCCACCGAGACGATAGGTTTGCCCTGGGTATTCTTGATATACCGCGAAACGCCGGTAATGGTTCCGCCTGTTCCGACCCCTGCCACCAATACGTCCACAGCACCGTCGGTATCGTTCCAGATCTCGGGCCCGGTGGTTTTTTCGTGGATGGCGGGGTTGGCCGGGTTGTCGAACTGCGCCGGCATGAAATAGCGCGCCGGATCACTGGCGACGATGTCCCCAGCCTTCTCGATCGCGCCTTTCATGCCCTTGGCCGGCTCGGTCAGCACCAGCTCTGCCCCCAGTGCCTTGAGCACCTTGCGGCGCTCGATGCTCATGGATGCCGGCATGGTCAGCATCAATTTGTAGCCACGGGCGGCGGCAACGAAGGCCAGGCCGATGCCGGTGTTGCCGGAGGTCGGCTCGACGATGGTCATGCCCGGCTTGAGTCTGCCTGTGCTTTCGGCGTCCCAGATCATGTTGGCGCCAATCCGGCACTTGACCGAGTAACCGGGGTTGCGCCCCTCAATCTTGGCCAGGATGGTGACGCCGCGCGGCGCGATACGGTTGATCTGCACCAACGGCGTGTTGCCGATGGAATGGGCATTGTCAGCGTAGATACGGCTCATGGCTGGGTCCTTAACGACAGCATTGAAATAGGGCATCAAGGTAAGCCTCTTGCCCGTGGGCGTCCAGTCAGGTCGAACGTCCGGATGTGAGCGCAGTCAATGGCTTTAGAACGCCAGAGAATTACCGCCATGAAACGTCGATACCGCTGGCCGTTGTGGAGCTTTGCCGGCCTCGTTGTGCTGCTGGTTACCCTGCACTTCGCCCTGCCCTACCTGGTGCGCGACTACCTCAACGACCGGCTGGCGAACATGGGCGATTACCGTGGCCAGATTGCCGACGTGGACCTGGCCCTGTGGCGCGGTGCCTACAAGATCAACGGCCTGAAAATCGTCAAGGTCGAGGGCAAGGTGCCTGTTCCCTTCGTCAGTGCGCCGCTGATCGACCTCTCGGTCAGCTGGCATTCCCTATGGTACGACCACGCGGTGGTCGCCGAAGTGAAGTTCGTCAAGCCTGAGGTCAACTTCGTCGACGGCGGGGCCAACAAGAAAAACTCGCAAACCGGCGAAGGCACCGACTGGCGCGCCCAACTGGGTAAATTGCTGCCGATCACCCTCAACGAAGTGCAGATCGACGATGGCAAGATCAGTTTTCGCAACTTCAACTCCAAACCACAGGTGAACATGAATGCCACCAAGGTCGACCTGAACATCTACAACCTGACCAACGTGGTCGACTCCAAAGGCAAGCGCGACGCCCGCTTCGAAGGCAAGGCGCTGCTGCTGGGGCACGCCCCCCTGGAAACCACGGCCACGTTCGATCCACTGAGCAATTTCGAGGATTTCGAGTTTCGCATGCGGGCCCGGGACATTCAGCTCAAACGCATGAACGACTTCGCTTCGGCCTATGGCAAGTTCGACTTCAATGCCGGCCACGGCGATGTGGTCATCGAAGCCGAGGCGAAAAAAGCCAGATTGACCGGTTATATCAAACCGCTGCTCAGGGATGTCGATGTGTTCAACTGGCAACAGGATGTGGAAAACAAGGACAAAGGGATTTTTCGTTCCATCTGGGAGGCTCTCGTCGGCGGTTCCGAAACCGTGCTGAAAAACCAGGCCAAGAACCAGTTTGCCACCCGGGTCGAGCTACGCGGCAACGTCCATCAAAAAGATATCAGCGCGTTCGAGGCGTTTTTGCAGATTTTACGCAATGGTTTCATCCAGGCATTCAATGCACAATATGAACGACCCAAGCCGGATGCCGGTTAACGTTTGCGCGTGACGGTGTAGCGCCCGGTTTCTTCGGCTGCCCGTGGCGGATTTGCTTGCTGTTGCAAGAAGTCCCATCCCAGGCAGGCCAGGGCCAGTGAGCGCGGTACCGCCTCGCGACCACTGCTGTAGCGGCTGATACTGCGGGCGCTGACCCCCAGCGCCTCGGCGGCCTGATTGAGCGGCAATCCGGTGCGAGCACGCCAGTCGATGAAGATCCGGGTATTTTCGTCCGAAGCGTTTTGCGCAAGCGCATCCAGGTACAAGGTGTCGGCACCGATCTGGATGTCCTGCTCAGGCCACTCCACACACCAGCCGTCATCCCCCAGAGCGGCCCCCTCGAAAGCGCTTCCCAGCAGGGGTTGCAAGCCCGCAAAGGCCTGCAGGTCGCGACTCAGGTCCAGGGTCAGTCGTTGACCATCGATGAACGTCAGCGCCAGCCGATAGTCCGGCAATACTTCCACTGCCGATAGTCGTGGTCGCTTCATGGGTAACATCGTTTCCAATCCTCCAGCAATTGCACCTGATGGGCCCTGACCCACTCCAGCGCTTCCTTGATAATCAGCGGCGGTGCCTTGCCCACCATTACTTCGACGGTTTCCAGGCTCAGCATGACATCCAGCCCGCCACCGGTCAGATGAACGTGGGGCGGTGGATGATCTTTCTCGCGCAGTTGAATGCGATACGTATCTCGAAATCGATATTTGGTAGACATGCCCGGCAAGCTATCGCCATTATGGCGATAGCTCAATACTGGCCAGCCGCCGAGACTGAGTCAAGATGTGACGCTCCATTCAGAGACTGAATAAGCCGTCTGCGTTCACAGTCGACCGGCCACCGCGTTATAGTCAGGCCTGACCATTTTATTGCACCTTTTATTGCACCCCGCGCCCTGCCTCGCTCAGGCCGGCGTTACCGTTCGAGGATTAGCAGATGAAGTTCGAAGGCACCCAGGCCTACGTCGCCACCGATGACCTTAAGCTGGCGGTCAACGCCGCCATCACCCTGGAGCGGCCGCTGCTGGTCAAGGGCGAACCAGGCACCGGCAAGACCATGCTCGCCGAGCAACTGGCCGACTCCTTTGGCGCCAAGCTGATCACCTGGCACATCAAATCCACCACCAAGGCTCATCAGGGCCTGTACGAGTACGACGCGGTCAGCCGCCTGCGCGACTCGCAGCTGGGCACGGAAAAGGTCCACGACGTTCGCAACTACCTGAAGAAGGGCAAGCTCTGGGAAGCGTTCGAGTCCGAGGAGCGGGTGATCCTGCTGATCGATGAAATCGACAAGGCCGACATCGAGTTCCCCAACGACCTGTTGCAAGAACTCGACAAGATGGAGTTCTACGTCTACGAGATCGACGAGACCATCAAGGCCAAGAAGCGCCCGATCATCATCATCACCTCCAACAACGAGAAAGAGCTGCCGGACGCCTTCCTGCGCCGCTGCTTCTTCCACTACATCGCGTTCCCGGATCGCACCACGATGCAGCGGATCGTCGACGTGCACTACCCGGACATCAAGAAAGACCTGGTCAGCGAAGCGCTGGACGTGTTCTTCGACGTGCGCAAGGTTCCGGGCCTGAAGAAGAAGCCTTCGACCTCCGAGTTGGTGGACTGGCTGAAGCTGCTGATGGCCGACAACATCGGCGAAGCGGTGCTGCGCGAACGCGATCCGACCAAGGCCATTCCGCCACTGGCAGGCGCCCTGGTGAAGAACGAACAGGACGTGCAACTGCTTGAGCGCCTGGCGTTCATGAGCCGTCGCGGCAGTCGTTGATCATCTGGGGCAAATGCCATGCTGCTCAATCTGTTCAATGAAATGCGTGCAGCCAAGGTACCGGTCTCGGTGCGCGAGCTGCTGGACCTGATCAACGCGCTTAAACAGCGCGTGACCTTCGCCGACATGGACGAGTTCTATTACTTGTCCCGGGCGATCCTGGTGAAGGACGAAAAGCATTTCGACAAGTTCGACCGGGCCTTCGGGGCCTACTTCAATGGCCTGGAAAAGCTCGACGATCACCTGCAGGCGTTGATTCCGGAAGACTGGCTGCGCAAGGAATTCGAACGCTCCCTGACCGATGAAGAACGGGCGGCGATCCAGTCCCTTGGCGGCCTGGACAAGCTGATCGAGGAATTCAAGAAACGCCTGGAAGAACAGAAGGAACGCCATGCCGGCGGCAACAAGTGGATCGGCACCGGTGGTACCAGCCCGTTCGGTTCCGGCGGCTTCAACCCGGAAGGCATTCGGGTTGGCGATGCCGGCAAGCGCCAGGGCAAGGCCGTGAAAGTCTGGGACCAGCGCGAATACAAGAACCTCGATGACTCGGTCGAGCTGGGCACGCGCAACATCAAGGTTGCCCTGCGCCGCTTACGCAAATTCGCCCGCCAGGGTGCCGCCGAAGAACTCGATATCGATGGCACCATCGACCACACCGCCAAGGATGCCGGGCTGCTGAACATCCAGATGCGTCCGGAACGGCGCAACACCGTCAAGCTGTTGCTGCTGTTCGACATCGGCGGCTCGATGGACGCCCACGTGAAGATCTGCGAGGAGCTGTTCTCGGCGTGCAAGACCGAGTTCAAGCATCTGGAGTACTTCTACTTCCACAACTTCATTTATGAATCGGTGTGGAAGAACAACATGCGCCGCACCTCCGAGCGCACCTCGACCATGGACCTGCTGCACAAGTACGGGGCCGACTACAAGGTGATCTTCATCGGTGACGCCGCCATGGCGCCCTACGAAATCACCCAACCGGGCGGCAGCGTCGAGCACTGGAACGAAGAAGCCGGCTATGTGTGGATGCAGCGGTTCAAGGAGAAGTACAAGAAGCTCATCTGGATCAACCCGTACCCGAAAGATACCTGGGGCTATACCTCGTCGACCAATATCGTGCGGGATTTGATTGAGGACCAGATGTATCCGCTGACGTTGCGGGGGCTTGAGGAAGGGATGCGGTTTCTTTCCAAATAATCTCGGTTGTCTGGACTGGCGCCATCGCGGGCAAGCCCGCTCCCACAGGTCTCGGTGTGCATGCGCCGTGCACTGAACCTGTAGGAGCGGGCTTGCCCGCGAAGCTTTTATCGGTTCAAAAACCGCTGCAAATACTCGACCTGCTCGCGATGCGCAACCTCCTGCACCACCGGCCGCAACCGCACCTGCGCCCCCGGCAGGCACTGCGCCAACCGCGCCAGTGCCAACGGCGTCAACGCCCCCAACCGCGGATAACCGCCAATGGTCTGCCGGTCATTGAGCAGCACAATCGGCTGCCCGTCCGGCGGCACCTGCACAGCGCCCAATGGAATGCCTTCGGAAATCATCGGCTTGCCCTGGTACTGCAATGCCGTACCCAACAGGCGAATACCCATGCGGTCGGCACGGCTGTCGAGGCTCCACACGCTGTTGAACGCATCGAACAGACTCTGCCCGCTGAACTCACCTATCTGCGCACCGAGCACCAGGTCCAACGGCGTATCAAGCTTCAGGTCCGGGCGCTGTTCTGCGCTCAATTCGCGCAGCAACATCACCGAATTGCCCGAATAGCTCAAACTTGCGCCTTTATCCAACGCACGCCCCATGCCATCCAGGCCGCCGAGTTCCTCACGAACCACCGTCGCGCTGCTGCCCAGGACTTTCGGCGCATCGAAGCCACCCGGCGCGGCCAAGTAGGCCCGGGCGCCGAGCAGTGGCTGGGTGAATTGCAATTGCTGGCCCTTTTGCAGCCTGAAGCTGCGCCACGGCGCCAGCGGCTCGCCGTCCACCTTCGCCCCCAGATCGGCCCCGGCAAACGCCAGTACGCAATCGTCTTGCGCCACCACGGTGAACCCGCCGAGGGTGATTTCGATCACCGGTGCATCCAGCCCGTTACCCAGCAACCAGTTGGCCCAGGACATCGAACGCCAATCAGCCGCGCCGCCCTGGGTCACGCCCAGATGCCGCACGCCGAAACGGCCGGCGTCCTGCAACAGGCACAGCGGTGTGCTCGCTTCAATCGTCAGACGGCTCATGCCTGCGCCTCCAATGGCGTATCGTCACCGCCCAGGTTGATGAATTCGGCATGGCCGACCGCTTCGAAACGCACGGTGTCGCCCGGTTGCATCAGGCTGTAGCCGTCACGGTTACGGTCGAACAATTTGGCCGGTGTGCGACCGATCAGGTTCCAGCCACCGGGCGATACCACCGGATAGGCGGCCGTCTGCCGCTCGGCGATACCGACACTGCCGGCGGCGACTTTCTTGCGCGGTGTGCTCAGGCGCGGTGCGGCGAGTACTTCTTCCACCAGGCCCATGAACGCGAACCCCGGTGCGAAGCCCAGGGCGAACACCTGATACTCGCGCTCGCTATGACGGCGAATCACCTCGTCCACCGCCAGCCCGCTGCGTTGCGCCAACAAGCTCAGCTCCGGGCCGACACTCAAGTCGTACCACACCGGCAGCACATGGCATTTGCCACGGGTGCGTGCATTAGGCGACAGGTCGATCAGTGCCTGGGCAATCAATTCCTGGGCCTGGGTCGGGCTCAACGCGGTCAGGTCGTAATGCACCATCAAGGTCGTGTAGGACGGCACCAGGTCGATCAGGTGTTCACCAAACGCCGCCCGCAGACTTTCACTGGCGGCGAGCATCCATGGCATGTTGGCTTCGGCGATTTCATCGAACAGACGCACCATCAGGCAATCGAGCGCGACCACTTCTACCCGCAGTTTCATGACGCGCCCTGCTGATTCAAGGCATCACGAATGCGCCGCACGGCGGCCACCGAACTGGCATTGTCGCCGTGCACGCACAGGGTGTTGGCCTGCAGGTGCAAGGCGCTGCCGTCATTGGCGGTGAGGTGATCGCCACGGGCAATGATCAACGCCTGCTCGATAATTTTTTCCGGCTCGTGATGCACCGCCCCCGGCAGTTGCCGCGAGACCAGCATGCCGGCGCTGTCGTATGCGCGGTCGGCGAAAGCCTCGAACCACAGGGTCACGCCGTACTCTTCGCCCAACTGCTGCGCGGCACTGTTGTCGCGGGTGGCCATCAGCATCAACGGCAGGCTGCGATCATAGGACGCCACCGCTTGCAGTACGGCGCGCAGTTGCGCGGGGTTGGCCATCATGTCGTTGTACATCGCGCCGTGGGGTTTGACGTAGCTGACCCGCCCGCCCTGGGCCCGGCAGATGCCGTCGAGGGCGCCGATCTGGTAATGCAGGATGTCCTGCAGCTCCTGGGCGGTATAGGCCATGGAGCGGCGGCCAAAACCGACCAGGTCCTGATAGGCCGGATGCGCGCCGATCTGCACACCGTGGCTGAGGGCCAGGCTGACGGTCTTGCGCATGATGCTCGGGTCGCCGGCATGGAAACCGCAGGCGATGTTGGCGCAATCGATGAAGGGCATGACCTCCGCGTCCAGACCCATGGTCCAGTTACCGAAACTCTCGCCGATGTCGCAGTTCAATAGCAGGCGGCTCACGATGAACACTCCTGTAGGCTTTATTCTTTTTAGCTGCCGGACATATCCGTAGGACATGCCCGCAGGTTATCAGTTACTGGGCGTCGAGTTGCTTGCCACGGGTTTCCGGCAAACTCAGGGCGGCGAGGATCACCACGCCGTAGGACACCGCCGCAAAGGCACCGATCCCCACGCTCAGCGGCACGGTCTGGCTGAGCAGGCCGATCAGCAGCGGGAACAACGCCGCCAGCGCCCGACCGATGTTGTAGCAAAAGCCTTGGCCCGAACCGCGAATCCGCGTTGGAAACAGCTCGGTCAGGAACGAACCCATGCCGCTGAAAATCCCCGAGGCGAAGAAGCCCAGTGGGAAGCCCAGCCACAGCATCACGCCGTTACTGACCGGCAATTGGGTGTACAGCAGCACGATGGTGAACGAGCCGACGGCGAACAGGATGAAGTTCTTCTTGCGACCGAGGATGTCGGTCAAATAGGCGCTGATGACATAACCGACGTAGGAACCGACGATCACCATCGCCAGATAACCGCCAGTGCCGAGTACGCTCAAGCCGCGTTCGTTCTTCAGGAAGGTCGGCAGCCAGGACGTAATCGCGTAGTAACCGCCCAGCGCACCGGTGGTCAGCAGCGAAGCGCGAATGGTGGTGAAGAGCATGCCGGGGGCGAAGATCTCGTAGAACTTCGACGGATTGCTTGGGGCCTCCTTGGCCTTGGCTTCGCGGTAGATTTCCGGGTCCTTGACCAGGCGGCGAACGAAGATCACGAAAATCGCCGGCACGATGCCGAGGATGAACAGTGCGCGCCAGGCATCTTCCGGCGGCATGATCGAGAACAGCAGCGCGTACAGGATCGCGGTCAGGCCCCAGCCCAGCGCCCAGCCCGATTGCACCATGCCCACGGCCTTGCCGCGGTCCTGGGCGCGGATCACTTCGCCGATCAGCACCGCGCCGGCGGTCCATTCGCCGCCAAAACCGAAGCCCATCAGGGTCCGCGCAATCAGCAGTTGCTCGTAGCTCTGGGCGAAACCGCAAAGGAAGGTGAAGAAGGCAAACCACAGCACGGTCAGTTGCAAGGTGCGCACACGGCCGATGCGGTCGGAGAGAATCCCCGCCACCCAGCCACCAATGGCCGAAGCGATCAGCGTGCTGGTGTGGATCAGCCCCGCCTGGCCGGTAGTGATGCCCCACATGGCAATCAGGGTCGGCACCACGAAGCTGAGCATCTGGGTGTCCATGCCATCCAGGCCATAGCCGATCTTGCAGCTCCAGAAGGTGCGGCGTTCCTGCTGATTGATGTTGCGATACCAATCGAAAGGTCCCGGGCGAGCCGTGGCTTTCGGAATGGCGGTGGTGTCGGGCGCACTCATGGCAAATCTCCGCGCTGGTTTTATTGGTATTGTTCTGAGCCCCGACGACGCCTATCGTGGGAACCGGATGTGTCGATTCTTGGACGCGCCAGCCCTCTGCGTCCAACTAATAAAAACCCGCCCTAGCCATAAGAAAAACTTGATCACATGAACCTGAAGTTTCTCGAGACATTCGTCTGGGTCGCCCGGCTCAAGAGTTTCCGCCTCACCGCCGACAAGCTTTTCACCACCCAGGCGTCGATTTCCAGCCGCATCGCCGTGCTCGAAGGCGAGCTTGGGGTGAAGCTGTTCCTGCGCGACTCGCGCGGTGTGAGCCTGACGCCGGAAGGCTTGAAAGTGCTCGAATACGCCGAGCAGATGATGGACACCATGCAGGCGCTCAAGCAGTCGATCGAGACCCGTTCAAGCAAGGCCGGGCGCGTGCGCATCGGTGTGATGGACACGGTGATCCACACCTGGCTGAGCCCGCTGGTGGCGCAGATGACCGATCACTACCCGCTGGTGGAAATCGAACTGGTGGCCGATACCTCGCTCAACCTCTGCGATCAGCTGCAAAAAGGCTTTCTCGATGTAATCCTGCAAACCGATCTGCTGCGCCAGGAAAGCGTGCGCAGCCTGGAATTGGCCAGCCACCCCATGGGCTGGATCGTCGCCAGCAATTCGCTCTACAACCGCGACTACTCAGGCATCGCGGACCTGGCGAACGAGCGGATCATTACCTACTCGAAAAACTCCCACCCGCATCAGGAAGTGCTCGCCCTGATGCAGGCCAACGGCGTGCTGGCGCCACGGCTGAACTGCGTGAACTCGGTCTCGGCGATCACCCGGTTGCTGCGTGACGGCTTTGGCATCGGTGCCTTGCCGCCGGTGCTGGTGGCGGAGGAACTGGCTCGGGGTGAATTGACCTTGCTGGATATCGACCAGCGACCACCGGACCTGCAAGTGGTGGTGTCGTGGCGGGTGGGCGTGGAATGGGTCGAGGAGATCGTGACGTTGTGCCAGCAGGTGCTGGAGGGGTATGCGCGTCGGGTGGGTGAGAATTACATTACCTTGGCCGACTGATCGCATACTGTGTGGTGAGAGGATTTTTGTGGCGAGGGGATTTATCCCCGTTCGGCTGCGCAGCAGTCGCAAAGCCAGTGTATGCGGTGTATCTGATATTCCTCTGTTGCAGGTTTTGGGGCCGCTTCGCAGCCCAACGGGGATAAATCCCCTCACCACAGGAATCCCCTCGCCACGTTACAACCCGCGTAAATCCCGCTCTTCGATCGGCCGGCTCTGGCGCAGGCGCTTGCCGCCCAACACCACCCAATCGATCAGGCGGAACAGGCACTCGATCCCGAACGACAGCAGCAACGCGCCGCTCATGCCCCAGATCATCGCCTCCGGGGTCAACAGGATCTGGTAGCTGTAGCCGTTCCAGGTTTCCTTGCGAATGTCCGGGTCCGCGGCCAACACCACTTGCAGGAAGCGGATGTACCACGGCCCTTGCATTGCCTGGAACTGCTTGTCCAGTGCCACCTGGCGAGTCAGCAGGTTGCCCAGGCTGTCGGCGTCGCTGCGAAAAATCGGGTCTTCACTGGCGCGATAGTGGGCGACCAGGGCCTGCATGTCGCCCTTGAAGAATTGATTGGCCGTGTTCTGGAACCCGCTCAGCCCGGCCTGCGCTTCAATCAGGTGCGCTTCGACCCGCTTGGCGTAATCATTGATGAACCCCGGCACCTGGACACCGATCAACAGGCCCGCCGCAAACAACACCAGCCGTAGATAACTGAGCAACATGGGGAAGATCCTTATTCGGTGCGGCCCTGGCTGACGCATTCACCGCGTCGCCACAAGCTCCATTGGCCTGGCTCGTAGCGGGTCCAGGTTTCATTTTCGGTCAAGGGCTCGGTGGCGATCACCGTCACCACATCGTTGGGCGTGGTTTCGGCCTGGAAGTCGACGATCACATCGACGTCCTTCAGGCGCGCCGGGCCGAACGGGGCACGACGGGTGATCTGCGCCAGTTTGGTCGAGCAGTAGCAGAACAGCCAGTCGCCATCGCTGAGCAGGCAGTTGAACACGCCCTTGCTGCGGTATTCGGCGCAGGCAGCGACCAGGTCCGGCAGCAGTTCTTCGACCTCCACGGGCTCGGGAAACGCGGCCCGCACACGGTTGAGCAAGTCACAGAACGCCGCTTCGCTGTCGGTATCGCCAACAGGGCGGTAGAAGCTGGCCGTGGGCTGCAGATCCGCCAGCTGGCCATTATGGGCGAAGCACCAGTTACGCCCCCACAACTCGCGCACGAAGGGATGGGTGTTGGAAAGGCAGACCTTGCCGACGTTGGCCTGGCGGATATGCCCGATCACCACTTCGCTCTTGATCGGGTAGCGTTGCACCAGGTTCGCGACTTCCGACTCGCAGCTCGCCGCCGGGTCCTGGAACAGGCGCAAACCGCGACCTTCATAGAAAGCGATGCCCCAACCATCCCGGTGCGGCCCGGTACGCCCACCGCGCTGCATCAGCCCGGTGAAGCTGAACACGATATCGGTCGGGACATTGGCGCTCATGCCCAATAACTCACACATGTTCAAACTCTCGCTTCTATGGCAGGGGCACGGTTACAGACGGGGTTCGACGCGCATCCGCTGGGGATTACCCGGCACCGGCGGACGGCCGTAGCGATCGTCGCCGGCGCCGCCGAAGGGGTGATCCTCTTCCGGCTCGTCGGCACGGATCGCGGCCTGGGCGGCGGCCGCCTGTTCCTTGCGGGCCCTGGCGCCACGCTCGAGGACGAAACGAATCGCCACGAACACCAGGTAGATACCGAAAGCGATCATGCCGTACATGAACAGGTCGGAAATCGCCCGCCACGCGTTGTTGCCGACCTTGAACAACAGGTCAAGAGCGGTGATGGCAATGGCCGGGGCCACTTTTTCCTTCACCGGGTCGATGATGGTCGGGCTGAACAGCAGCACCGCCACCAGCAGGCGCAGGGGTTCGCGCAGCCAGCGCCACATCCAGCGGGTGATGCGCATCCACACCAGCAGGCAGCCCAAAGCGGCAAAGGCGTAGAGGCCCCAAGCGATCAGATAGTCGTTCTCGGTCATGGTGTCCATGGCAAGGCAGGCAAAGAGGCGCTTATGATAACGGCTTTTCGTCCATCAGGCTGCTTCAATGCCAGTCGGACCTGACACAGAACCTGTGGGAGCGAGCCTTTGTGGTGAGGGGATTTATCCCCGTTGGGTTGCGCAGCGGCCCCAAAACCTGCAATAGCGGAGTATCAGATACACCGCGTGCACTAGTTTTGCGACTGCTTCGCAGCCGAACGGGACGGTGCGACGTTTCGCTAAATCCCCTCACCACAAAGGCTCGCTCCCACAGGTTATCAACCCCGTTTCGTACATTGTTCGAGAGCCATTCATGTCCTTATCCGCGAACGCCATCACGCCACCGATTGCCCGCAAGGCCGAAGGATCAGACCCGTACGCCTGGCTGCAGGAGCGCGACAGCGCTGCGGTGCTCGACTACCTGAAAGCTGAAAACCGTTACCAGGAGGCGCAAACCGCCGATCAGGCAGGGTTGCGTGAAACCCTGTTCGAGGAGATCAAGGGCCGGATTCTCGAAACCGACCTGTCCCTGCCCTCGCCCTGGGGCCCCTACCTGTACTACACGCGCACCACGGCGGGTGACGAATACGCCCGCCACTACCGCTGCCCGCGCCCGGCCGACGACAGCCTGGTGCTCGACGAAAGCCAGGAACAACTGCTGCTGGACCCTAACGAACTGGCCAAAGGCGGCTTCTTTTCCCTCGGCGCATTCAGCATCAGCCCCGATCACCAGCGCCTGGCCTACAGCATCGATTCCACCGGCGACGAAATCTACACGCTGTTCGTCAAGGAGCTGTCCGACGGTCGCGTCAGTGAACTGGAGTTCCAGGACTGCGACGGCAGCATGACCTGGGCCAACGACAGCCTCACCCTGTTTTTCGGCGAGCTGGACGACACCCATCGCCCGCACAAGCTGTTGCGCTATCGCCTGGACGGCACGGCGGCCGAAGAAGTGTTCCATGAAACGGACGGCCGCTTCTTCATGCACTGCTACCGTTCGAGCTCCGAACAGCAATTGCTGCTGTCCGTGGGCAGCAAGACCACCAGCGAAGTCTGGGTGCTCGACGCCAACCTTCCACAGCTGCCCTTTACCTGCGTAGCGCCACGCCTGGAAAACCATGAATACGACGTGGACCACGGCGCGCTCGATGGCCAATGGACCTGGTTCATCCGCACCAATCGCGAGGGCATCAATTTTGCCCTGTACACCGCCATCGATCGCGGCGTGGCGCCAGCCGAGGCCGACTGGCAGAGCTTGATCCCCCACAGCGACACGGTGATGATCGATGGCATGAGCCTGAATGCCGGCGCCATGACCCTGAGCCTGCGAGTCGGCGGTTTGCCGGTGATCGAGGTTCACCCCCAGGACCTGCCGAGCTATCGGGTGCAACTGCCGGACGCGGCCTACAGCCTGCACGTGCAGAACAGCCTGGAATTCGTCAGCGAACGCATTCGCCTGCGCTACGAAGCGTTGAACCGTCCTGCGCAAATCCGCCAGCTGGAACTGGTCAGCGGCGAGCAGAAAGTGCTCAAGCAAACCCCGGTGCTTGGCCCGTTCGATGCCGACGCCTACGTCAGCCAGCGCTTGTGGGCCACCGCGCCCGATGGCACGCAAGTGCCGATCAGCCTGGTGGTCAAGCGCGAAGCGCTCGGCAAGCCGGTGCCACTTTACCTGTACGGCTACGGCGCCTATGGCGAAAGCCTCGACCCGTGGTTCTCCCACGCCCGCCTGAGCCTGCTCGATCGTGGCATGGCGTTCGCCATCGCCCACGTGCGCGGCGGCGGTGAACTGGGCGAAGCCTGGTATCGCGCCGGCAAGCAGGAGCACAAGCAGAACACCTTCCGCGACTTCATCGCCTGCGCCGAACACCTGATCGCCAATGGCTTGACCACCGCGCCACAGCTGGCGATCAGCGGCGGCAGTGCCGGTGGCCTGCTGATCGGGGCGGTGCTCAACCAGCGCCCGCAGCTGTTTGGCGCAGCGATTGCCGAAGTGCCGTTTGTCGATGTGCTCAACACCATGCTCGACCCAGAGCTGCCATTGACCGTCACTGAATACGACGAGTGGGGCAATCCTCAAGAGCCGGAAGTTCATGAGCGGATCAAGGCCTACGCGCCTTACGAAAACATCACAGCACAAGCTTATCCGCCGTTGCTGGTGATCGCCGGCTACAACGACAGCCGCGTTCAGTACTGGGAAGCGGCCAAATGGGTGGCGAAACTGCGCGCCACCAAGACCGACGGCAATCCGCTGCTGCTCAAGACCGAACTGGGCGCCGGGCATGGCGGGATGAGCGGTCGATACCAGGGATTGCGTGACGTGGCGCTCGAATATGCATTTTTGTTCAAGGTATTGGGTGTTGCCTGAGGAACTTGACGTGATGACTCAGTCTTAAGAAGGAACTTGTAGGAGCGTGCGGGCGGCGTTCCGACTTGCCCGCGAAGAGGCCGTAACATTCAACTTCAATGTTGGCTGTGAAATCGCCTTCGCGGGCAAGCCGCGCTCCTACAGGGACCTCCCACACCCCGGAAGACAGACACAACAATAAAGATCGCACGACATGTCAGAACCTACCTTACTGAACAACGAAATTCGCAACTGGCTGATGGACTGCGGCCTGTTCAACCAACTGCTGCCGGCGGAATTCGCCGCTGCCTCGGGCTATTTCAACCTCAGCACCATTGCCCAGGGCGAAGAGATTTTCCACGAGGGCGATGCCGGCAGCTTCATGTGCATCATCCACACCGGCCAGGTGGCGGTGCAGAAGACCGCCAGCGACGGCCAGCAGGTGACGATCGCGACGCTGCGCAGCGGTCGCTCGTTCGGTGAAATGGCCGTGCTCGACGGCGAACGACGTTCAGCCAGTTGCGTGGCCGCGAGCAACTGCCAGTTGCTCAACCTGGGCAAGGACTCGCTGGAAAAGATGCTCAACGACGCGCCGAAAATCGCCGCCAAGATCATCCGCGCCCTCGCCATCTCGCTCTCCAAACGCTTGCGCATGGTTGATGGGCAATTGCTGTCGCAGCAGGTTTAACCGCCGGGCGACTTGACCTTCGGCGGGTTCTGCTCGATCCCCGGCACCGGCTGGTCCTTGGTCGGCGGGCTCGGCCTCTCGATCGGCACCAGCGGTGGGCCGCCACTGCCCGGGCCCACTTTCGGCAGCGGTACCGGACTGATCTGCGGATACGGCGTGGGTGTAGCGGTGCCCGGCGAACCGGGCATTGGCGCTGGACTGGTCGGCGTAGTCTGCAGTTGCTGGGCCGGCACTGCAGTTATCGAGAGCGCGGCCAGGGCAATGGCCGTTAGAATAGTGCGCTTCATCAATGGCTCCGTTGGCCTGGTAGTCGTTTGCAGGCTACTCCCAACTGCGCCCGTTTGCCTTCCCCTGTGCTGCCATTTTTCCTCAAGTGAGCCCCATGAAACGTTTTGTTCTACTCGATACCGCCCCTATTCCCGAGAACGGCGGTGCCCTGTGCCTGTTCGAGTACGGCGAGGATTTCGTCATCAAGATCCAGGGCGGTGACGGCGGGCAATTGATGAATACGCGCATGCACGGCTCCGAGGATGCCCTGGCCGAGATCCCCTGCCGCAAGGTCGCGGGCCGTCCGAACTCGCGGGTGCTGATCGGGGGCCTGGGCATGGGCTTTACCCTCGCCTCGGCGCTCAAGCACCTGGGCAAGTCCGCCGAAGTGGTGGTCGCCGAACTGGTGCCCGGCGTGGTGGAGTGGAACCGCGGGCCGCTGGGCGAAAAAGCCGGCAACCCGCTGCAAGACCCGCGCACGGTGATCCGCCTGGAAGACGTGGCCAAGGTCCTGCAGGCAGAGCCGCAAGGATTCGATGCGATCATGCTCGACGTCGATAACGGCCCCGAAGGCCTGACCCAGAGGGCCAACAGCTGGCTCTACTCCGCTGGGGGCCTGAGCGCCTGCGCCAAGGCCCTGCGCCCCAAGGGCGTGCTGGCGGTTTGGTCGGCCAGCGCAGACCGACAGTTTTCCGACAAACTGAAAAAAGCCGGTTTCAAGGCCGAGGAAGTGCAGGTCTTCGCCCACGGCAACAAGGGCACCCGCCACACCATCTGGATTGCCGAGAAGCTCAAGGGCTGAGCTAAACTGCGTGTATACCGTCATTAGTCATTCAACAAAGGTGAACCCATGAGTTCGTCCACCCCGACCAACACTTCCAAGCTGGACCGCATCCTCGCCGACAACCAGCGCGACAAGGAAATGGGCTACCGCGACAAGGCCCTGAAGATGTACCCGCACGTGTGCGGCCGCTGCGCCCGTGAATTCTCCGGCAAGCGCCTGAGCGAACTGACCGTGCACCACCGCGACCACAACCACGACAACAACCCCCAGGACGGCTCGAACTGGGAATTGTTGTGCCTGTACTGCCACGATAACGAACACTCGCGTTATACCGACCAGCAGTATTTCGGCGAGGGCTCGCTGAGCACGCCAAAAATCGCCAAGGCGACGCATAACCCGTTTGCGGCGTTGGCAGGGTTGATGAAGAAAGAAGACTGAAGATCTTCATTGCCTGACCCGGCCCCATCGCCAGCAGGCTGGCTCCCACAGTGATCGAGGTGACCAGACTGGCGCCGATCACAGGTGTGGGAGCCAGCCTGCTGGCGATGGCGGCCGCGCCTGCACCGCCAATCTCTGATCTGACCGCAGCTCCCCAAACCCCGTATAATCGCGCTTTTTTCCCAAAGGCACCCCGCTCGTGGCAGACAAACGGTACAGCTGCATTGGTTTGTATAACCCCAAATCACCGGAGAACGTCGGTTCGGTGATGCGCGCCGCAGGCTGTTATGGCGTGGCGTCGGTGTTCTACACCGGCAAGCGCTATGAGCGCGCCGCCGACTTCGTCACCGATACCAAGCGTGTCCATTACGACATCCCGCTGATCGGCATCGACGACCTGAAGAAAATCCTGCCCCTCAATTGCGTACCCGTTGCCGTGGAGCTGGTCGAAGGCGCCCGGCCGTTGCCGGAGTACACCCACCCGGACCGCGCGCTGTACATCTTCGGCCCCGAAGACGGTTCGCTGGACAAAGAGATCCGTGACTGGTGTGAAGACGTGGTCTACATCCCGACCACCGGCTGCATGAACCTCGCTGCTACGGTCAACGTCGTGCTCTACGACCGCATGGCCAAGGGCCTCAACACCCGCTCGGGACCGAAATTCCGCTGAATCGCCGCACATCCGATGGAACAAGTGGCCTGCTGCGGCAGTCACCTAATCTATCCATTACCCAAGCCTGGAGTCAGATCATGAGCGAACTCAAACGCGTAGAACGTATCGAATCCACCCCGTTCCAGAGCGCTTCCGAGCAGAACGTCCATGGTTGGGAACGCATCGGCTCACTGGCGGGCGGCGTAGTGATGGTCGGCAAGGGTTTGCGTCGCGGCGGCCTGTTCGGCCTGATTCAGGTGGCCATCGGCGGTGTGGCCCTGGCCCGCGGCATCACCGGCCACAGCTCGGCGAAAAGCCTGCTGGAAAAAAGCCGTCAGGACATGAACAACGTGCGGGCGAAGATCGAGCGTGCAGGGGAAGAGTTGAGCCGGTTGAAAGCCAATGCCGAGGCGGCGACCAAAACCGCGACGGTGACCGGGAATGATTCTTTGAATTCGCCTAAGACCGGGGTTTGATCCAAGGGCCTCTTCGCGGGCAAGCCTCGCTCCTACAAGATTACCACGGACCTGTAGGAGCGAGGCTTGCCCGCGAAGGCGGTATTATTGAAGCAACCCGGTATCAAGGACTTTGGACGACTCGCCAATCACGCTCTCACTGAGCTGCACGAATTCCTTGGTATCAATGCTTCCCAAACGCATCGCCCCGCGCAACACATCATCCAGCGAACGCTTGTTACGGGTCTTCAGGCGAATCTCGCGATCCAGTTCCTGCAGCAACAGCACCGCCTTGGCCACTTGCGCATCATTGATCTGCTCGCCGCGCAGACTGGTGACTTTCTGGCTGTCCTTGACCAGCTTCCTGTGCAGGTCCTCATACCGCTCGTCACTCATCCCCCCGGCCCGGCGCACCAGTTCGATGGCGTAGTACTCGGCAAACCCTTCGCTGATCCAGTCGCTGCGCTGCTGGTCGTTGATGCGGCCGAATACCTGGGTCAACTCGCGCACCAACGCGCTCGTACCACTTTCACTGACCAGCGGCAGGCGGGTATTCAGGTAAATCGATTCATGCGCCGACAGACTGCCGCGCCACATCGGATCGTTGGCGCCGACAATCAACAACTTGGTCGGATGACGAGGAAACACGGCTTGCACCTGCGGCCAGACAAACGTCAGCAGCGTCAGCACGTCCATGCGCCGCATGCCCTGGCCCCGCGGCGAGGTGACAGTGACTTCGGTTTCGCCCAATCGGGTGCGCCGGCTACCGAGGTGACCGGCCAGCATCCAGCCTGTGGGCCGGTCGAACAACCGGGAAACATTATCGATGCGAAACTTGTTCTTGCCGATGCGCGGCCAGGCGGTTTCCACGCTTTGCCAGCCATTGGGCAACTCGAATTCCAGGCGTGACACCAGCTCGACGCCGTCCTGCTGATCGAGTTTGGCGGCCGGCACCAGATCGTCGCCGCGCATCAGCGCCCAGGCCGGGGTCATGCGCGTGTCGAAGCTGCCGCTCTTGCGGCCATGGCTGATGCGTACTCGGTAGGTCAGGCTGGACTTGTCGGGGGCCGGGCGCCAGACACCACGGGCCTGCTTGCCTTCGGTCAGCTGCCATTGGCCGTCGGCCTTGAAATCGCTGTAGTGGCTGCCGTCGCCGAGGTCGAAATCCAGGCTGCGCACTGCCGAGCCCTGGGCCAGGGTCAGGCGTACCTCGGCCTGATCGCTTTGCGGCAACAGGCGCACGTGGTAATCCAGGTCAACCTTCTTCGTCGCCGCCCACACGGGAGCACTCAGGGTCAATAACCCAACGGCCAGCGCCCGCCGCCATCCCACAGCCATACACACTCCTTTGTAAAACCTTAACCCGCGCGGAAGATCAGATGATCTTCCCAATCATCTTCAGCCACGCTGCCTTCGGCCAGCATGCGCCCGGACTGGGAAATACGTTCGTGGTGCACCGCGTCGCGATCACCGCACACCAGGTGATGCCACAACGGCAGGTCCTTGCCCTCGCTGACCAGGCGATAGCCGCAGGTCGGTGGCAGCCATTTGAACTCGTCGGCCTTGCCCGGCGTGAGCTGGATGCAGTCCGGCACCGAGGCGCGACGGTTGGGGTAATCGCTGCACTGGCAGGTTTTCAAGTCCAGCAGCTTGCAGGCGATGCGCGTGTAATAGACGCTGTTGTCGTCTTCGTCCTCGAGCTTTTGCAGGCAGCACAGGCCACAACCGTCGCACAGCGATTCCCATTCCTCCTGATCGAGTTGATCGAGGGTTTTGCGTATCCAGAACGGTTCTACTTTGGCGGCCATGGTTCGAGCATCGACATCAGGTGGTGAAAAGGCCGCCAGTCTAGTGCCCGCAGCCCCGCGGGCCAAGCATTGGCGACTGTCGGTAGAACGGGACTTGTCAGCAAGGGCGGCGCCAAGTAGCTTTGCCAATCGCAAGGAGCCCTCCCCGCGTGCCATTAACGCTCGACCGCGTTGCATTGTGGTGACCACCCAGGCTCTCGAAAAACCTCACCGCCCAGCTCAACTGCGCCCGCAGGTTTCAGACGATCCTCACTTTCAAACGTAGCAAGGAATCTCTTGATGAGTGCAAATCCCCGCATTGCCGAATACGCCATCCATCCGCAGTTTACCGATCGCTGGTCGCCCCGCGCCTTCACCGGCGAAACCATTCCTGAAGAAACCCTGCTGAGCTTCTTTGAAGCCGCCCGTTGGGCGCCGTCGGCGTACAACTCGCAGCCTTGGCGGTTTCTCTATGCGCGTCGCGATACGCCGAACTGGGAGCGCTACCTGGGCCTGCTGAACGAATTCAACCGCAGCTGGGCGCAACACGCCTCGGCCTTGGTGATCGTGATCTCGAAAACCACCTTCACCGCGCCTGGCGCCGCCGAAGAAACCCCGGCGCTGTGGCACACGTTCGACACCGGCTCTGCCTGGGGCCACCTGGCGCTGCAAGCCAGCATCAGTGGCTGGCATACCCACGGCATGGCCGGTTTCGATCAGGAACTGACCCGCAAGGAGCTGAACATCCCTGAAGGCTACGCCCTGCATGCAGCCGTTGCGGTAGGCAAGCTGGGGGATAAAGCGACGCTGGCGGAATACCTGCAAGCGCGTGAAGAACCAAGCCCGCGGCGGCCGTTGAACGAACTGGCCGCGGAAGGCGACTTCACCCTCTAAGCCGTGCTGAACCCGATCGTTCCCACGCTCTGCGTGGGAATGCCTCTTGTGACGCTCCGCGTCACGCTGTTGGGACGCGGAGCGTCCCGGGCTGCATTCCCACGCAGAGCGTGGGAACGATCAGAGCTAGCAGCTCAGTACCCGCGATTGAAATCCACTTCCCCGCGCAACGCTTCACCGGCCTGATACGCCCGCAGGTTCTCGACAAACAGATTCACCATCAGCGATGGCGAGGTCGGTGCTGAGCTATGGCCCGTCAGCAGCAGGCCGAAGGCCGTCCAGAACGGATGACGTTGCGGCAGCGGCTCCTGGCGACAGACGTCGATCACGGCGCCCACCAGATGCCCTTCCTTCAAGGCCTCCACCAGATCCGCATCCACCACCGCCACACCGCGCCCGACGTTGATGAACAACCCGCTCGGCTTGAACTGCTTGAACAGCGCCGCATCGTAGATATCGTGGGTGTTCGGGGTATTTGGCAGCAGATTGACCACGTAATCCACTTCACCGACCAATCGTGGCAGGTCCGCCAGCGAACCGACTTCGATAAAGGGTGCCTGCTCACGGGCCTCACTGGCGATGCCATACAACTGCACACCAAAGGGTACGAGGAATTGCGCCACCGCCTGCCCGATATCACCGGTACCGACGATCAATACCTTGCGCCCCGCCAGGCTCTGGCCGTGACGGCTGTCCCATTTACGCTCGACCTGGCTGACCAGCCGTGCCAGCACCTCACGTTCGTGGCCAAGCATGTAAGTGAGCACATATTCGGCCATGACTTGACCGAAAATCCCTACCGCGCGGGTCAGGCGATAGTGCCGAGGCAAGCCGTCGACCAACAGCGGCGTGATCCCGGACCAGGTCGATTGCAGCCATTGTGGCTGATGCCCCTGACGCAACAGGGTCGCCAGCAAGTCGGGTTGGCCGAGCCAGACCGGGCAATCTGTAGCCAGACGTGCCAGTTCGGCGGAATCGCCGCTGGTCAGTACTTCCACGTCAGGCGCCACCTCTTGCAACAGCCGGGCGTACACCGGGTGGTCGTGATCAGCAATCAGAACGCGCATGCTTCAAACCTTTCGAAAAACCGTGCAGACGGCCGCCGACAGAGTCCTGCTCCGTCGTTGCGGCCCTCGCCAAAATCATTCCAGTGCTCTTCAAGGCCCTGAACAGAGCCTGCCTGTCGATCACATGGGGTCGTTGCGTCGCAGCAATTCTTCCGGCAAGTGCTCGATGTATTCCTCTTCCGCTGGCGGCATTTGCAGGTGATAGCCCTGCTTTTCGAGGTTTTCCAGCACGACGGTGATGTCTTCGCGCGACAGTTTGCGCTCGGGGCTCAACACCAGGTCGAACGCGTGGATGGCTTTGCCGAAGGCGGCCATCAAGGGCTCCGGTACACGCTCCAGAGCATCGCTCTTGAGCACATAGAGGTACATCTCGTTTCTCTTCGAACTGCGATAGATTGAGCAAATACGTTTCAAGGCTGTTCTCCGGCGGTGGCCAGGCTGTCGAGCAGCGCCTGGCCCATCAATTCGCGGCGCCAGCCACGCAGCGAATCAGGCAATTGGTAGGGACCATTGGGGAAGCCGCTCTTGAGCAACGCTTCCAGGGTTTTCTTGCGCAGCATCAGCTCAGGCGCGATGTTCAGGCGCTCGGCTTCGGCCTGGCCGATGGCCTTGAGCCGCTTGAGTAGCGCGGCAGCGTCTACCGGCAATGGCTCAGGCACGGCGGGCGGCCATTGCTCCGGGGACACACTGCCAGAGCGCTTGATCAGATCAAGCAGGAATTCGCCGTCCTGACGCACGGTACGCGGGTGCATGTCTTCGATTTTCGCCAACTCGCCGAGGTTGTTCGGTTGCGTGCGCGCCAGCGGCCACAGCGAATGCTCGCGAATGATGCGGTTGCGCGGCAGGTCACGGGCACGCGCCTCTTGCTCGCGCCAGGCGCAGAGCTCGCGCAACACAGCGAGCTGCGCGCGGGAGAGTTTCCAGGCCAGCTTGGCGTCGCGATAGACTTCGAACGGGTCGATTTCGCGGCGCAGGTTGGCCACCAGCTCCGCACCGTCTTCCAGGACCCAGGCGTATTTGTCATCGGGCAGTTGCGGGCGCAATTTCACGAACACTTCCGCCAGGTGCACGGCGTCTTCGGCGGCGTAGCTGATCTGGGTTTCGGAGAGCGGCCGTTGCAGCCAGTCGGAACGGGTTTCGCCCTTGGGCAGGTCGATACCCAGCACTTCCTGTACCAGCCGCGAATAGCCCATGGAGAAACCCAGGTTCAGGTAAGCGGCGGCCAGTTGCGTATCGAACAACGGCGCCGGCAGGCTACCCGTCAGGCGCAGCAGGACTTCGAGATCTTCGCTGCACGCATGGACAACCTTGACCACCGCCGGATTCTCCAGCAAAGCGGCCAGGGGCTGCCAGTTGTCGATGGTCAGCGGATCGATCAGGTAGGCACGTTCGCCATCGCCGACCTGTAGCAGGCCTGCGATCGGATAGAAGGTGTCGACCCGCATGAATTCGGTGTCGAGGGCAACGAATGGCAGCTGCTGCCACTCGGTGCAAAACCGACCGAGGCTATCGTTGTCGCGAATCCAGTGAATATCGATGGCCACACGGCTCTCCCTTGAAGAATGGCGCGCAGTATATATCGCCCCCGACGATTTCCGCGCATCCACTGAACAAGAGCTTTAGCGAAAATGCCTGCCTGACTGTAAGAATAGTCGGACAAACACGGCCTAATCGACCTTACCCAGCACGTAAACCCGCCTCGGGGCGCGACCGGGCAGAAAATCCTGATGGCTGAGCACGCGCAATCCCGCCTGCTTGAACTCAGCCTCGACCTGGGTTTTGCTGACCAGCGGCTCTGCCGCCCCCCGCTGCCCGTCGGTGCGCCCTCCGCTGCAACGGCCACCGATATGCACCGCCACAATCACCGTATCGCGACTGACCCGGTAAAACTCGGCCAACATCGCTAAGCGGAGCTCGGGACAGGTTATGTGCTGAAACAGCTGCATGCAAAAAATGCAGTCAACCGCATTCTCCGACAAGCCAATGTTGAAGGCTGAGCTTTGAAAGGTCCTGACTCGCTGCATCAAGCTCTGCGGATGATGAGTCCGGGCATGTTCGAGAATCGCCTGGGACGGATCCATCGCGAGGATCACCCGGTTCGCCCGCTCGCCCAGCACCGACCAGAAGCGCCCGACCCCGCAAGCCACATCGAGAATCAAGCCCGGTTCGCCGGCGACCTTGAGTGCCCGGCGCACCATTTGCTCGTCTCGCCAGAACGCCAGGCGCTCGCCCAGGCCTTGCGCTCGCGGCTGCTGGCAGACGCGGGCGTGCTCCTGGTCATAATGCCGGGCGAACTCGAGTTCGATGGCGCAGGGGGACTGGGCAGGCATGTGCAAGGGCTCTCGAACGTAGATGTGCCGGCCGCGGGCCGTCGTAGGAACAGAGGTCGCAGCACTCAATCTTTGGCCAGTACGCCATCGATCGCCGCCCTGCGGCAGCCGGAAAACATATCCAGGTCCTGGTTATAAACCTTGCTGTTGACCTCCAGCAGTCCGAGCATCGAATGGAACAGGTTGTCCTGGCTCAAGGGCTTTTCGCGACTCATCTGCAGGCAATGGGTGTCCACCGAGAACGACTTCTGATAGCTGTCGGAGAACCAGGCCAGCATCGCCACATGTTTCTGTTGTTCCGGTGCCAGCATATAAGGCGTGCCGTGGAGGAACAGGTTGTATTCACCCAGGGATTCACCGTGGTCCGACAGATAAAGCATCGCGGTATCGACTTTGTCCTGGTTGCTGCGCAACAGATCGATCAGGGTCGACAGCACATGGTCGGTATACACCAGCGTGTTGTCATAGCCATTGACGATGCTCTCGCGGCTGCAGTTGTTCAGCGCGTTACTTTGGCAGACCGGAGTAAAGCGCTCGAATTCCTTCGGATAACGCTTGTAGTACTCCGGACCATGACTGCCCATCTGGTGCAGTACCAGTACCGTATCTTTGTCCAGGTTATCGATGAAATGTTGCAAACCTTGCAGCAGGATTTCATCGCGGCATTCACTGTTGGCGCACAGCACCGGGTCTTTCAGATTGCTGACGTCATCAAGAGTGACTCGATCGCAGGTACCCTTGCAGCCAGATTGATTGTCACGCCAGATCACATCGAGGCCGGCACGCTTGAGTACATCGAGCAGGCCTTCTTCGTTCTTGGCCTTGCTCGCGTTGTAATCCTTGCGCCCCATGTTGGAGAACATGCAGGGCACCGACACCGCTGTTTCAGTGCCGCAAGATTTCACATCGGTAAATGCGATCAGCCCGGCTTCCTTATCCAGTTTCGGCGTGGTGTCACGGTTGTAGCCGAGGACGCCGAAGTTCTCGGCCCGGGCACTTTCACCGACCACCAGAACCGTCAGGGATTTGCGACCGTGGGTTTGCCAGGCAGGATTGCGTTGCGCGTCTTCACCGATTTTGACAAAGGGTTGGCGTGCTGACGCGACCTGTTCGCGCAAGTAACCGGAAAAGGCACCAATGTAATTGCTTGGAACCACCATCAGGCGCAGTTCATGGTGATTGCGAAACAGCGAAGACAGGCCTTGGTAGTTAACCAGCGCGACACCACCAATGACCGCCGCTGAGGCAAAAGTCACGAGCGCCTTGCTTAATAACTCACGGTGCCAGCGGCGATAACTAACCGGGGTTTTCCACAACAACCAGGACGGCAGCACACCGAGGAAAACAATATACGCAAGCAACTTGATTGACAGTAAGTCACGCACTTCCGTGGCATTGGTTTGAGCGAAGTTGCGCAACATGCCGATGTCGATCAGGACGCCATATTGCCCCATGAAATAAGCCACGCCCGCACTGATCATGAACAGCAGGGTCAGCACGGGTTTCAGCACCGGCCGGAATGCCAGCAGGGTCAGGATGATGTTGAAGGCCGCGAGGATCATTGCCCCGAACGCCACGCGCATGACGATGCCTTTACCGTCAGCTGCGGTGATCTCGAAGAGATGCTGCCACAATACAAAATTGAAGGCAGTCAATAAAAAGGCGCTGGCAATCAGTGTCACCCATTCCGGGCGCACGGCTTTAATCTTCAACATGGTGAAAGGCTTATCCCTGAAAAGAAGTGCCCTCGATAAATGTGAAAATTTCATTTATCGCGACAACACTAACTTTAGGCAGCCGACCATCAATTTTTCGTGAAAAAGAAGCCAACGATTAGTTGCCAACCTTACACACGATGAAACTTTTCACCTATTTGAGAATGGTTCAGCTCTGGTTCAGAAAGGGTCGGAGACTGAACATCTCAAGGCCACCTTACAGAGGCAAATGCGCTCGCGAGGAGAAAAACCACTACATGGCCGTGCGCATGGGGTTCAACGTCGCTTGCGCGAGCACGTGATCAAGGCCTGCGTTGAAGCGAATACGGACTGAAACTCAGACGCCGACGGTGACCTTGGCATAGGATTCCCGATCAATGTCGAGAATCTCCACGCACAACTGCACCTCCACCCCCGCCGGCCATTCACACAGCTCCTTGACCACTGCCAGCAGGCTTTCCGACAACTGCTTCTTGATCTCCGCAGAGCGACCGCTCAGCACGGCCAGTTTCACATGCACGAACGCCCGCTCAGCCAATGCCGTGCCGACCTTGAACGTCTCGACCTTCACCGCGCGACTCTTGATGTCGACTTCGGCACCGAACTGACCGGACCCCACCAGCGTATTGTTCAGGCGCATCAACGCCACATCGGCGTTCAGGGCAGGCAGGTTGGCGGTGTATTCCAGGTGCAGGTGAGGCATGGCGTAACTCCTGTAGGTCGGTGCAAAGTTCTTACATATAGCACAGCGCTGCCTTGCTCACTGGGGCAGCGACAACAGATTGCGCTCGCCCATGAAGGCTTCAAGTCGTGAGCGCAACCAACGCTCGGCAGGGTCGCTGTCGACATGGCTGAGCCAGACCATGGACAACTCGAGGGTTGGCGTCCTGAAGGGAAAGGGCTCCTTGTATAACTGACCGGACGCCGCCATGGCCTCCGCGGCGTAATCCGGCAGACTGGCGATCAGGTCGGTCCCGGCGAGCAAGGCCGGCAACGAACTGTATTGCGGCACCGAGAGCACCACCTGGCGCGTGCGGCCGATCGCTGCCAGCCACTCGTCAGCAAAACCACTGACGTTGGCAATATGGGACACCAGCACATGGGGGCGCGAACAATACTCATCGACCGTCAGCGGTGTATCGCTGGCATCGGCTCGTAACACGCAGGGATGGATGTGCCGCAACAACTTGCGCTTGGCATTGGCCGGCAGGCCACGGGTCTGGCTGACGCCGACCGTTATGTCGCCAGACGCCAGCAAATCGGGAATGCGCCAGTAATCGACATTCTGCACAACGAACACCACCTTCGGCGCTTCCTGGCGCAACGCCCGCAGCAACGGCGGCAACAGGCCGAACTCGACATCGTCGGACATCCCGATGCGAAAGGTCATGGTGCTGCTGGCCGGGTCGAATTCATGGGTCAGGCTCAACGCCACCGATAACGAATCCAGGGCCGGCGACAAGTGCCGAAAGATCTCTTCAGCCCGCGCCGTCGGCTCCATGCGATGGCCAACGCGTATGAACAACGGATCGTTGAACATGGTACGCAAGCGGTTGAGCGCCGAACTGATGGTTGGCTGACCGAGAAACAGCTTCTTCGCCACCTTGGTGACATTGCGTTCCAGCATCAACGCTTCAAACACCACCATCAGGTTGATGTCGGCCTTGCGTAGCTCGTTGCGATTCATCCATTGACCCCGCACTCAAAAACAATCGACAGTTTAGGGAGTTGTAACAATCGGCGTCTACGCAACTGAACGAATGCCTCGAGCGATTTGTGGTTAATGCCAACGGGCTCACGGGCCGAGCCCTACGCAGCCTGCCCTGCCAAAGGAGAAGGCAAATATCGCGACACAGTCCAACGGGTGATAAAGAGGCGCAGTTGCTCCAGAATTTCCCTGCGTCATCCAAGCCGGATGACGGGAGCACTTCCGCTCATTTCAATTATCGCAAGGAAGCAATACATGACTACCGATTTGAATCAACATCTGGAAACTGCCAATCAGTACATCGGTCGACAATACAACGAGGAGCTGCGCGCAGAACTCGCCAACAAGACCGGCCTGGCAGTACGACCGAGGGGTATCGGGTTCATCATGACCAAGGACTACAACCCTGCACGAATCAACCTGGTGGTTGAGAACGAAATGATTACCCACGTCACCATGGGTAACTGATTGGTCCTGCGAACCCCGCACAACTAAAAACCCTGACTGAGTGCATATCTAGCCCTAAAATAGATTTACACCTGTTTCAGTCTAAAAACGCCCGATGCACCGCATCGGGCCGTTTTGTATTTAAAGTCCAAGTGTGGCCGTTCCGCGTTGTAGATCAGCATCAATTCGTCAACCATTTTTACCGCGTCGGCCGGATTCCTGGGGTAATGCAGCAAAAAACCCATCTTCAAAATCCCATTTATTCGCTCCATCATAGCGATCTGATAGAAGTCATAGCCATCGGCAATCGAACAAGTAACCCCGTGCTTGGCGTAAACCGCTGATAAAGGTCCGAGCAATACGCCACGGTCTGAATGATGCATCAGGAACAGCCTGGTTTTTCTGCCCCCTACAGCCTTCTTCAACACTTTGAGCATGGACTCCCTGTGCAAGCTCTCATGCATGCCCCACGACTTCACCGCCTCCTCGCTGGGCTACAACGCAATCATCCAAAGCTTGCTCCACGAAGAGCAGACCTTGGCCAACCCAGCGACTGCACCTTGGTGGCGCAAGCTCGCGAGCGGGGTGGTGGGCCTCTGCACCAAACTAAACAGCGTTACGCATCGACAGGAACACCTACAGGCATTAAGCGACACGTCTTACAAGCAGACTGTCATTATTGACAGGTTACTTGTGACGTTTTTTCCTTTCTAATAACCGCACCTGGATAAATCCAGCCAACCTCCGGACATTATTAAAAAGGAATTATAATGAGCGATAACGATTCTAACAATTTCGTAGAGTCATCTGGCGAACGCACCACAACTGGCATTATGACGGGCACTATCACTTACCTGCACAACACTCAAGTTATCCCTTTCAACGCCCACTTGGTTTATCGTCGCTTCTCGGAAGGAAAAACGCAGATAAGAGCGATAATGCCAATGCCTGGTGGCGACGGATTAGCCTATGAAGTTTTATTCAAACTCGAGGGTAGCGAGCCGCCTAGCGCCACTTACATTGTCGGAACGCCAAACGTGACCGACGTTGAAGTATTTATTTATGACGACCCTGACTACCAAATTGCCGCCGAATCGGGTGAAATTATACTTCAGAATTTTACCCCCACAAAAAAACTGACAGGATTGGTAAAACTTAAAACTATCTTGCAAGGCAACAAGCAATACGAAGTAGATGCAGAATTCACGATCGAAGGCATTGAAAATATTACATAATCTCCGAAACCAGTGCGGTGGAAAGCACGTCGAGAGCAAACTTGGATCATCAAGCTTGCTCTCCCGCCATCTAGCCCTCCTCGCGAACCGTAACCGCTTCATCCGCCCTGATTTTCACCTTCGATCCAGAGACATCCTCGAACTCGTAGAACCTGTTTTTTGTCCTGGGGATGTCCCTGGTCAAATATTGGGCCCCTGTTCTGCAAGGTCACCACCGTCGCGCTCGCAGGGCGTGCTATAGGCAGCGCAACAGGCGCTCCCGCTAATCCAACCCCACCTCTGACAGTCCGTCGTCCAAGCCCTAATCGACTGCTCCTGGGCGGGAATGAGGCTGAATGCAGCGGTGTTCAAAAGGGGACGATTTCACTGCGAGAGGAAGCCCTTGAGGACTCATAAGACCATCAGGGCAAGTCGCGGCCAAAGCAATCAGCAACCACATAAAACTAAAGAAGTGCAGCCTGCAGCAGTATTTCAGTGAGACTCTGCGACCTGGATTTGCCCTAAATTAAATCCAGCAACGAAAAAGCCCCCGTAATCATCACTGATTACGGGGGCTTCATCTTGTTCAATAATGGCGGAGAGATAGGGATTCGAACCCTAGGTACCGGTGAAGGTACAACGGATTTCGAATCCGTCCCATTCGGCCACTCTGGCATCTCTCCAACGGCGCGCATCATAACAACACTTTTGCCGAAAGCAAACCCTCTTTCGAAAATTTTTTCTGTGCTATCAGATGCTTGCGTCGATTAAAGCGGTACGCCCAGACGATTGGCGACTTCTTCGTAGGCTTCGATGACGTCACCGAGGCCCTGGCGGAAGCGGTCCTTGTCCATTTTCTTCTTGGTGGCCTTGTCCCACAGGCGGCAGCCGTCCGGGCTGAATTCGTCGCCCAGGACGATGGAGCCGTCGTGGAACACGCCGAATTCCAGTTTGAAGTCGACCAGCAGCAGGCCGGCGTCGTCGAACAGCTTGCTCAGGACTTCGTTGACCTTGAGCGACAGCTCTTTCATGCGCGCCAGTTGCTCGGCTGTGCCCCAACCGAAAGCCACGACGTGGGATTCATTGATGAACGGGTCGCCCTTGGCGTCGTCCTTCAGGAACAGTTCGAAGGTGTAAGGATTGAGCTTCAAGCCTTCTTCAACGCCCAGGCGCTTGACCAGGCTGCCGGCGGCGTAGTTACGCACGACGCACTCGACCGGGATCATGTCGAGCTTCTTCACCAGGCATTCGTTGTCGCCCAGCAGTTTGTCGAACTGGGTCGGCACGCCGGCAGCTTCGAGTTTCTGCATGATGAAGGCATTGAACTTGTTGTTCACCATGCCTTTGCGGTCGAGCTGTTCGATGCGCTTGCCGTCGAACGCCGAAGTGTCGTTGCGAAACAGCAGGATCAAGCGGTTGGCGTCGTCGGTCTTGTAAACCGATTTGGCTTTGCCGCGGTACAGTTCTTCACGTTTTTCCATGATGGGCTCCGCTTGCTAAGTAGGTGGGCTAGGCGATGTGTCGCCAGTCGAGCCCTGAATCTTGATCGGCCAGTTGCAGCCAGTCCGGGTCGCACCCGAGGGTGTCGACAAAACATTGCCGGGCCAGCCGCGGCAGGTTGTTCTTGCTGCTCAGATGGGCCAGGACCAGGTGTTGCAGGTCTTTCCAGCCCAACTCGGACACCAGGAATGCCGCCTGATGGTTGTTCAAATGTCCCAGCTCACCGCCCACCCGCTGCTTGAGAAAGTACGGGTAATGACCGCGAGCCAGCATGTCCCGGCAATGGTTGGCCTCGATCATCAATGCATCGAGGTCGCGATAGCCGTCCAGCACCTTGTCACAATACGAACCCAGGTCGGTCAACAGGCCGAAGCGCCGCTCACCGTCACTGAAAACGTATTGCGTCGGCTCCTGCGCATCGTGGGCCACGGCAATGACACCAATGCTCAAGTCGCCGATCTGCAGTTGTTCGCCACCAGCCAGGAAGCCCGCGGGCTCGACCGGTTTGCGCATCCCGCGCAGGGTCCCGCGACTGAGGTAGACAGGCAGATTGTAACGCCGAGACAGCAAACCCACGCCATGCACGTGGTCGGCATGTTCGTGGGTCACGAGTATCGCGCTCAGCTGCGCAGGGTCCACACCCAGGCGCAGCAAGCGTTTTTCGGTTTCCCGCAGGGAGAAACCACAATCCACCAGCACGTACGTATCAGCGCTGGCTATCAGCGTGCCATTCCCTTGGCTACCGCTGCCGAGAACGGCAAAACGCATGTGATCAGCCCAGGTTGTCCTGAATCACGCTCAACACTTTGCGCGCCACGTCAGCCGGCGCCACGGTGTTGATGTTCTTCTCCACGGTGACCTGGACGTTGTCGCCCACCTTGCTCAGGCGAACCTGATAGCGCTCGGCACGGGACTCGACTTCTTCCTTGCTCGGCGCACTGCCGAACAGGCTGCTGAAGAACCCGGGCTTGTCGTCTTTCTTCTCGGCTTTTTCAGCGAGGTTGATGTAGTACAGGCCCAGGCTGCGGTTGATGTCTTCAACACGCCATTCGCCCTGCTCCAGCGCACGACCGACGCTCGACCAGGCACGATCCAGGTCGGTACCGACGTTCAGCACCGGGTTGCCGCTGCCGTCTTCGCTGAGGCTGACGCGGCTTGGCGCGTCGAAATCGCGAGAGGCCAGCATGGAGACCGAACCGCCCTTCTCGGAAATGCGGCTCATGCTCGCCAGCATGTCGTCGACCAGTGCCGCGTCCAGGCCGGTGTTGACCGAGCGATTGGTGAAAGCGACATCGGCCGTGCTGCCTGCAGGACGCTCGGCACTGACCACGTAGACTTCGCTGGTGTTGCGCTGTACGCCCGGCTCGATGCGCACCCGCACACGGGTTTCGCTGTCGGTGCTGACACCGGCCGCGCTCAGGCGCTTGGCCATGGCGGCGGACAGTTCGTCGGAACGCTGCCAGGTGGTGGTGAATTCGCCGGTTTGCGGGCGCTGCTCGTCCAGGCGGAAACCGTTGTCCTGGAAGAACTGCACAGCCACGGGCCAGACTTCTGCCGCAGGGTTCTGCGCCAGGATCGAGCGCGTATCGCCGCTCTTTTGCAGGGAGTAGGCACTGGCGTCGGCTGCGGCCGACAACGGCTGCGGACGAGGCACGATGTATTCGCCCTTGGCGGTGTCATCGGCGACGTTGCGCGGAATCGGCAACAGCGGATCCAGGCGCTTGGCAGTGGTGACATCCGGCGGCAATTGCATGGGTGCAGTCTGTTGCGCTTCCAGGTAATCGCTACCACGGTCACGGAAATAACCTTCCGGGCCCCAGACCCATCCACAGCCACTGGTGCTGGAGATGATCAAGGCAAGTGCGGAAAGTCCGGCCATTCGCTTCATGCGTTGTACTTCCTCAATTAAACCAGGACGCCGGACTGGCGCATGGCCTGCCGCAGCGGTTCGTGACATTCAGCGCTGAGCCAGGTGAGCGGCAGACGGATACCGTCCGGCATCAGGCCCATCTCGTGCAGCGCCCATTTCACGGGAATTGGATTGGACTCGATAAACAGGGTTTTATTGAGTGGCATCAGCTTCTGGTGAATGGCACGCGCCTTCTCGGCTTCGCCGTTCAGTGCGGCAATGCACAGGTCGGCCATGTCACGCGGGGCGACGTTGGCCGTCACCGAAATGTTGCCCTTGCCGCCCAGCAGGATCAGCTCGACAGCGGTGGCGTCGTCACCGGAGATCACCAGGAAGTTGCTGTCGACACCGTCGATGATGGACTTGGCGCGCTGCAGGTCGCCGGTGGCTTCCTTGATACCGATGATGTTCTTGACGCTCGACAGGCGGATCACGGTCTCGGCCAGCATGTCGCAGGCGGTACGGCCTGGCACGTTGTAGAGGATCTGCGGGATGTCGACGGCTTCGGCGATCGCCTTGAAGTGCTGGTACAGGCCTTCCTGGGTCGGCTTGTTGTAGTACGGCGTGACCAGCAGGCAAGCATCGGCGCCCGCGGTCTTCGCATTGGTGGTCAGCTCGATCGCTTCGCGGGTCGAGTTGGCGCCGGTGCCGGCGATGACCGGAATGCGACCGTTGACCTGCTTGACTACGCGACGGATCACTTCGATGTGTTCGCTCACATCAAGGGTGGCCGATTCACCTGTGGTGCCGACCGCCACGATGGCGTGGGTGCCGTTTTGCAGGTGAAAGTCCACCAGTTTGCTCAGGCTATCCCAGTCGAGACGACCTTGTGCATCCATGGGTGTGACCAGTGCCACCATACTGCCCGCAATCATGCAACCGCTCCTGCCGGAAAAAGAGAGCCGTAATGGTACTGGCGCCAAGATGCTTGCACAAGCGAAGTACTGCGCTGCCGCCATTCCCCTTGGCGCCGCTTTTCGCTACCCTTCAGACTTTGATCGATACTGCTAAGCTCGTATTTCGGGTTCGCACCTCCATTTTCGACATCTCAAGCCCCCGATCCAGGGTTGCAACCCCCGCTCCTGCCGCTCTGGAGCCACGTTGCGACCTTGTGCCCGGGGCTTTGATGATTCGCATGCGCAGGTTCGCCCCCGGCAAAACCAGCCGATAGAAGTACCGACCGCTCATCGCTTTAGGAATGCTGCATGTCCACCCCCACAGTTCGCGAACAATTCCTTGTCATCAGTGCCCTCGGCGCCAACCCCATGGAGCTGACTAACGTGCTGTGCCGCGCCAGCCATGAAAACCGCTGTGCCGTGGTCACCTCCCGCCTGACGCGTCATGGCGAGTGCAGTGCGCTGGTCCTCGAAATCTCCGGCAGCTGGGACGCCCTGGCCCGCCTGGAAGGCAGCCTGCCTACCCTGGCAAAACGGCATGCCTTCACCGTCAACGTGGTACGCAGCGCCGCTCTGGAGAACCGTCCCCAGGCCCTGCCCTACGTGGCGTATGTCAGCTCTGCCTACCGCTCGGACATCATCAACGAGCTGTGCCAGTTCTTCATGGACCACAATGTCGAACTGGAAAACCTGACCTGCGACACCTATCAGGCCCCGCAGACTGGCGGCACCATGCTCAACGCCACGTTCACCGTGACCTTGCCGGCCGGCGTGCAGATCAGCTGGTTGCGCGATCAGTTCCTGGACTTCGCCGACGCGCTGAACCTCGATGCCCTGATCGAACCGTGGCGCCCACAGAACCCAATGTAAGGAAGCATTTCATGGCCGTTGCACTCGACCAACCGGTTGCCGACTTCGAAGCACCCGCCACCAGCGGGCAAACCGTGCGCCTGGCGGACCTCAAGGGCAAGCAGGTAGTGATCTACTTCTACCCCAAGGACAGCACGCCGGGGTGCACCACTCAAGGCCAGGGCTTTCGCGATCAGCTGGACGCCTTCAAGGCCGCCAACACCGAAGTGTTCGGCGTGTCCCGCGACAGCCTGAAGTCCCATGAAAACTTCAAGGCCAAGCAGGCCTTCACCTTCGAGCTGATCAGCGACAAGGAAGAAGCGCTCTGCCAGCTGTTTGATGTGATCAAGCTGAAAAAACTCTACGGCAAGGAATACATGGGCGTGGATCGCAGCACGTTCCTGATCGACAAGGACGGTGTGTTGCGCCAGGAATGGCGTGGCGTGAAGGTGCCGGGGCATGTGGATGCGGTTTTGGCGGCGGCTCAGGCATTGAATAAGGCCTGATTTCTTCGATACCTGGCCCGACGCCTTCGCCGGCAAGCCGGCTCCTACAAAGGTACGCGTGACCCATTGTAGGAGCTGGCTTGCCAGCGAATAGGCCCTCAAGGCCAGTATTTAAAGCAACGGCGCCACGATCGGTTCCTTGCGCGGCCACGCGTCCAGCACGGCCTTGAACAGCGTCGCCAGGGGAATCGCAAAGAACACCCCCCAGAAACCCCACAGCCCGCCAAACAGCAACACCGCGCAGATGATCGCCACCGGATGCAGGTTCACGGCTTCCGAGAACAACAGTGGCACCAGCACGTTGCCGTCCAGCGTCTGGATAATCCCGTAGACCGCCATCAAATAGATGAACTGATCGCTCCAGCCCCACTGGAACAGCGCAATCAGGAACACCGGCACGGTCACCACCACCGCCCCGACGTAGGGCACGACCACCGAGATGCCCACCAGCAAGGCCAGCAGTGCCGCATAGTTGAGTTCCAGGACGACAAAGGCGATGTAGGTCACCCCGCCGCAAATGAAAATCTCGATGACCTTGCCACGGATGTAGTTGGCGATCTGCCGGTTCATCTCATGGGCGACGCGGGTGATCAGCGCCCGCTCGCGAGGCAGGTAGCCGCGCACCCACTCGCCGATCATTTGCCGATCCTTGAGAAAGAAGAACACCAGGATCGGCACCAGCACCAGGTAGATCATGATGTTGACCAGCAACGGCAGGCTCGACAGCGAAAACGTCAGCGCCCATTGGCCGAACTTGCCGATCTCGCCCCGCGCCACTTCAATGGCCCGCAGCACCTGCTCGTCGGAGACCAGATGCGGATAGCGCTCCGGCAACAGCAGCAACAGGGTTTGCCACTTGGCGAGCATGCCGGGCAATTCGTTGAACAAAGTGATCAGTTGATGCCAGAGCAAAGGCACCACGACCACGATGAACACCAGCAGCAGCCCCATGAACAGGGCGAAGACCAGCCCCACCGCGACCCCGCCCGGCACGCGCACTCGCTCCAGGCTCACCACCAGGCCCTGCATCAGGTAGGCCAGCACCATCCCGGCCAGCACCGGCGCAAGCATGCCGCCCAGGGTCAGCACAGCGGTGAATGCCAGGAACAACAGGACCGCCAGAACCACGGCTTCTTCATCGGAGAAGTAGCGCTGAATCCAGTCGCGCAACACTTTGAACATCAATATTCCTTAGGAACGAACGCAGCAGGTTTCAGGCTTTTTTCAACCAGTAACGGTAAATGCCCGCTTCATCTTCTTCGTGAAGCAGCGTATGACCGGCCAATCGGGCAAAGGTGCGGAAATCACGCTGCGAACCCGCATCGGTGGCGATGACCTTGAGCACCGCGCCACTGGCCATCCGGTTGAGTTCCATCTTGGCCTTGAGCAACGGCAGCGGGCAATTGAGGCCACTGGCGTCGAGCTCAACATCATGGGCTACAGCGTCGATCATTGCATCACTCCGGTTCAGGGGGTTGAGTTGCCTAGAATATCTGGTCGCAAGGCTGGTGTCCGGCTACAGTAAGGTCTTTGTCGACTAAGGCTTTGTGCATGACTTTTTTGCGCCCCACCCTGCTGACGCTCGCTTGCCTGCTCGCCTCACCGGGCTTCGCCGACGACCTGCCGTCACTCGGTGACGCCAGTTCTGCCATCGTCTCACCGCAACAGGAGTACCAGTTGGGCCGCGCCTGGCTTGCCCTGTTGCGCAGCCAGGTAGCTCAGCTCAACGACCCGCAGCTCAAGGATTACGTCGAATCCAGCGTCTATCGCCTGGTGGAGACCAGCCAGGTCAATGACCGGCGCCTGGAGTTCATCCTGATCAACAGCCCACAGCTCAACGCGTTTGCGGCGCCCGGCGGGATTGTCGGGGTCAACGGTGGCCTGTTCCTCAATGCGCAGACCGAAGGCGAATATGCCTCGGTACTGGCTCACGAATTGGCTCACTTGTCGCAGCGCCACTTTGCCCGTGGTGTCGAAGCCCAACAGCGCATGCAGGTACCGATGATGGCCGCGCTGCTGGCCGGCATCGTGATTGCCGCGGCCGGTGCCGGCGATGCCGGTATTGCGGCGATTGCGGGCACGCAGGCGGCAGCCATCCAGGAACAGCGGCGGTTCTCACGCCAGAACGAACAGGAAGCCGACCGCATCGGTATCCTCAACCTGGAAAAGGCCGGTTACGACCCGCGCTCCATGCCAACCATGTTCGAACGCCTGGGGCGTCAGTACCGTTTCGACGCCAAGCCACCGGAATTCCTGCTGACTCACCCGGTGACCGAATCGCGGATCGCCGACACCCGCAACCGTGCCGAGCAGGCGCCAAAGGGCGGCATCGAAGACTCCCTGCGCTATCAGTTGATTCGTGCACGGGTTCAGTTGATCTATGAAGAAACCCCAGGCCTGGGCGCCAAGCGCTTCCGCGCCCTGCTGGATGAAAACCCAAAAAGCGATGTGGCGCGCTACGGCCTTGCGATTGCGCAGATCAAGGGCGGCCAACTGAACGAAGCACGGGAAAACCTCAAGCTGCTGCTGGCCAAGGCGCCGAACGAGATCATCTACAACCTCGCCCAGATTGACCTGGACATCACCAACAATCGCCTGCCGGATGCACAGTCCCGGGTTGACCGGATGCTGACGCAATACCCCGGCAACTATCCGCTGAACCAGGTACGTGTCGACCTGCTGCTGAAACAGAACCGCGCCGCCGATGCCGAGAAGGCACTCGAAGGCCTGCTCAAATCGCGCCCGGACGATCCGGACGTGTGGTATCAGGTGGCCGAAACCCGCGGGCTGTCAGGCAACATTATCGGCCTGCACCAGGCGCGTGCGGAGTATTTCGCGCTGGTGGGCGACTACCGCCAGGCCATCCAGCAACTGGATTTTGCCAAGCGCAAGGCCGGTACCAACTTCCCGCTGTCCTCGCGAATCGATGCCCGCCAGCGCGAGCTGATGGAGCAGGAACGCATGATCAAGGACATGATGGGCTGACAGGTCTCAGCGCAAAAAAAAACCGCCTCTTTCGAGGCGGTTTTTCATTCAGCCAACCAGCGGTTTATTCGGCCAGCTTGAAGGTGATGAAGCTCGCGCGGTTCTGGCGCAGCACGCGCATCGATACCGAGCGATTCTTCGGCAACGCCTTGGCGATGTCCGTGAACTCCTTGGCCGAACCGATCGCCTGATTGTTCAGATGGGTGATGATATCGCCCGGCTGCAAGCCGATCATCGACGCCGGACCGTCCTGGACTTCCTTGATCACCACGCCGCCCTTGAGGTCGTAGGTTTTCTTCTGTTCGTCTGTCAGTTCCACCACGGAGACGCCCAGGCGGTTGCTGCTGCGCTCGACGCTCGACTGCGCCAGGTCGTCCATCTCCTTGCCTTCTTCCGGGATAGCGCCAACCGTCAGCTCGACATTCTTGCGCTTGCCTTCGCGGATCACTTCCAGATTGGCCTTGGAGCCCGCCTTCAATGCGCCCACCAAGTGTGGCAGATCGGCGGACATGACGATCGGCTGGCCATTCATGGTCAGGATCACGTCGCCCACTTGCAGCCCACCCTTGGCAGCCGGGCCGTCATCCTGGATCTGGGCGACCAGCGCACCGGCCGGCTTGTCCAGGCCGAACGATTCGGCCAGGTCCTTGTTCACTTCCTGGATCACTACACCCAACCAGCCACGGCTGACCTTGCCACCGCTTTTCAGCTGGTTGGAAACGTCCATCGCCACGTCGATAGGGATCGCGAACGATACTCCCATGAAGCCGCCGGAACGGGTGTAGATCTGCGAGTTGATGCCGACCACCTCACCATTGAGGTTGAACAACGGCCCACCCGAGTTACCCGGGTTGATCGGCACGTCGGTCTGGATGAACGGCACGTAGTTTTCATTCGGCAGGCTGCGACCGACGGCGCTGACGATACCCTGGGTCACGGTATGGTCAAATCCGAACGGCGAGCCGATTGCCACGACCCACTGCCCGGCTTTCAGATCCTGGGACTTGCCCAGTTTCAGGACCGGAAGGTCCTTGGCGTCGACTTTCAGCAGCGCCACATCGGATCGCGGATCGGTGCCGATCAGCTTGGCTTTCATTTCACTGCGGTCGGACAGGCGCACGAGGATTTCGTCGGCATCGGCGATCACGTGGTTGTTGGTCAGGATGTAGCCGTCAGGCGAAATGATGAAACCCGAACCCAACGATTGCGCTTCGCGCTGACGGTCGCCACGGGGCGATCGCGGTTGTGGCGGCATGCCGCGCTCGAAAAACTCGCGCAGCATCGGCGGCAAGCCTTCGAGGTCTGGCATCTGCTGGCTTACTTTGCGATCCGGCAGCTTTTGCGTGGTACTGATGTTCACCACCGCAGGCGAGGCCTGTTCGACCAGTTGCGTGAAGTCAGGCAATTCGACCGCTTGTACAGCGACCGCCTGACCGAGCACCAGCACGGTGGCAAAAATGGAGAGGTAAGACTTCAAGCGTGGTATCGACATACGGCTCCCGTTACGACGAGCATGGTTAAGCGATATGGAGCAAGGAACACCGGGAACGATACGCCGGTATTTTTGTTCCGGGAACAACAAACAAGGCCAGAGCCGAGGGGCTCTGACCTATAAAAAATATTGGGGGGATTTGCAAATTGAAATGCTCACGAAACATTTCGATTTCACGTCACTGCTGGGTAGCAGTGGTGTCGGTGCGCATGGATAAGGCAATCCGCTCAGCGGTGCCGATCGGGATCTCACCTACCACAGTCACCACCATCTCGCCTTGCGGCGTGCTCAGGCGCCGGGAAACGGCAGCGGTGGGTCCGAGTTGAGTACGGGTGTCGGCGGCCCCGCCTCCACTCAAAGGCTCGAGGAACACTGAAAACCGCGCCAGGCCATCGTCATACATCAAGCTGTTGACCAGGGCCTTGGTCTCTGGATCCTTGCGGGCCGTACTGCTGGTCAGCTCGAAACCGGGTGGCAACCAGTCCGAATGCCAGACCCGTGCTTCCTTGACCGCCGAAGCCTTGTCGCTGTCGAGCTTCACCGGCTTGCAGTCGGCGCCCGGCTGCAGGTCACTGTCGCTCGGAAGTGCAACGGGGTCGAGGCGAGTGAACTGGAAGCGCTCCAGCAACCGCCCTTTGTCATCCAGCAGCAATGACTTGAGAGGCAGGCCGGTCTGTTGATCAAGATGCAGTTCAAAACCATAGCGGTGCTGGTCACGCGGCGTCAGCGAGACGATCACGGCCGGACGACCGGCCACGCGCGACTTGCCGATGACAGCAAGGTCATACCAATTCTTGAGCTTCTGGGGATCGAGTGCACGAGCTGCCGAGTTGGAGGAATCCCCCAGCCCTGCCATCAAGTTGCCGCTGACACACTGGGTCTGTCCATCAACGCGCACCACTTCCTGAGCGGACCCATCGAGCTGGATCAAACGCTCGCGGACCTGGCCATCCTGGACGCGGTGCCAGATGTTGTGGGTAGAAAAACTACCGTTACGCTCGTAGACGAAAGTACCTTGAAAGCTTTGCTGCTGCTCGGCCTGGCCCAGACGGGTCAACCAGTCTTGAGCCTGATCGGCGTGGGCTGGAACAACGAACCAGCCACTGAGCAATAGCGTAAGTAGAGGTATGGCGCGCATGATCCTCCTTAACGGTTTTCCAGGCTTGCTGCACGAGCGTAAGGCAGAGCGCTCTCAGTACCTTTCAGTGCAGCCTGTTGAGCATGTTGGCGCAAGTAGCCTGGCAGACGCTGATCGTTCCAGCCTGGTTGACCTTGCAATACGCCATTGGCCATGGGGCCCGTGGCTTCCGAACTCTCATTGTAGCCTGCCAAAACAGCCGGGCCCTTGACTTGTGGAACCGCCAGGCCTGGTTGAGTGGATTGCTGCGCCAGTTCGACGCCAGCGATCTCGTCCTGGTTGTACAGACGCACACCCGCCAGTACCGCCAGGGTCACCGAAGCGGCCACCGCCAGACGACCCAGGCTGCGCCATGGACCACGGGTAGCTTTTGCCGGTACGGCTTCGTCAGCCAATGCAGCAGAAACAGCCGCGGCAATATCAAGGCGTGGCAGCAGGAGATCCTTGTGCATCACCGCCCGAGCGATCTGATAACGAGCCCAGGTTTCACGGGTTTCAACATCGTCGCAGGCATTCAATACCCGACGCAATTCCAATTCGTCCGCTTCGTTATCCATCACTGCGGACAGCGATTCCTGCAGGGCTTCACGACTCATGGCGTTCCTCTCTTGGCTGTCGCCGCTGTCTTTAGTTTTCCTGCAACAACGGCTGCAGGGCTTTATCGATGGCCTCCCGGGCGCGGAAGATCCGGGAGCGCACGGTACCCACCGGACATTGCATGACGCTCGCGATGTCCTCGTAACTCAGACCATCAAATTCACGTAAAGTTAAAGCCGTACGTAAATCTTCTGGCAGTTGCTGAATGGTTCGATGGACGGTGCCTTCGATCTCATCCCGCAGCAAAGCCCGTTCTGGCGACTCGAGATCCTTGAGGCCATGATCGCCATCGTAGAACTCTGCATCCTCGGAACTGACATCGCTATCCGGCGGCCGACGGCCGCGTGAAACCAGATAGTTCTTCGCCGTGTTGATGGCGATGCGGTAAAGCCACGTATAGAACGCGCTGTCCCCGCGAAAATTACCAAGTGCGCGATAAGCCTTGATAAAGGCTTCCTGCGCTACATCCTGGGCTTCATGGGTGTCGTGCACGAATCGCACGATCAACCCGAGAATTTTGTGCTGATATTTCAGCACTAGCAGATCGAATGCGCGCTTGTCGCCGCGTTGAACGCGTTCGACCAGCTGCTGATCCTCTTCCTGGGTTAGCATGAACACTCCTCGATAAGCTCGGAGGAGGCTTGCATTACTAAACGACCGGGCTTGCAAACATAGACTCGGGCTTTTCGCAAAAGTTCTCCCCCTCCAGGCAAGTTTCCTGCGGGCTCTGATTCGGCACGCACGAAAAACGCAGCGCGAGATTCCCCGGCTGCGCGAATAATCTTGTCATCGGTTTGACCGGCATGGATCCAACCGCGATCCTGCGATGAAACCGACACTGTCCCTTGAATCAGGCAACCGTCTATTGATCTTGGGCCTTTGGCAAAAGTTCAAATATTTATAGTTGCGCAGAACCGACATTGTGCAACCCTGAAGCGAAAAAGAGTGTTAAATCCACGATACAGTTCGGTTGTCGCCGAAGCAGAGGATAAAACATCCGACGAAGCGTCAGCGGTTTTCCGTCACAGTAGTTTCACAATGCCATATCGGCTCGGCTATTGTGCCGCTCCCCCCCTCTATATACTAGTGGGCTGTGCGGCTGCCGGGCATGCCTGTCCAGATGTCTGGCGCCTACCCCGACCCGGGTCGCTTTGAGCGGAATCCTGAAATGAGCCAACAGTTTCAACACGATGTCCTGGTAATTGGCAGCGGTGCTGCCGGCTTGAGCCTTGCGCTGACCTTGCCCGGTCATTTGCGCATCGCCGTATTGAGTAAAGGCGACCTCGCCAATGGCTCGACGTTCTGGGCCCAGGGTGGGGTCGCCGCCGTGCTGGATGACACCGACACCGTCGAGTCCCACGTCGATGACACGCTTAACGCCGGCGGCGGGTTGTGTCATGAAGACGCCGTGCGCTTCACCGTCGAGCACAGCAAAGAGGCCATTCAATGGCTGATCGACCAGGGCGTACCGTTCACCCGTGATGAACAGTCCGGCACCGAAGACGGCGGATTCGAGTTCCACCTGACCCGTGAAGGCGGTCACAGCCATCGCCGCATCATCCATGCAGCCGATGCCACCGGCGCGGCGATTTTCCGAACCTTGCTCACCCAGGCCCAACAACGGCCCAACATCGAGTTGCTGGAGCAACGGGTCGCGGTCGACCTGATTACCGAAAAGCGCCTGGGCCTTGAAGGGGATCGTTGCCTGGGGGCCTACGTGCTCAATCGCAGCACCGGGGAAGTCGACACCTACGGCGCCCGCTTCGTGATCCTTGCCACCGGCGGTGCAGCCAAGGTCTACCTCTATACCAGCAACCCCGATGGCGCCTGTGGTGATGGCATCGCCATGGCCTGGCGCTCGGGCTGCCGGGTGGCGAACCTGGAGTTCAACCAGTTCCACCCCACCTGCCTGTATCATCCGCAAGCCAAGAGCTTCCTGATCACCGAAGCCCTGCGCGGAGAAGGTGCGCACCTGAAGCTGCCCAACGGCGAACGCTTCATGCAGCGCTTCGACCCCAGGGCCGAACTGGCGCCACGGGACATCGTCGCCCGGGCCATCGACCACGAGATGAAGCGACTGGGCGTCGACTGCGTGTACCTGGACATCAGCCACAAGTCCGAAGCGTTCATCAAGTCGCACTTCCCGACGATGTACGAACGCTGCCTCGAATTTTCCATCGACATTACCAAGCAGGCGATCCCGGTGGTTCCGGCGGCGCACTACACCTGTGGCGGCGTCATGGTCGATCAACGGGGTCGCACCGATGTGCCAGGGCTGTACGCGATCGGCGAAACCAGCTTCACCGGCCTGCACGGCGCCAACCGCATGGCCAGCAACTCGTTGCTGGAGTGCTTCGTCTACGCCCGCTCGGCCGCGACTGACATCCTGGAACAGTTGCCACAGGTGTCGGCACCGGTAGCCCTGCCCGCCTGGGACGCAAGCCAGGTGACCGATTCCGATGAAGACGTGATCATTGCCCACAACTGGGATGAGCTGCGGCGATTCATGTGGGACTACGTCGGTATCGTGCGCACGAGCAAGCGCCTGCAACGAGCCCAGCACCGGGTGCGATTGCTGCTCGACGAGATCGACGAGTTCTACAGCAACTACAAAGTGAGCAGAGACCTGATTGAGTTGAGGAACCTTGCTCAGGTAGCTGAACTGATGATCAGGTCTGCCATGGAACGCAAGGAATCTCGGGGTCTGCACTACACGCTGGACTATCCAGCAATGCTGCCAGAGGCGAAGGATACGATCCTTACCCCGACCAGATGAGGCACGTTAGGAGCCTTGAGCGTAGCACGCTGAGGACCCGTTTTGTAACAGCTTTGGGCCATCTTTGTCCCATCGCTGGGGTCCTTATCGCCTGCCCGTGAGGGTCCTTATCGCGCCCGCGAGGACCTGAGCGAGGGCACACGGGGGAAACTGAGCCCGTAGATGCAATGAGGTGGTCTCTCAGATTTTTCTTTCAGATTCTCGTTAAGGTCCCTTGAGGTGCCCGTACAGCCAAAAGGCCAGATGGACAGCCACACAGACCAGATAGGCAGCCTGTAAGGTGTCCATTGGGTTCTCCTTTATATAGTGGTGGACTCAGAAGTCCGGGGATGATGCCTTGAGGTTCTCCTTGAGTCGGGCCTTTGCATCCCGCTGGGCTTTGTCCTTACGGGCCTTCTCCTCGGCCACCTTGAGGTTGATCTTCTCGGTCTTGCTACGCAGCCAATCCAGACCACCCGGCTTCACTCGCCAGCCTTCACGATTACCAAAGTCCGATGAGACCTTCACGAAAGCGCCTGCCTCGAAGCCTGACTTAGGTGGTCGAGGCGAGCCTTCGCGGGTTCCAAAGTTGTCCACGGGGTACACAAAGACGCCCACGGAGACCAGAGCGTCCAGAGCGAGCCGGGGTTGCTGGATACCAGCCACACGACAAGCCTCAGTCCACGTCAGGCCAGCGCCTCGGGCTTTCATGTCGAGGGTCGAAGCCTTGGGCATGTTGGCGTCTAAGAGAGCGTCCTTATGGCGAAGCTCGCTGAGTGCGCTGTTACGCATGGCGACGAAGGCATCTACGACCATCAGGTAGAAACCTGTCGAGACCCACATGGCATAGGCAATTGCTCCAGACTCAGTGGCAAGGGTCCCGCCGTACCGGCCTGCCTTACTCCGCAAATTTCCGGAATTAGAAAGCTCAGTCTGAATTTCATTGCGCCACTCTGAGGGCTCCTTTGTCGGATCAAGGCTCAAGGTCTGATGGATCTCGTTGAGACTCCACAGTCCCTCAGCGTTGGGCTTGAAGGTGTGCCCCTCGATAACGATAGGCAGCAGGTCGGTTTGGTTGTGGTTCATATCCATTGTCTTGTTCCTCTTGTTTGCTCCCTCAAGTTCGCTCCCACGGTCCAGCGCAGAGACCCGACAAAGGTTCTGGACGGTGGCATGAAGAAGCAAACAGGAAGACTCTACGAATTGGTGATTGCCCAGCGACGGGCGAAGTGAGCTATGCAGAGTTTGCACAGGTGAAGCGATGCCCCTGCCGATCCCTCTCAGGGTCGGCCTTACGGGGCTTCTAAGGGATTTCCTTAGGTCAGCTTGATGTTGGTGATCATCGGGAAGGCCACATCCTCAGTCTGGAAACCATCAGCGGTCAGCTTCACCTTGACCTTGCCGTTAGCCACGATGTCCACGATTGCCATGATCTCGACGTCCCACGCTTGATGAGCACCGTTACGGGTCGCTTGGATCTTCCAGATATCGCCGTTACGGCCTTCGCGGTAACTCAGCGAGGTGAACATCTTAGGCAGCATGAACAGACCATAATCAGTGCCGCTGTAAGGTTGCACAGAGGCACCAATCAGGGCCTCAATATCCTCGACACCGGCACGCTGAGCAGCACGCTCAAGAACGGCCAGCAGGGTCGCAGGCAGCAGAACCACGAAGTCAGCCAGCGAGGTGCCCACAGTCTGGTTGATGTTCATGGTCAGGATGTCGATCAGGTCCTCAGCGATCTCTACAGGTTTGCCGGTTGGCATAACCACAGAGGCGCTCTCGGTGCTGATGGCGGTCGAAAGGATCTTAGCGATGCTCCCAGCGGCCTCATATTCGATGTCCCGCAACAGCTTCTCAGCGGTCTGGTTGAGAGACTGCTCAGTGAAGCCAGCCAACAAGGTGTGATCGAGGATGGTGAAGCGTTTGCTAATCAGCAGTGCCTCAGAGGTCGGCTCAGTGAAGATCACAGAACCAGCCAGGACGGGGCCCTTAGCGACCACCTCATTGTCCCAGTTCTTACGAGGGTCGAAGGTGACGGTGCGGTCAGCCATGGTGATGATCTGTTGACCACTGGCCTCAGTACCAGCCGGACGGAACTCGCAAGGGGTTCTCTCAGCAGCCGCTTGGCGCCATTCGTCACCATTGAGGTACTCATCGAGACCCTCTGTCAGGGCTTCCACGTAGACGGACACGTCGGTGGCCGCTTCGTTCTCAGCACGGATATCAGTAGTGTTGAAGCGAATCGACCCACTCGGGTAAGGACTGCCATCATCGACGATAGTGGTGTAGTGGCTCGATGGTTTGACGTATTGGTTAGGTTGTTTCATTGGAATGGTTCTCCTGAATTAGATAGTGGTTTGGTGTCGTGAGGTGCTGTTACCAGCCAGAGTTGCGAGAAGCAGCACGGATACGCGCACCGTGTTCCCGAGCTTGTGCCGCTCGTGCCTCCCTTTCGGCCTTCGCTTGGTTCAGCTCACGGGGCGACCATTCACGGAGTCGCTCAGCATGGGCATCGACTTCGCGTTGCTCACGGGCCTTCTTGACCTGCTCTTCATGCTTGGTCTGGAAGTAGGTCTGTGCGTCCTCTTGGATGGCCTTAAGGGACAGACCAGCTTCGTCGAAGGCTTTGATCACAGCGAACTTGGCGCCGTTGTTACGGCCACATTGGGCCATCAGCAAGGGCAACATGACGTTCTCAACGTATTCGCGTTTAAGGGGTTGGCCCGACACGGTTACTTCATCTTTCAGGACTTTGGTGATTGTGATGTTCATGAGTTTGGATCTCCTGTGAGGTGACCCATTCGTTCAGCCTTGGCGCCATAGACGCGCACGACAAGACGGCAAGGAGGGAGCCGCGTGGGCATCTTCCAAGGCTGACGAATAGGTTCTTGATGGGGTTGTGAGGCTAATGCTGGATCAGGACATGGCGAACCTGAGAGGCATCTTTGAGGACAACCGTGGCGACGGTCGTTGTTGCTGGTATGGCGAGGAGGACTACAGAATTATTTTGGGTTCTCTGGGTCTCTCTCAATAGTGAGGGGTTTTAAACGACACCTTGACGGGCACCCTAAAGCCTGAGCGATATTGGGTCAGTTCCCGTCAACGGGATCTTCAAGGGTGACGTGGCGATAGCCTGAAGGCAGACCCCTTGGGCGACCAGAGAGGACACTCGCTCGCCAGTCTTTGCGGAGCACTTTAAGGCGATCTCTTTGAGCATGGCATCAGTGTCGAAGGTGACGACCCCGGAACTGTAGTTTCTAAAGGATGCGCTCTGATTCTTCAGGACTCGACGAAGCTCAATCAATTGAGGTCGTGATGGTGCGGGGAAGACCAGCGACAAGATGGTGAGGTCAGCTTCAGTGAGCTGTGAAGTTGCTGGGCAGGTGATGAGAGCGGTCATGAGTTCTCCTTATAGATGCTCTTAAAGATTCCTCTTCGAGGAGGGGTGATTATCATCACTTCCCCTCTCCTCAATGAGCGGGTCGAAAGGGTTCTGTTATCTGGTCGATACCGTAGGTCGTTGAGGTCTCGTTGAGGTTTATTAAGTATGCGGCATTTAATCAAAGACGCTCTCAGCCCCCAGCGTCCTCAGATCATGGTGCAACTTTGCGAGGATCTCAGGGCTTGGTGGCTCAAGCTGGTCTTCCCAGTCGTTGGCGCGGGTGTCGGCCTTTAGGAAGCCGTAGCGCATCTCGTGGCTGAGGTCATCGGGGCGACTCTTAAGAAGGTATGGCATCGCCAGCTCAATGGCCTTCACGTAGCGCTGAGCCTGCCGAAGACCCAACCGGTATTGAGCCATGATGGTGGCCGCTGAGACGACCTCAAGTTCCGCAAGGATGGCTACAAGGCGCTTCACGGACAGAGGCTTGGATGAACCACCAGACCCGATAGACCGGTCATGCCAGTCAAGCCGAGCGATGCCCTCAAGGATGTCCATGGCGAAGATAGGATATTGGCCGTAGTCAGTGGTCGACCCGATGAAGCCGTGGAACAGGTTAGTGATGATCTTGGTTGGTCGGCCTCGTCCCCGCTTGGCGGTGGAGATGGCTTGGTGTTGAGAGGGGTTATAGCTGGTCATTGAAATGGTCCTCATGTTGTGTAGTGGCAACAGTGAGGGTTTTTAACGACAGCGGACTCTCAACCAGCAAACACGGGACATTGAGGCAACTGAGAGGTTTCTTCCGCGCCCATACATTAGATCGCTAAGGCCATGGCCCTGCGAGTCGCTCAGATTTCATATAGGGGCGCGGAGAGATGAACCAGCCAGCCTATCTTCTATTGCCCATCTCTCTTTTCAATGGCCTTACGGGCGCCTTCTGGGAGCCTTTGATACAACGCTTCGAGAGCTTTGGGTCTGGCAATCCGATCTTCGACGATAGCGTTTATTAGTTCAAACAGTGAGATTGCTACGTCAGCAATGTCTTCCTCAGTAAGTTCGCCCGGATGCACAGCGTGGTTACCTACTACCCGAACCACGTCAAGCGCCTGTTGGATTCCTACGGGAAGCCCTTTGATAACCAAACTCTTAATATCTTTATCAATGGAGCCTGTGGTCTCGCCCAACTCTATGCAAAGTTTTTGGACACATAACCTAAGCAAAGCGGCTGCCCCACGGGGCGATTTATCTACAATGCTTCGAGCTTCTTGATAATCACCTTTGACGAGCTCTGGCATGTCAGGATGAGGCATAGGCGTGGCCGACACCTCCGGAATCACAAGTATCCCATCAGTAAACTCATTCTCTTCTTCATCGTACTCTTTTCCCTGCCAACAGCATAACTCTTCGCAATGGGTGCACTTTGATACATAGAGATCAATTGCTCCGAGTCTTGATGATAGGAATGCCCATTCCATTTTTGCATATGCTCCACAGTACGGGCAGTTAAATGCTCTTGCTTTGAAGCCTGGGCTCACATATTTATTCAACTTCAATCATCCTTGCAACGTTATTGGCTTATACCAAACAAGCTCGTTAACTGATCACGACCCATCCACGAGTGCATTGGTGGAGATCTCACCATACCCTAAGTGAATTACTTATGGAGCAATCCAAATGCCTTTGCGAGTGCCTCAACCATCCGCCCCACCTCCACGGCACTCCCAGCTCCATAAAGGTCATAACTGATCGACCCCGAAGCGTGCCCCAAGATTGACTCACTGATCTCCTTTTGAGTCGCAACGGCCTTCAAAGCGCCAGCCAGTGAGTGCCGTAATGAATGGAAGGTTTGGGTCCTATCAGCCTTCAGATCCAAGACATCCCTGAGCATTCCATTGAGCAAAACAGAGAACTGACCGCCGCCCAACGTGAACAACCGAGAGTCGGTCTTATCGACAAACTCAAGGAACGCCTGAAGATCAAACCCATACGCGCCATCGGTCAACGGGATGACCCTCAAAGCGTTCTTGGTCTTGGCTGTCTTGCCATCGTCCCTATTGATGTCGATCACCCAGACACCAGCGACCTGCTTAACATCAGCCTTGGTCAACTGCCTGAGCTCCTCAATACGGGTCCCAGCGATGACTCCAAGGGACAATGCCCAGCGCTGCCATGCGTCCACAGGCAGGGTCTTAGCATGAGCCATGAGGGCTTTCACTTGATCCTGAGAGAACGCCTCACGGGAGCTTTCAGCGCCTTTGGTTGGCTTGAGACCCTCAGTCAGCGCCTTGGTGAGATAGTCGTTATTCACTGCCCACTTCATCACCGCTGATAGCGTGGTCAGGATCTTCTTCACGGTGCCCGCCACTCGCTCCTCAAAGAGCTTGGCCCGCAGGTTCTTCATGTCTTCCCGCGTGTGGGTCTTCAGGTCCAAGTCACCGAGGATCTCAGCGATGGTCTTACAGGAGGATTTCACGTCTCGTATGGTGTTAGCCCCCGCATGCTCCTTATGCTCATCCATGTAGAGCGCAGAGAGCGTCTTGAAGGTCAGCGGCTGATTTTGTAATACAGATAGAGAGGGAGACAGGGGCACTGGCGTGCCACAAGCATCACCCTTGAGGTCCCTTACGATCTCGACCAGCTTCCCCGGCCTGCCCTCCAAACGCTCCTGCGCAGCCTCAAGAATCTCCAATGCCTTGCTCACAGCCCTTTGCTGATTGACGCTCAGCGGTAGCTTGGCGCTGGCCTCACGAAGGGCTTGATGCTGCTCATCATGGATCATCTCGTAGGCAACCAAGGAGCCATCCCCGTGAGCCATCGTCAGGCAGGACTCAGCGATGTCCTCAAGGCGCCCTCTCAGCTCATCCCAAGTGGCCTCTGGGTTGTCCAGATGGTAAGCTTTGAGGGTCTGGAGGATTTCTTGGGAGATGGTCATTGCGGTGGCCTTGTCGGTGGTTCTGAGCGATAGCGTGAAGAAGCCCTTAGCGGTGCCTTGAGGGCGAAGGCGAAGGTAATAACGACCAGACCGGCGATAGTGGTACGGCTTGGCGAGGGCAGTTTGTAACAGGTTTGTCCCAGTTTGGGAGCGCTGGCTGGTGATCATCGGCTGAAACCCCTGTATCCGTTGGGTTTAGCCTCATCTGTACGAGTTCTACAGCAACTACAAGGTCAGCCGGGACCTGATCGAACTGCGCAACCTGGCCCAGGTGGCCGAACTGATGATTCGCTCAGCGATGGAGCGCAAGGAGAGTCGCGGCCTGCATTACACCCTCGACTATCCGCAGATGCTGCCGGTTGCCCTGGACACTATCCTGGTGCCGTCCACCTACGCCGAGTGAACTTGAGCCGTACCCGCAGGCGTCGGTGCACATCCGCCGCCTGCGAATCCCGGGGCACGCAAATGCTCCTGACGCGCCGCTCGCCCCGCAGGCGAAAACGCAGCACCACCACCCATGGCAGTGCCAGGCTGTCCGGACGCAGCTGCACCGGCTGCCATCCCCGCGCCTGACTCCACAGCTGCCAGCCATCGGCATCGCGACGCAAACCGCAAAATGCTTGCGGGTGCGTCAACAGGATCTGCCGGGGCAGTGCCCAGGCGCCATGCAGCAGGCAGCATAAAGCGCCAGGCAGGCTGGCCCAGAGTGGCATGGAGAGAAGAAACAGCGAACCCAGCGCGAACAGCTGGGCCACAAGATACGCCGCCAGCAACTGCCGTGAGGCATGCCAGCGGCATTCGAACCCGTTACTTGGGCTGGACACGATCCAGGATCATGCGAACCATGCGCTGAAGCTCCGGATCTTCCGATTCGGCGCGTTCCATGAACCAGCCGAACATGTCCTGATCTTCGCATTCGAGCAGCCTGACGTAGCAGGCGCGATCAACTTCGTTGAGGTGCGGATAAACCTCTTTCACAAACGGCACCAGCAACACGTCAAGCTCAAGCATGCCGCGGCGGCTGTGCCAGTAGAGGCGATTCAGTTCAACATCTTCGACCATGGAGCGCTCCTCAAATAGGCCGCAAGTATACAGCCCCGCGCCTCATCGAACAGTCGGCTTTGGTCGGGCACCGACGATCCTTTGTGAACTACCCATTTCAAGGGCAGCCCCTTATCATGTCCGCCAGACTCTTTACCCTGCGATGACCCATGGCCGATTCTGCTTTTTTCTGCACGCTGTCTCATGAAGGTGTCCTGGCGGTCCGCGGTGCGGACGCCGGCAAATTCCTGCAAGGCCAACTGACCTGCAACCTCAATTACCTGAGCGACACCCGGGCCAGCCTCGGCGCGCGTTGCACGCAGAAAGGCCGGATGCAGTCGAGCTTCCGCATCCTGCTCGAAGGTGACGGCGTACTCCTGGCCATGGCCAGCGAGTTGCTCGAACCGCAATTGGCGGACCTGAAAAAATACGCGGTATTTTCCAAGTCCAAGTTGACCGATGAAAGCGCTGCCTGGGTTCGTTTCGGCGTCGAGCATGGCGATGGGGCCTTGAAAAGCCTGGGCCTTGAGCTGCCGGCAGACACCGACAGCGTCGTGCGCAATGGCGGTTTGATCGCCATTCGCGTCTCGCCCGACCGCGCCGAGCTGTGGGTGGCCGCCGACCAAGCCGATGGCATAAAGGGCCAGCTGTCCACCCAACTGCATGAAGGTGAGCTCAATCAATGGCTACTGGGCCAGGTGCGTGCCGGGATCGGCCAGGTGATGCCCAGCACCCGTGAGCTGTTCATCCCGCAGATGCTCAATCTGCAAGCCGTCGGTGGCGTGAGTTTCAAGAAAGGCTGCTATACCGGCCAGGAAATCGTCGCGCGCATGCAGTACCTGGGCAAACTCAAGCGCCGCCTGTATCGCCTGCAAATGGATGGCGGCGAACTGCCGGAACCCGGCACCCAGCTGTTTGCCCCCACTCACGGCAGCTCGATCGGTGAAGTGGTGCTGGCCGCCAATGCCTCCAGTCACATGGAACTGTTGGCCGTGCTGCAAGCCGAAGCGGCAGACGCCGGCGACATCCATCTGGGCGCACTCGACGGCCCGGCCCTGCACCTGCTTGACCTGCCGTACCAACTGGACCGCGATCGCGAAATCCAGCGTTAACCGCATGGCAACACCTAGAGAAGCGTAATGAGTGAGCTGGCGGAAAGGGTCCAACAGGATTTGGTTGAGGCCATCGATAACGATGACCTGGTTCTGCCAACGTTACCGGAAGTGGCCTTGCAGATTCGCAAGGCCGCCGAAAATCCGGAAATAAGCATCGGTAGCTTGAGCAAAGTGATTGGCCGCGATGCCGCGCTGTCGGCGCGGCTGATCAAGGTGGTCAATAGCCCACTGCTGCGCGCGGCGCAGGAAGTCACCGATCTGCACACGGCGATCACGCGCCTGGGCATCAACTACAGCAGCAACCTGGCCATCGGCCTGGTCATGGAACAGATTTTCCATGCCCGTTCCACGGTGGTGGAACAGAAAATGCGCGAGGTCTGGCGCAAAAGCCTGGAAATCGCCGGTGTCAGCTATGCGCTGTGCCGCAGCTATACCCAGCTCAAGCCGGATAAGGCGGCCCTTGGCGGACTGGTGCACCAGATCGGGGTATTGCCGATCCTGACGTACGCTGAAGACCACTATGAATTGTTGTCCGATCCGGTCAGCCTCAACCATGTGATCGAGCGCATTCACCCGTTGCTCGGCGACAAGCTGCTCAGGGTTTGGGAGTTTCCGGACATGCTGGTACAGGTGCCCAAGCTGTACCTGAATTTCAAGCGACAGTCCGGGCAGATCGATTACGTCGACCTGGTGCAGGTGGCCAGCCTGTATTGCTACAAAGACACTGATCATCCGATCTCGCGAATCGATCCTTTCAGCGTCCCGGCGTTCATCAAGCTGGGGATCGATCCGGACAACAAGGCGATGTGTGCCGATCTGGAAGAAACGCGGTTGATGTTTTACTGATCCAACACCGCGTCGCCCCCATCGCCAGCAGGCTGGCTCCCACAGGGATTTGTGGTGTGACAAAGATCCAATGTGGGAGCCAGCCTGCTGGCGATAGGGCCAGAACAGACACCATCAATCCCCGGCTATAAAACTCACCCGCACCTTCAACCCCGCACGCTCGCCATCATGCAGGCTGATCTGTGCCAGGTGCGCGCGGCAGATCTCGCCGACGATCGCCAACCCCAGCCCCGAACCGGCCACCTGCTGATTGCGCCGGTAAAAGCGCTCGAACACCCGATCACGCTCATCAAGGGGAATGCCTGGACCGTCGTCCTCGACCTCCAGCACCGCCGGGGCCGACACCCGCAAGATCACGTTGCCACCGGCCGGCGTATGGGCCAGCGCGTTATCCACCAGATTGCTCAACAATTCGTTGAGCAGCGTCGGTTCGCCGCGCAACCAGACCGGCTCGTCAGCCTCCAGCGCCAGGGCCACGCCGCGTTTATGGGCCAGCGGCGCCATGGCCATGCCCAGTTCACGCGCCAGTTGACTGAGGTCGAGCAATTGCGCGCCGCCCTCGGCAATCGCCCTGGCACCGTTTTCCACTCGGGCCAGCGAGAGCAGTTGATTGGCCAGATGGGTCAAGCGATCAGTGCCCTGGGCAGCGGTTTCCAGCGTGCTACGCCAGGTTTGCGGTTCGCTCGAACGCAAGCCCAATTCCAGCCGCGCCTTGAGTGCCGCCAACGGCGTGCGCAATTCGTGGGCGGCATCGGCGATAAATTGCGCCTGCTTCTCGAACTGCCCGCGCAGGCGCTCGGTGAAATGATTGAGCGCACGCACCAGTGGCCACAACTCGCGCTGCACTTCCACCAGGGGCAACGGCCGCAGGTCGTCCGGCTGACGCTCCTCCACCGCCGTACGCAAACGCTCCAGCGGGCGCAGCGCGGCACTGACCGCAAACCAGACGATCATCAGTGCCCCGACCGCGAGCATGCCCAGACGCAACAGGGTATCGCCGGCCAGGCTGCGGGCCATGCTGACGCGGGCCTCATCGGTCTCCGCCACGCGAATTTCCGCCATGCCGTTCATGTTCGGCTCGCTGACCGCCTTGAGCAGGCTGACCACCCGCACGTTCTGCCCCTGGTAAGTCGCGTTGTAAAAGCGCGCCAGCGCCGGGTAGTTGTCGGTGCGCGGTGTACCGGGTGGCGGCGCCGGCAGGTTTTCATAGCCGGAAATCAGCTTCTGGTTGATGTCGTTGACCAGGTAGAAAATCCGCCCCGCACTGTCGTAGGCGAACGTATCGAGGGCCACGTAGGGAACGTCCAGGCTGAGGCTGCCATCACGCTCGGACAGGCCGGCGGCAATGGTCCGCGCCGAGGCCAGCAACGTGCGGTCATAGGCCGTGTCGGCCGCTTCGCGACCGTTCCAGTAAGCGCTCAAGCCACTGGCCAGCATCAACACCACCAGCAACAGCGCCAGGTTCCACAGCAACCGCCAACGCAAGCTGCTGGCTTTATGCATCACGGCTTTCCAGCAAATAACCGAGACCGCGGAACGTCACGATGGCCACCGGATGGCCGTCGAGTTTCTTGCGCAAGCGGTGTACGTAGATTTCGATGGCATCGGGACTGGCCTCTTCGTCCAGGCCGAAGACCTGTGAAGCCAGTTGTTCCTTGCTCATCACCCGGCCGGGACGGGCGATCAAGGCTTCGAGTACAGCCTGCTCGCGGGAGGTCAGGGTCAGCAGTTCCTCGCCGAGGGTGAAGCGCCGGGTCTCCAGGTCGTAGGCCAGCACACCACAGCGCTGCAGGCGTTCGCCACCCAACACACTGCGGCGCAACAAGGCCTTGACCCGGGCTTCGAGCTCGGTGAGTTCAAAAGGCTTGGCCAGGTAGTCGTCGGCACCCAGGTTCAGGCCATGGACCCGGTCCTTGACGTCGCTGCGGGCGGTCAGCATCAACACCGGCAGGTTCTTGCCCCGGGCACGCAGGCGCGCCAGCACTTCGAACCCATCCATGCGCGGCAGGCCGACGTCGAGAATCGCCATGGCGTATTCCTCGCTACCCAGCGCCAGGTCGGCCGCGACGCCGTCGTGCAGCACATCCACGGTCAGGCCGGTGCTCTTGAGCGCCTGGGCGACACTTTCGGCGAGCTGCAGATGGTCTTCGACGAGCAGGACACGCATGGATCATTACCTCGTTCAGGGACAGTCGACGCCATTGTTTGGCGCGGAGTTTACAGCGGCATCCGCCGCTGTGAAGTCCGAAAAACCGTGAAAGCCCGATGAAAGGTTAGCGAAAGGTTGAGTGGTTAGAGTCAGGTTACGGAATGTTTCGACCTGACATTCCAACCCTTGTCTGCACCTGCTGTGAAATGTAGCTCCCGAAAAACGCCATGAAGCGTTTTCGCCAATAAGAACAATAACCGAGGTACTGCACCATGCTGCCCATACAGCTCCAGGTTTGCCCGCATCGCCCTTCCCTGCAATTCCCGTCGTTCATGCACCCCAGCGCCGAAGCCGGCTGCTCGTCGTTCAGTCCCTGCGGATTTGAATGCGCCAGCACCGCGCGAAATCGTCGCATCTGAATCATCCCGAAAAACAAAAACTCCTGTGGAGACAAAAATGAATCGTTCACTGCGCCGTTTCGCCCTCGCCGCCAGCTGCGTGCTGTTTGCCGGCCCGCTCATGGCCGAGCCCAAACGCCCGGAATGCATCGCACCGGCTTCGCCCGGCGGTGGTTTCGACCTGACCTGCAAACTGGCGCAAAGCGCGCTGATCAATGAAAAACTGCTGACCAAACCGATGCGCGTGACCTACATGCCCGGCGGTGTCGGCGCGGTGGCCTACAACGCCGTGGTCGCCCAGCGCCCGGCGGATGCCGGCACGCTGGTGGCCTGGTCCAGCGGTTCGTTGCTGAACCTGGCCCAAGGCAAGTTCGGCCGTTTCGATGAAAACAACGTGCGCTGGCTGGCCGCCGTTGGCACCAGCTACGGCGCCATCGCGGTGAAAAGCGATTCGCCCTACAAGACCCTGGACGATCTGGTACAGGCACTGAAGAAAGATCCGAGCAAAGTGGTGATCGGTTCCGGTGGCACCGTCGGCAGCCAGGACTGGATGCAGACCGCCCTGATCGCCAAGGCCGCCGGGATCAACCCGCGTGACCTGCGTTACGTGGCCCTCGAAGGCGGCGGTGAAATCGCCACCGCCCTGCTTGGCGGCCACATCCAGGTCGGCAGCACCGACATCTCCGACTCCATGCCGCACATCCAGAGCGGCGACATGCGCCTGTTGGCAGTGTTCTCCGACAAGCGCCTGGACGAGCCGGAAATGAAAGACATCCCGACCGCCAGGGAACAAGGCTACGACATCGTCTGGCCGGTGGTGCGCGGTTTCTACCTCGGGCCAAAAGTCAGCGATGAAGACTACGCCTGGTGGAAAGACTCCTTCGACAAACTGCTGGCCTCGCCTGAGTTCGCCAAGCTGCGCGATCAGCGTGAACTGTTCCCGTTCGCCATGACCGGCCCGGAGCTGGACACCTACGTGAAGAAGCAGGTGGCGGACTACAAAGTGCTGGCCAAAGAGTTCGGCCTGATCCAGTGATCGTCCCTGTCTAGCGGCCACGGCTGGCGATTGCGCCGCCGTGGCCCAGGAGTTCCCCATGCTCTTACAACGCATTTTTGCTTCGGTGCTGTTGCTGGCTTGCCTGAGCCTCGTGGCGATGGCCTGGCCCTACCAGGCACCTTTTTCCTACGAACCGATCGGCCCGCGCGCCTTCCCCCTGCTGATGCTGGGGCTGATGGGCCTGGCGCTGGTGTACATGGTCTATCGCCCCTCGGCCATCAAGCACACCGATGAAGACCCACCGATGGACCGCGAAACCCTGACCAAGATCGGTGTTTGCGTGCTGTTACTGCTGGTCTTCGCCGGGCTGTTCGAACCCCTGGGCTTCATCCTCAGCAGCATGCTGGTTGGGATTCCCATGGCGCGCCTGTATGGCGGGCGCTGGTTGCCGGGGGCGGTGATCATCAGTCTGATGAGCGTCGGCCTCTACCTGCTGTTCGACAAAGTCATGGACGTGCCACTGCCTCTGGGCCTGCTCGACGTTCTGGAGAACTGATATGGATACGCTTGGTTATTTGAGTCACGGCTTCGGCGTCGCACTGACCCCTTACAACCTGGTGACCGCACTCAGCGGCACGTTGATCGGCACCGTCGTCGGCCTGCTGCCGGGACTGGGCCCGATCAATGGCGTGGCGTTGCTGATCCCGATCGCCTTCGCCCTGGGCCTGCCGCCGGAATCGGCGCTGATCCTGCTGGCGGCGGTGTACCTGGGTTGCGAATACGGCGGCCGGATCAGCTCGATCCTGCTGAACATTCCGGGCGAAGCCTCCACCGTGATGACCACCCTCGACGGCTACCCGATGGCCCGTCAGGGTCTGGCCGGTGTGGCGTTGTCGCTGTCGGCGTGGAGTTCGTTCATCGGCGCCTTCATTGCCACCTGCGGGATGGTGGTGTTCGCGCCGATGCTGGCGAAATGGGCGATTGCCTTCGGTCCGGCGGAGTACTTCGTGCTGATGGTTTTTGCGATTGTCTGCCTCGGCGGCATGGCGGGCGACCGTCCGCTGAAGACGTTCATCGCGGCGCTGATCGGGTTGTTCCTGTCCACCGTCGGCATTGACGCCAACAGCGGCGTGTACCGCTTCACCGGCGACAACATCCACCTCACCGATGGCATTCAATTCGTGGTGCTGGTGCTGGGCCTGTTCTCCATCAGCGAAATCCTGTTGCTGCTGGAAAAAACCCACCGCGGCCAGGAAGCCTTCCAGGCCACCGGGCGCATGCTGTTCAACTTCAAGGAAGCCGCCTCGGTGTTCTGGGTGAACATGCGTTGTGGCGTGCTCGGCTTCATCATGGGCGTTTTGCCGGGAGCCGGCGCGACGCTGGCCAGCGCCGTGGCCTACATGACCGAAAAACGCATTGCCGGCCCGAACGGTAAATTCGGCCAGGGCGACAAACGCGGCCTGGCGGCCCCGGAAACCGCCATCGGCGCCGAAGCCTGTGGCGCGCTGGTGCCGATGCTGACCCTCGGCGTTCCAGGCTCAGGCACCACGGCGGTGATGATCGGCGCCCTGTCGCTGTACAACATCACCCCGGGCCCGCTGCTGTTCCAACAGCAACCGGACATTGTCTGGGGCCTGATCGCGTCGTTGTTCATTGCCAACATCATGCTGGTGATCCTCAACATCCCGATGATCCGCATCTTCACCAAGATCCTCGCCGTGCCGAACTGGGCACTGGTGCCGATGATCGCGATCATCACCGCCATCGGTGTCTACGCCGTGCATGCCACGACGTTCGACCTGTTCCTGATGATCGGTATCGGCATCTTCGGCTACATCCTGCGCAAGCTGGACTTCCCGTTGTCGCCGGTGCTGCTGGGCTTCATCCTTGGTGGCTTGATGGAACAGAACCTGCGTAGGGCCCTTTCGATCTCCAACGGTTCGCTGGACATCCTCTGGTCGAGCGGGATCACCGTCGGTGTCTGGGGGTTGATCGTGGTCATGCTGCTGGTGCCGATCGTGCGGATCTGGCGCAAACGTTCGGTGGCACGGCGCGTTATCGCCGATGTCTGATCGAACACCTTTCAAAGCCTGGTGGGGTACCCCGCTGGTCGGCCTGCTGGGCGGTTTCCTCGCCAGCCAGGTCGGCTGGCCGCTGCCGTGGATGGTCGGCTCGTTGCTGGCGATCATCCTGGTGCGCTGCCTGACACCCTGGCAACTGGCGGAAATCCCTGGCGGGCGCAAGTGCGGCCAGTGGATCGTCGGTATCGGCATCGGCCTGCACTTCACCCCGGTGGTGATGGAGCAGGTGCTGAGTCATTTCGGCCTGATCTTCTTCGGTGCGTTGGTCACCAGCCTCTCGGCGGTAGTCGGGGTCTGGCTGATGCGCCGTACCGGTGAAGATCGCGCCACTGCATTTTTTTCCAGCATGCCCGGCGGTTCCGGCGAGATGGTCAACCTCGGCGCACGCAATGGCGCGGTACTCAGTCGGGTGGCCGCGGGACAGAGTTTGCGGGTACTGGTGGTGGTCCTTTGCGTTCCGGCAGCGTTCAAATACCTGCTGGGTGATGGCGCACCGATTTCCCACGCCGGCAGCATCGATTGGCTCTGGCTGGCGGTGTTGTTTCCGGCAGGGGCGGCGGCGGCCTGGATCTGGGAGCGTCTGCGTCAACCCAATCCCTGGTTGTTCGGGCCGCTGCTGGTCAGTGCCGCAGTGAGCATCGGTTGGGATCTGCACATCGGTCTGCCCAACGGCGGCAGCCAGATCGGCCAATGGCTGATTGGCAGCGGCTTGGGCTGTCACTTCAATCGGCAGTTTTTCCGTCGCGCGCCTTCGTTCATGGGTCGGACCTTGATCGGCACGGTGCTGACCATGCTGATCGCCACGGCGGCTGCGCTGGGCTTGAGTGCGCTGACTCACCTGGACTTGCGCTCGCTGACCCTGGGCATGATGCCCGGCGGGATTGCCGAGATGAGCCTGACGGCCGAAACCTTGCAGCTGTCGGTGCCATTGGTGACGGCGATGCAGGTGATGCGGTTGTTGTTTGTGTTGTTTCTGGCGGAGCCGTTGTTCAAATACTGGAACCGCAATCCGGAGTAAGACCAAGTCGACTTCATCGCGAGCAGGCTCACTCCTACAAGTGGAATGCATTTTCCTGTAGGAGTGAGCCTGCTCGCGATGGGGCCAGTCCGGCTACCCCATCAAACCGGTGGCAACCGCCACTCGATCGGCGTCTCGCCATTCTGCTCCAGGAACTTGTTGGTCCGGCTGAAGTGCCCGCACCCGAGGAAGCCACGATAGGCCGACAGCGGTGACGGGTGCACCGAGGTCAGCACCAGGTGCTTGGTGGCATCGATCAGTTTCTGTTTACTCTGGGCATGGGCGCCCCACAGCATGAACACCAGATGCGGCTGCCGCTGGCTGACCACTTCGATGACCCGGTCGGTGAAAAACTGCCAGCCCTTGTCCTTGTGCGCGTTGGCATTGGCACGTTCCACGGTCATGGTGGTATTGAGCATCAACACGCCCTGCTCGGCCCAGCTTTGCAGGTAACCGTGGCTGGGAATGTCGATGTTCAGGTCGCGCTTCAACTCCTTGTAGATATTGACCAGCGACGGCGGCGCCGGGACGCCCGGTTGCACCGAAAAGCACAGGCCATGGGCCTGGCCGGGGCCGTGATAAGGGTCCTGACCGAGAATGACCACCTTGACCTTGTCCAGCGGCGTGGAATTGAGCGCGTTGAAGATCATCGGGCCCGGCGGATAGATCTCCTTGCCCGCCGCCCGCTCGTCCTGGAGGAATTTTCGCAACTCTGCCATGTAGGGCTGGTCGAATTCGGCACGCAGTGCCTCCTTCCAGCTCGGTTCGAGTTTGATACGGTCGTCAGCAGTCATGGTTACATCCGGCAAAAACAATGGGGCGAACCCTAGGAAAGCCCATCACGCTTGTCAATTGATCTGACGTCGATCCGGCACTTTCCCACACAGCGATCATACTTAACCCTCAAATTCCCGAGCGAGGTCACGATGAATCTGCACTTCGAAGAACTCACCGGCACTGACGGCGCCCGCATCGGCATTGCCACCCTGGATGCGGAAAAATCGTTGAACGCCCTGTCCTTGCCAATGATCAACGCCCTGCGCGACCGGTTGGACGCCTGGGCCAAAGAACCGCAAATTGTTTGCGTCCTGCTGCGCGGCAAGGGCATCAAGGCTTTCTGCGCCGGCGGTGAAGTGCGCAGCCTGGTCGAGGCCTGTCGCGCCCATCCGGGTGAAGTGCCGACGCTGGCCGCGCACTTCTTCAACTCGGAATATCGCCTGGACTTCAGCCTGCACACCTATCCCAAACCGTTGATCTGCTGGGGGCACGGCTATGTGCTCGGCGGCGGCATGGGCCTGTTGCAGGGGGCAGGCATTCGCATCGTCACGCCGAGCAGTCGCCTGGCGATGCCGGAGATCAGTATCGGCCTGTATCCGGACGTGGGCGCCAGTTGGTTCCTGTCGCGCCTGCCGGGCAAGCTCGGCTTGTTTCTCGGCCTGACCGGTGCCCACATGAACGGTCGCGATGCGATCGATCTGGACCTGGCTGACCGCTTCCTGCTCGACGAACAACAGGAAGATTTGATCGAAGGCCTGCTGCAGTTGAATTGGCAGGAACAGACGCCGATGCAGCTCAACAGCCTGCTCAAGGCCTTGCAGCAGAAAGCCGTTGCGCAACTGCCCCAGGCCCAGTGGCTGCCGCGCCGCGAGCAAATCGATGAACTGCTGGATGTCAGTGATGTGCGTTGCGCCTGGAAGGCCATCGGCACGCTGCGCGATCACACCGACCTGCTGCTCAACCGCGCCGCGCGGACCATGAGCGAAGGCTCGCCGCTGACCGCTCATCTGGTGTGGGAGCAGATCAAACGAGCCCGGCACCTGTCACTGGCGCAAGTCTTCCAGATGGAATACACCCTGAGCCTCAACTGCTGTCGTCATCCGGAATTCAGCGAAGGTGTGCGTGCGCGGTTGATCGACAAGGATCAGAAACCGCACTGGCACTGGCCGGACGTCAACAACGTGCCGGATGCCGTGGTGGAGGCGCATTTTCATAAGGTCTGGGAAGGTCGTCATCCGCTGGCGGATTTGTCGGATTACTGAAAGCCGGATTGAGTTGGTGGCGGATTTACATCCGCCATCCCCTCACCCCAACCGGATGTACGGTTCCGTATATGGCGATTCAGGTTACACGGCTAAGCCGGTTTATCGTATCCAGTATCGAGACCAGTTCCAGTCGGCCCCACAGTTTCTTCGGCAGGGCCTGATTCATATGCGGCGCTCCGGAGTTCCACCATTGAACGCGGATGAACAGGCGCGTCCTTCCTCGAGCCCCAGTTCAGGTTACGCGCCCTCGTTGAGGGATGCTTCCATTGACGCCAGATGACACAGCGAAGTTTGTGACGCACCCATGTGTGATAATTGAAAAATGAACACTACAGCTTCGGCAATTAAAATAGGGCCCCTACGAGTATTGATCATGGGAGGGCCGGGTTCCGGCACGTCGACGTTGGCAGCCGCGTTGGCTGAACAACTATTGTGGCGTCATCTTGAAACGGATGACTTTCAATGGTTGGACAAGGCGCCCCCCTTTACACGAAAGGTAGATGAAGCGACGCGTTTGTGGAATATTCTCGATGCCCTGAATCGTGAGCAGAATGTTGTTGTCGCCGGTTCGATTGTCAATTGGGGAGACGCTTTGGAAAACGCTTTCGACCTTATTGTGTTCAGGGTGCTGGATACATCGATACGTTTGCAGCGGTTGATCGAGCGTGAGCGGCGTTTATATACGGATATTGATCTGGCTTTTATTGATTGGGCAGCTCAATACGAGCAGGGCGGCCGGCCAGGAAGGTCCCGTGCGTCACATGAAGCCTGGCTGGGCCAGCGCAGAGGCAAGGTGTTAAGGCTGGAGGGAGATCTTGAGGTGGCGCTGCAAGTGTCCTTGGTTGCTGAGGCAGTGGAGGCGCTGAGCTGAGCGGTTCAAGTTACATCGATCTGGGCGTGGACACCTCTTCCTGCTTATACCTGTTCGGGTCTACGTCGCAGCGTTCCGTGGAAAGTACTGGGCTTTAGTAAGCATGGCCACCTTACCCCGCTGCGTCGCCTCTATACGCTCCGGTTTGCAGGCCAGCATTTTGCCTCGGGCTTTCCTTCAGAATCGCAGTCACCCGCGCCCCCCTTGGCTCTTGCTGACACTTCCCCTTGCCGGATGTGTAGAGGACTTTCACCTTCAAGTCACCAGAGTGGTCACCACAGCCAAGCTGGTTGCGCTTACGCGCAACGCGCCATGCCTGGCGCACCCATAAAAAGCGGCGCTTGATGCGCCGCTTGGTCATGCGTGATTAACGGTGATTACCCCGGCCGTCGTGATCGCCGCGGCCATTGCGGTCGCCTCGACGATCCTGATTGTCGTTTCGGCCACGACGATGATCATTATCCCAGCCGCCACGATTGCGCCCGTCCCAACCCTGGTTCTGATGCGCCCTGTAGTCCGGCCGGGACTGATAATAGCGCGGTGCCGGCTGGTAATAGCGCGGCGCCGGCTGATAGACCCGCGGCTGATGATAGTAGCGCGGCGTTGGCTGGTAATACCGTGCAGGCGGCGCGTAGTACCGGCGAGGTGGCGTGTAATAACCGCCGCCGTTGTAGTAGGAGTTGCCGCCGGCGTAGTAAGGAGCTGGCGATGAATAGACCTCGGAACCGTAGTAACCGCCTCCATCGGAATAAGCTACGCATCCACCCAGTGACAAACCCAACACGGCTATCAGAAGAATTCGTCGATACATAGCGGCCTCCTGGACCGCGAGCGAGCCACACCAGCGACGCTGGCAGGCGACAGTCAAAGATTCTGCGACTGTCGATAAATCAGACATCGAATTCGAGATCTGGTGCGTTCTTGCAACACGCTGAAACATCTCGCCGATGAAAGGTTTTTCATCTATTCACACGCTGATTAGTGGTGGCCATGACGATATCCACCGCCGTAATAACGGGGCGCGTGACCACCCCAGTAGTAATAGCGATAGCCGCCATAAAAGCGCGGGCCGCCGTAGTAGTAACGCGGGCCGTAGTAATAGGAATAAGGCGAATAACCGGGATAGTAATAAGGGGCGGGATAGGCGACGTCGTAGCCACCGGCATAGTAATAACAACCGGCCAGGCCCAAGCCGAGTACACAGCCGAGCAACAATCGACGAAACATGGCGGCCTCCTGAAAGACCCACAACCGGTACAGGCCGGCTGACACTTGATTTGACTCGTTTTCCCCGACCAAGTGCAGGGCCCCGGCAACCTTCGGATCAGCGGCCGGCACGTCCCATTGCGGTGCAGCCGCGCACCATCACAAGGCAAGCAAAGGCTGCCTTCCTGCAGCATCAGTCGATCAATCCCGCGTGCCAGAGCGCTTCTGGCGACTTGGCACGTCTCTCGCTTTAGCAACGGTGTGCAGGAGTCATCACAGGTTCGCGGCACCACAATTTGCAATGGCTGACTAGGGTTCCGGCTCGCATGCGCGAGTGACTGGTCCGAGAGTTGGCGACCTCCAGTTGAGGTTACACGGCGGGACAAAAGCCCGGGAGACAAGCCACCGTTCGCGGTGCCGCTGCCTTCCTGTCCGCCCTTGATCAACTGGAGAACCACCATGTCCCAGCCTCGTTTACCCGCCCTGCTCGCCGCGGCCTTCGCCGCCCTCGTGAGCGTCTCGTCCCACGCCGCCCCAAAAGACCACTTCAGCGTCTGCTGGACCATCTACGCCGGCTGGATGCCCTGGGAATACGCCGGCAGCCAAGGCATCGTCGACAAGTGGGCGAAGAAGTACGGCATCAAGATCGATGTGGTGCAGCTCAACGACTACGTCGAATCGATCAACCAGTACACCGCCGGCCAGTTCGATGGCTGCACCATGACCAACATGGATGCGCTGACCATTCCGGCCGCTGGCGGCGTCGACAGCACCGCGTTGATCGTCAGCGACTTCTCCAACGGCAACGACGGCATCGTGCTCAAGGGCGAAGGCAGGAAAGTCGCCGACCTCAAGGGTGCGGACGTCAATCTGGTCGAGCTCTCGGTGTCGCACTACCTGCTGGCCAGGGCCCTGGATTCGGTGGACCTCACCGAAAAAGACCTGAAAGTGGTCAACACCTCCGACGCCGACATCTCCGCCGCTTTCAACACCGATCAGGTCAACGCCGTCACCACCTGGAACCCGATGCTCTCGGACATCAAGGCCAAGCCCGGGGTGACCGAGGTGTTCAATTCCAGCCAGATCCCCGGCGAGATCATGGACATGATGGTGGTCAACTCCCAAACCCTCAAGGACAACCCGGCCCTGGGCAAGGCGCTGACTGGCGCCTGGTTCGAAGTGGTCGAGTTGATGAACACTAAAAACGCCGCGGGCAAGGCCGCACTGGAGCACATGGCCAAGGCCTCGGGCACCGATCTGGCGGGTTTCCAGGCGCAACTGGACACCACCCGGCTGTTCACCACCCCCCAGGAAGCCCTGGCGTTCAGCACCAGCAAGCAACTGCCTGAAACCATGCGCAAGGTCGCCGAGTTTTCCTTCCAGCACGGTTTGCTCGGTGAAGGGGCCAAGGACACCAGCGCGGTCGGCATGGCCTTCGCCAACGGGGTGACCAGCGGCGACAAGGGCAACCTCAAGCTGCGCTTCGACCCCAGCTACGTGCAGATGGCTGCCGACGCCAAGTTGTAACCAGAGGACTTGGCCATGCGCCTGATCAATCGCCACCCGGATCGCCCGAGTCGCCTGTTGCTGGTGATCCTGCCGTTCGCCCTGCTGCTGTTCGCCTACTTCATGGGCTCGGCCGAGCGCCTGGCGGACAACCCCAACGACAAACTGCTGCCCAGCGCCGTGCAAATGAGCGACGCGGTCAAGCGCCTGGCCTTCGTTGCCGACAGCCGCACCGGCGAATACCTGCTGTGGCAGGACAGCGCTTCCAGCCTGCGACGCCTGGCCATCGGCCTGGGCATCAGCGCGCTGGCCGGGCTGTGCCTGGGCATCGCCGCCGGCACCCTGCCGTTGTTCGGCGCGCCGTTGTCACCCTTGCTGACCGTGCTATCGATGGTGCCGCCGCTGGCGATCCTGCCGATCCTGTTCATCGTCTTCGGCCTGGGGGAATTGTCGAAAGTGATGCTGATCGTGATCGGCATCACCCCGGCCCTGGCCCGCGACCTGGAACAGCGCGCCCGGGAGATCCCCGTTGAACTGCTGATCAAGGCCCAGACCCTCGGCGCCTCGACCTGGACCCTGATGTTGCGGGTGGTCCTGCCGCAGTTGCTGCCGCGCCTGCTGATTTCGCTGCGCCTGATGCTGGGTTCGGCATGGCTGTTCCTGATTGCCGCCGAGGCCATCGCCTCCACGGACGGCCTCGGCTACCGGATTTTCCTGGTGCGCCGCTACCTGGCGATGGACGTGATTTTGCCGTACGTGGTGTGGATCACCCTGCTCGCCTGGCTGATGGATTGGGGCCTCAAACGCCTGACCCTGCGTGCATTCCCCTGGTATGAAGGAGCGCGGGCATGAGCTTCATCACGGTGAACAATGTCTGGCAGCAATACGCCGACCAGGTGGTGCTCGAAGGCCTGAACCTGAGCGTCAACGAGGGTGAGTTCTGCACCCTGGTGGGCGCCTCGGGTTGCGGTAAATCGACCTTCCTGCGCCTGTTGCTCGGCCAGGAACGCGCCAGTCGTGGCCAGATCCTGCTTGACGGCCACCCCCTGGCCGCTGAACCGGACGCCAGCCGTGGCGTGGTATTCCAGCGCTATTCGGTGTTCCCGCACTTGAGTGTGCTGGACAACGTCGCCCTCGGTCTTGAATTGCCGCGCTCGCGCCTACTGGGCCGGTTGTTCGGCCATGGGAAAAAAGACGCCCGCGAACAGGCCTCGGTCCTGCTGCACAAAGTCGGCCTCGGTCATTCCCTGGACAAGTACCCGGCGCAACTGTCCGGCGGCATGCAACAACGCCTCGCCATCGCCCAGGCGTTGATCATGAAGCCGCGGGTATTGCTGCTCGATGAACCCTTCGGCGCCCTCGATCCGGGCATCCGCAAAGACATGCACGCCTTGCTCCTGGAACTGTGGCGCGAGACCCAATTGACGGTGTTCATGGTCACCCATGACCTGTCCGAAGGCTTCAGCCTCGGCACCCGTTTGCTGGTATTCGACAAGGTCCGCGTCGACCCGCACGCCCCCGGCGCCTATGGCGCGCGCATCACCTACGACATCCCTTTGAACAGCGACCGCCGCGCCCAGCGTGCCGCCGTCGACGCCCTGCCGGCGCCATTGGCAGGCACGCTTCGTATTGCTTAGAGGAATTTTGAAATGACTGATTCGACCCAACTGTTCCCGCCCTTCGCCGAAGAAATGCTGCCCGGTGGCGGCCACCGTTCCTTCGTGCTCAAACGCGGCCAACTGCTGCGCCTGACCGACCTGCGCGGCGGTGCCAACGTCAGCCTGACGCTGCTCAACGCCAACGAAAAAACCGAACGCCTGAACCTGCCCGACAGCCTCAAATGCCAACACACGGCCAAGCTCACCGCCGGCCATTGCCTGTACTCGGACATGGGTCGCGTGCTGGCCGCCATCACCGCCGACAACTGCGGCTGGAGCGACAGCCTCGGCGGCGTGCTCTGCGCTGAAGAAGTCGCGCAAAAGTACGGCGCAGGCCGCTATCAGGAACTGCGCAACGGCTTCTTTCGCAACGGCACCGACAACCTGTTGGTGGAGCTGGGCAAGTGGGGGCTGGGCCTGTCCGACCTGCTGATGACCCTCAACCTGTTCAGCCGGGTGAACGTCGATGAGGCCGGGCGCTTTCACTTCGTCGAGGGCAATTCCGGGGCCGGCGACTACATCGAGTTGTACGCGCCGATGGACACCCTGGTGGTGCTCACCGCCCTGCAACATCCGATGGACCCGGCGCCGGAATATGCGCCCAAACCGCTGAAGCTCAGCTGGATGAACGCCGACCCCAGCGTCGCCGAACACTGCCGCACCTCGCGCCCGGAGAACGAGCGCGGTTTCATCAATACCGACCGTCTGTTCGCCTGAGGATCGCTGCCATGTCACTTGCAATCGCCACATCTCCGAAGCAACCAGAAGCAGCGATCTACCGCGCCACCATCCCCGCCGGCGAACCCTGGCTGATGGAGGTCAAGGCCGGCCAGACCCTGCGCATCCTCGACCTGGAAGGCAACCAGGCCGTCGACACCCTGTTCTACAGCGTCGCCAACCCCAAGGAACGCTACGACGTGCAGCGCACGTTGCGCCGCCAGAACAGCGTGTACCTGAGCACCGGCAGCGTGCTGTATTCCAACCTCGGCAAGCCGATGCTGACGATCGTCGCGGACACTTGCGGGCGTCACGACACCCTGGGTGGCGCCTGCGCCCAAGAGAGCAACACCGTGCGCTACGCCCTGGAAAAACGCTACATGCACAGCTGCCGCGACAACTACCTGCGCGCCTGCGTTCACGACGGGCGCCTGGGCAAAGGTGACATCGGGCCGAACATCAATTTCTTCATGAACGTACCGGTCACGGCGGACGGCGGGCTGACCTTCGAAGACGGGATTTCCGCACCGGGCAAATACGTCGACCTGCGTGCCGAAATGGACGTGATCGTGCTGATCTCCAACTGCCCGCAACTGAACAACCCGTGCAACGCCTACAACCCGACCCCTGCGGAGCTGCTGGTATGGAACTGAGTCGTCTGCGCCGCTGGCTGTTCGCCCTGTGCCAGGCCCGCTCAGGCCAGTGCATTAAATAACCCCCCACCCTTGTAGGAGCTGGCTTGCCAGCGAATGGGCCAGCACTTTCAACGATGGTGTGACTGACACACCGCTTTCGCTGGCAAGCCAGCTCCTACTGGGGGTGGTGGTGTTTGAAGAAAATTGCTTTCTCCGCCGGGGACGACCCCGGCGCTCATCGAAAAACTGCGGGACGGCCCGCATCCCCTCCAGGGGTTATGCCATGTTCGAAAAAGTCCTGATTGCCAACCGTGGCGCCATTGCCTGTCGCATCCTGCGCACCTTGCGCGAACTGCACGTTGCAGGCGTCGCCGTGTACTCCGAAGCCGATGCCGCGAGCCTGCACATCCTGCAAGCCGATGAAGCCCACAGCCTGGGTGAAGGCGCGGCGGCGGGTACTTATCTGGCCGTCGAGAAAGTCCTCGCCATCGCCAAGGCCACCGGCGCCACCGCGATCCATCCCGGCTACGGCTTTCTCTCGGAAAACGCCGCCTTCGCCCAAGCCTGCGAAGCCGCCGACATCGCCTTCATCGGCCCGACCCCGGAGCAGCTGCGGGTGTTCGGCCTCAAGCACACCGCCCGCGCCCTGGCCCGGCAACACGGCGTGCCGATGCTCGAAGGCACCGAACTGCTCGACAGCCTCGAAGCGGCATTGATCGCCGGCGAGCAGGTCGGTTATCCGGTGATGCTCAAAAGCACCGCCGGCGGTGGCGGCATCGGCATGCGGGTGTGCCGCAGCGCGGTCGAATTGAGCGAATCCTTCGAAGCGGTCAAGCGCCTGGGGCAGAACAATTTCAGCGACGCCGGCGTGTTCATCGAGAAGTACATCCAGCGCGCCCGGCATCTGGAAGTGCAGGTGTTTGGCGACGGTCGCGGCGAGGTGATTGCCCTCGGTGTGCGCGACTGTTCGGTGCAGCGACGCAACCAGAAAGTCCTCGAAGAAACCCCGGCACCGAACCTGCCCGAGGGTATGGCCGATGAACTGTGCGCGGCAGCGATCCAGCTGGCCAAAGCGGTGAACTACCGCAGCGCCGGCACCGTCGAGTTCGTGTTCGACAGCGATGCCCGGCGTTTCTACTTCCTTGAAGTGAACACCCGTTTGCAGGTGGAGCACGGCGTTACCGAGCAAGTCTGGGGCGTCGACCTGGTGCGCTGGATGGTGCAACTGGCAGCGGGTGACCTGCCGCCGTTGAGCGAGTTGAGCCGGGGCTTGAAAGCCGAGGGCCATGCGATTCAGGCGCGGTTGTATGCCGAAGATCCGGGTCGGGATTTCCAACCGAGCCCCGGCTTACTCACCGCGGTCAATTTCCCCGTCGCCGATGGCAAACAACTGCGCATCGACACCTGGGTCGAGGCCGGTTGCGAGATCCCGCCCTACTTCGATCCGATGATCGCCAAGCTCATCAGTTGGGCACCGACCCGCGAACAAGCGGCTGCCGATCTGCATCAAGCCTTGGGCGAAAGCCTGCTCTACGGCGTCGAAACCAACCGTGATTACCTGCGGCAGATTCTGCTCGATGCGCCCTTCGCCAGCGGTCAGCCGTGGACCCGTTGCCTGGAAGGCCTGGTTTATCAGGCCAACACCTTCGAAGTGCTCAGCGCCGGCACCCAGACCAGCGTCCAGGACTATCCCGGCCGCCTCGGTTACTGGGCGGTAGGCGTGCCGCCATCGGGGCCGATGGACAGTCGTGCGTTGCGCCTGGGCAACCTGTTGCTGGGCAATGACGAAGGCGTTGCCGCGCTGGAAATCACCATGAGCGGGCCGTTGCTGCGCTTCAACTGCGACGCGGTCGTTGCCGTCACGGGCGCGGTGATCCCGCTGACGCTAAACGGCGAAAGCGTGGCGATGAACACGGCGTTGATGATTACAGCCGGTGCCACGTTGAGCCTCGGCACGATTGCCGGAGCAGGCGCGCGCAGCTATCTGTGCGTGCGCGGTGGCTTGCAGGTGCCGGATTACCTGGGCAGCAAAAGCACCTTCACCCTCGGCCAGTTTGGCGGGCACGGCGGTCGAGCCTTGCGGGCGGGTGATGTGTTGCATGTGCCGGCGTTGAACGATCGGAGCGTCGGTGCGCAACTGCCTGAAATCCCTGAGTTGCCTGCCGTACGGCACATTCGCGTGATCTACGGCCCGCATGGTGCGCCGGAATACTTCACCGAGAACTACATCGGCACGTTCTTCGCGACCCAGTGGGAAGTGCACTTCAACTCCAGCCGAACCGGCGTACGCCTGATCGGGCCGAAACCGGAATGGGTGCGGGCTGACGGGGGTGAGGCTGGTTTGCATCCGTCGAACATTCACGACAATCCGTACGCCATCGGCGCGGTGGATTTTACCGGCGACATGCCGGTGATCCTGGGGCCGGACGGTCCTAGCCTGGGTGGGTTCGTGTGCCCGGTGACGGTGATCGAGGCAGATCTTTGGCAGCTGGGACAGCTCAAGGCCGGGGACAAGGTGCAGTTCCAACCGGTCGACCTCAAGACCGCCCGCAACCTCGCCGTGAAATGGAATACCCCCTGTAGGAGCTGGCTTGCCAGCGAAGAAGTTGATGCGGTGTCAGGTCTGTCCCCTTCGCTGGCAAGCCAGCTCCTACAGGGGGTTGTGTCGCCTGTGGTGTTGGATTTGGGTCAGGGGGATACGCGGCTGGTTGCACGGCTGTCCGGTGATACACACCTGCTCCTTGAAATAGGCGCCCCCGAACTCGACCTCGTCCTGCGCTTTCGCGCCCACGCCCTCATGCAGGCCCTGGAAAGTAAACACCTGCACGGCGTGATCGACCTGACCCCAGGCATCCGCTCGCTGCAAGTGCACTACCAACCCGAGCAGCTGCCGCTCGCTGACTTGCTCGGCATCGTGGCCGGTGAATGGGACGCCGTGTGCGCCGCCAAAGATCTGCAGGTACCCTCGCGCATCGTCCACTTGCCGCTGTCCTGGGACGACCCGGCCTGTCAGCTGGCCATCGAAAAGTACATGACCACCGTGCGCAAGGACGCCCCCTGGTGCCCGAGCAACCTGGAGTTCATCCGCCGCATCAACGACCTGCCGAACCTCGATGAAGTGCAGCGCACGGTGTTCGACGCCAGCTACCTGGTGATGGGCCTGGGCGATGTCTACCTCGGCGCACCGGTGGCCACCCCGCTCGATCCGCGCCATCGCCTGGTGACCACCAAGTACAACCCGGCCCGCACCTGGACCGCGGAAAATTCGGTGGGCATCGGTGGCGCCTACATGTGCGTGTACGGCATGGAAGGCCCCGGCGGTTATCAGTTCGTCGGTCGTACCCTGCAGATGTGGAATCGCTACCGCGAAGTCGCCGCGTTCGATGGCAAACCCTGGTTGCTGCGCTTCTTCGACCAGATCCGTTTCTACCCGGTCAGCGCCGATGAACTGTTGCGCATTCGCCGGGATTTCCCCCTCGGGCGCTTCCCCCTGAACATCGAGCACAGTCAGTTGAACCTGGCCGATTACCAGGCCTTCCTGGCGCAGGAGGCCCAAGGCATCAACGCCTTTCGCGACCAGCAAAAAGGCGCATTCAACGCCGAACGCGAACGCTGGATCGCCAGCGGCCAGGCACATTTCGACAGCGAAGAACTGGCCCCGGAGGTGACCGAAGACGCGCCACTGGCCAGCGGTCTGCAGAGCGTCGACAGCCACATCGCCGGCAACCTCTGGCAGGTTCAGGTGCAAGCCGGCAACCGGGTCGAGGCCGGTGATGTGCTGGTGATCCTGGAGTCGATGAAGATGGAAATCCCGCTGCTCGCGCCCATGGCCGGCGTGGTGCGCGAGATTCGCGTGCAGCCGGGTTCGGCGGTGCGTGCCGGGCAACGCGTCGTGGTGCTGGAACTCGACTGAACCCATTTCGAAAGGACGAATACCATGAACATCAATCTGCAACTCGACGCCCTGCGCAACGCTTACCGCGACGGCAGCACCACGCCCCGGCAACTGCTGCTGAGCCTTCGGGACAAAGCAGCGGCACTGAACCCGGACTATCACCTGTTCATCCATTTGCTCAGCGCCGAAGAACTGGAACCCTATCTCGCCGCCCTCGACGGCCGCGACATCGACAGCCTGCCACTGTACGGCGTGCCGTTCGCGATCAAGGACAACATCGACCTGGCGGGCATTACGACCACCGCGGCCTGTCCGGCGTTTGCCTACGTACCGCAACGTTCGGCGACCATCGTCGAGCAACTGCTGGCACTCGGCGCCGTTCCCCTGGGCAAGACCAACCTCGATCAGTTCGCCACCGGTCTCAACGGCACCCGTTCGCCCTATGGCGCGTGCCCCAACAGCGTGCTGCCGGAGTATCCGTCCGGTGGTTCCAGCGCCGGTTCTTCACTGGCGGTGGCGCTCGGTGTGGCGAGCTTTTCCCTGGGCACCGACACCGCGGGCTCCGGGCGGGTGCCGGCGGTGTTGAACAATCTGGTGGGGATGAAAGCCACCAAGGGCCTGGTTTCCACCGCCGGCGTGGTGCCGGCCTGTCGCACGCTCGATTGCGTGACGACCTTTACCGCGACCGCCCGGGAGGCCAGTCAGTTACTGGCATTGACCGCGAAACTCGACCCACGGGACGCGTACAGCCGCAGTAACCCGTTGTGGAATGACGGCTCGGCGTTCGGCGCGATGCGCGGGTTCCGTTTCGGTGTGCCCCGGGCGCAAGACCTGGAATTTTTCGGCTGTGCTGAAGGCCCGTTGCTGTTCGCCGATGCCGTCGAGCAACTCAAGGCCTTGGGCGGCGAAGCCGTGGAGCTGGACCTGTCGCCGTTCCTCGAAGCGGCGCGCTTGCTGTACGAAGGCCCTTGGGTCGCCGAGCGCTACAGCGTGGCCGGCGAGCTGATGGAGGAAAACCCGCAAGCCGTGTTGCCGGTGATCCGCGCCGTACTGGCCAAGGCGCCAGCGGTCAGCGGCGTGCAAACCTTCCGCGCGCAGTATCGGCTGCAAGCGCTGAAAGCCCTGTGCGACAAAGCGCTGGAGGGCCTCGATTGCGTGGTTACGCCGACCATTGGCCGCCCGGTCACACTGGCGGAACTCGACGCCGAACCGGTGCTGCGCAACAGCGAACTGGGCTACTACACCAACTTCATGAACCTGCTCGACTACGCCGCCGTCGCCGTGCCCAGCGCATTCATGGACAACGGCCTACCCTGGGGCGTGACCCTGTTCGGGCGGGCGTTCACCGATCAATACCTGTTGAGCCTGGCCGATGGCTTGCAGCGCCAGCAAGGATTGGCGGCCCCGGCGCCGAGCGCTGTTGCGCGCAACGACCGGGCGCGGCTGGTGGTCTGTGGCGCGCACCTGGATGGCCTGGCGTTGAACTGGCAGCTCAAGCAGCGTGGCGCGCGTCTGGTGGAAAGCACGTCCAGCTCGGCTGATTATCGACTGTATGCCCTGGCCGGTGGCCCGCCGTTTCGTCCGGGCATGGTTCGGGTCAAGGACGGCGGCGTGGCGGTTGCCGTGGAAGTCTGGGAACTGCCGAGCAGCGAACTGGGTTCGTTCCTCACTGGCATCCCGGCACCGTTGGGGCTGGGCAAGGTGCAGTTGGCGGATGGCCGCTGGGAAAGCGGGTTTATCTGTGAGGCCTATGGGTTGGAGGGGGCGGTGGATATCAGCCATTTGGGTGGCTGGAGGGCCTACCTGAAAACCCTCGCCTGACCCACCCCTGCGGGATCGTTCCCCACGCTCTGCGTGGGAATGCCTCAACGGACGCTCCGCGTTCGGCTCTGGAGGGGACGCGGAGCGTCCCTGGCTGCATTCCCACGCAGAGCGTGGGAACGATCGATGTCAAAACACAGGAGCGACCATTCGCGACGTACATGGAGCAGTTATTTCCCGCCGCAACCCTTAGAATGCTTGCCATCGGATTGCTGACAATGGAACTGCCATGCCACTTCGCTCGCCGCTGTATTCCCAACGGTCGTTGGTCCTCACACTGGTCGCGTTGCTGGGCGCAGGCTTCCTGGCCACCTCCTTTCTCAGTTACTACGCCTCGCGCGCGTCGATCCGCGACAACATCGTCAATACCGAGCTGCCGCTGACCTCGGACACCGTCTACTCGGAAATCCAGAAAGACCTGGTCAGGCCGATCCTGATTTCCTCGATGATGTCCCGCGACACCTTCATGCGCGACTGGGTGGTCAACGGCGAACGCGACACCTTGCAGATGACCCGCTACCTCGACGAGGTCATGACCCACTACGGTGCCTACACGGCTTTTTTCGTCTCCGACGCCAGCCTGACCTACTACCACGCCAAGGGCGTGCTCAAGCAGGTCAAGTTCACCGAGCCCCGGGATGCCTGGTACTTCCGTGTCCGTGACATGAAGGATCCCTACGAGATCAACGTCGACCCGGACCTCGCCAACAAGGACAACCTGACCGTCTTCATCAACTACAAGGTCTACGACTACCACAACCGCTTCATCGGCGCCGCGGGTGTCGGGCTGACGGTCGATGCGGTGATCAAGCTGATCGACAAATACCAGCAGCGCTACCAGCGCAGCGTGTACTTCGTCGACACCTTCGGCCGCCTGGTGCTCACCGGGGCAGAAGGCGGGCCGCAGGGTGCCCTGGCCGGGCAGACCCTGGCCGAACTCGACAGCATGAAAGACCTGCTCAGCCAACTGCCCAAGCCCCATAGCGGCAGCTACGAATACTCGGGCCAGGGCCAGGGACATTTCCTCAACGTGCGGTTTATCCCGGAGTTGAACTGGTACCTGTTCGTCGACAAGCGCGAAGACGGCGACCTCAACGACATCCGCCACTCGCTGTACCTCAACCTGCTGATTTGCCTGGTGGTCACACTGACCGTGCTGGCCCTGCTCAACCGCGTGATCAAACGCTACCAGGGCCAGATCCAGACCCAGGCCACGCTCGACAGCCTGACGGAGCTGCCCAACCGTCGCGGCTTCGACCTGCTGGCTGCGCAAGCGATGCACGAAGCCCAGCGCGAACCCAGGCCGCTGACGGCCCTGCTGCTGGACCTGGACCACTTCAAGGCCTTGAACGACACCTACGGCCACCTGGCCGGCGATCAGGTGCTGATTGGCTTCGCCCGAGACCTGGAAAGCTGCCTGCGCCACTCCGACATCGTCTGTCGCTGGGGCGGCGAGGAATTCATCGTGCTGCTCAAGGACACCGACGGTGACGGCGGCCAGGTGATCGCCGAGAAAATACGCCGGCATGTGGAGCGACAGCCCTATGCGTACAATGGCAACCACTTGCAACTGACCGTCAGCATCGGCCTGACCACCCTGCAACCCGATGACACCTTGCACACCCTGCTGTCGCGGGCCGATCATGCGATGTATCGGGCCAAACAATCGGGCCGCAACCGAACCTGCGTGGAACTGCCGCATCCTGCTTATGACAAAGCCTGACCTCTGCCCCGCCTGCGGCGCACCCAACGACTGCACCCTGGCCGACCCAAGAACCGCTGACCGTGCATGCTGGTGCTACGGCGTCAGCATCGACCCGGCGGTGCTCCAGGCGCTGCCCGCCGAACTGCGCAACGCCGCCTGCCTGTGCCCGCGTTGCGCCGAGGTCGAAGCGCAGTTGCAAGCAACGGCGCAGTCGATCAAGTAAGATGCGCGCCCCCGTTCTTCACTGATCCTCAAATTCATGCGCGTCGACAGATTCCTCAGCAACCTGCCCTGCTTCAACCGAAAGCAAGTGCGCTTGTTGCTGGTGGAAAAGCGCGTCAGGATCGACGGCCAGACCGTCTGCGATCCCCACGCCGACGTTCGCGAATTCAGCCGAGTCGAAGTCGACGACGAGGTGCTGCAAGCCGGTAAACCGCTGCGTCACTTCATGCTGCACAAACCCGCCGGGTGCGTCAGCGCCACCCGCGACCCGCAGCACCGCACCGTATTGGACCTGATCGGAGAACCGGACAAGGATGACCTGCACATCGCCGGGCGCCTGGATTTCAACACCACCGGCCTGATGCTCATCACCAACGATGGCAGTTGGTCGCGACGCCTGACCCAGCCGCAGACCAAACTGGCGAAGGTCTACTACGTTGAAACCGAGCAGGACATCGGCCCCGAATACGCGGTCACCTTCCGTGAGGGGCTGTATTTCGCCTTCGAAGACCTCACCACCCAACCCGCCGGGCTAGAGCTGCTGGGCCCTAAAAGCGCGCGCCTGAGCATCGTCGAAGGCCGGTACCACCAGGTCAAGCGCATGTTCGGTCATTTCAACAACAAGGTGACGCGCCTGCATCGCGAACGCATGGGTCCGCTGGTGCTCGACAACGCGTTGAAACCGGGTGAGTACCGCCCGCTGAGCGACCTAGAGATCGAATTGATCTAAGCAGTCTACCGCTCAGCAGAAGTTGTCGAACAATTTACCAAAGGCACTTGCGCGATGACGTGACGCCTGCTTGAATCAGGACGTCGGCCGAAATGTGACCGATGAGTCACGAGATACATCCAAGAAACTTTTTGCCGGTAGGGACCCTCGGGTTCCGGCCTCACCCGGCAGACTGCCCGCCAATAACAATACCCGTCGACCGGGCTGCATTGGATCGACATGGGCTAACAATTTCAAGGCGTATGCCTACCTGTCACAAAGCTCGTGCAATCTCATTTGCGCGCATACCCGCTTGCCAGGAGTCTTATGACATGAGGCCAGAAATCGCTGTGTTGGATATACAGGGTCAGTATCGGGTTTACACGGAGTTCTATCGCGCAGACGCCGCAGAGAAGACCATTATCTTGGTCAACGGCTCGATGGCCACGACTGCGTCGTTTGCACAGACCGTGAAAAACCTCCACCCGCAGTTCAATGTGGTCTGCTACGACCAGCCCTACGCGGGCAAGTCCAAAGCCCACAACCTGCATGAGAAATTGCTGACCAAGGAAGTCGAAGGGCAGATCCTCCTGGAGCTGATCGACCACTTCGCCGCCGAACACGTGCTGTCGTTTTCCTGGGGTGGCGCCGCGACCCTGGTCGCCTTGGCCCATCAGCCACGACGCATCGAAAAAGCCGTGATCAGCTCGTTCTCCCCGGAGATCAATTCGCACATGCTCGATTACCTCGAGCGCGGTGTCGACTACCTCGGTAGCCGCGATGGCGACCGGGTCGGCAACCTGGTCAACAGCACCATCGGCAAACACTTGCCGACGCTGTTCAAGCGCTTCAACTACCGCCACGTCAGCAGCCTGGCCGATCACGAATACGGTCAGATGCACTTCCACATCAGCGACTTGCTGCACAGCGACCGCCAGTGCTTCTACAAGGCGGCGCAGAAAATCAACGTACCGCTGCTGTTCCTGAACGGCGAATGGGACGAATACACCGCCGCCGATGACGCCCGGTTGTTCGCCGGCCACGTGCAACACGCCACTTTCACGACCCTGGATGCAACCGGCCACTTTCTCGACATGGAACACAAAGCCGCCTGCCGAGACAGCCGCAATGCGTTACTGGGGTTCCTGAAGCCGGCCCAGCACGAAAGCCGACCGCGTTTCCACTACGTTCAGGACCACCATGCATTGTCCCTCTGAAGTAGCGTCATCGCGAGCAAGCCCCGCTGCCCTTGCGTAATCCCGTAGGAGCGAGGCTTGCCCGCGAACGACCGTCACAGGGTCCGTGGATGTGATTCACCCGAGCTAAAGCCATCAAACGCAAAGAAAAACTTCATTTCCACGCGCACATCTGGTACAAAGTCACCGCTCTGAGCGGGTGTCGTATAATGGCATTACTCCAGCTTCCCAAGCTGATAACGAGGGTTCGATTCCCTTCACCCGCTCCAACCTAATTTTTGTCTCACGTTGTTTTTTGACGGGGGATGCAGATATAGAAAAACCGGCCTTCAGGGCCGGTTTTTTTGTGCCTGGGATTTGGTGAGACCCGGCTTGTCAGTCCCGCTGGTCGACAAGCAAATACCCCCGCCGCTGCAGTGACTACCCTGAGTTCGTTAGCGTTTTTTATTCAAAACCCGGATTCAGTATCAAATTTCATCAGGTGTTAGCGTTTTCACACCTGCGTAAATTAGCGTTTTCGCATAGGATCGACGTTCTGTTAGCGTTTTTCTTGCCTCAGTAAAGGATTTCGTCAATGCAAGTCGGTTTCAAAGCCCTCGCGAACCACTACGACATCGCATTGGCGCAGCCTCTGCGCGTCGAGTCCATGATCGGCTCCACACGTGTCAGACGTGAAAGCGACGGGCATGTGGAGAACCGGTATCCGCCAAGCTACCGGCCCGCAGACGACTTTGCAGGACATTTCGAATTCGGCCTCAAGTACGAAGAAATTCATCTTGAGTTCTTTGCCCGTCTGTTTGCGGCCGTCGGTCCGCAGTCGGTCGAAGACTGGTGTCGGCGGGAGCCTTTCGGTCAGTACGCCCGTCGCACGGGATTCCTTTACGAATGGCTGACAGGTGAACACCTGGATGTGCCCGACGTGACCAATGGCGCCTACGTTGATGCACTTTCGGCAAAAAATTACCTGACTCGTCGCGAGTCGTTACGAACGCGGCGTTGGCGAATCAATAACAATTTGCCGGGAACGCCTGAGTTCTGTCCCTTGGTTCGTCGTACGGCACCCGTGCAAGAAGCTCTGCAATTCGATCTGCGCGAAGCCCTGTCCGAGCTGGATCAGGCCTTTGGCGCCGACATCCTGATGCGTACGGCCAGTTGGCTGACATTCAAGGAATCGCGCGCAAGCTTTCTCATTGAAAAGGAAGCCGACCAGGCTGATCGCATCCAGCGGTTTGCCCATGTCATTGCCCAGTACTGCGGCCATATCAAAGACCCGTTGAGCAACGACAGCCTGCAGTCCCTGCAAGCCGGCATTCTGGGACGTGACGCCATCGGACTGGGCTTGCGGCGCTCCCCTGTATTCGTGGGGCAAGCCACAATGCGCGAGGACATCGTGCACTACATTGCCCCCCACTCCAGAGACCTTGATCAGCTACTGGCGGGACTCAACGAATTTGAAGTCGCAACGCGTGGCGCGGAATCGCTGGCACGTGCCGCTGTGTTGGCCTTTGGCTTCGTCTATATCCATCCCATGCGCGATGGCAATGGCCGGATCCACCGCTTCCTCATCAACGACACCTTGATTCGCGACAAGGCAGTGCCCGACGGCGTAATCCTGCCGGTGTCAGCCACCATCACCAGTTCGATCGACTTCCGGGCCGGCTACGACCGTACGCTCGAAGTGTTCTCACGCCCGTTCATGCGACGGTACGCGACGGCCTATCGCTTCGGCGAACTGGTGACCTACGAGGACGGAACACCCAGCAACTTCATCTTCGATGAATACGAGGATGCCTGCTTTGCCTGGCGGTATCCGGACCTGACCGAACACGTCCTGTACACCGCACGGGTTGTCGAGCACACGATTCGCAAGGAAATGGCGGATGAAGCCCGAGTGCTGGTGATCTTTCAGCGAGCTCAGGAGCAGTTGAAAGAGGTACTGGAAATGCCGGACCAGGATGCGAATCGCATCATTCGTTCCATCAAGGAGAATGGTTGGATGGTGTCGGGCAAGCTGAAGAAAGCGTATCCGCAGCTTGAAGATGAGCGCATGGCGGAGCGGGTTGTGGAGGCTGTGCATTCGGCGTTTGAAGACCGTGAGATGGGAGGCAGTGAAGAGAAATGAATCCGTCACCTTTTACCTTTTTCCAAATTCACCTTCGCCGAGCTCACTGATGCAGGCTGAAATTGAAAGAACTATCAGATCTGCTAGTACAGAAGCCGGATCAACTGTTGTAAAACAACAATACCGCCCTCAGTATCCAGAAGCCCCTCTATGGTTACGCCCAGTCAAGTCGAGCAAGACGAACGAAAAACGATTCTACTCGCAACAAATCAGAGCCAATCGGTACTCGCGCAAGTGAGTCAAGATGGTGTAAATCCAATGGCATACACGGCTTATGGGCACCTCTCAAGCGAGCGTATCCCTTCAACCTGCCTGGGTTTCAATGGCGAGATAATCGAGCCACATACTCGTTGGTACCTGCTAGGTAACGGCCATCGGGCCTATAACCCAGTACTGATGCGTTTCCACAGTTCAGACAAGTTGAGCCCGTTCGGCGCAGGTGGATTGAACTCATACATGTACTGTGTCGCAGACCCCGTCAATCACCGTGACCCATCAGGGCGCGTCATTGAAACGGTTATTGTGAGTCAACTGCTTGGGGTTGGAGGTGGGGCGTCCTCGTTAGGAGGTATGGCGCTTTCCTTGAGCACCAGTGCGCGCTTTAGCGGAAAGGGAGTTTTGGCCCTGGGTACCGGGGCGGGTGGCATGCTACTTGGGGCAGCGGCATTTGCCAATTCTGCTCCTGTAATAGCACCAGTCCTGGCTGGTGCTGGTTTCATTGCTGGAGTAGCCACCGTGAAACTGGCTTACGAGGTGGCAAAAACAGCAACTACAAGGGGCACTCAATGGTTTCAGTCGGTCGCTCGGGTCATCGATAGACCGCCTCGATATTCAACTTTGTCATTGCGGGATACGCCGCCGCCATCATTCGCCACCGCAATCTTTGGCCCCCCGCCAGCATACAGTCCATCGAGAGCCCCGACTCCCATGGCAGCTACACATTCGACCGCACGTAATGTATCGCCTCAAACTGCCCCCCTTGTGCAAAATGCAAGTCTTGCGAGAGACCCGGAGCACTTCTTGAATCGCCCTGAGCTACATAGAGCCCAGATGGGAGAGCTTCCTCAAGTGCAAATCATAGTTGAAACATCTAAAAGAATCAGACGCTCTCCAACCTAAGCCCGGGCCCGCAAGCTTTACGGTGAAAACCCGGCATGCTTTTTAAAAAAAGCTTCGTCCTACATGACATTAGGAAATGTCCGTACACTTGCGCATTGCTGTGCTTTTGCCACGAGGCCTATAGTCCGAGCGCGCCCATATGGCGTGTCGGGTTTGGCGACCTGAAGTGGAATGCAAAAGCGCACTGGCTTGCTTGCAGGCGTTTTTGCATCTGTAGAGTTGTCGTTTTTGGCAACTGTGCGCGGGAGATCTTTGGATCTGCCGGCTTCCACTCCGGTTCGCCAACCTGCGTACAGTTGCCACCCTATCGTTTGGCGACGATTGGCTGGTAAACCTCAACTAAGTGGAGCTTTACGCATGAAAGAATTCATGGCCTTAACCAGCAACGCCGACGACTTACCCTCCTTGTATGTCAACACCAGCCAACCTCTACACTCCCTGCTCAGTACGGCCAGCTACAGAATACGAGCCGTGACTCAGCTGCTTGAAAAGCTCGCGATACGCGGCGATCTATCCTCTGACACTGTGGTGCTGAGTGACTTTGCATTGCTCTGCTGTGTGCCCTTGCGCGACGGTTGTGATGTGCTGGACGTCATTGCACGACGTATGGACGCAGAGCGGTCCTGACGCTCAATTGGGCGCCTTTCGGTCGCCCTTTTTGGTTCATGGACCCAGCAGCCGTGCCATGGAGGACGATGAAGATGCTTTACCCGATAGCGATTTCAAAGGGCGATGACGACCACGCGTGGTGCGTAGAAGTCCCCGACTTACCGGGTTGTTTTTCTGCCGGTCAAGATCTGGCTAATGTAATGGTCATGGCCCGCGAAGCCATTGAGGGTCACTTGGAGATCCTCGCAGAGGATGGTGCCCCTATGCCGTTAGCCAATGACGTTGCGCAGCATGAGGACAATCCAAAATACGCAGAATGTACGTGGGCGTTGGTGGACATCGATGTGCGTACAAAATGAATTAAACGGAGCGCCCGGCATATGACTCAAAACATCTACGACAACCCCGATTTCTTCCAGGGCTACAGTCAAATGGCCCGCTCCATCAATGGCCTGGATGCCGCACCGGAATGGCCTGCGCTGAAGGCGTTGTTGCCGCCGATGCAAGGCTTGAATGTGGTGGATCTCGGTTGCGGTTACGGCTGGTTTTGCCGTTGGGCCAGTGAGCAAGGTGCCCACAGTGTGCTGGGCCTGGACGTTTCGCAGAAAATGCTTGATCGGGCTCGAAGCACAACCTCCTCCACCAATATTCGCTACGAACGCGCAGACTTGGAACAACTCAAACTTCCGGCAAACAGTTTCGATTTGGCCTACAGCTCGCTTGCGCTGCATTACATCAAGGATTTGCCGGGGCTGTTCGCCAATATCCACGCAGCGCTCAACCCCGGTTCGCGGTTTGTGTTTTCCATTGAGCACCCGATTTTCATGGCGCCGCGTAATCCCGGCTGGATCACCGACGCCGAGGGCCGCAAGAGCTGGCCGGTGGATAGCTATCAACTGGAAGGCGAGCGCGTGACCAACTGGCTGGCGGATGGCGTGATCAAGCAGCACCGTACCGTTGGCACGTTATTCAACAGTCTGATTGGTGCCGGTTTCAGCATCCGGCATGTCAATGAATGGGGGCCGACGGACGCCGAGGTCCAAGCGCAACCGGCATTGGCCGAAGAGCGGGAGCGGCCGATGATGATGTTGGTCAGTGTTCAGCGCTGATTGATGAATCAGCGCGTCGCCACCAGAAACAAGCGCGGGAACGGCAGCAATACCGAACCATCGGCCAATGCCGGATAGACCTGTTCGATTGCAGCCTGATACTGCTTCAGAAACTGCACGCGCTCAGCCTCATCCAACGGTTCGAGGAACGGCCGCAATCCACTGCCCTTGAACCACTCCACCACACCCGACGCGCCGCCCGCCAGCGGATGATGGTAAGTGGTGCGCCATACATCGACGCGGGTGCAGCAGGCTTTCAGCATCGAATAATAAACGCTGGCTTCGGCCATTTCGGTACGTTGTCCGGCGACTTCAGCAAGTTTGCTCGCCCAGGGACCGTCAGCCGCCACTTCTCGCATCAAGCGGTGTGAAGGTTGATTGAGGTTGTCCGGCATCTGGATCGCCAGGCTGCCACCGGGCGCAAGTTTGCTCACCAGCGCAGGCAGCAACGTTGCGTGATCGGGTACCCACTGCAGCACCGCGTTGGCAAAAATCACATCGAACGGGCCACTGTCATTCCAGGTGTCTATGTCAGCAACATCGAAACGCACCTGCGGCAGGCGCTTGCGCGCGGCTTCGATCATGTCGGTAGAACTGTCCAGCCCACGTACGGTGGCATCGGCGAAGCGCTCCACCAGCAACTCGGTCGAGTTACCCGGACCACAACCGATATCGATGGCAGAGCGCACTGCCCCGGCGGGAATGGCGGCCAGCAGGTCGCGAGCGGGACGGGTGCGTTCATCTTCAAAGGCGACGTATTGTTTGGCGGACCAACTCATTGCGTTCTCCTGTCGGTGTTGTTCAGCCTCGAGGCGACAACCGGTTCGTCACGATACATCGACTGTCAGGTTCTGCTCTATTCCACTTTTGTTGTGCTACCGAAACTGTAGGAGCCGGCTTGCCGGCGAAGACGTCCTTGAACATTGCGTTGGTCTTTCGGGCGCCTTCGCCGGCAAGCCGGCTCCTACAGGATTTTCCATTCGCTAATGGGTAAAGACCGAATTTTCACCCGGCCGCCACTGTCTGAAATTCAGGCGCCCTCTTATAAGGAAAACGGCCATGAAATTCGCAAAAATCGCCCAAAAACTTGCCCTCTGGACCGGCAGCCCCACGACGTTCCTGGGGGCGATCATCCTGATTTTAGTGTGGGGGTTGAGTGGGCCTATTTTCGGTTTCAACGACACCTGGCAGTTGGTCATCAACACCTCGACCACCATCATCACCTTCCTGATGGTGTTCCTGATCCAGAACACGCAAAACCGTGACACAGACATTCTGCACCTGAAGGTCGATGAGTTGCTGAGAGTGACGAAGGAGGCGCAGAACGCGATGCTGGGGCTCGAGGCGCTGGACCTCAAGGAGCTGGAAGCCTTGAGAAAGCACTACCGCAGCCTGGGCGAAGGCCAGACCATTGCCATTGATGGCACCGTGGTGCAGGAGAAAGGCAAACAGGATCTGAACAAGTGCTGATCGCTAGTGCACGGGTGACCGCGAGTCACCCGCGCAGGCGAAGGCTCAGCGACTGGCCTGCAGGGCCCTGGCCATTTGCAGGTGATTTTGCAGCTTTGGCAGGGTCTCTTCAGCGAACGCCTTGATTTGCGGCACGTCGGTGGTCTGGGCCGTTTGCTCCAGCTGCTCGATGGCTTCCTCGGTGGTCTCGACCTGACTGGCCGCGTAGGCCTGGTCGAAGGTCGCGCCCTCCATGACTTGCGGCATCAGGGCCTTGGCTTTTTCCATCACCTCTTCACGCGGCGCCACCGGCAGGTCCAGTTCCTTGGCGATTTTTGCCAAGTGCTGGTTGGCGGTCGTGCGGTCGTTGATCACGACGATGGTGTAGTCCTTGACCTCCTTGGATTCGGACTTCTGGTGCGCCAGGCGACTGGCTTCGATGTCGGCGATGCCCTTGGCCGATGCATCGTTGATGAAATCGGTGGGTGTCTGGGCGAAGGCACTGTTGGCGCACAGGCCCAGTAACGCGGCTATGCCGCAGTTGCGTAATCGGGTGGCCATAGGGTTCATGGTCGCGCCCTCCTCAGTAAAAATTCAAACGGGAGCTTTCGCTCCCGCTTCTCAATCAAAACCACCTGCATCCCTTACTTGGATTTCTGGCCGGGTTTGCGGCCCATCTCGGATTTGGAGGAGTCTTTATCAACAGTCGTGGTCGTGGTTTTCCCACCTTTACGACCGGCTTCAGACGTCTTCGTTCGATCGTTGGCATGTCCCGAGTTCGAGTTTCTTGAGTTAGGCATGATTCTCTACCTCTTGATGATGAACGCGGCGAGCCGTCGCCCGCATAGATTCTGAATTTCCACGCGCCAAAAGGTTTAGAAAAGCTGAAATCGCCGCGACGAACGGTGAGGACAGGTTCAGACGAGCCGCAAGTGTTGCTCGCGCTTGGCGGTGTACATCGCCTCGTCGGCGTGCCTGAACAGCTGCTTTTCTTCGGTGCCGTGCTCAGGGTACTGGGCAACACCGATGCTCGGCTGGATGTGCAGGCTGTGCCCGTCCAGGCGCATGGGAGCCGACAGTACCTGGCGAATTTTCCCGGCCACGCAGTCGGCATCGCCCGAGGCGTGGATGCTGTGCAGCAACACCACGAACTCGTCACCGCCAATACGCGCCACCGTGTCGGTTTCGCGCACACAGCCTTTGAGCCGATTGGCCACGGTTTGCAGCAACATGTCGCCGACTGCATGACCGTGGGTGTCGTTGACTTCCTTGAAGCGGTCAAGATCGACGTACAACAGGGCCATGCGTCCGTGGTCTTCCCGCGCCGAGTCCAGGGCCCGCTTCAGCCGGTCACGCAACAGTTCGCGGTTGGGCAGCTGGGTCAACTGGTCGTATTGGGCCATGTGCTGCAGGCGCGTGTGCAACTGCTTGCGCTCGATAGCCGTCGCGACTTGCGCGCAAACATATTGCAGCAACTCCTTGTCCCGCTCGGTGTAACGCTCGCCTCCCGGCACGCTTTTGACGATCAGGGCACCAATCGTGCCGTTTTGCGAGTTCAGCGGCACGCCCAACCAGCACGGCGAATGCTGCCCGCTGACCAGCGCCTCGAACTCCGAGGGCAGGTCGCTCTGGTCCGGCGTCAGCAGGATCGGCAGGCCGTTGTGGATCACCTCCGCGCACAGGCGCGCGGTGATGGTCCCGGGCTGTTCGGGGTGCGGCTCGTGGTCGTCGACGTGATAGGGAAAATTCAGCTGCGCACACTGCTCGTCATACAGCGCCACGGAAAAATTCAACGCCGGCAACCATTCGCCGATGATCAGGTGGATACGTTTGAACAACGCCAGCAAGTCTTCCGCCGCATGGGCCGCTTCGGAAATCGCATACAACGCCGCTTGTCGGGATTCGGCCAGCTTGCGCTCGGTAATGTCGTGGGCCACGGCGATGCGCAGCTGATCGACCTCTGACCAACGCGCCGACCACAGGATATTGACCACCCGGCCGTCCTTGCGCAGGTAGCGGTTTTCGAAATTGAGCTTGGGCTCGCCGTCCATGATGTCCTTCGCGGCGTCGAGGGTGCGCTGGCGATCGGCCGGGTGGACCAGGTCGATCATTGGCCGGCCAATCAGCTCGTCGGGGGTGTAGCCGAAAATGCGCTCGCACGCCGCGCTGACAAATACGAAGCGGCCTTGTTTGTCGACCGCGCAAACGGCGTCCAGCAGGAGGTCAATGTAGCTCGCCAACGGTGCGGAGTTTGTGCTGGTCATGGTGCCTGCAGCCATTAAGAACCCTCCCTGACCGAGCGCCGACGTGTCCTTCGATCAGCGTCAAGCCTTGTTCGTCACCAGCCCCGGCAGTGCATGCGCCAGGGCGTTGATGGCGAAACCGATAAACATCAACCCGCACAACCGGGTGATAGCCAGTTCATGGCGTTGATACAAGGTGCGCACCTGGCGCGCGCCGACGATGCCGATGAGGATAGCGTAGGCCAGCAGGCCACCGACGAAACTCAAGACGATCAGCCACGGCAACATTGACCAGGTCAGCAACTCAGCCCGGCTGGACAATAGCGCAGTGAAGGTGGCCACAGCCACCGGGTACGCCTTCGGATTGGTCAGGCCGAACAGGATGCCGTGCCAGAACGGCTGTCGCGCAGGCCCCTGCGGCGCCTCGCCCACCCTTTGACGCGCCCGCACCGCGCGCCAGCCGAGCCAGAACAGGTAGAGCCCGCTGAGCACGCCCAGCACATCGAAAGCCGTGCTGCCGATTTCCCGCGCACCGACGATGGCTATCAGCGCGGTACTGCACCAGACCACGTCCCCCAACAAATGCCCGCAGAGAAACCCCGCCCCCGCCCGTCGTCCGTGGGCGGCGCCGATGCCGAACACCGCCAATACCCCCGGCCCTGGCGTGATGCCATAGATGAAGCCCGAGGCGAGAACGGCCATTAGCAGGGATGGGGTCATGGGAAGTCCTTTTGAGCTGTTTGGGTGAATGGGCGCCAGTCTATATCAGCTGAGGCTCGCTCGATTTGCGCATTCAGCCAATTCAACGCCTGGTCCCCTCCCCGGCGCTTGTGCCAGGCCAAGACAAAGGTAAACGACGGAATCTCGAACGGCGGCGGCAGGACGATCAATGCCTGCTCATCGATATCGCGCAAGGCCCGGGACGCGACGGTGAGGATCAGGTCGGTACCGCTGATGAATTGCGGGGCCACGCTCCAGTGCGGCAGGCTGATCGCGACGCGACGGCGTTCACGCAAGGCTGTCAGGGCGCGTTCGATTTCCGGGGTGCCACTGCCGCGCATTTCCAGCAGCACGTGCGGGCGCGACAGGTAGGTCGGCAGGTCGAGGACGCCGTCGTCGGGCAGGCTTTGGCGGTCTACCAGGCAGGCGTAATGCTCCTCGAACAGCGCCGTGCTGCGCAGTTCGTTGGGCATTTCCGGAAACACCCCGGCGGCGACATCGATATCACCGTTGAGCACCCCTTCGAGCATGCCTTCACGGCTGGCGTGGCTGATTTGCAGGTCGATGCCCGGCGCTTCGCGACGCAGCCTGCGGATCAATCCCGGCAGGACGATGGCGGCGCCGTAGTCAGACATCGCCAGGCGAAAGGTGCGTTTGGCCGTGGCCGGCTCGAAGGCGTTCGGCGCCAGCAGAGATTGCACCTGGGCCAGGACTTCGCCCAGCGGGGCCATCAGCTCCAGCGCTCGGGGAGTTGGTACAAGGCTGGCGCCGGCGCGCACCAGCAAAGGATCACCGAGCAAATCGCGCAAGCGCGCCAGGGCGTGGCTGACGGCAGGCTGGCTCAGGTGCAGGCGCTCGGCCGCGCGAGTGACGTGTTGTTCGTTGAGCAAGGCGTCGAGGATCACCAGCAGGTTGAGATCGATGCGCCGTAGATCATTCATTTGATGCATGTTCTGGATAGCAAAACGGAATTTAAATCTGCGCGATGAATACTCTAGAGTCCAGCAAAACCTGTTGGAGGATAAATATGAGTACGTTGCACGGGATCGGCCTTCTATTGCTGGCGGTGATTGCCGGGGCGGTGGTGCCCTTTCAGAGCGCGATCAACTTCAACCTCGGGCGCGGTTTGGGTCATCCGTTGTGGGCGACGTTGGCGTCGTTGCTGGTGAGCATTGTGGTGTTGTCGCCGATCATGTTGGCGATGCGTTTGCCGTTGCCTTCGGTGGCGTTCATTACCAAAGCTCCACTGTGGATGTGGGCCGGTGGTGCTTTTGGGGTCGTTTTCATTTCGTTGGCGGTGATGCTGCTGCCCAGGCTTGGCGCTTCTGGATTCATGGCCCTGGCATTGGCGGGGCAAGTCGTGGCTTCGCTGGTGCTGGATCACTTTGGCTGGTTCGGGTTGGTGGAGCGGCAAATCACCTTGCCGCGATTGGCTGGGGCGGTGCTGCTGATTGGCGGGGTGGTGTTGATTCAGTTTGGCGCCATGCCGGCCAAGTCTTTGGCGGCTGCGGGTTGAAGTCTTTACCGAGCGTTCAATGTTGATTGTCAGTCAGTCTTCGCGAGCAGGCTCGCTCCCACAGTGGATCGGTGGCGTCCACTGTGGGAGCGAGCCTGCTCGCGAAAGCCATCTGCCAGGCGCTGCAGGTTTCAGTAACCGTCAGAATTTGTCGAGCGTGCGAAGCTTCTGCGGCAAGCCCCACAACAGCAGCGCAACAGCGATCAGCGCACAAACACCAATGACATACAGCGCCGGTGTTGTGCTACCGGTCAGGTCCTTGATCCGTCCGACCATGACCGGGCTGACGATGCCCCCGAACTGCCCCAGGGTGTTGATCACCGCGATCCCGCCCGCGGCACCCGCGCCGGCTCCGGCCAGCAGTTTCGGCGGCAGGGTCCAGAAGCTCGGGATGGAGGCGATGATGCCGGCGCCGAGCAAGCCCAGCGCAACGATCAGGAAGGTCGTGTGGTTAGCGAAGATCCCGGCACAGAAGAAACCAATCGCACCGACGGCGACCAGGCCGGCGACAAACTTGCGTCGCTCGCCAGAGGCATCGGACAAGCGCCCGATCACCACCATGCTGATGGCGCCGCAGATGTAGGGGATGGCCGTCAGCAGACCGATCATGACCGGGCTCTCGGTACCCGCGCTGCGGATCAGTTGGGGTGCCCAGAAATTCAAGCCGTAGGACGCCACCTGGATCAGGAAGTAGATCAGGCCCAAGGTCAGGAACCCGGGGATTCGCAGCGCGGCGAGCAACGAGCCGCCACTCTTGTGCGGTTCATGGTGAGCGATGCGGCTGGCCAGCAGGGTTTTCTCCGAAGCTGTCAGCCAATGGGCGTCTTCGATGCGGTCCTTGAGCAAGGTCAGCACCAGCAAGCCGAGGCCGATGCACGGCACGCCGCCGAGCAGGAACAACCAGTGCCAGCCGCGCATGTCGAGGAAGCCGTCGAGGTGTTGCAGCACCAGCCCGGAGAACGGCGCGCCGACCAGCCCGGCGAAGGCCGATGAAAGGAACAGCATCGAGGTGATGCGCCCGCGGTAGTGCTGCGGGAACCACAGCGTCAGGTAGTACAGCACGCCCGGCGCAAAACCCGCCTCCATCGCACCAATCACGAAACGCAACACGTAGAACTGCCATTCGCTGTTGACGAACACCATCAACGCCGTGGCCAGGCCCCAGGACATCATGATCCGGGCGATCCAGCGTCGCGCGCCGACCTTGTACAGCATCATGTTGCTCGGCACTTCGAAAATCACATAACCGACCACGAACAACCCCGCGCCGAGGCCGTAGGCGGTATCGCTCAGGCTCAGGTCGGTTTGCAGCTGGAACTTGGCGAAGCTGATGTTGATGCGGTCGAAAAACGCGAACAGGTAGCAGACCATGATCAGCGGCATCAATCGCCAGGCGACTTTGCTGACCAGGGCTTTTTCTTCATCGTGGCTAACGGCCGGGCTCGCGCCGGCCTCCAGTGCATTCAGGCTCATTGCGGTTCTCCAGGCGGACTTCCCTTGGGGTGTCCGATTGTTTTTGTTGTCTGGTTAAGGTGATCTTTGTGATGTGCTTTTCTGTGGGAGCGAGCCGGCTCCGGGCGGCGTTCCGACGAATACGGTCTGACATTCAACGATGATGTCGACTGATACTCCGCTTTCGCGAGCAGGCTCGCTCCTACAGGGGGCTGTGTGGTCAGGACGGCACGGGGTGCAGGTCGCAATTGCGTCCGGCCTTGGCCAGTTGGCCCGGCACTTCGTGGCCGAGCAGCGCCGGCAATCCTCGGGAAAGTTTCAGCAGCAACGGTAGATCGATACCGGTGGCAATCCCGACTTCATCGCACAGGTTCACCAGGTCTTCAGTACAGATGTTGCCCGAGGCGCCCGGCGCGAACGGACAACCGCCGAGGCCGCCGAGTGCCGCGTCGAAACGCCGGGCACCGGCCTCGTAAGCGGCCAGCACGTTGCACAAGCCAAGGCCACGGGTGTTGTGGAAATGCAGGGTCAGGTCTGCGGGCGATACCCGCTGCAACACCCGTCCCACCAACCGCTCGACCTGCCGCGGATTGGCCATGCCGGTGGTATCGGCCAGGGTGATGCCCTGGATGCCGAGCTCCTGATAGGCCTCGACGATGTACAGTACCCGGTCCTCATCGATCTTGCCTTCGAAGGGGCAACCAAAGGTGGTGGCGATGCTGGCGTTGAGACGCACCTTTGTTCCATGCACGAACGCCACGATCTCGCCGAAGGCGGCCAGCGAGTCTTCGCAGCGCATGCGCATGTTCGCCAGGTTGTGGGTCTGGCTGGCGGACATCACCAGGTTCAGCTCATCGGCGTTGCAGGCCAGTGCCCGTTGCGCGCCCTTGAGGTTGGGGATCAACGCCACATAGATCACTCCCGGTTGGCGAGTGATGCCCTTGAACACCAGCTCACCGTCGCGCAACGCGGGAATGGCCTTGGGCGACACGAACGAGCCGGCCTCGATACGGCTGAACCCGGCCTGCGACAGTTGATCGATCAGCGCGATCTTGTCGACGGTTTCAACCCAGGTCGGCTCGATCTGCAAGCCGTCGCGCGGGGAGACTTCCTGAACGATCAAGCGCTCGGAATAATCAGTGATCATTGCACCACTCCTTCGACTTTCAGGCGTTCGATGTCTGCCAGCGTCAGACCAAGCTGCGCGAGGATGCCGTCGGTGTGCTGGCCCAGTCCCGGACCCGACCAGTTGACGCCTCCGGGGGTCTCGGAGAGTTTCGGCACGATGCCCGGCATTTTCACCGTGGCGCCACCTGGCAGTTCGGCAGTGAGCAGCATGTCCCGCGCCTGATAATGCGGGTCGGCCACGATGTCGGCGACCGAATAGATGCGTCCGGCCGGAACTTCAGCGGCTTCCAGCGCAGCCAGCACCTCGTCGATCGGCAGGCTGCTGGTCCAGTGGGTGATCGCCGCATCGAGCAGGCCGCTCTTGGCCGCACGCCCGTCGTTATGGGCGAACTCGGGGGCGTCGGCCAGATCCTGGCGGCCAATGGTGAGCATCAGTCGCTTGTAGATCGGGTCGCTGTTGCCGGCGATCACCACGTAGGCGCCATCCGCCGTGAGGTAGGTGTTGGACGGTGCGATGCCCGGCAAGGCACCGCCGCTGCGCTCACGCACATGGCCGAGCATGTCATATTCCGGCACCAGGCTTTCCATCACATTGAACACGCTTTCGGCCAGCGACACATCGACGATTTGCCCTTCGCCCTGCCCGGTCTTGACCCGCAAAAGCGACATCAGAGCGCCGATCACGGCGTGCAGCGATGCCAGGGAATCGCCGAGGCTGACGCCCACCCGCGCCGGTGGTGAACCGGGGGTGCCGGTGGTGTAGCGGATGCCGCCCATGGCCTCGCCGATGGCACCGAAACCCGGACGGTCGCGGTACGGGCCGGTCTGGCCGTAACCGGAAATCCGCACCAGGGTCAGGTTGGGGTTGAGGGCATGCAGCACGTCCCAACCGAGGCCGAGTTTTTCCAGGGCGCCGGGACGCAGGTTTTCAATCAGCACATCGGCGCTGGTCGCCAGTTGCTTGACCAGTTCGATGCCTTCGGCGGACTTGAGGTTCAGCGCCAGGGACTTCTTGTTGCGCGATTGCAGGTACCACCACAGCGAAGTGCCTTCGTGCAGCTTGCGCCATTTACGCAGGGGATCGCCCTGGCCCATGGCTTCGATCTTGATCACTTCGGCGCCGAACTCGGCGAGCATGCGCGCGGCGAACGGCGCGGCGATCAGCGTGCCGATCTCGATCACTTTGATTGCACTCAAGGGGGCAGTCATCGCGGGGTACCTCTTGTTCTTGGAATATGTGCCAAGGCTAGAGGACAGCAGGCTTGGGAATCCAACCTTCAGTTGGCAACGGCCGTTCGCGAAACGCGAACGCCCGGCAATGAATACACCGCTACCTCAGGTATGCCTTCGCGAGCAGGCTCGCTCCCACAGGGAAATGCAGTCCAAATGTGGGAGCGAGCCTGCTCGCGAAGAGGCCGGTCCATTCAATAGAGAATTGTCAGACCGCACCGCGCAAATGCTCAAACAACATTCGGCTCACCGGCGACAGCAACGCCTCATCGCGCACCACCAGGATCAACGCCCGATCCGACCAGGCATCGGTCAACGGCACCGCATGCAACCCCAACGCCCGGCCAAACAACTCATAAGCCCGCTGCGGCAAGACGCCTATGCCCATGTTGGCCTGGATCATGCGACACATGGCGTCGAAGCCCGGCACATGGATACGCACCCGCAATACCCGGCCGGCTTCACGCGCGGCGGCATGGGTGCGCATATTGATCGAACTGGCCGCATGCAGCCCGACGTAATCGCTGTCCAGCGTCTCGGCGAAGGCCAGGCTCGAGCGACCGGCCAACGGATGATCCGGCAACATCAACACCATCAGCTTGTCCTGGCGGTAGAGCACACTGTGCAAGCCCTTGATGTCGCTGTCGATGGAACAGATCCCGAGATCGGCCACGCCATCGAGCACCCCCTGGATCACCCCGGCGCTGGGCCGTTCTTCAAGGTCGGTCTTGACCTGCGGGTGGCGCTCGGAAAAATCCCGCAGGTCTTCGGGCAGGAACTGAATGATGGCCGACAGGTTGGCGAGCATCCGCACATAACCCCGCACACCATGGCTGTGCTCGCCCAGTTCCAGGCCCATTTTCTCGACGTTGAACAGCATCTGCCGGGCGTGGTGCAGCAAGGTTTCACCCGCCGGCGTCAACGTCATGCCCTTGGCCTGGCGCACGAACAGGCTGATCCCCAGCGCCTCCTCCAGCTCCATCAAGCGCTTGCTCGCCGCCGACACCGCAATCGCTTCACGCGCGGCGGCACGGGTGAGCGTGCCCTCTTCGTGGACAGCGACAAACAGTTGCAGGGTGATCAGGTCGAGACGGCGGATCAGGCTTTTTTGCAGCATCGGACACTCGGCAATGGCGGTTCGGGCGAAAGTCGCAGCATAGCGCCCTTCGCCCGTGACGCGCCGTGGTTGAAGCGCCCGAGCATGATAAAGTCGCCGCCCATCAGACCTTTTGCTTCGAGACGAGCACCGCAATGACCGATTTCCAGGATGTCGACGCCCAACTTGAAGACTGGAACGTCTTGCGCAGCAGCGCTGCGTTCGACGGTCTGCTGGTGGGTAATGGGGCCAGCCGTGCGGTGTGGGACGACTTCGGCTACGACTCGCTGTTCGAAAACGCCCGCACCGTCGAAGAAAAACCCCTCAGCCCGTCTGAGTTGAGTGTGTTCGATGCGCTGCAAACGCGCAGTTTCGAGCAGGTGCTCAGCGCCTTGAAAACCACCAGCCGGGTCAACAAGGCCCTGGCCGTCAGCTCTGCCGCACCGCGTAATCGTTACTACGCGATCAAGGAAGCGCTGATCAACACCGTACACGCCGTGCACATCCCGTGGCGGTTGGTCGAGGCGTCGAGCCTGGCGACGATTGGCCAGGAACTGGGCCGCTATCGCACGGTGTTCACCACCAACTACGACTTGCTCAATTACTGGGCGATCCAGCAGCAACCCGAGGCGATCACCGATCTGTTCGAGGGCTCAGAACCTGCCTTCGACCTGAGCGTGACCGCCACCGACAAGACCCGCTTGCTCTACCTGCACGGCGGTCTGCACCTGGTGCGCAACCAGGACGGCACGGCACGCAAACTGATGTCGACCGAAGGCACGTTGCTGGGCAATTTCGCCATCAACAACACGATCAAGACCCTCGACGATGTGCCGTTGTTCATCAACGAAGGGCCGAGCGCGGACAAGCTCAAGACCATCCGCAGTTCGGATTACCTGTCGTTCTGCTACGACCAGTTGCTCGGCCATGGTGACGGGTTGTGTATTTTCGGGCATGCGTTGGGCGAGCAGGACAGCCATATCGTGCAGGCCTTGCGCCTGGCGAAACCGAAGGTTGTGGCGATCTCGATTTATCCGCGCAGCAAGGCGTTCATCCAGCACCAAAAACGGCATTACGCGAAGGTGTTCGAGGGGACGGGGGTTGAGTTGCGGTTTTTTGATTCGAAGACCCATGGGCTGGGTAGCCCGAAATTGTCGGTTCCCGTCGAAGTTTAGCGGCTTCTCGGCTGGCCTCATCGCGAGCAGGCTCGCTCCCACAGGGGAACGCATTCCCCCTGTAGGAGTGAGCCTGCTCGTGATGGCGTCAGTTCGGTCAACTCATTCTTCAGCGCTATGCACCACCACCAGCAACTGCGCCTGCACCTCGCCCACCGAACGTATCCGGTGCGGTTTCTGTGAGTTGAAGTGCAGCGCATCGCCACGGCTCAGCAGCACACGCTCGTTGACGAAATCCACTTCAACCTGCCCCTCGTGGACGAACAGAAATTCCTCCCCCAGGTGCTCCTTGAAGGTTCTGTCGGTGAACTCGGTCGGCGGGTAAATGATGAACGGCAGCAAGCTGCGTTCGCTGACCTGATGGGCCAGCACCGCGTAACCTGGCTTGTCGTCGCTGGCACCCAGGGGCTGGCGCTCATGGCTGCGCACCAGGCTGTAGCTGTCGAGGCTCACCTTGTCTTCGGAAAAAAGCTCCTCGACCTTCACGTTCAGTGCCTTGGCCAGTTTCAAGGCGGCCGCAATCGACGGCGTATTCAGGCCTCGTTCGACTTTTGACAGATAACTCTTGGTCATGCCGGATTTTTCCGCCAGCGCCTCAAGGGTTACGCCAAGTTTTTTTCTCAATATTTTCAAACGGATAGACATGTAGAACGATTAATCCATCAAGGAGGTGACGAATTGTCCTTGCCTATGACACAAGGTGTCATATAGCATCTTTCGTGTCATATGCATGACCCAGCCAAAGAGGACACCGATATGGCCAAGACATTAGCACTGCCCAAGGATCAACTGGTCAAGCAAGCGCTGAGCCAGATGCAAAACACCCTCGCGGATAATACGTGGACCGACCGGCAAAAGCTGGCCCTGACCTGCCGCATCCTGTTCGAGAATGGCCATGACTCGGGCCTGGCCGGGCAAATCACCGCCCGCGGCCCGCAGCCTGGCACCTATTACACTCAACAGCTGGGCCTGGGTTTCGACGAAATCACCGCGGGCAACCTGCTGCTGGTCAACGAAGACCTGGAGGTGCTCGAAGGCCACGGCATGCCGAACCCGGCCAACCGCTTCCACAGCTGGGTGTACCGCGCCCGCCCGGATGTGAACTGCATCATTCACACCCACCCGACTCACGTCGCGGCATTGTCGATGCTGGAAGTGCCGCTGCAGATTTCCCACATGGACCTCTGCCCGCTCTATGACGACTGCGCGTTTCTCGAAGGCTGGCCCGGCGTACCGGTGGGTAACGAAGAAGGTGAATTGATTGCCGGCGCCCTGGGCGACAAGCGGGCGATCCTGCTTTCGCACCACGGTCAATTGTCCACCGGCAGCACCATCGAGGAGGCCTGCGTGATTGCCCAACTGATCGAACGCGCCGCCCGGTTGCAGCTGCTGGCGATGAGCGCCGGAACCATCAAGCCGATCATTCCCGAGCTGGGCCGTGAAGCCCATGACTGGATTGCCCGGCCCAAGCGCCACGCCGCCGCATTCAACTACTACGCCCGGCAGAACCTGCGTCGACACGCCGATTGCCTGAATTGAACCCAGCCCCTTTTCAACGGAGAGACACCATGTCCAGCGCCAACATTCACGGCATCATCGGCTACACCATCACCCCCTTCACCGCCAATGGCGAGAACCTTGACCTGGACGCGCTCGGGCGCTCGATCGACCGTTTGATCGACGGCGGCGTGCATTCCATCGCGCCACTGGGCAGCACCGGCGAAGGCGCTTACCTGAGTGACGCGGAGTGGGACCAGGTCGCCGAATTCAGTATCAAGCACGTGGCCAAGCGCGTGCCGACCATCGTCAGCGTGTCCGACCTGACCACCGCCAAGGCGGTCCGTCGCGCACGTTTCGCCGAAGCCCATGGCGCCGACGTGGTGATGGTGCTGCCGACGTCGTACTGGAAACTCAGCGAGGCGCAAATCCTCGCGCACTACCGCGCCATCGGCGACAGCATCGGCGTGCCGATCATGCTCTACAACAACCCGGCCACCAGCGGCACCGACATGTCGGTGGACCTGATCCTGCGCATCGTCAAGGGCGTGGAAAACGTGACCATGGTCAAGGAGAGCACCGGCGACATCCAGCGCATGCATCAACTGTATCGCCTGGGCGAAGGCCAGGTGCCCTTCTACAACGGTTGCAACCCGCTGGCGCTGGAAGCCTTCGCAGCCGGGGCAAAAGGCTGGTGCACGGCCGCGCCGAACCTGATCCCGCAGCTCAATCTCGAGCTGTACGACGCCGTGCTGGCCAACGACCTGAACAAGGCACGTGAACTGTTCTACCGCCAGTTGCCGTTGCTGGACTTCATTCTCAAGGGGGGGTTGCCAGCCACGATCAAGGCCGGTTTGCGCCAAACCGGGCTGGAGGTGGGCGATCCGCGGTTGCCGGTGTTTCCGCTGGATGAAGCAGGTGTCAGCCAGTTGCAAGGCCTGCTAAAAGCCCTGCGCTGACCTGTAGGAGCTGGCTTGCCAGCGAAGAGGCCCTCACTTCCGACATTAATGTCGCCTGATACGCCGCTTCGCTGGCAAGCCAGCTCCTACAGGGGGTGTGTTGGATTCAGAGGACGGGAAGGGTCTTGTCCTTGATCACCTTGGTCGGGCCGTTCGCCTTCACACTGGCTATGCCCTTCTCCAGCGCGGATTCAGAGGAATAGGCTTCGCTGCTGCCGATAATCTCGTGGTTGCCCGCCTTGAGGTTGAAATAAGGATGGCCATCCTTGGTGGTTTTCTTCTCGTAGCGTTCATCCAGCGGGCTGTTGGCCTGGACTGACGCGATGCCTTTGTCGGCCGCCGCGCGGGTGGTGTACAGCTCGCTGGTCAGAATGGTTTCGGCGTTCGCCGCCTTCAGAACGAACCTGAACTGACCGCTGCTGCTCTTGCTCACTTCATACCATCCGGACATGTTCTTTTCTCCTTGGCGATTGAGAGGTTGCGCGCTTCAGAGTAAAGACCAGCCCCGGTTTTTTGTCGCCTGAACCGGCGCCATCGCGAGCAGGCTCGCTCCCACAGTGGATTTGCGTACACCGATCCATTGTGGGAGCGAGCCTGCTCGCGATAGGGCCATCAAGGTCCCCTACTTCACCACCGCCCGCACCACCGACAACTCCGGTGCTGCCACCCGCCGCTGACTCAGGTACCGCGTACAACTCACCCGCAGGAACGAGGCAAAATTGACCACCTCGCCGCGGTAGTCCATGACCTCCTCATACAACTTGGCGATCAACTGGTTGGTGGTCATGCCGTCGGTCTCGGCGATTTCGCTGAGGATGTCCCAGAACTGATTCTCCAGCCGCAGGGTGGTGACCACTCCGCAAATGCGCAGCGAGCGGGAGCGCGATTCGTAGAGAATCGGATCGGCTTTGACGTACAGCTCGCACATGGACGGGTCTCCCGTTACAGCGTGATCTTGGTGCCCAGCAAGCCGAGGAAACCGGCGAGCCAGCTCGGGTGGGCAGGCCAGGCCGGTGCCGTCGCCAGATTGCCTTGAACATGGCCGTCCGTCACCGGGATATCGATAAACGTACCGCCCGCCAGGCGCACTTCTGGTGCACAGGCCGGGTAGGCGCTGCATTCACGACCTTCGAGAATCCCGGCGGCGGCCAACAATTGTGCACCATGGCACACGGCGGCGATTGGTTTGCCGGCCTTGTCGAAATCGCGCACCAGTTCCAACACTTTTTCATTCAGGCGCAAGTACTCCGGCGCACGACCACCGGGGATCAGCACAGCGTCGTAATCCGCCGCCTTGACCTTGGCAAAATCGAAGTTCAGGGCAAACAGGTGACCGGGTTTTTCGCTGTAGGTCTGGTCGCCTTCGAAGTCATGGATGGCGGTGCGCACGGTCTGGCCGGCGCTCTTGTCCGGGCAAACGGCATGCACCGTGTGACCAACCATCAGCAGGGCCTGGAACGGCACCATCACTTCATAGTCTTCGACGTAATCGCCAACCAGCATCAGGATTTTTTTCGCCGCCATGGGGAGGACTCCTCTGGGAAATGCATGGGCATGCAGGAGTACTCAAGGTAGTCCTTATCCGTGGGGGTGGGTAATAACCAGCTACTACCTGAAGACCGCGTTATCGTTCTTCGCTTGTAGGAGCGAGGCTTGCCCGCGAAGGCGTCCTTGAACTGTACGGATAATTCTGTGTCCAGCTGTAAGCGCCAAAAACAACGGTTTATGGCTAGATGAATGCACCTCCCACCCTCCAAGATTCTGGTTGCCATCATGTCCACCCGCGAAAACACCGGCATGGCCCTGGGCCTGCTCGGCGTTGTGATCTTCAGCCTCACCCTGCCCTTCACTCGCATCGTCGTGCAGGAACTGCATCCACTGCTCAACGGCCTGGGTCGGGCGCTGTTCGCGGCGATTCCCGCGGCGTTGCTGTTGTTGTGGCGTCGTGAGAAATGGCCAACCTGGCAGCAGGTCAAAGGCCTGACGCTGGTCATTGCCGGGGTGATACTCGGGTTCCCGGTCCTGTCGGCCTGGGCCATGCAAACCTTGCCGGCGTCCCATGGCGCCCTGGTCAATGGCCTGCAGCCACTGTGTGTGGCGCTCTACGCCGCGTGGCTGTCCCACGAACGCCCGTCGAAAGCCTTCTGGGCCTGCGCCGCGCTGGGCAGTGCACTGGTGCTCGGTTATGCGCTGATCAGCGGGGCCGGCAGCATTCAGGCCGGTGACCTGTTGATGCTCGGCGCGATTGCCGTGGGCGGCCTGGGGTACGCCGAGGGTGGCCGCTTGGCCAAGGAAATGGGCGGCTGGCAAGTGATCTGCTGGGCACTGGTGCTGTCGACCCCGCTGCTGATCGGGCCGGTGCTGTACCTTGCGCTGCAACATCAGGGCGAGATTTCGGCCAGGACCTGGTGGGCCTTCGGCTACGTCTCGCTGTTTTCGCAATTCATCGGCTTCTTTGCCTGGTATGCCGGGCTGGCCATCGGTGGCATTGCCCGGGTTAGCCAGATTCAGCTGCTGCAGATTTTCTTCACCATCGGCTTTTCGGCGCTGTTCTTTGGCGAACACGTCGAGCCGATCACCTGGCTGTTTGCCGGCGGAGTGATCCTGACCGTGGTGCTGGGACGCAAGACGGCGGTCAAGCCCGCACGTATTGCCACGGCCTGAATCAGGCGCAGATCAGAGGTAACCGTCAGCCCGCAACAGGGTTTCCAGGCAATGCTCGGTGATGTGGTAGAACGCCTTGAGTTCCTCGATCTTCGCCAACAGCTGGGCCGGATCACCCGGCTCGGCACGCTTGACCGCCAGGATCATCTTGTTCTTGTTGGTGTGGTCCAGCGAGATGAACTCGAACACCTTGGTCTCGTAGCCGCAGGCTTCGAGGAACAGCGCACGCAAGCTGTCGGTTACCATTTCCGCCTGCTGTCCCAGGTGCAGACCGTATTGCAACATCGGCTTGAGCAATGCCGGGCTCTGGATTTGCAGGCGAATCTGTTTGTGGCAGCACGGCGAGCACATGATGATCGAGGCGCCGGAACGAATGCCGGTGTGAATCGCATAGTCCGTGGCGATGTCGCAGGCATGCAACGCAATCATCACGTCAAGCTCGCTCGGTGCCACGCTGCGCACATCACCGCACTTGAAGACCAGCCCTGGATGCTCGAGCTTTGCCGCGGCGGCGTTGCACAGGGTGACCATGTCTTCACGCAACTCGACGCCGGTCACTTGCGCTTCGGCCTTCAGGGTATTGCGCAGATAGTCATGGATCGCAAACGTCAGGTAACCCTTGCCCGAGCCGAAGTCTGCCACGCGAACCGGGCGGTCCAGCGCCAGTGGCGACGAGGTCAGCGCATGGCTGAAGACTTCGATGAACTTGTTGATCTGCTTCCACTTGCGCGACATCGCCGGGATCAATTCATGCTGCTTGTTGGTGACGCCCAGGTCGGCGAGAAACGGCCGGTTCAGATCGAGAAAGCGGTTTTTTTCGCGGTTGTGCCCGGCGGACGGCACTTCGCGCAATTGCTGGGGTTTGCTCTTGAACAGTGAAGATTTGCCCTTTTTGCTGTATTCGAGCTGGGCTTCATCGCTCAATGACAACAAATGCGCATTCTTGAACGATGCCGGCAGCAAGTCTTTGATGAGCGCCACACCGTCGGCCAATGGCAAGTTCTTGGTGATGTCTCGGGTCTTGTAGCGATAGACGAAGGACAGGCAAGCCTGCGCCTTGACCGTCACCGGCTTGATGATGATCCGCTGCAGTTCCGCTTCATCGCCAGCATACTTGGCCAGCACCAGCTTGATGAAGGCGTTCTGTTCCAGGCTCGATTGCAGCAGGTCGATGAACTGGGCGTGATGGTCCGGCGCGAGGCTGGCGGGGGTGGCGGTGACGGACATGGAAAAACGGCCTCGGGCAGTGCGAATCGAAGAATGCCCGGTATTTTAGGGGGGATGCGGGTTTTGGGCACGGGGTTATTTTTCGCAGGCCCGGTAATGCCCCCCGAACCTGCTTTGCGTTCGCCGATACCTCAGGGCTCCACCAGGCGAAGTTTGCGATTACTTGGTGAATTGATCACATGCCTGACGATCAATCCCACCGGTACGGCCCACGTCAGGCCATTGGCCGGGTCAGTGATGACGGCGACGGTTTCGGAGCTTGCGCCGACGTCCAGGCGCCGTCGATCGTTGCAGGACTTGAGCTCCCCGTAGGCGTGGCTGACCAGTCGCTCCGCCAGGTGCATCGGCACATCAATCCCTTGCATGTGCTTCACGGCACGACAGAACAGCACCTGGTCATCAACGACCGAATCGCTTTCATGACGGGCCAGAAAACCCTGGGCAATAGCCAGCAATTGCTCGTTCAATTCCTCGTTTTCAACACTTGCGCTCATGTTCATGACTCCAGCGGCGCGGACGTCGTCGGTTCACTTGGCGCAACAGGCCGGGCATCGCGCCGCAAGTCGGGCCCGGCGAAAGGCAAGCGCACGGCGGGGTTGGGCATTCCACTGGGAGACAGTTCGTGGGTCATTTCGAACTCGGCCCGAACCGACCAGCCGCAGGCTTCCGAGGTGCATTGCAAGTAGGCCACTCGCAAGAAAATATGTCGGCCCTCGCTGGTGCGGATGCGCATGCGGCTCAAGCAGTGCGGACACACCATTTTGTAAGTACTCATGCCTGGATCCTGCTGTTCATCAGGTGGTAATCAACATAATCAACCGCAATACTGCTGGAAGCGATGATTGCTGTAATCCGGCACTGTAAGTAACGCCCACCAAGAAAAAGAAAGTGCAATGAGCAACGGCGCATCGGGTAGGAACCAAACATGTAGGAAATCACCCTGCTACCATTAGGAAGTTTCGACATCAAATTCATCTGACTCATAGTTGAAGATTGATTACTCATTATAAAAATACTCATTGCGCATACATTAAGCACTCACTCAGCATGTGTCAAAAGGAAGAGGCTCAAATTGCGTAGCAAAAAATCACAGGCTGTTTTAGCCCGACTAAAGCAAATTACCGGCACAAAAAGCGATGCATCCTTGTCTTCTGCGCTACAAGTCAGCCCACAGACCCTCAGCAGCTGGAAAGGCCGCGACAGCACGCCATACTCAATATGCGTAGAAATTGCCCAATCGCGCGGTATTTCACTTGACTGGTTGTTGCTGGGAGAAGGGCCGATCCTGCGCCATAGCGCGACTGCCAATGCCATTGAACACAATCAGGAAACAGCCACTCGCGAAAATGCAATTCTCGAGATGTGGCGATTGCTCAGTGAAGAAGATCGCTGCGCCATACAAAATGCCCTGGAGGAAAAACGCCGCCTGCGTGAAATGGAAGTCAAACTTTCAGAGATGGCGTCTATCCTGTCGACACTTCAACAGCCAAACAAAACATGATTCACAGGCTGTTTACTTGAAGGCGCGTCATACCCGCGATATTTGCCACATGACAAGTTAATACCCATCAGCGTCGTCCTTTAAGGCGCTCGATGATTTCACCCAGGCCAGCGCCATCGACCCACTGCATGACCTTGATGCTGATGGGAATAATGATCAGCGCGCACAGAAATGCCGTTACCCCCGCTGTCAGGAATGGCGCCAATGGCAGCGCTACAGGGGTAAACAGGTAGCCGACGCCCGCCGACAAAAACCAGGAACCGATCCGCTGCCAGGCCTTGAATTCAACGCGAGTGGTAATGACCAGCCACGCTCCGAGGGATGCACCGAACAGCGCTTCGCCATCAATCACTGGCAGTGTCGCGATCCCCAGTCCCAGCAGGAGCCCACTGATACTGTTGTAAGCCGAATCAGTCCAGTTCATGGAGACCTCGCTCATCGACGTCGTCGATGACAATGACTCCCGACTCAATGGCTTTGAGCAAGGCGGCATGACGGGACCTGACAGCAAACTTGCGGCGAATATTGAAGAAGTGAAAATTGACCGTGGTGGGCGAGCAATTCTGGATCCTGGCAATTTCCCAGGAAGTCTTGCCTTTGTAACACCACATCAAGGCTTGTATTTCTTTCGCTGTTAGATGGACCGGTGGCGCGGCACCGGTAAAAGAGTCGAGCGGTAGATGCGTTGACATAAATACTCCCTCTGCGTCAGAACACCCGTCACAGGGCGTTCGCTATTGGAGGGAGATGTTGAAGACTGAACGGAAGCCAAACAACTTGCCGCCGTTGTACCGCCAAGCGTTACAAAAGTGTTCGCAGAAGTGCCTTAGCCGAGCACGACCAGGCGGTTTGGCAGCTCGTTGCGTACATGGGTCACTGGAACGTGCACCTTGAGCAATTCGCCGCAAGCCTCGACGCAGGCGACAAAGCCCTGCAACGTCTGGCCCTGCCGGACCTGCCGGGTGAAAGCCGCGACAATCGCATCCCAATTGCTGTTATCCAGCCGACTGGAAATCCCCTCATCCACCAGGATTTCCACATAGCGCTCGGCTTCAGAGACGAAAATCAGGATTCCGGTGCTGCCCACCGTATGGTGCAGGTTCTGTTCCAGGAATTGCCGGCGCGCCAGGTTCGAGGCACGCCAGTGACGCACCGAACGCGGAATCAGGTGTGTAGTGATTTTCGGCAGGCGCAATACCAGGCACAGCACGATGAAGGTGATCCATTGCACCAGCAGCAGGCTGTGCAGGGTCAGCCAGCCCGTCAGGTAATGCACGATCCCGGGCAGCACCAGTGCCAGCAGACTGGCCCACAGCAACGGGATGTACACATAGTCGTCGGCGCGGGCCGCGAGTACGGTGACCAGTTCCGCGTCGGTGTCGCGCTCGACCCGGGCAATTGCCTCGGCGACCTTGCGTTGTTCGTGTTCAGTCAGTAATGCCATGTTGTTGAATGCCTGCTCGCTATTGTTTTTTCTGCCGTGCCATCACCAGCCGCCCGACGAGCCGCCGCCCCCGAAACTGCCCCCGCCACCACTGAAGCCCCCGCCACCGCCACCGCCGAAACCACCGCCACCAAAACCGCCACCGGAACCCCCGGAGCCGCCACGACCGGCAGGCAGGATACCGAGCATCTGGCAAACAAATACGGTCAGGATGAACAACAACACCAGGAACACGAACACCCCCGGATGCCGCGAGATGAAATCATCGCTCGGATCGCCGCCGGATTCATAGACCGTCGAAGGTTCGTCCAGGGGATTGCCACCCAGTACCACCAGCATCGCCGCCACCCCGTCGCTGATACCTTTGCTGTAGTTGCCAGCCTTGAACGCGGGGGTGATGACCTGGTGGATGATCACCGAACTCTGGGCGTCGGTCAGGCGATCTTCCAGGCCATAACCGACTTCGATGCGCAGTTTGCGCTCATCACGGGCAACAATCAGCAGCGCGCCGTTGTTCTTGTCTTTCTGGCCGATGCCCCAATAGCGGCCCAGCTGGTAGCCGAAATCGGCGATGTCGGTGCCCTGCAAGTCCGGCAAGGTCACGACCACAAGCTGCTCACCGGTGACTTTTTCATGGGCCTGCAGCTGTTGCGTCAACTGCTCGCGCACTGAAGGCTCGATCATCTGGGCGTTGTCCACCACCCGCCCGGTCAGCTCCGGGAACTTCAAATCAGCCAGGGCCGCCAGGGCGAATACCCACAGCAACAGCATCAGGCCAGCTTTCAACACGCGCATGGGCAACCTCGTCCCTGGTGACGCTGTTATCAGAATTTCACTTCAGGCGGCTTTTCCGACCCCGGTGTAGCCTCGAAGGTCTGGCGTTCCGGCAGGTTGCTGTACATCACTGTGTGCCAAAGGCGACCGGGGAACGTGCGGATCTCGGTATTGTATTTCTGCACCGCCAGGATGAAGTCGCGTCGGGCTACGCTGATCCGGTTCTCGGTGCCTTCAAGCTGCGATTGCAGGGCCAGGAAGTTCTGGTTGGCCTTCAGGTCCGGATAGCGCTCGGACACCACCATCAGGCGGCTCAAGGCACCGCTGAGCTGATCCTGGGCCTGTTGGTACTGCTTGAGCTTTTCCGGGTTGTCGAGCGTGGAGGCGTCGACCTGGATCGAGGTAGCCTTGGCCCGGGCCTCGATCACGGCCGTCAGGGTGTCCTTTTCATGGGCGGCATAGCCCTTGACGGTTTCCACCAGGTTGGGGATCAGGTCGGCACGGCGCTGATACTGGTTCTGCACCTGGCCCCAAGCAGCCTTGGCCTGTTCATCGAGGGTCGGGATGTTGTTGATGCCGCAGGCGGTCAGCAACGTGGCCAGCATGAGCAAGGTGGCGACTTGCAGCCTCGACCGGTAGGACTGTCGAACATTCATCAGGGTGATACTCCCTTCACATTTCATGGAAGAAACAACCGGCGACCCTCTCGGCCGGCTCTTCGGGCATAATCGGCGCGGCACTGGATTACGTCGGGGCAAATGGGCTAAAAGATGCCCTGCGCAAAAATCGCATCGGGCATTCGGCTGCCGTTTTTTGAGTCAGCACCCGAACAACAATAGTCGCTCCCTAAATTTTGGCTGGCCGGCGTGTACATCGCCGCTTGGGCCCTTGAGAAAACTATTCATGAAGAAGCTGTGTTTGCTGGGCCTGTTCGTCAGCCTGGCCAGTCATCACGCACTGGCCGCCACGACGCCCGCACCTCTGGAGAACAAGGACGCTTTCGTCAGCAACCTGATGAAGCAGATGACCCTCGATGAAAAAATCGGCCAGTTGCGCCTGATCAGCATCGGCCCGGAAATGCCCCGGGAGCTGATTCGCAAGGAAATCGCGGCCGGCAACATCGGCGGTACGTTCAACTCGATCACCCGCCCGGAAAACCGTCCGATGCAGGACGCGGCCATGCGCAGCCGCCTGAAGATCCCGATGTTCTTCGCCTACGACGTGATCCACGGCCACCGCACCATTTTCCCGATCCCGCTGGCCCTGGCCTCGAGCTGGGACATGGACGCCATCGGCCTGTCCGGGCGCATCGCCGCCAAGGAAGCCGCGGCTGACAGCCTCGACATTACCTTCGCACCGATGGTCGACATCTCCCGCGACCCGCGCTGGGGTCGCACGTCCGAAGGCTTCGGCGAAGACACCTACCTGGTGTCGCGCATTGCCGGGGTGATGGTCAAGGCGTTCCAGGGTGCCGGCGCCAACGCCGCCGACAGCATCATGGCCAGCGTCAAGCACTTCGCCCTGTATGGCGCGGTCGAAGGGGGTCGCGACTACAACGTGGTCGACATGAGCCCGGTCAAGATGTACCAGGATTACCTGCCTCCCTACCGCGCCGCGATTGACGCCGGCGCTGGCGGGGTGATGGTCGCGCTGAACTCGATCAACGGCGTGCCGGCCACCGCCAACACCTGGTTGATGAACGACCTGTTGCGCAAGGAATGGGGCTTCAAGGGCCTGGCGGTCAGCGACCACGGCGCGATTTTCGAGCTGATCAAGCACGGCGTCGCTCGCGATGGCCGCGAGGCGGCGAAGCTGGCGATCAAGGCCGGCATCCACATGAGCATGAACGACACCCTGTACGGCAAGGAATTGCCGGGGTTGCTAAAGGCCGGCGAGATCCAGCAGAGCGACATCGACAACGCCGTGCGCGCAGTACTGGACGCCAAGTACGACATGGGCCTGTTCAAGGACCCGTACCTGCGCATCGGCAAGGCCGAGGACGATCCGGCCGACACCTACGCCGACAGCCGCCTGCACCGTGCCGAGGCCCGTGATGTGGCGCGCCGCAGCCTGGTGTTGCTGAAAAACCAGGGCGAAACCCTGCCGCTGAAGAAAACCGCGAAAATCGCCCTGGTCGGCCCGCTGGCCAAGGCCCCGATCGACATGATGGGCAGCTGGGCTGCCGCCGGTCGTCCGGCACAATCGGTGACCCTGTTCGATGGCATGAGCCATGTGATCGGTGACAAATCGACGCTGATCTACGCCCGCGGCGCCAACATCACCAGCGACAAGAAAGTCCTCGACTACCTGAACTTCCTCAACTTCGACGCCCCGGAAGTGGTGGATGACCCGCGTCCGGCCAACGTGCTGATCGACGAGGCGGTGAAGGCGGCCAAGGAGGCTGACGTGGTGGTCGCAGCGGTGGGCGAATCCCGCGGCATGTCCCACGAATCGTCGAGCCGCACCGACCTGAACATCCCGGAAAACCAGCGCGAGTTGATCCGCGCCTTGAAAGCCACCGGCAAACCGCTGGTACTGGTACTGATGAACGGTCGTCCGTTGTCGATTCTCGAAGAGAACGATCAGGCCGACGCGATCCTCGAAACCTGGTTCAGCGGCACCGAAGGCGGCAACGCCATCGCCGATGTGCTGTTTGGCGACTACAACCCGTCGGGCAAGCTGCCGATCACCTTCCCGCGCTCGGTGGGGCAGATTCCGACCTACTACAACCACCTGAGCATTGGCCGGCCGTTCACGCCGGGCAAGCCGGGCAACTACACCTCGCAGTATTTCGATGACACCACCGGTCCCCTGTTCCCCTTCGGCTATGGCCTGAGCTACACCGATTTCAGCCTGAGCGACATGGCGCTGTCGTCGACCACGCTGAACAAGACCGGCAAGCTCGACGCCAGTGTCATGCTGAAAAACACCGGCAAGCGTGACGGTGAAACCGTGGTGCAGCTGTACATCCAGGACGAGACTGGCTCGATGATCCGCCCACTCAAGGAGCTGAAGAACTTCCAGAAAATCATGCTCAAGGCCGGTGAACAGAAAGTCGTGCACTTCACCATCACCGAGGACGACCTGAAGTTCTACAACGCCCAGCTCAAGTACGCAGCAGAGCCAGGCAAGTTCAACGTGCAGATCGGCCTGGACTCCCAGAATGTGACGCAACAAAGTTTCGAACTGTTGTAACCCCTGACAAACCGCGACCCTCTGTAGGAGCTGGCTTGCCAGCGAAGAGGTCATAACGTTCAACATCTTCGTTGGATCTTATGCCGCCTTCGCTGGCAAGCCAGCTCCTACAAAGGTATCGCCGGGTTCAGCCCCGCCGATCCAGCAGATTCACCACCACCCGGTCCACCCACCCCCACACCCGCTGCTTGACCCGCTTCCACAGCGGCCGGCGTTGCCACGCCTCCAGGCTGACTTCCTGGCTCAGCGAGAAGTCCTTCTCAAAGCTCGCCACCACCGCCCGGGTCAATCCTGGGTCCAGCGCTTCAAGATTGGCCTCCAGGTTGAAACGCAGATTCCAGTGATCGAAATTGCACGAACCAATGCTCACCCAATCATCGACCAGGACCATTTTCAGGTGCAGGAAACACGGCTGGTACTCGAAGATCTGCACTCCGGCCTTGAGCAATCGCGGGTAATAGCGATGCCCGGCGTATCGCACCGACGGGTGATCGGTGCGTGGCCCGGTCAGCAGCAGCCGCACGTCCACACCGCGTGCGGTCGCGCGGCGCAGTGAGCGGCGGACTTTCCAGGTCGGCAGAAAATACGGGGTAGCCAGCCAGATGCGCTTCTGCCCGCTGTTCAACGCGCGAATCAGCGATTGCAGGATGTCCCGGTGCTGGCGGGCGTCGGCGTAGGCAACCCGGCCCATGCCCTCGCCCATGGCCGGCACGCGGGGCAGGCGCGGCAGACCGAAATGCGAGGCAGGTCGCCAGGCGCGACGATGACGGTTGGCGATCCATTGGCGGTCGAACAGCAATTGCCAGTCGAGCACCAGCGGACCGCTGATTTCCACCATCACTTCGTGCCACTCGCTGACGTCTTCGTTCGGTGTCCAGAATTCATCTGTGACACCGGTGCCGCCGACCACAGCCATGCTCTGGTCCACCAGCAGCAGCTTGCGGTGATCGCGGTAGAAATTGCCGACCCAGCGCCGCCAGCTCAGGCGATTGTAGAAGCGCAGTTCGACGCCGGCAGCTGTGAGCCGCTGGCGCAGGGTCAGGGTAAAGGCGAGGCTGCCATAATCATCGAACAGGCAGCGCACCCGCACACCGCGCTCGGCGGCCTGGACCAGTGCCTGCACCATGGCTTCCGCGCAGGCACCCGCCTCCACCAGGTACAGTTCCAGCTCGACCTGTTCTTCGGCGCGGGCAATCGCCACCAGCATGCGCGGGAAGAATTGCGGGCCGTCGACCAGCAACTCGAAGCGATTGCCTTCACGCCAGGGAAAGATCGGGCCGGCCATGTCAACGCGCCGTGAAGATCAGCACCGCACCCACCGGCACCGACAGACTGATGGCCGACAGGCCGGCGACCTTGCGCAGCGCTTCCAGGCCGGGCGCCAGATCGAAGTCCTGGGCATCGATCACCACCGGCTCCAGCGTCACCACCTGGAAACGCCGGTCATCGAGACGGGTGGCCAGCAGTTCGGCGTTGTAGGTGTGTTTCTTGCCATGCAAGTCGACGGTCAGGGGCAGTCGCAATTCCAGTTGCGCGCCCGGCGCGAGGTCGTTGATTGGCCTCAGGTCGATTTGCGTGGTGATCAGCGCTTCGGCAAAGGTCTGGACCTCGAACAAGTCCTTGCGCATGCGCTCGTCGCGCAAGGGAATGCCGCTGTTGATCGATTCCAGCTCGACTTCGACCTCGGCCTTGCCGCTGGGATCGACTTTGCCGTGCAACACCAGAAAGCGCTGCACTTCGGAAACATTGGCGTTTTTAGTGCTGACGAACGACAGCCGCGAGGATTCGCCGTCCAGGTACCAGTTGGCCTGGGCAGACAGCGAAGCGCCCGCCAACAGCAGGCAGGTAAGGGTTTTGGTGACAGACCGCTTGAACATAAAGACTCGTGGGGCAGATAAACCTGTGCTGAACCTTAACTGCCCACGAGCCAATTGCAAACTTGTAGGAGCGAGCCTGCTCGCGATGGACTCAAGAGCACCGCGTTTATCCTGCAACCCCGCGTTATCGTTAACGACCATCGCGAGCAGGCTCGCTCCTACAGGTTTTGAGTCAATCAGGCCATTGCGTGCTGCACATCGCTAATGGTGGCGGCGAGGCTGTTCAGGTGCAGGCTCAACACCCGCTCCACCGGCGCCTGATCCATCGGCCAATGCAACGCCATGCTGCCGACCAGCCGACCGTCGGTGTGAATCGGCAAGGCCACCGCGCGAATCAGGAAGGGTAAACGCACCGGGTATTCCCAGTAGCCTTCGGTGCGCTGGCCGAAACCTTGATGAAACGCCTGTTCGGTGGCGCGCAACAGCGATTCGTCGCTCAGCCGCTCACGCTCTGCCAGGCGCTGCACCTCATGACTTTCCAGCTCACCGAGGCAAGCCCGCCCCATGGCCGAATGAAACAGGCTGGCGTGCTGGCCCACGATCTGGCAGTTGTTGGGATAGCGTTTGCGCAAGTTCGAAGGGATCGCACTTTCCATCACCTCCACCCGTTCGCCATCGAAGCACGACAGGTCCGCCACCAGCCCGGTGCGCTCGCTCAACTCCAGCAACAGCGGCGCGGCGTTTTCCACCAGGCGCCGCTTGAAGCGTTGCCGACTGTCACCGAACAGGCGCTTGGCACACAAGCGGTAACGCCGGTCGCTCAAACCGCGATAGATCCAGCCTTGCTCCTGCAAGGTCAGCAGCATGCGCGACACCGTGGCCTTGGGCAGGCTGGTCAGGTAGTGCAATTCCTCCAGGCCCAGCGCCTGATGCTCACCCAGCAACTCGACGATCGCCAAAGCGCGCTCGACGGAACGTACGCTGCCGGTTTCTACCTTGCTGTCCATGTCTCCGATCTCCTTGGGCGCTGATGGATGATCGCTTTCTACAGCAAGATGCGGGCCTGCCCATAGGTTTCACCCATTTTGCAGACACCCGGGCGGCCGGCGCGTGACCCATTGCGTCAGCTGCTCATGGGCATAAGCCAGCTGCAACACCGCAAGGTCAGCCTGGGCCGGGCCGATGATTTGCAGGCCCATCGGCAATCCCGCCGGGTTGAATCCCACCGGCACGTTCATGCTCGGCAAACCGGCCAGGGTGGGTCCGATCACCACCTCCATCCAGCGGTGATAGGTGTCCATGTTCTGCCCGCCGACGACCCGCGGCCAAGGGGTTTGTGCATCAAAAGGGAACACTTGCGCCGTGGGCAACAACAGGAAATCGTAACGTTTGAACAATTCGGTCAAAGCGCGATACCACTCGCTGCGACTGACCGAGGCCTGATAGACATCTGCCGCCGTCAGGCCCAGGCCACCCTCGATTTCCCAAAGGGCTTCGGGCTTGAGTTGTTCGCGCTTGCGCGGGTCGGCATACAACGCGCCGAGGCCGCCTTGCACCAGCCAGTGGCGGTGCACCAGCCAGGTCTGCCACAGGCGTTCCATGGAGAAATCCGGCTGACAGGCTTCGACCTTGCAGCCCAGGGCCGCAAAGTCCTGCAGCGCCGACTCGCACAGGCTCATCACGCCAGGGTCCATCGGCAGATAGCCGTTGTAGTCGCCCAGCCAACCCACGCGGACCTCGCTGAAATCCTGCGCCAGCGACTGGTGGAATATCTGCGGGTCCTGCGTCAACGACAATGGCACGCGCGGGTCGTAACCGGCCTGGGTCCCGAGCAAGCGCGCGACATCGGTGACGGTGCGGCCCATCGGCCCTTCGGTGGCCAGTTGCTGGACAAACACCTCCGGCTGCGGGCCATGTGGCACGCGGCCCTGGGACGGACGCAAGCCGAACACGTTGTTGAACGCCGCCGGGTTGCGCAGCGAGCCCATCATGTCACTGCCGTCGGCGACCGGCAGCATGCGCAGCGCCAGCGCCACCGCCGCCCCACCGCTGCTGCCACCGGCACTCAACGTCGGGTCGTAGGCATTGGTGGTGGTGCCGAACACGCTGTTGTAGGTGTGCGAGCCGAGTCCGAATTCCGGCACGTTGGTCTTGCCGATGATGATCGCGCCGCCATCACGCACCCGCGCCACGCTGATGGCGTCGTGTTGTGGAACCTGTTCAGCGAACAGCTTCGATCCCATGCTCGTGCGCAATCCGGCGGTGGCCGCCAGGTCCTTCACCGCTTGCGGCATGCCGTGCATCCAGCCGCGGGACTGGCCCTGGTCCAGTTCTCGATCGCAAACATCGGCCTCGGCCAGCAGCGCCTCGGCAGGTCGCAGCGACACCAGCGCATTGACCTGCGGATTGAAGCGCTCGATCTGCGCCAGGTAGGCCTGCATCACTTCACGGCAGGACACCTCGCGCCCGTGGATGGCCTGGGACAACGCATCGGCGTCCATTTCAACAATCGGATTCATGCTCAAGGTTTCACCCCAAGGTTAAGTGCAACGGATCGCTTGGCCCGTGGTGCTTCCTGCATGCAGTAAGTGCCCAACAGCGTCAGCAGGCAAGCGAACAATACGTAGAACGATGGCGCCACCGGCGTGGCCAACACCTTGCTCAGCCAGGTGACGATCAGCGGGGCGAAACCGCCGAACACCATGACCGCAACGTTGTAGGCCACCGACACCCCGGTGGAACGCACTTCAATCGGAAACTGCTCGGCCAGCGCCGTCGGTGCCGGGCCAAAGAAGCCGCCAATCGAACTGCACAACAGCAGTTGCATCACCAGCAAGCGCTCCACCGAGGGCGCCGCCGCGACCCACACGTACAGCGGATAGACCATCAGGAAAAACGCCAGGGTGAAGGCCATCAACACCGGACGCCGGCCGAGGCGGTCCGACAACGCGCCGGACAGCGGAATCACCACGGTCATCACCGCCACCGCGAGCATTTGCACCAGCAGCACCTGGTCCAGCGGCAAGCCGAGGTTCTTGTGAGCGAAGGTCGGCATGTTCACCAGCACCACGTAGAACGACACCGTCGCACCGCACGCCAGGCCCATCGACACCAAAATGGCGCGGCGATGTTCACGGATCACTTGCAGCAAACCCGGGCTTTCGCCTTTGGCCTGTTTGCGTGCCTCGAGAAACTCTTCCGGTTCCTCCATGTGCTTGCGAATCCACAGGCCGACCGGGCCGATCAACAGGCCGATCATGAATGGAATCCGCCAGCCCCAGCTGTCCAGGGCCTCGGGGGTCAGCAGATGGGTGAACAACGCCACCATCCCCGCCCCGGAAAACACCGCCAGGCATTGCCCGACCAATTGCCACGAACCGTACAAACCCTTGCGGTGCGCCGGTGCGCTTTCCACCAGGAACGCCGTGGCACTGGCGTATTCGCCGCCGGTGGCGAAACCCTGGAGCATCCGCGCGACCACGATCAGCAACGGCGCACCCATGCCGATAGCGGCGTAGTTCGGCGCGAAGGCAATCAGCGCGATCGACACGGTCATCAGGCGGATGATCATCTGCATCGCCGCCTTGCGGCCTTTGCGGTCCGAATACATGCCCAGCAGGATGCCGCCCACCGGGCGCATGAAGAAGCCGACGCCGAAGGTCGCCAAGGCCATCAACAACGACGCGTATTCGTCCTCGGAGGGGAAAAATTGTCGGGCGATGATGCTCGCCAGAAAGCCGTAGACGATGAAGTCATACCATTCCAGCGCGTTGCCGATAACGGCAGCAACCACCTGCCGGGTGCGCGAAACACCTGTGCTCGAAGTGTGCATGGGGAACTCTCCAAAAACCTGTTGGGTGATGCCGGGCGCGACTCAACGCGCCCGGTCCAGCGGCAGTAGAAAGTGAAAGGGTCAGGCCGGCTTGAGCCAGCTCTCGGTCAGCGCGCCCCAATACGCAGCCCCGGTCAGCAGGATGTCGTCGTTGAAGTCGTAGGCCGGGTTGTGCACCATCGGCCGCGACACGCCGTTGCCGATGAACAGGTAGGCGCCGGGGCAGCGTTGCAGCATCCAGGCAAAATCTTCGCTGCCCATGAGTTTGGGGGTGTTGCCATCGACCGCATCGGCACCGACCAGCTCGACGCCGACTTGCCGGGCGAACTCGGTTTCGGCGGCGTGGTTGACCAGTACCGGGTAGGCCGGACGGTGTTCGATCTTCGAACTGCAACCGAAGCTTTGGGCCTGGGATTCGATGATCGCGCGCACCCGCTCGAGGGTCTGCTCACGCACCTGGGCGTTCAGCGCGCGCAGGCTCAGGCGCAGGATCGCCTGTTGTGGAATGACGTTGGCCGCCTCCCCGGCCTGCAAGGCACCGACCGTCACCACCGCCGCCTGCTGCGCATCGATGTTGCGCGCGACCACGGTTTGCAGGGCCATGACCACGCTGGCCGCCGCCACCAAGGGGTCGACCGCCAGGTGCGGCATCGAGCCGTGCCCGCCGACGCCTTCGAGGGTCACGGTGAGCAAATCCTGCGAAGCCATCATCGGCCCTTCGCGAAAACCCAGGTGCCCCGCCGGCAAGCCTGGCATGTTGTGCATGCCGAACAGCGCGTCGCAGGGAAAACGTTCGAGCAGGCCATCGGCGAGCATCGCTTCGGCACCGCCCTGGCCTTCTTCGGCGGGCTGGAAAATCAGGGTCAGGGTGCCATCGAACTGGCGAGTCGCCGCCAGGTAACGCGCCGCGCCCAGCAACATCGTGGTGTGGCCGTCGTGCCCGCAGGCGTGCATGCAGCCCTGATGTCGGCTGCTGTAGGCCGCCCCGGTATTCTCGATGATCGGCAGCGCATCCATGTCCGCCCGTATCCCGAGTTTGCGCGGGCTGCTGCCGTTGCGCAGGACACCGACCACCCCGGTCTTGCCGATGCCGGTGTGTACTTCGTAACCCCATTCTTCAAGCGACCTGGCGACCAGCGCCGAGGTGCGGTTTTCCTCGAAGCCTAGCTCCGGGTGAGCGTGGATGTCCTGGCGGGTGGCATGCAGGTCGCTGGCGACGTCGTTGAGCCAGGCAAGAATGTGCTGATGTCGGGTCATGGGATTTCCTCGGGCCGGGTGTATTCCCGTTCTTTTTGTTCGCTGTGATGTCGCGACACATCAAAGGCAGGTCGCGTTCATCACCAGATAACCGCGAGTCGCGCGCGAGGACAATCGAATGTGGTTCCACTGCGTGGAACCTCGGAGGCCGATCAATTGAAATTCGCCTAATACCCTGTGGGAGCGAGCCTGCTCGCGAATGCAATACCAGCCCCACTGCTTGCGTTGAGTCTGCCGACGCTTTCGCGAGCAGGCTCGCTCCCACAGGTGTTGTGTGTGGAGTCAGGGGTTCAGGCGGCAGCCCTGGTGCTCGCCGATCCACACGGCGCTGTTGCTTCGCCCCAAGCCGCTGACGGTGATGCGCTTGCTGGCGGCATCATCGGCAAACCCACTGGTGGGCAGCCACTGTTTGACATAGCCACGACAATACTCGGCGTCGTTGTTCATCACGTAGCGACACGAGCAATATTCCTTCGCGGTGTAGGCGCTGATGATGTCGGGGAACGCCCACAGCGCCAACCGCTCGTGCCAGATCCAGCCGAGCAAGGCGAGCAACAAGACCAGCAGCAGCGAGCTGAAAGGACGGCGACGAATGAAACCGCTCATGGCTGCTCCTTCCCGGCAAAGGCCTCGAGCGCCAGCCTGAGCAATTCGTTGTGCCGGTAACTGCCGTCGCGGTCATCGCCGTAGCGCACGATCAACAGGTTCGCGCCGGGAATCACGTACATCGCCTGGCCCCAATGGCCCAACGCGGCGAAGGTGTCGGCGGGCGCATCGGGCCAGGGTCGCGCGCCCCCGTCTGTTGCGCGATTGAGCCACCAGTGGCCGCCGGGCACCGCATCGTCCTGATTGGCGCGATAGCCCGCGAAGGGTTCGCGGTTGAATGCGACCCAGTCCTTGGGCAGCAGTTGTTTATCGCCCCAGCGGCCGTCCCGCGCCATCAACAGACCGATGCGGGCCAGATCCCGGGCGGTGAGGTAGGCATAGGACGAGGCAACGAACGTTCCCGTGGCGTCGGTTTCCCAGATCGCCTGGCGAATTCCCAGAGGCTCGAACAGCGCGGTCCACGGATAGTCCGCGTAGCGATCCGGACCGACGATGGCTTTCAGTGCGGCAGACAACAGATTGCTGTCACCGCTGGAATAGCGAAACGCCTGCCCCGGTGTGGCGTATGTGTCGTGATCGGCCGTGAACGCGGCCATGTCCGAGTGACCACGGGTGTAGAGCATGGCCACCACCGACGACTTCAACGGTGCGTATTCGTAGTCTTCCTGCCAGTCGATCCCGGAGGCCCAGTGCAGCAGGTCGGCCATGGTCAGGTCCGCGTGCTTTTTCAGGGGCGGGTAAAATTTGGCCACCGGGTCCTGGAGCCTGAACCGGCCCTCGCCATACGCCACGCCGAGGACCGTGGCCATCAGGCTTTTGGTGATGGACCAGGTGAGGTGCGGCGTCTGGGCGGTGGTCGGGCCGGCGTAGCGCTCGTAAATCAACCGGCCGTCGCGGATGACGAGCAAGGCGTCGGTGCGGATGCCTTGGCGGGTGGTGTCGTCGCGGGGTGGAAAGGCGTATGCCTCCAGTGCCTGAAGCGCTTGCCCGGTGGTGGCTGGGTCCGTGGGCCATTGCCCGGTGGGCCAGTCCTCGGCATGGACCGCGAGACTGAGCAACAGCACGAAAAACAGGGACAGGCCTTTGGGCATGGCGGGGGCTCGTGGAGATGAACCTGCTGAGCCTAGTCGAGGTTGATGACAGTTCCGGGATTTGTGTTGCCCTTGAGGCCGCCTTCGCGGGCAAGCCTCGCTCCTACAGGGATGATGTGACCTTGTAGGAGCGAGGCTTGCCCGCGAAGAGGCCCTTCAGCCAGATGACAACCCTGTCAACGCCTTGGCCAACCGCTTCCCCCTGGCCCCCGCCGCCAGATCCATCACCGCCTGATCGCGCTGCCACATGGCCGCCCACTCCGGCGCTCCTTCGGCCAGCGCCTGATTCACTTCAGCCTTGAGCCCCTCGAACTGCGCAAACAACCCACCGAGCAACACATGCCCCGCCGGACTGGCGGGGGGGTGTCGACTGACTTCCGCACACCCGGCCAGCAGCGCCAGCAAGCGCAATTGCAAGGGCTGCGGCCAGTCACTGTCCTGCCCGACGCCGTACAACCAGGCGGCCATGGCACTCAAGACATAGATGTCCTCCAGGGTTCGGAACGGCTTGACGTAGGCATCCCAGCCGTCCCCCGCAAGCAATTCGCACAGTGCGCCATCCAGAAACAAGCGGCCATGGCTGATGTCCGGCATCAACGGCATCGGCGGCAGTTTTTCCACCCGCACGCCCGGCTCATCGGGGTAGACCACCGCCAGGCTCAGGCACGGCGCCTCGCCTTGCTGTTCACTGCGGGCGGCAATCAACAGCCAGTCGGCGGCATCGCCTGCGGTGACGAAATCCTTGCGTCCGCTCAAGCGCAAATCGTGCAGGCGGGTCTGCATGTCAGCCACCCGCAGGCTGCGTTGCTCGGTCGCGCACAACGCGCCAAGGCTCAACGGCGCGCTTGGCCACAGCATGCGCAACGCCGCCTGATAGCCCACCAGGAACGCCAGCCCCGGCGTCGCCATCAAGCGTCCACCGACCACGGCCAGTTCAAACGGCGTGACGTTGCCCAGCTGCTGCAACAACGTTGCGAACCCCTCGCCCAGGTCCGGGTTGGCGGGCAAGCGAGCGTGGCGGTTCAACAGGGTTTGCCAGGGCATAAGAGGCTCCTTGTGGGCTGTCATACAAGCATCACCAAAGCTTCATGGCGATGACACCGGGGCTACATAGCCTGACTTTGCACAACACGGCTGGATAAAGAAAGTCGATTCGCTGTAACCCCCAAGACGGGTGAGCAGCCCGCACGGAGATTCGCCATGACTCAGATCGCCCGCATCAGCGACACCGGCAACGAACGCCGCCTGCAAGCCGAACGTCTTGTCGGCGCCGAGGCTTTGCAAGAGGCACAGGCCTTGCGCTTCAACGTGTTCAGCGGCGAATTCAACGCCAAGCTCAAAGGCGCGGAGCTGGGTCTGGACATGGACGATTACGATGTTCACTGCGCACACATCGGCGTGCGCGACCTGAACACCGGGCGCCTGGTGGCGACCACCCGCCTGCTCGACCACACCGCCGCCAGCAGCCTGGGCAAGTTCTACAGCGAAGAAGAATTCAGCCTGCACGGCCTGGTTCACTTGAAGGGCCCTATCCTCGAAATCGGCCGCACCTGCGTCGACCCGGCCTACCGCAACGGCGGCACCATCGCCGTGCTCTGGGGCGAGCTGGCGGAAGTCTTGAACCAGGGCGGCTACAGCTACCTGATGGGTTGCGCGAGCATTCCGATGCAGGACGGCGGGATCCAGGCCCACGCCATCATGCAGCGCCTGCGCGAACGTTACCTGTGCACCGAGCACTTGCGGGCCGAACCGAAAAAACCGCTGCCGACCCTGGATATTCCCTCGAACGTGATCGCCGAAATGCCGCCGCTGCTCAAGGCCTACATGCGCCTGGGCGCGAAGATCTGCGGCGAGCCGTGCTGGGACGAAGATTTCCAGGTGGCCGATGTGTTCATCCTGCTCAAGCGCGACGAACTCTGCCCGCGCTACGCCAAACACTTCAAGGCGGCCGTGTGATGCGTCGGTTGCGCGTGTACGCGCGAATCGCCCGGGTGTCGCTGGTGGTCGGGCTCGGCCTGGGCATGGCCACCGTGTTTGGTATCTTCGAGCGCCTGGGGCTGAGCCATTCGATGGAGCGCCGCCAACGCTGGTCGCGGTTTTTCATGGCGCGCCTGAGCAACGCCCTGCCCTTCGATGTGACCGTGCACGGTGAGTTGCCGAAAACGCCGATGCTCTGGGTCAGCAACCACGTGTCCTGGACCGACATCCCGCTGCTGGGGATGCTTACGCCGCTGTCGTTCCTGTCCAAGGCCGAAGTGCGCACCTGGCCGGTGGCGGGCTGGTTGGCGGCCAAGGCCGGCAGCCTGTTTATCCGCCGCGGCTCGGGTGACAGCCAGTTGATCCGCAAACAGATGACCCGCCACCTGGCGCACGCCCATCCGCTGCTGATGTTCCCGGAAGGCACCACCACCGATGGTCGCTCGCTGCGCACTTTCCACGGTCGCTTGTTGTCGGCGGCGATCGATTCCGAGGTGAAACTGCAACCGGTGGCGATCCGATATGTGCGTAATGGCGAGCCCGACACGCTGGCGCCGTTCATTGGCGATGATGATCTGCTGTCGCACTTGATGCGCCTGTTTGCCAATGACCGCGGCGCGGTGGAGATTCATCTGCTCAAGCCGATTGCTTGCGAAGGACGTGAGCGTGCGGCACTGGCGTTCGACGCGCAGCAGGCGGTGCAGAAGGCGTTGTTTGGAGAAGTGGCGAAACCTGCAGAACCACGTCGCGCCGGCGAACTGATCGCGGCCTGACGCACACGACCTGTAGGAGCGAGGCTTGCCCGCGAAGAACGATAACGCGGGCTCTCAGGTACACCGCGGCGCTCCCTTCGCGGGCAAGCCACGCTCCTACAAGGTTCGTGGAGGTTGGGTGTCAGCGGTTCTGGGCAAAATCCTGAAGCTGCGGATAAAACAACCGAAAATCCTCGCTCAACGGCTCATACAACAGCCGCAATTCCTGCATCGCCGCCGCCAGCTCCTCCGGCCGGGTCAAGCGCCGGGAAATCCCCCGCAGCACCTGCTCCAGCACTTCGAACTCTCGATAAGACCCCAACCAGTCATTGGCCACCATGTGCGGCGCGATCCTCGCCAGGCGCTCCGGCAACTGCGGTTGACTGGACAGCACCCGGTACACGTCCGAGGTGAACAGCTCCAACGGCCGGTCCGCGTACAGCGTCCAGTCCCGTGCCAGGCAATGATCGAAAAACACATCGAGCACGATCCCAGCATAGCGCCGACGAGTCAGGGAAAACCTCGACAACGCGACATCCACCAACGGATGGCGATCGGTGAACACGTCGATGCTGCGATGCAGCTGGATGGCCGTTTCGATTTCCGGATCAAACTGCCCTTGCAGCCGTCCCTTGACGAAATCGCCATAGAGACTGCCGAGCAATTGACCGGGACGCTGGCCACCAAGATGAAGATGTGCGAGATAGTTCATGGGCGCAGCTTAGCACTGCGCCCTTGTCCCTATACAATCATCGTATCGTTATAACCCGATATACCGATTTACTCGGCCATCAGATCAAAATCATATTGGTATATCGCGAAATACCGATTTAAAGTTCGCTTCATCGCGATATAGCGTTTTACTAATCACGAGCCCCCGACCATGAACCTTGACCTCGACGAAATAATAAAAGCCCTGGCGCACCCGGTACGGCGAGACATCCTGCACTGGCTCAAAGACCCGACCGTCGAATTCCCCGATCAGTCCCACAGCAACGAGCACGGCGTTTGCGCCGGGCAGATCGATCAACGTTGCGGCCTGTCGCAGTCCACCGTGTCCGCACACCTGGCCACCCTGCAACGCGCCGGCCTGATCAGCAGCCGCAAAGTCGGCCAGTGGCACTTCTTCAAACGTAACGAGGAAACCATCCAGGAGTTCCTCCGCATCTTCAGCAAAGAGCTCTGACCCTTTACGTCAGCCAGCCGACAAGGAATCCACCCATGCCCCTCTCGCTACTCATATTGGCGTTAAGCGCCTTCGCCATCGGCACCACCGAATTCGTCATCATGGGTTTGCTGCCCGATGTGGCGGCCGACCTCGGTGTGTCGATCCCCGGCGCCGGCTGGCTGGTGACCGGTTACGCCCTGGGCGTGGCCATTGGTGCGCCGTTCATGGCGCTGGCCACCGCCCGGTTGCCGCGCAAGGCCGCCCTGGTGGCGCTGATGGGCATTTTCATTGTCGGCAACCTGCTCTGCGCGGTGGCCAGTGACTACAACGTACTGATGTTTGCCCGTGTGGTGACGGCACTGTGCCACGGTGCGTTCTTCGGCATCGGTTCGGTGGTGGCGGCGGGCCTGGTGCCCGCCAACAAACGCGCCTCGGCCGTGGCCCTGATGTTCACCGGCCTGACCCTGGCCAACGTCCTCGGCGTACCGCTGGGCACCGCGCTCGGTCAACAGGCCGGCTGGCGCTCGACCTTCTGGGCGGTGACCGTGATCGGCGTGATTGCGCTGATCGGCCTGATTCGCTTCCTGCCGGCCAAGCGCGATGAAGAAAAACTCGACATGCGCGCCGAACTGCGTGCCCTCAAGGGCGCCGGTATCTGGTTGTCCTTGAGCATGACCGCCCTGTTCGCCGCTTCGGTGTTCACCCTGTTCACCTACGTGGCGCCACTGTTGGGCGAAGTCACCGGCGTTACGCCCCGCGGCGTGACCTGGACCCTGATGCTCATCGGCCTGGGGCTGACGGTGGGCAACATCATCGGCGGCAAGCTGGCGGACAAGGGCCTGGCGGCAACGCTGATCGGCGTCTTCATCGCCATGGCCGTGGTCTCCACCGTATTGACCTGGACCAGCGTCGCGCTGATCCCGACCGAAATCACCCTGTTCCTCTGGGCCACCGCGTGTTTCGCCGCCGTGCCGGCCCTGCAAGTGAACGTGGTGACCTACGGCAAGGCCGCACCGAACCTGGTCTCGACCCTGAACATCGGCGCCTTCAACGTCGGCAATGCCCTGGGTGCCTGGGTTGGCGGCAGCGTCATCGCCCACGGTTTCGGCCTGACCAGCGTGCCCCTGGCGGCAGCGGCCCTGGCGGTACTCGCCCTGCTGGCGACCCTGATCACCTTCCGTCAGAGCGGCGACCCCGAACTGGCCCCTGTTACCAACTGATCTTCACAAGAGAGCTATTTCATGACGACTATTTTCGATCCGATCAAACTGGGCGACCTCGAACTGGCCAACCGCATCATCATGGCCCCGCTGACCCGCTGCCGCGCCGACGAAGGCCGCGTACCCAACGCGCTGATGGCCGAGTACTACGTACAACGCGCTTCGGCCGGCCTGATCCTCAGCGAAGCCACCTCGGTCACGCCGATGGGCGTCGGCTACCCGGACACCCCGGGCATCTGGTCCAACGACCAGGTTCGTGGCTGGACCAACGTCACCAAGGCGATTCACGGCGCGGGCGGCAAGATCTTCCTGCAGCTGTGGCACGTCGGCCGGGTGTCCCACGAGTCGTACCTGAACGGTGAAAAGCCGGTCGCCCCGAGCGCCATCCAGCCGAAAGGCCACGTCAGCCTGGTGCGTCCATTGGCCGATTACCCGACGCCACGCGCGCTGGAAACCGCTGAAATCGCCGACATCGTCGATGCTTACCGCGTGGGCGCCGAAAACGCCAAGGCAGCCGGTTTCGATGGCGTGGAAATCCATGGCGCCAACGGCTACCTGCTCGACCAGTTCCTGCAGAGCAGCACCAACCAGCGCACCGACCAATACGGCGGCTCCGTGGAAAATCGTGCGCGCCTGCTCCTGGAAGTGACCGACGCTGCCATCGAAGTCTGGGGCGCCGGCCGCGTCGGTGTGCACCTGGCACCGCGTGCCGACTCCCATGACATGGGTGACGACAACTTGGCCGAAACCTTCACCTACGTCGCTCGCGAACTGGGCAAACGTGGCATCGCCTTCATCTGCTCGCGCGAAAAAGAAGCCGACGACAGCCTCGGCCCACAGATCAAGGAAGCCTTCGGCGGCCCGTACATCATCAACGAACGCTTCACCAAGGACAGCGCCAATGCCTGGCTGGCGAGCGGCAAGGCTGATGCAGTCGCCTTCGGTGTGCCTTTCATTGCCAACCCGGATCTGCCGGCACGCTTGAAGGTCGATGCGCCGCTGAATGAGGCGCGTCCGGAGTTGTTTTATGCCAAGGGGCCGGTTGGTTACATCGACTACCCGACGTTGTAATCGTCGCCCGCTAAAATGCAAAAGCCCCGGACTCGAAAGAGCCGGGGCTTTTTACTTATTGTGAGTTTGCCGCGCCCACTGTTAGGAGCGAGCCTGCTCGCGATGAACGTCCAGACAACGCGTTCATCCAGACAGCCAATGTTATCGTTGACGCCCATCGCGAGCAGGCTCGCTCCTACAGGGATTTGGGTGCATCCGCGAGAGTGGCGTTGGACTTCTGGTCGCCTTCGCGGGCAAGCCTCGCTCCTACGCGGCCGACACAAAATCCCTACAAAATACTGAGCCTGCTACCTGTCAACCTGCCGAACAGGCGTATATAAAAGCACCCTTGCGCCGTAACGCCCGTGAAGAACTGTTCATCTATGGCTTCAGCGGTTGACACACGGGAAGCCGATTACGCATTTTGTTTCACTTACGCAGGCTGGGACTGAAACGCAGCATGTCCAGCGCGATATCGACCCAACGCTCGGCCTCGGTGTGCAGCTCGAAGCTGTCCGGCGCGAGCAACCATTGGTACAGCAAGCCGTCTATATAGGCATGAATGCTGACAGCCGCACGGGCGGTGTCGAGATCTTCCGGCAACTGCCCACGATTGACGGCGTTACGCAGGGTCAGGCCGATGCGCGTGTTGCATTCGAGGCTGACTTCCCGGCGCTGCTGGCGCAGGTCGCACATTTCATCGGTGAACTCGCACTTATGAAACAGAATTTCGTTGATGCGCCGGGTCTTGGGATCCAGCGCAACTTCATGAAACAAATGAATCAGCAGCCGGCGCATGCAGCCCAGCGGGTCGGGCTCGTCTTCGCTCTCGGCGGCTTTGGCCAGTTCATCAAGGGGCTCTTGCAGCGTATCGAGCATGGCCTGCACCACATCCGCCTTATTGCTGAAATGCCAGTAGATCGCCCCGCGGGTGACGCCGGCCAGGGTCGCGATGTCCGCCAGGGTCGTGCGGGCCACACCCCGCTCGAAAAAGGCCTTTTCGGCCGCTTCGAGTATCTGGTTGCGGGTTTCTTGAGCTTCCTCTTTGGTACGACGGACCATGGCAGTACAACCTCAATCAGGATGCTTCAGCGATGTCTGGATATCAGCTGAATAAAAGCGGGGCGAGTGCTCTCGGGTATCGTCCCCGGACCTACGATTCGAACCTTTCAACGGTGTTTGTAACGACTTGGGTACAGGGCCAAGGTATTTACAAACAGCCATGAATGTAAGTATATTCCTTAGCATGCTACTTATCCACTCGGCCCTCAATTTTTAACCTTCAAACTTTTCTTGTGCGTTTTTTTCGCGCCTGACCCGAGGATTTTCATGCAATTCAAGCCAGCTGTTACCGCTCTGGTCGCCGCCGTCGCCCTCGCATCGCTGCTCAGCGGATGCAAAAAGGAAGAAGCCCCGCCGGCCGCTCCACCGCCTCAGGTCGGCGTCGTTACCCTGCAGACGCAAACGTTTACGTTGACGTCCGAGCTGCCGGGCCGCACCAGTGCGTTCCGCATTGCTGAAGTGCGCCCACAGGTCAACGGCATCATTCTCAAGCGTCTGTTCAAGGAAGGCGGCGACGTCAAGGCCGGCCAGCAGCTGTATCAGATCGATCCGTCGGTTTATGACGCTACGCTCAAAAGCGCCGAAGCCAACCTGCGTTCGACCAAGTCGGTCTCCGACCGCTACAAGCAACTGGTCGACGAGCAGGCTGTAAGCCGCCAGGAATACGACACCGCCGTGGCCAACCGCCTGCAATCGGAAGCCGCACTGCAAACGGCCCAGATCAATGTGCGCTACACCAAGGTGTATGCGCCGTTGACCGGCCGTATCGGTCGTTCGTCGGTCACCGAAGGCGCGCTGGTCAGCAACGGCCAGACCGAAGCGATGGCGGTGATCCAGCAACTGGACCCGATCTACGTCGACGTTACCCAGTCCTCGGTCGAGCTGCTTGCGCTGCGCCGCGAACTGGAAAGCGGTCGCCTGCAAAAGGCCGGCGACAACGCCGCGAAAGTCAAACTGACCCTCGAGGATGGCAGCCAGTACAAACTCGACGGCAAGCTGGAGTTCTCCGAGGTCTCGGTGGACCAGACCACCGGCTCCGTCACCCTGCGCGCCGTGTTCCCGAACCCTGATCACACACTTCTGCCGGGCATGTTCGTGCACGCCCAGTTGCAGGCAGGCGTGAACAGCGCCGCGATCCTGGCGCCGCAGCAAGGTGTCACCCGCGACCTCAAAGGCACGCCGACTGCGCTGGTCGTGGGTCCCGACAACAAGGTCGAACTGCGTCAGCTCAAGGCCAACCGTACCGTCGGCAACCAATGGCTGATCGAGGACGGCCTGAAGGCCGGCGATCGCCTGATCACCGAAGGCCTGCAATTCGTCAAGCCTGGCATCGAAGTCAAGCCCACTGACGCGACCAACGTCGGCGCAAAAAACCCGGCCCCCGCCAAGCCCGCTGAGCAGGCTTCCAGCGGCCAAGGGGAGTAATTCATGTCCAGATTCTTCATCGACCGTCCGATTTTCGCCTGGGTAATCGCCCTGGTGATCATGCTGGTCGGGGCTCTATCGATCCTCAAGCTGCCGATCAACCAGTACCCGAGCATTGCGCCGCCGGCCATCGCCATCTCCGTGACCTACCCGGGCGCTTCGGCGCAAACCGTGCAGGACACTGTGGTCCAGGTGATCGAGCAACAGCTCAACGGTATCGACAACTTGCGTTATGTGTCTTCGGAAAGTAACTCCGACGGCACCATGACCATTACCGCGACCTTCGAGCAAGGCACCAACTCCGATACCGCGCAGGTCCAGGTCCAGAACAAGCTGAACCTGGCCACCCCGCTGTTGCCGCAAGAAGTGCAGCAGCAGGGTATCCGCGTGACCAAGGCAGTGAAGAACTTCCTGCTGGTCATCGGCGTGGTTTCCCGTGACGGCAGCATGACCAAGGACGACCTGTCTAACTACATCGTGTCCAACATGCAGGACCCGATCTCGCGGACCGCCGGTGTCGGCGACTTCCAGGTGTTCGGTTCCCAGTACGCCATGCGCATCTGGCTCGACCCGGCCAAGTTGAACAACTTCAACCTGACCCCGATCGATGTCAAGACCGCCATTGCCGCACAGAACGTCCAAGTGTCGTCCGGCCAGCTCGGCGGCCTGCCCGCCCTGCCCGGCACGCAGCTGAACGCGACGATCATCGGCAAGACCCGCCTGCAGACCGCTGAGCAGTTCGAAAAGATCCTGCTCAAGGTCAACAAGGACGGCTCCCAGGTTCGCCTGAAAGATGTCGCCAGCGTCGGCCTGGGCGGTGAAAACTACAGCATCAACGCCCAGTTCAACGGTGCCCCTGCGTCCGGCCTGGCCGTGAAACTGGCCACCGGCGCCAACGCCCTGGATACCGCCAAGGCCCTGCGCACGACTATCGACAACCTCAAGCCGTTCTTCCCCGAAGGGATGGAAGTGGTGTTCCCGTATGACACCACACCAGTGGTGACTGAATCGATCAAGGGCGTGGTTCACACCCTGGTCGAAGCGGTCGGGCTGGTGTTCCTGGTAATGTTCCTGTTCCTGCAGAACTTCCGCGCCACCATCATCACCACGATGACGGTGCCGGTGGTATTGCTCGGTACATTCGGCATCCTCGCGGCAGCCGGGTTCAGCATCAACACCCTGACCATGTTCGGTATGGTGCTGGCCATCGGCTTGCTGGTGGACGACGCCATCGTCGTGGTGGAAAACGTCGAACGGGTGATGAGCGAAGAAGGCCTGTCACCGAAAGAAGCCACCAAGAAGTCCATGGGCCAGATCCAGGGTGCACTGGTGGGTATCGCCCTGGTGCTGTCGGCGGTACTGCTGCCAATGGCGTTCTTCAGCGGCTCCACCGGTGTGATCTACAAACAGTTCTCGATCACCATCGTCTCGGCCATGGCCCTGTCGGTACTGGTTGCCCTGATCTTCACGCCGGCGCTTTGCGCCACCATGCTCAAGGCGATTCCGAAGGGCGAGCACCACACCCCGAAACGCGGCTTCTTCGGCTGGTTCAACCGCAACTTCGACCGTGGCGTCAAAAGCTACGAGCGTGGCGTGGGCAGCATGCTGACGCACAAGGCGCCGTACCTGTTGGCCTATCTCATCATCGTCGTAGGCATGATCTGGCTGTTCACCCGCATTCCAACCGCGTTCCTGCCGGAAGAAGACCAGGGCGTACTGTTCGCCCAGGTACAGACCCCTGCCGGTTCGACAGCCCAGCGCACCCAGGTGGTCGTGGACGAAATGCGTGAATTCCTGCTGCGTCCAGGCAAGGATGGCGGTGAAGGCGATGCGGTGAACTCGGTGTTTACCGTGACCGGCTTCAACTTCGCCGGCCGTGGCCAGAGCTCGGGCATGGCGTTCATCATGCTGCGCCCATGGGAAGATCGTAACGCCGACAACAGCGTGTTCAAGGTCGCAGCCCGTGCCCAGCAACACTTCTTCACCTTCCGTGACGCCATGGTGTTTGCCTTCGCGCCTCCGGCGGTACTGGAGTTGGGTAACGCCACCGGTTTCGACGTGTTCCTGCAGGACCGCGCCGGTATCGGTCACGACAAGCTGATGGAAGCCCGCAACCAGTTCCTCGGCATGGCGGCGCAAAGCAAGATCCTGACGCAAGTGCGTCCGAACGGCTTGAACGATGAGCCGCAATACCAGCTGGAAATCGATGACGAGAAGGCCAGTGCCCTGGGCATTACCATCGCCGACATCAACAACACCCTGTCGATCGCCCTGGGCAGTAGCTACGTCAACGACTTCATCGACCGTGGTCGAGTGAAGAAGGTTTACGTGCAAGGCCAGCCCGGTGCACGCATGAGCCCTGAAGACCTGCAGAAGTGGTACGTGCGCAACAGCGTCGGCACCATGGTGCCGTTCTCGGCGTTCGCCAAGGGTGAGTGGATTTACGGATCGCCGAAACTCGCCCGTTATAACGGCGTGGAAGCGGTGGAAGTCCTCGGCGCCCCGGCACCGGGTTACTCCACCGGTGAAGCGATGGCCGAAGTCGAAGCCATCGCCAAGAAACTGCCAGCCGGTGTCGGTATTTCCTGGACCGGCCTGTCCTACGAGGAACGTCTGTCGGGTTCGCAAGCGCCGGCGCTGTACGCCCTGTCGTTGCTGATGGTGTTCCTGTGCCTGGCGGCACTCTATGAAAGCTGGTCGATTCCGATCGCGGTGATGCTGGTGGTGCCGCTGGGGATCATCGGTGCGCTGATGGCCACCAGCCTGCGCGGCCTGTCCAACGACGTGTACTTCCAGGTGGGCTTGTTGACGACCATCGGCCTGGCGGCGAAAAACGCCATCCTGATTGTCGAATTTGCCAAGGAACTGCACGAACAAGGGCGTAGCCTGCGCGAGGCAGCCATCGAAGCCTGCCGCATGCGTCTGCGACCGATCATCATGACCTCGCTCGCGTTCGTGCTTGGCGTGGTACCCCTGGCGATCTCCACGGGCGCAGGCTCCGGTAGCCAGCATGCAATCGGCACCGGTGTGATTGGCGGTATGATCACGGCAACCGTGTTGGCGATCTTCTGGGTCCCACTGTTCTTCGTCACTGTGTCGGCCCTGGGTCAGCGTAAAAACGTCGACCAGCAAGACGCCATTGAACCTTCTAAAGAGGCTGGCTAATGAGCAAGTCGCTACTCTCCCTGGCAGTCGCCGCCTTCGTGCTCAGTGGCTGCTCGCTGATACCTGACTATCAGCGGCCGGATGCACCGGTGGCAGAACAATACCCGCAGGGCCTGGCATACTCGCCGGCCCAGGCACCGGCGCAGGCCGCTGCCGAGCAGGGCTGGAAGCAGTTTTTCCATGACCCGGCGCTGCAGCAGCTGATTCAGCTGTCCCTGGAAAACAACCGAGACCTGCGTGTCGCGGCCTTGAACATCGACGCCTTTGCGGCTCAATACCGCATCTCGCGCGCCGATCTGTTCCCGGCCGTTTCGGCCAACGGTACCGGCAGCCGCCAGCGCTTGCCGGCTGACGCTTCGCAGTCCGGCGAGGCAGGCATCACCAGTTCCTATTCGGCCACCGTTGGCATCAGTGCCTATGAACTGGATATGTTCGGCCGGATTCGCAGCCTGAACGAAGAAGCCCTGCAGAAGTACTTCGCCACCGAAGAAGGCCGGCGCAGTACCCAGATCAGCCTGGTGGCCAGCGTGGCCAATGCCTACCTGACCTGGCAGGCCGACAAGGAACTGTACAAGCTGACCCAGGACACCCTGGCCGCGTTCGAGGAGAGCTACAAGCTCACCGCACGCAGCAACGAAGTGGGGGTCGCTTCGGCCCTGGACCTGGCACAGTCGCGCACCTCGGTGGAAAACGCCCGTGCGCAACTGGCCAAGTACACCCGTCAGGTCGCCCAGGATGAAAACAGCCTGGTGCTGCTGCTCGGCACCGGCATCCCGGCCAACCTGCAAGCGGCCAAACCGCTGAACGACGACCTGCTGGCCGAAGTACCGCCTGGCCTGCCGTCGGACTTGCTGCAGCGTCGTCCAGACATCCTGCAAGCCGAGTACAACCTCAAGGCCGCCAACGCCAACATTGGCGCGGCGCGGGCAGCGTTCTTCCCGAGCATCAGCCTGACGGCCAACGCCGGGACCCTGAGCCCGGACCTGTCCGGCCTGTTCAAGGGTGGTTCGGGCACCTGGCTGTTCCAGCCGCAGATCAACCTGCCGATCTTCAACGCCGGCAGCCTGCGCGCCAGCCTGGATTACTCGAAAATCCAGAAAGACATTGGCGTGGCGAACTACGAGAAGTCCATCCAGACGGCCTTCCAGGAAGTCGCCGACGGCCTGGCCGCGCGCCAGACCTACGTGCAGCAGTTGCAGGCACAGCAGGATTTCGTCAATGCCAACCAGGACTACTACCGCCTGGCCGAGCGTCGCTACCGTATCGGTGTCGACAGCAACCTGACCTTCCTCGATGCCCAGCGCCAGCTGTTCAGTGCCCAACAGGCATTGATCACCGACCGTCTGGCGCAGCTGGTCAGCCAGGTCAACCTGTACAAGGCCCTGGGCGGTGGCTGGAATGAACAGACGGCGAAGAACGAGCCGTTGAAAGAAGAAGCGCCGAAGATGAAGTATTTCTGATAGCGCGGTGAAAACACTAAGCCCACCTTTTGGTGGGCTTTTTGTTGGGTGCGGGAAAATTGTGGTGCCTGTGATGGCCCCATCGCGAGCAGGCTCGCTCCCACAGTTGACCCAGTTCCTTCAGAAAAAATGCGGTCCATTGTGGGAGCGAGCCTGCTCGCGATGAGGCCCGCATAACCACCACAAATTCAAAACCAATCTCGGTTCGATAATCGCCCAAAAACTGCTTTCAACGATTGAACCATCTAGTACATTCACATCACCATTCGACCAACAAAACCAATAACAACAGGTCCGATGCCATGCCCCCGCGCCCTGCCCTCTCCGGCTGATCCGCCCCGCTTGTCCTGATTTCCAATGCACGTCTGCAACCCCGGGTTGCGGCATCACCCTGTTTCATCCCCAAGAATTAGAGAGACCCGAGCCCATGACGCCTTCTTCCGCTCAGTATTTCGTTCCCAGCCTGATCGCCGTCGCCCTGGCGAGCGCAGCCCTGCCCGCCCAGGCCGAGGAGTCGGGTTTTGTCGAAGGGGCCAAGGTCAACCTGAACCTGCGCAACTTCTACATCAACCGCAACTTCACCAACCCGACCAAGGCCCAGGGCAAGGCCGAAGAGTGGACGCAGAGTTTCATTCTCGATGCCAAGTCCGGGTTTACCCAGGGCACCGTCGGTTTCGGCATGGACGTGCTGGGGCTGTACTCGGTGAAACTCGATGGCGGCAAAGGCACGGGCGGTACCCAGCTGCTGCCGCTGGACAGTGACGGCCGCCCGGCCGACAACTTCGGCCGCACCAACGTGGCGTTCAAAGCCAAGCTGTCGCAGACCGAAGCGAAGGTTGGCGAATGGATGCCGGTACTGCCGATCCTGCGTTCGGACGACGGTCGCTCCCTGCCGCAGACCTTCCGTGGCGGACAGCTCACCTCGAAGGAAATCGACGGCCTGACGCTGTACGGCGGCCAGTTCCGCCAGAACAGCCCGCGCGATGACAGCAGCATGGGCGACATGTCGATGACCGGCAAAGCCGCGTTCACCTCCGACCGTTTCAACTTCCAGGGCGGCGAATACCTGTTCAACGACAAACGCACCCAGATCGGGGTGTGGAACGCCGAACTCAAGGACATCTACAGCCAGCAATTCATCAACCTGACCCACAGCCAACCTATCGGCGCCTGGACCCTGGGTGCCAACCTCGGTTACTTCTATGGCAAGGATGACGGCAGCGCCCGGGCCGGCGAGCTGGACAACAAAACCATGTACGGCCTGTTCTCGGCCAAGTACGGCGGCAACACCTTCTACGTCGGCCTGCAGAAACTCACCGGCGACAGCCCGTGGATGCGGGTCAATGGCACCAGCGGCGGCACCCTGGCCAACGACAGCTACAACTCCAGCTACGACAACGCCCGGGAAAAATCCTGGCAAGTACGCCACGACTACAACTTCGCTGCCCTTGGCGTGCCGGGGCTGACCCTGATGAACCGTTATATCAGCGGCGATAACGTGCACACCGGCACGATCACCGATGGCAAGGAATGGGGTCGTGAAAGTGAACTGGGCTACACCGTGCAGAGCGGTGCGCTGAAAGACCTGAACGTGAAATGGCGCAACTCGACGATCCGTCGCGACTACAGCAACAACGAGTTCGATGAGAACCGCGTAATCATCAGCTATCCGATCAGCCTGCTCTAGAGACCGATCGTTCCCACGCTCTGCGTGGGAATGCAGCCCGGGACGCTCCGCGTCCCTTCCAAAGCCGAACGCGGAGCGTCCGTTGAGGCATTCCCACGCAGAGCGTGGGAACGATCAATCGCGGGGGATCACTCCCGCGATTCAACCCCCAACTCATCCCACACCGACTCCGCCAGGTGGAACGTCGCATTGGCTGCCGGAATCCCGCAGTAGATCGCGCTCTGCATGATCACTTCCTTGATCTCGCTGCGGCTCACGCCGTTGTTGGCAGCGGCGCGCAGGTGCAGTTTGAGTTCACCCTCGCGGTTCATGCCGATCAGCATGGCGATGGTGATCAGGCTGCGGGTATGGCGCGGCAGGCCAGGACGGGTCCAGATATCACCCCAGGCGTGGCGGGTGATCATTTCCTGGAACTCCGAGTTGAACTCGGTCAGGGTGGTCAGGCTGCGGTCGACATGGGCGTCGCCCAGAACGGCGCGACGGACCTTCATGCCCTCGTCGTAACGTTGTTTCTCGTCCACGGAATTTCCCTCAACGAGCCGTCAGAAAGGCCAGTACGCGATCGCTGAAATCAGCGCCGGCCTGGACGTTGGACAAGTGCGCGGCATAGAACTCGGCGTACTCGGCGCCCGGCACGTGTTCCTGGATGAAGTGCCCACCGGACGGTGGCGTGACCGCATCCTGGGTGCCGGCGATCACCAGCAGCGGCGCCTTGATCGAGGACAACTGATCACGGAAATCGGCATCGCGCACCGCCGCACAGTTGGCCGCATAGCCTTCAGGCGAAGTGGCCGCCAGCATGTCGGTAATCTGCTTGGCCGCTGCCGGGTTGGCTTCGGAGAAGTCCGGGGTGAACCAGCGTGCGATCGATGCATCTCGCAAGGCGACCATGGCCGCCTGACCGTCACGCAGCACGGTTTCGATACGCGGGTTCCAGATCGACGGATCGCCGATTTTCGCCGCCGTGTTGCACACGATCAATTTGTTCAGGCGCTCGCCTGCGTTGATGCCCAGCCATTGCCCGATCAGCCCGCCCATGGACAGGCCACAGAAATGTGCGCGTTCGATGTGCAAGGCATCCAGCAGCGCCAGGACGTCACGGCCCAGTTGCTCGATGCTATAAGGCCCCGGTGTCACCAACGATTGGCCGTGGCCGCGGGTGTCGAAACGCAGCACACGAAAGTGCTCCGTGAACGCCGGAATCTGCGCGTCCCACATATGCAGGTCAGTGCCCAGCGAGTTGGACAGCACCAGTACCGGTGCATCCACCGGCCCATCGAGTTGGTAATGCAGTTCGCCATCGGCGAGTTGAACGAAAGCCACAGCAGTCTCCTTCAGGCAGTCAATGCAGAGTGTTCAGCCACCGCTCGCTCGACCCAGGTACGGGCCTGACCGAGGTAATGGGCGGGGTCCAGCAGATGATCGAGTTCAGTGGCCGACAGCTCGGCGGTCACTTGCGGCTCGTCGCCGAGTACGGCGCGCAGATGGCGTTTTTCAGCCACGGCGCGTTTGCAGCATTGCTCCAACAGGTGGTGCGCGGTGTCGCGGCCAACCCGTTGTGCGAGGACGATGCTCACCGCTTCAGCGAGCACCAGGCCCTGGGTCAGGTCGAGGTTGCGCGCCATGCGTTCGGCGTCCACTTCCAGCCCGCCCGTGACCAACAGCGCTTGCTTGAGACTGCCGGACACCAGGCAGCAAATCTCCGGCAGGGTTTCCCACTCGGCGTGCCACAGTCCCAGGCTGCGCTCGTGCTCCTGCGGCATGGCACTGAACAGTGTCGACAGCAGGCCAGGCACGCGAGTCGCCGCGCCAATCAGCACCGCCGCGCCAACTGGATTGCGTTTATGTGGCATGGTCGAAGAGCCGCCCTTGCCCGGCGCCGAAGGCTCGAACACCTCGGCGGCTTCGGTCTGCATCAACAAGCTGATATCGCGACCGAGTTTGCCGAGGCTACCGGCGATCAATCCGAGTACCGAGCCAAACTCCACCAGGCGATCACGCTGGGTGTGCCAGGGCTGGTCAGGCAAGCTCAGTTGCAGCTCCTCGGCCAACGCCTGGGCAATCGGCAGCGCCTGATCACCGAGAGCCGCGAGGGTTCCGGATGCACCACCGAATTGCAGCACCAGCAGGCGCGGCTTGAGTTCTTGCAGACGTTGACGGCTGCGGGTGACGGCACCCAGCCAACCGGCGATCTTCATGCCGAGGGTGACCGGCGTCGCGTGCTGCAGCCAGGTGCGTCCCGCCAATGGCGTGGCCGCATACCGTTGGGCCTGGCTGGCGAGGGTATCGCCCAGTTGTGCCAGATCGCTGTCGATCAATTCCAGCGCCCGGCGCAATTGCAGCACCAGGCCACTGTCCATCACGTCCTGGCTGGTGGCGCCCAGGTGCACGTAGCGTTCGGCTTGCGCATCGCTCGCGGCGATCTGCTTGCCCAAGGCCTTGACCAGCGGGATCGCCGAATTACCCGCCGTGGCAATCGCCTCGCCGAGGGCAGCAAAATCGTAATGCCCGGCCTGGCAGGCCGCTTCAATCGGTGCCACCGCGGCATGCGGAATTACACCGACCCGCGCTTCGGCCCGGGCCAGCGCCGCTTCGAAATCGAGCATGGCCTGGACCCGGCCCTGATCGCAGAACACTTCGCGCATATCGCGGGCAGTGAAATAGGCATCGAACAATTGATTGCCCGGTCGCTCGTTCATAAACAGTCCCTGGAGGCGCGGGCCGCTCGGGCCCGCGGGTGTGGATCAAAGGTCGTTTTCTAGATACTTCGCATGCTTGGGCAGACGCAGGCTGAACAGGAACGCTATCGCCATCATCAACGTCACGTACCAGTAGAAGGTGTTTTCCATGCCGACCGCTTTGAGGCTCAGGGCAACATATTCCGCCGAACCGCCGAAGATTGCATTCGCCACCGCGTAAGCCAGGCCAACGCCCAGTGCACGCACCTCAGGCGGGAACATTTCGGCTTTTACCAGACCGCTGATCGAGGTGTAGAAACTGACAATCGCCAGCGCCAGGGTAATCAGCACGAAGGCCAGGAACGGACTGGTGACGCTTTTCAGGCTGAGCAGGATCGGCACGGTGCACAGCGTGCCGAGTGCGCCAAACCACAGCATCGAGTTCCGGCGACCGATCTTGTCCGAGAGCATGCCGAAGATCGGCTGCATGCACATATAAAGGAACAGTGCGCCGGTCATGATGTAGCTGGCAGTCTTGGCCTGCATGCCGGCGGTGTTCACCAGGTACTTCTGCATGTACGTGGTGAAGGTGTAGAAAATCAGCGAGCCACCGGCGGTATAACCGAGCACGGTGATGAACGCGGCTTTATGGTCGCGGAACAACGCGCGAATACTGCCGGCGTCCTTGTTTTCGCGCATTTCCTTGCTGGTGGTTTCTTTCAGCGAACGACGCAGGTACAACGAAACCAATGCCGCCATGGCACCGACCACGAACGGAATCCGCCAGCCGTAGGCACGCAGGTCATCCTCGGTGAGGAACTGTTGCAGGATCACCACCAGCGACACCGCCAGCAACTGCCCGCCGATCAGCGTCACGTACTGGAAGGAGGCGAAGAAACCGCGCTGCCCCTTGAGGGCGACTTCGCTCATGTAGGTGGCGGTGGTGCCGTATTCGCCGCCCACCGACAGGCCCTGGAGCAAACGGGCCAACAGCAGCATGATCGGCGCCCAGACGCCGATGTCCTTGTAGGTTGGCAGGCAGGCGATGAGCAACGAACCGAAGCACATCATCAGAATCGATATCAGCATCGAATTCTTGCGCCCGTGCTTGTCCGCGACGCGACCGAAAATCCAACCGCCAATCGGACGCATCAGGAACCCGGCGGCAAAGACGCCCGCGGTGTTGACCAACTGCACCGTGGGGTTGTCGGACGGGAAAAAGGCGGGCGCGAAATAGATCGCACAGAAGGCGTAGACGTAGAAGTCGAACCATTCGACGAGGTTGCCCGACGATGCGCCGACAATGGCGAAGATCCGCTTGCTGCGTTCTTCGCCGGTGTAGAGCGCTGCTGGAGCTGTAGTTGGGGTTGTCATTATTTTGTTCACTCAATGGGGACAGTGAGAGTCTAGACACACTTTGCAACAGTCCCGTTCCGCAGATGCAGTCTTACACCGATCGTTCCCACGGTCCCCGTGGGAATGCATCCCGTGACGCTCCGCGTCACAGTGGACGCAGAGCGTCCATGGCGGCATTCCCACGCAGAGCGTGGGAACGATCATTCATTGACTCAATAATCGAAGAACACCGTCTCTGCATCAGTGCCCTGCAGAATCACATTCCACTGATAAACACCGCTCGCATCCTGTTTGGCCAGCAAGGTGCCGCGGCGCTCGGCCGGCACGCATTCGAGCAGCGGGTCGTCCAAGTTGGCCGGCTCGCCATCGAAGTAGATCCGCGTCAGCAAGTGCTTCACCAAGCCACGGGCGAACACCAGCACCACCAGGTGCGGTGCCTGGGTCGTGCCCTTGAGGCCTTCGACCGTGCCCGGCTTGACGGTGGTGAAACGGAAACGCCCTTCGGCATCCACCGGCACCCGGCCAAAGCCTTCGAAGTTCGGGTCCAGGGGTTTGTCCTGATCGTCTTCAGGGTGGTCGTACTTGCCGGCGGCGTTGGCCTGCCAGACTTCCAGCATCGCGTCGTTGACGACATCACCGTTGCCATCGACCACTTGCCCGGTGATCGCCACGCGCTCGCCCAGGGTTTGTTCGACGGTCAGGTTCTCGCGGTTCAGCCAGGTCAAGCCAATGTGGTAGTACGGCCCGACGGTGTGGGACGTGGTCGCGGTCAGCGTCATCTTATTTCTCCATCGGCGTGGCATCGCGGCCGCGCAATACGATGTCCCAGCGATACCCAAGGGCATAGGAAGGGATGGTTTTTTCAAGATCGAACGTGGCGATCAAACGCTCCTTGGCGCTGGTATCCGGCACGCAGTTGTAGATCGGGTCGTACGCCAGCAGCGGATCCCCCGGGAAATACATCTGCGTGACCAGGCGCGTCAGGATGCTCGGCCCGAACAGCGAGAAATGGATGTGCGCCGGGCGCCAGGCGTTGTGGTGGTTACCCCACGGATACGCGCCGGGCTTGATGGTCTGGAACTGGTACCAGCCATCGGCGTCGGTCACGGTACGGCCGGTGCCGGTGAAGTTCGGGTCCAGCGGTGCATCGTGCAGGTCACGAGCATGGTTGTAGCGACCGGCGGCGTTGGCCTGCCAGATCTCCACCAGAATCCCCGGCACCGGGAAACCGTTTTCGTCCAGCACACGGCCGTGGACGATGATGCGTTCGCCCTGAGGCTGTCCCTCGTGCTGGGCGGTCAGGTCGTTGTCCTTCTCGTTGATGCGCTCGGCACCCACGGTAGGACCGGTGATTTCCGACAGCGAATGCGGCAGGAACACCAGCGGTTTGGACGGCGAGCGCAGGTTGGTGGATTGATAGGTCGGGTGCAGGTAGGCAGGCTGGGTGCCTTCCTGCGGGCGACGGTAACCAGGCTTGTCAGTCATGAAACATTCCTCTTATAAGTCTTTTCGAGCGCGTCAGACGCGCTCGATTGCCAGGGCCAGACCTTGGCCGACACCGACGCACATGGTCGCCAGACCTTTCTTGCCACCGGTTTTTTCCAGCTGATGCAGAGCTGTCAAAACCAGTCGCGCACCGCTCATGCCCAACGGATGGCCCAAGGCAATGGCGCCACCGTTCGGGTTGACTTGAGGTGCGTCGTCCGCCAGCCCCAGTTCGCGCAGCACCGCCAGGCCCTGGCTGGCGAACGCTTCGTTGAGTTCTATGACGTCGAAATCGCTGACCGCCACACCCAGGCGTTCGGTCAGCTTGCGCACCGCTGGCACCGGGCCAATACCCATCACCCGAGGTGCAACACCGGCGCTGGCCATGCCCAATACTTTGGCGCGAGCCGTCAGGCCGTGCTTTTTCACCGCTTCGGCCGAGGCCAGGATCAGGGCCGCCGCGCCGTCGTTCACACCGGAAGCGTTGCCGGCGGTGACGGTTTTGTCCGGGCCATTGACCGGTTTGAGTTTGGCCAGGGTTTCCAGGGACGTGTCGGCGCGAGGATGCTCATCCTGGCTGACCACCGTTTCACCCTTCTTGTGGGCAATGCGCACTTCGACGATTTCTTCGGCGAAAAAGCCCGCGGCTTGCGCGGCAGCGGTGCGTTGCTGGCTGCGCAGGGCGAAAGCGTCCTGGTCTTCACGGGACACTTCGTAATCGTCAGCGACGTTGTCGGCGGTCTGCGGCATCGCATCCACACCGTATTGGGCTTTCATCAACGGGTTGATGAAGCGCCAGCCGATGGTGGTGTCTTCAAGTTTCATGTTGCGCGAGAACGCGGCGTCGGCCTTGCCCATCACGAACGGTGCGCGGGACATCGATTCGACGCCACCGGCAATCGCCAGCTCCATTTCGCCACTGGCGATGGCACGGAACGCGGTGCCGATGGCATCCATGCCCGAAGCGCACAGGCGATTGAGCGTCACGCCAGGAATCGATTCCGGCAGACCCGCCAGCAGAAGCGCCATGCGCGCCACGTTGCGGTTGTCTTCACCGGCCTGGTTGGCGCAGCCGAGGAACACCTCGTCCACTGCGTTCCAGTCCACCGACGGGTTGCGCTCCATCAGGGCCTTGATCGGCACGGCGGCCAGGTCATCGGCACGAACCGCCGACAGGCCTCCGCCGAAACGGCCGATGGGGGTGCGAATCGCGTCGCAGATATAAACTTCACGCATCATGCTTCTCCTGGTGCTTGGCCGTGGGCCGCTGCGGTGCGGGCTTCCAGATCGCGCAGTGCGGTCAGCTCGACCTCGGTCGGCTCGGCGGTGGTGTCGACGTTGTCGGCAAAACGGATCGGCCAACCGGTAGCCGCGACCACTTGCTCGCGGGTCACGCCCGGGTGCAGTGCAGTGACCACAAATTCGTGGGTGCCGGTTTCCGGCTCCATGATGCACAGGTCGGTAATGATCCCTACGGGACCTGCGCCCGGCAGGCCCAGACGCTTGCGTGAATCACCGCCCTCGCCATGGCCGACCGACGTGATGAAGTCGAGTTTGTCGACGAAGGAACGCGACGACTGCTTGAGGATGATCAGCACGCTCTTGGCGGAACCGGCAATCTCCGGCGCGCCACCGGCACCCGGCAGGCGCACTTTCGGTGCGTGGTAATCACCGACCACGGTGGTGTTGATGTTGCCGAAACGGTCGACTTGCGCAGCGCCGAGGAAACCGACGTCGATACGCCCACCCTGCAGCCAGTAGCGGAAAATCTCACCGGTCGGGACCACGGTATCAGCGGTTTCCGCCAGTTCACCGTCACCGATCGACAGTGGCAGTACGCTCGGCTTGGCGCCGATCGGGCCCGATTCGTAGATCAGCACCACGTCTGGCGAGGAGGTCAGGCGCGCCAGGTTGGCCGCTTTCGACGGCAGGCCGATACCCACAAAGCATACGGAACCGTTCTTCAGGCGGCGGGCGGCAGCGACGGTCATCATTTCATTGGTGGTGTAAGTCATTACTTCGCCTCCGAAGCGGCGGCCAGTTTGGCCTGGAACTCGCTGAAGTCAGCGCTGCCATGGATGTACTCGTTGATCCACGCAGTGAAGGTTTCACGGTCGCGGGCAATCGGGTCCCAAGCCTGGTAGAAGCGGTTGTCGCGCTCGTTGTAACCGTGGGCGTAGGACGGATGCGCGCCACCAGGGACGTGGCAAACCGCGCTCAGGGCCCAGGTTGGCAGGACACAGGAGTTCATCGGCGCGTTCAGGTCGTCGACGATTTCCTCGACGGTGACGATGCAGCGCTTGGCGGCCAGCGCAGCTTCTTTCTGCACGCCGAGAATGCCCCACAACAGCACGTTGCCCTTGCGGTCGGCTTTTTGCGCGTGGATCACGGTGATATCCGGGCGTACCGAAGGCACGGCGGCCAGCACTTCGCCGGTGAACGGGCAGGTAACGGACTTGATCAGCGGGTTGACCTTCGGCAGGTCGGAACCGGCGTAGGCACGCAGCACTGCGAACGGCAGGCCGGAAGCGCCGGCGACATAGGCGTTGGCCAGGTCGGCGTGGCTGTGTTCTTCAATTTCCAGGGCGTGGGGCCACTGCTTTTCGACGGCGTCACGCAGACGATGCAACGAACCGACGCCAGGATTGCCACCCCAGGAGAAAATCAGCTTGCGAGCACAACCGGCACCGATCAACTGATCGTAGATCAGGTCAGGGGTCATCCGTACCAGGGTCAGGTCTTTCTTGCCCTGGCGAATGATTTCGTGACCCGCTGCTGTCGGGATCAGGTGAGTAAAGCCTTCGAGTGCGACCGTATCGCCGTCGTTCACGAATTGCTTCACCGCGTCGTGCAGCGAAAGAATTTCAGCCATTGGGGCAGGCTCCCATTTTTTATTAACCAACGTGGTGAAAAGGCGCCGATGCGCAGCGCCGAATTGGTTAAAGATTAAGCTCCTGCCATACGCCAAACAATCCGATAATCGACTGAGCGTTCGTTTATCGAACACATTGTTGTCAGGCTACCGTTTCTTTGATTGATCGTTCCCACGCTCTGCGTGGGAATGCAGCCCGGGACGCTCCGCGTCCCAAAAGCAGACGCAGAGCGTCCATTGAGGCGTTCCCACGCAGAGCGTGGGAACGATCAACGATCAAGGTAAAATGTCAGGTCGCATCCGCGTGACTGACCACACCCTTGATCAGCACCGCCGCAGTCGCCAACGCCGCCGGAATCACCAGCGCCGTCAGCACTTGCTCGAAGTTCCAGCCCAGCCCCAGCAGGGTCGCGCCCATCCATGCCCCCAGGATCGCGCCGAAACGGCCAATCCCGAGCATCCACGACACCCCGGTGGCACGCCCTTGAGTCGGATAAAACCGCGCCGCCAGCGACGGCATCGCCGATTGCGCACCGTTGACACACATGCCGGCCACCAACACCAAGGTCGCCAGGAGGGTGATATTGCCCAGGCTCTGCCCTACCGCGTAGGCAAACACCCCGGCCAACAGATAGAACGTGCCGATGACCTTGTGCGGATTGAAGCGATCCATGGCCCAGCCTACACCCACCGCGCTCAACACCCCACCGAACTGGAACAGCGCGCCGATGAACGCGGCCTGCTCCATGCTTGCGCCACTGTCGCGCATCAGGGTTGGCAGCCAGCTGGTGAGAAGGTAAACGATCACCAAGCCCATGAAATAAGTCAGCCACAACAACAAGGTGCCGACGCTGTAGGTGCCGCTGAAGATCACCGCAAACACGTTGCGCGCCTTCACGGTTTTCTGTTCCGGCACGCTGAAGCCCGATGCCTGCGCCACCACCGTCGGATCGATGGGCGCCAGCGTCTTGCGTACTTTGTCGGTGCCGCGATTACGCACGACCAGAAAGCGCGCCGATTCGGGTAGCCAGAACAGCAACACGACGCCGAGGATCAACGGCAGGATCCCGCCGATCAACAGCAGGCTGTGCCAGCCGAACGCCGGAATCAGCTTGGCCGAAATGAATCCGCCACCGGCCATGCCCAGGTTGAAGCCGCAGAACATGCTGGTCACCAGCAGGGATTTCTTGCGCTCCGGGGTGTATTCCGACAACAGGGTCGTGGCGTTCGGCATGCCCGCGCCCAAGCCAAGGCCGGTCAAAAAGCGCAACACCAGCAACTGGTCGACGTTGGTGCTGTAGGCCGACGCCAGGCTGAAGGCACCGAACAACAGCACCGCCCCGACCAGCACGACCTTGCGCCCAAACCGGTCAGCCAGCGGGCCGGAGCCCAGTGCCCCAAAGACCATGCCGATCAGCGCCGCACTCATCACCGGGCCGAGGCTGGCGCGATCGATACCCCAATCCTGGGACAGGGCGGGCGCGATGAAGCCCATGGCCGCCGTATCGAGGCCATCGAGGAAGACAATCAGGAAACACAGGATCACCACTCGCCACTGATAGCGCGAAATGGGTTGGGCATTGATGAAGGACTGCACGTCGAGGCAGTTACCTACAGCAGACTGGGGCTGGTTCATTATTTTTATTCCGCGCAAAAGTACACAGTCGAACAGGTGCCAGCCGAAGGGTTGGCGCAGCCGCGACAGTAATAATCCGCAGGAAACAGCGTCAATTCACCAAAAGCGACTCCGTGCGATTATCGAACAGCTTAGGAGAACAGCTGGGTGCTGAGGTCCCGACTCGCACTCAACAGACCGGGCAAGAAACGCTGTTCAAGCTCGCTGCGGCTGACCCGGCCGGCGTGGGTACTGACGTTGAGTGCCGCGACCACCTGGCCGGAAGCGTCGTACACCGGGACAGCGATCGAGCGCAGTCCCTGCTCCAGCTCCTGATCGACGATGCACCAACCCTGCTGACGTACTTCCTGCAGGCATTCGAGCAAGGCTTCGGGGGTGTGAATGGTTCGACTGGTCTTGGCTTGCAGGTCGGCGTGGTCAAGATACTCGCGCAATGAAGTGTCATCGAGGGCGGCGAGCAGGATCCTGCCCATCGACGTGCAGTAGGCCGGCAGGCGTCCGCCCACCGAAAGGTCGACCGAAATCAGGCGCTGGGTGGTCGCCGAGCGGGCGATATATAGAATGTCATCGCCTTCCAGGGTGGCCATGTTGCAGGCCTCATGGAGTTGCTCGCTCATGCGGTCCAGGTAGGGTTGCGCAGAAACGGCCAGCGGCGTCGAGGACACATAGGCATGGCCGAGTGTCAGCACTTTGGGCAGCAACGAATACGTACGGCCATCAGTGGTGGCATAACCGAGTTTGATCAGCGTGTGCAGGCAACGTCGCACGGCGGCGCGGGGAATTTCCGTGCGATGGCTGATCTGCGCAATGGTCAGGTGCCGCTTGCGCTCCTGGAAGGCTTGCACCACGGCAAGCCCACGCGCCAGCGAGGTCATGAAATCCGGATCACCGGTCAGGGCCTGGATTCGCTTGGCGGGTGAAGCAACGATCGGCGGTGCCACCGAAGCGAAGGAGTTGCGCAGTTGATCGTTCATAACAAGGTCCTTTTCCCGGACGGATCGGCGAGCTATTACAGGGCACTGGCTGCTGGGCACACAAGCCCGGCCCTAAGACACTGGGCGATTATCGAACCATTGCTCGATAATCGCAATCCATGCTCCTCATGACGCAACCGGTCATGCAGCCATCAGTACATGTACTTGCGCAGGCGCTGCAGACTTCAAGGCGCAATGTAACTGTCTTTAGTTGTGCGACTTAATGGCGCCAGCAAAAAGACATCGCCGTACAGTGGCATCATCCATGCCCAAGTTGCCAGTAACGGTTATGGATAAAAAACAATCACACATCAAGATCCACTTTTAACTCTATCGTGATAGTGTTCTGTCAATCGCTCGCTATAATGTAATTCAGTAGCCATTCGGATTTTTATTGGCCGATACCGCTACCCGGTGGCGCGATGTTCCATCGCCGCTCTCCACAGCAAGCACCTGACGCCGACTGCATCCGCATCGCGCCAACGCGCTCGCTGAAACAGGATCTGATGCTACGTCAGCTGTTTATCTCTGGTGCCGTGGCCGCCTGCAACATGGAAGTAAAGATCGCACTGTCGCAAAAACGATGCCTGCAAGGGCTTTTTGCATTCGACGCGTGCGGTCAATACATCAGTGCAGCGCGTTTCACCAGAATTCATCTCAACTCTATCAAGGTAGCACCGTGACAAAAGACGAACTGCGCGCGGAACTTGAGCGCCAGGAACAACGTTACAAGGAAGTTTACGGCGGGGAAGTCACCACCTACGCCGCCCAGCCAGAACCGGAACGCAAGCCATGGCGCAAACGTGCCACCGTTCAGGATCAGGTGTTCAAGCAAGAACTGGAAAAAATGGAAAAGGAACTCAAAGCCGAAGAGCCATGATGGCCTGGGCTTGAAAACCTGCCGGGGTCTGCGTTGCATCCGTTAAAAGCGGAATGTACAAATATTGCCTTTTGCGCCCGCTACGAGCGGGCAGCGGCCGCCTTGCCCACCGGACGAGGTTGAAGGCTCGAATCTGACCCTTTTTTCAGAAATTTCATACAAGCATGCTCACACCCCCTACAGGTGAGGCAAACCCCTGTGCCTGCGGGCTTTCCAAAGAAATTCAATCACTTGCAAAACCCTGAAATTCACCGGGGTTATGGGCACCGTTGCAAAATAATTCGTTGAAGAATGTTACCGATGAGCAGCAAGTGCATCGATTTCCAGTCTTTTCTGGCATAATCGCGCCCCCTTATGACCGGGTCAGAAAACCTTCATGATCGATTTATTCAGCGGACTGGATGCTTGGGTGCTTGTGAGCCTCTTGCTCGCCCTGGCTTTTGTCCTCGCCTTCGAGTTCATCAATGGATTTCATGACACCGCTAACGCGGTAGCCACTGTTATCTACACCAAAGCGATGCCCCCACATCTGGCGGTGTTCTTTTCCGGTGTGTTCAATTTCCTCGGCGTATTGCTCGGTGGCGTTGGCGTGGCGTATGCCATTGTCCACCTGCTACCAGTTGAACTGCTGATCAACGTGAACACCGGCCACGGCCTGGCAATGGTTTTCTCGCTGCTCGCAGCGGCCATCACCTGGAACCTGGGCACCTGGTACTTCGGTATTCCGGCCTCCAGCTCCCACACGCTGATCGGTTCGATCCTCGGCGTAGGCCTGGCCAATGCCCTGATCAACGAGATTCCACTGGCCGACGGGGTGAACTGGCAAAAGGCGATCGACATCGCCATGTCGCTGGTGTTCTCGCCGATGGCAGGTTTCCTGATCGCCGCGCTGATACTGATCGGCCTTAAATGGTGGCGTCCGCTGTCGAAGATGCACAAGACGCCGGAACAGCGCCGCAAGATCGACGACAAGAAGCACCCACCGTTCTGGAACCGCCTGGTGCTGGTCATCTCGGCCATGGCCGTGAGCTTCGTGCACGGCTCCAACGACGGCCAGAAAGGTATCGGCCTGATCATGCTGGTACTGATCGGTATCGTGCCGGCGCAGTTCGTGCTCGACCTGAACAGCACCACCTACCAGATCGAACGTACCCGCGACGCGACCTTGCACTTGAGCCAGTTCTACAAGCGCAACGCCGACTCCCTGGGCGAGTTCCTGGCCCTGGGCAAAAGCTTGGAAGGCGATTTGCCGGAGAAGTTCCGCTGCAACCCGCAGCAGACCGAACCGACCATCGACGCATTGCTTGGCACCCTTAAAGGTGTATCCGACTACCACTCGTTGTCGTCGGAAAGCCGCATCGAAGTCCGCCGTTACCTGCTGTGCCTGGACGACACGGCGAAGAAAGTCAGCAAATTGCCAATCCTGGGCGCCCGTGAAAAGGCCGACCTGGACAAGCTGCGCAAGGACCTGACCACGACCACTGAATACGCTCCGTTCTGGGTCATCCTGGCGGTCGCCCTGGCCCTGGGCCTGGGTACCATGGTTGGCTGGAAACGCGTGGTACTGACCATCGGCGAGAAGATCGGCAAGCAAGGCATGACCTATTCCCAAGGCATGTCGGCGCAGATCACCACCGCGAGCCTGATCGGCATGGCCAACATCTTCAGCCTGCCGGTGTCGACCACCCACGTCCTGTCCTCGGGCGTGGCCGGCACCATGGTCGCCAACAAAAGCGGCCTGCAAGGTGGCACCGTCAAGACCATCCTGCTGGCCTGGGTCCTGACCCTGCCGGCCACGGTCGCCCTGTCGGCCGGCCTGTTCTGGCTGGCGTCGAAGGCGCTGGGTAGCTGATAGGCTGTTGTACGAAAAAGGCGCGCTCCGTGAGGACCGCGCCTTTTTTATTGCCGCAAGAAAGGCAAACAACCCGAAACCTGTAGGAGCTGAGCTTGCTCGCGAAGAGGCCGTAACATTCAGCATCTACGTTGGATGTTAAACCGCTATCGCGAGCAAGCTCAGCTCCTACAGATGTTTTGTGTGCCCGATAGAAATCGCAGGCAAAAAAAAAGGGCAACCGAAGTTGCCCAAAATGCCTTGCGTGCTCATTGCATCCAGAAAGACCTACGGCTTTTTTCGCTTGTGCGAGTCTTTCCAGATAAAAAATCCGAACCCTGCAAAAAATACAAACATGAGGCTGACGGTCAGCACTCCGGCGATCACCACGTTGTCGAAAAACATGACGCGTCTCCTGCAGTTGCCCTGTTGCGATGGAGCCAAGGTAACCAATCAGGCAGGAGCGAATATTGACCGGGATCAATGTTGCCCGGGGCCGGGCATAGAAGGAGGGAAAAACTGACCTGCATCAATCGATGCAGGGGGATTCAACGTTTTTTCGGTTTGTTCTTTGGCTTTTTCTTCGCCTTGCCCAACGGCATGGCCTGCTCGAACGCCTGGCGCACTTCATTCAGGCGCTTGTCGTTGAGGTCATGGACACGCTTGGCGCGTTCAGCATTAAGGTCGATTAGCTTGTCATCTTGGCTCATGGCGTCAGTGCATCGCTTGAAATGAAATTCAGTTGCCGCAGGGTTCGGCAGGATTGTGCCAATAATGCGGTCTGGCGACGGCGCTGACCAGCCACCGGCTCAAATCTCGATATCGACCCACAGCCCCTGGCGAGGCTGGCCTTCCATCAACGGAGCCACCGGCACGGTGTTGTCGGCATTGAGTTCGTTGCCCGGGATTGCCAGGTGCGCCTCCGGGTCCTCGTCGGCCTCACGGCGGCGTCTTTGCTGCTCCTGCTTGCGCCGCTGCTCCTCGCGCAGCAACAGGGCGGCCTCCTCCGGATCACGTTTTTGCAGGTCGATGGTGCTGTCGCTGGCACTTTCCTGCATCGGCACGACGGGTGCGATGTCCGGGCGCGGGCGGACCGGGTCGTGCTGGGAAGTGATCGGCACGGCACTCAAGGGGAGCATCGGTGGCAGCATATTTATCAGTCTCCTGTCAGCAGGCTGTCGGCCGCGGCGACGGCGACTTGAGCCATCGGTCGCAAACTGCGTCTCTATCGGCACGGCGGGAACTGTCACAGGCTACGATTTCCTCAGCCCGGCAAGATCAAAAGATCGCAGCCCAGGGCAGTTCCTGCACAGGTATTCCTTTGGTCTGGAGACCTGATTCCGTTAAGATAGCCCGCTTTTTCAAGGTGGGAGTCAGGCAGCATGGCGCAGCAGTATCAACCGGGGCAACGCTGGATCAGTGACAGCGAAGCGGAGCTGGGTTTGGGCACCGTTCTGGCACAGGACGGCCGCTTGCTGACCGTGCTCTACCCGGCCACTGGCGACACTCGCCAGTACGCGCTACGGAATGCGCCCCTCACACGTGTACGGTTTTCGCCGGGCGACACCATCACTCACTTCGAAGGCTGGAAACTGACCGTACGCGAAGTCGACGACGTCGATGGCCTGCTGGTCTATCACGGCCTCGACGCGCAGAACGAAGTGGTCACCCTGCCGGAAACCCAACTGTCGAACTTCATCCAGTTCCGTCTCGCCAGCGACCGGCTGTTCGCCGGGCAGATCGATCCCCTGGCCTGGTTCGCCCTGCGTTATCACACCCTGGAACACACCAGCCGCCAACTGCAGTCGTCGCTGTGGGGCCTGGGTGGCGTGCGTGCGCAACCGATCGCGCACCAGCTGCACATCGCCCGCGAAGTGGCCGACCGCATTGCGCCACGGGTCTTGCTGGCCGACGAAGTGGGCCTGGGTAAAACCATCGAAGCCGGTCTGGTGATCCATCGCCAACTGCTCTCGGGCCGCGCCAATCGCGTGCTGATCCTGGTACCGGAAAACCTCCAGCACCAGTGGCTGGTGGAGATGCGCCGCCGCTTCAACCTGCAGGTCGCGCTGTTCGACGAAGAACGCTTCATCGAAAGCGACGCCACCAACCCGTTCGAAGACACCCAGCTCGCCCTCGTGGCCCTGGAGTGGCTGGTGGACGACGAGAAAGCCCAGGACGCGCTGTTCGCGGCCGGTTGGGACTTGATGGTGGTCGACGAAGCACACCACCTGGTGTGGCACGAAGATCAGGTCAGCCCTGAATACTCCCTGGTCGAGCAGCTTGCGGAAACGATTCCGGGCGTCCTGCTGTTGACCGCGACCCCGGAACAACTGGGCCAGGACAGTCACTTCGCGCGTCTGCGCCTGCTCGACCCGAACCGCTTCCACGACCTGGCGGCCTTCCGCGCCGAGAGCGAAAATTATCGCCCGGTGGCCGAGGCCGTTCAGGAGCTGCTGGAAAAAGGTCGCCTGTCGCCGCAAGCCCACGAAACCATCCATGGCTTCCTCGGTAACGAAGGCGAAGCGTTGCTGAACGCCGTCAACGATGGCGACACCGAGGCCAGCGCCCGCCTGGTCCGCGAACTGCTGGACCGCCACGGCACCGGCCGCGTGCTGTTCCGTAATACCCGCGCCGCGGTCCAGGGTTTCCCGGAGCGCAAACTGCATCCTTACCCGCTGCCGTGCCCGGACGAATACCTCGAGTTGCCACTGGGCGATCACGCCGAGCTGTACCCGGAAGTCAGCTTCCAGGCCCAGCCGGATGCCAACGAGGAAGAGCGCTGGTGGAAATTCGACCCACGCGTCGAGTGGCTGATCGACCAACTGAAAATGCTCAAGCGCACCAAGGTACTGGTGATCTGCGCCCACGCCGAAACCGCCATGGACCTCGAAGACGCCCTGCGCGTGCGCTCCGGCATCCCGGCCACGGTGTTCCACGAGGGCATGAACATCCTCGAGCGTGACCGCGCCGCCGCCTACTTCGCCGACGAAGAGTTTGGCGCGCAAGTGCTGATCTGCTCGGAAATCGGCAGTGAAGGCCGTAACTTCCAGTTCTCCCATCACCTGGTGCTGTTCGATCTGCCATCGCACCCGGACCTGCTGGAACAACGTATCGGTCGTCTGGACCGGATCGGCCAGAAGCACACCATCGAACTGCACGTGCCGTACCTGGAAACCAGCCCGCAAGAGCGCCTGTTCCAGTGGTACCACGAAGCCCTGAACGCGTTCCTCAATACCTGCCCAACCGGTAACGCCCTGCAACATCAGTTTGGCCCGCGCCTGCTGCCGTTGCTCGAGGAAGCCGACGATGGTGAATGGCAAGCGCTGATCGACGAAGCCCGTACCGAGCGCGAGCGCCTGGAAGCCGAACTGCACACCGGCCGTGACCGCTTGCTGGAGCTCAACTCCGGTGGTGCCGGTGAAGGCGATGCGCTGGTCGAGGCCATCCTTGAGCAAGACGACCAGTTCGCCCTGCCGATCTACATGGAAACCCTGTTCGATGCATTCGGCATCGACAGCGAAGACCATTCGGAAAACGCCCTGATCCTCAAGCCGAGCGAAAAAATGCTCGACGCCAGCTTCCCGCTGGGCGACGACGAAGGCGTGACCATCACCTACGACCGCAACCAGGCGCTGTCTCGCGAAGACATGCAGTTCATCACCTGGGAACACCCGATGGTCCAGGGCGGCATGGACCTGGTGCTGTCCGGCTCCATGGGCAACACCGCCGTGGCGCTGATCAAGAACAAGGCGCTCAAACCCGGCACCGTGTTGCTGGAACTGCTCTACGTCAGCGAAGTGGTAGCCCCGCGCTCGCTGCAACTGGGCCGCTACCTGCCACCGGCCGCCCTGCGCTGCCTGCTCGATGCCAATGGCAATGACCTGTCGGCCCGGGTGTCGTTCGAGACCTTGAACGATCAACTGGAAAGCGTGCCGCGCGCCAGCGCCAACAAGTTCATCCAGGCCCAGCGCGATCAGCTGACGCCACGGATCAACGCCGGCGAAGACAAGATCTACCCACGTCACGCCGAACGTGTGGCAGAGGCGCAACGCCGCCTGGCTGCCGATACCGAGGAAGAACTGGCACGCCTGACCGCGTTGCAAGCGGTCAACCCGACCGTACGCGACAGCGAACTGGTTGCCTTGCGCAAGCAACGCGAACAAGGCCTGGCCATGCTCGACAAGGCTGCGCTGCGACTGGAAGCGATCCGGGTGCTGGTGGCGGGTTAAGCCCCCTGCTCTACCGGTAAAAAAGAAGGCCCGCAGCGATGCGGGCCTTTTTTTACCTGATCGTTCCCACGCGGAGCGTGGGAACGATCAAGCTACCGAAGGCTACGATCTTTTGATCTTAAGCAGTCGCCGCAGAACCCACTGGCTCAACCACCGCCACCAGCCCTTCCTTCATCCGCTTCGCATCCCTCACAAAACACCGCGAAGCCAACACCAGAAACACCATGGTGAAAAACAGCGCCACCGGAATCAGGTACATCGCGTCATGCAGGCCCACCGCCTTGAACGCCTCGGTCATCTGTTCGGCACCCGCCGCCAGCATCGCCGTGTGGGCAAAGTGATCGGACAGCGCGCCAACCACCACTGGCCCCAACCCACCGCCCAACAGGTACAGTCCGGCAAAGAACAAGGCCATGGCAGTGGCCCGCAGGCGCGGCTCGACCACGTCCTGAATCGCCGTGTAGACGCAGGTGTAGAAGTTATAGGCGAACAGCCAGCCCACACTGAACACGGCCACGAACACCCCGATCTCGATTCGTCCCGAATGCAGCGCCCACGCCGTGCACAGGGTTGAAATGATCAGGCTGAACGCGGCAAACAGCAGACGACCGTTGGCAACCCGCTGGTGGATCTTGTCCGCCACCCAGCCACCCAGGGTCAGGCCAACCAACCCGGTCACGCCGACGATCACCCCGGTCGCCACCGCCGCTTCCTGTAACGGCATCAGGAAATAGCGCTGCAGCATCGGCACCAGAAACGAATTGCAGGCATAGGTCGCGAAGTTGAAGCACAGCCCGGCCAGTACCAGCCACAGGAAAGTCGGCACCGCCAGGATACGGCGGATAGGCCGGTCAACCTTCTCCTGCGACACTTGCACGCTTTCAGCGGCGCCGCGTTTCGGCTCCTTGATGAAAAACATGAAGATCGCCAGGATCAGCCCCGGTACCGCGGCTATGAAGAACGGCGCCCGCCAGCTGTCGAAAGCCTTGACCATCGCGCCGATGGTGAAGAACGCCAATAACAGGCCCAACGGCAGCCCGAGCATGAATATGCCCATGGCCCGCGCCCGGCGATGCGCCGGGAACAAGTCGCCGATCAGCGAGTTGGCGGCGGGTGCGTAACTGGCTTCACCGATGCCGATGCCCATGCGCACGATCAGGAAACTCCAGAAGCTGCCGACCATGCCGTTGACCGCGGTCAGGCCGCTCCACGCTGCCAGGCCCCAGCCCATCAACTTGCTGCGCGAACCAGTATCGGCCATTCGCCCCAGCGGCAGGCCGGCGATCGCGTAGACGATGGTGAAGGCCGTACCGATGATCCCCAGTTGAAAGTCGCTGAGGTGCCACTCCATGCGGATCGGTTCGATGATGATGGCCGGGATCGTGCGGTCGAAGAAGTTGAACAGGTTGGCCAGGAACAGCAGGAACAGAATGCGCCAGGCATTCGCCGCTTGGGTCGAGTTCTGCATGGGTCCGTCTCTTTTATTGTTATGGGGGCTTCATTGCCAGTGCATCCGAGCCCGGAACCTGCAATCTAGTCAGGCGGGCCAGGACTGTCTGTAATTATTCGTAAAGCTGATACCCGCCCATGGGGACAGACGCGGCCCATGCAACATTTTATTTCCAAACGAACTAAGGCTCATTCCAAAATCATTGGGAGACAATGTGCCACTATCCCTTGCGTTCAATCCATGGCCTCTATACTCCAACACATTCGCCAGCGTTGATTGCCGGCCAGGGAGACAACCACGGGGCATGCTATGGAGTGGCTTGGTCTGCATTTCACTACAGAGCTAGCAGAAAGCGGACAGGTCATACTCAACTGCGTACATGACCCTTTTCTGGTGCTGCTGGCTTTTCTGGTCGCCTGCGCCAGCTGTTTTGCCGCACTGGATATGGCCGAACGGATCAGCCACGCGCAAAAACCCGCGGCCCAACGCCTTTGGCGCTGGATCGGTGCCGGGTGCCTGGCTGGCGGAATCTGGGCCATGCACTTCATTGGCATGCTGGCATTCCAGGCGCCGATCGACGTGCACTACCATTTGCCCATCACACTCCTGTCGCTGTTGATCGCCCTGTGTGCCTCGTGGCTGGCGATGCATACCCTCAGCCTGCCTGCCTTGAATGTGCGCCAATGCTGCAAGGCATCGATCATCATCGGCCTGGGCATCGCCACCATGCACTACGTGGGCATGGCCGCCATGCGTTCGCAAGCGACGGCCTACTACCATCCGGCGCTGTTCCTCCTTTCCATCGTGATCGCCACAGGCGCCAGCCTGGCGTTACTGCTGCTGGCGAGCTACCTGCGCAATGGCGCGGGGGTGTTTCACCAACTGCGCAAATACGCCGCCAGCCTGGTGCTGGGCGCAGGCATCATGAGCCTGCATTTCACCGGCATGGCTGCCTTCGACCTGGTCCTGCCAACCGGCAGCCTGATCACCCAGCCTGGGGAAAACAACCATCTGCAACTGGGCCTGACGGTAGCCGTCATGACGCTGCTGATCATCGGCAGTTGCATCAGCGCGGCGCTGGCAGACAAGAAACTGCAACACAAGGACCGTGACCTGCTGCGGGTCAACTCGCTGCTCAGCCAACTGGACCAGGCGCGCATGTCCCTGCAACAGGTGGCGCATTACGACGCCCTGACCAACCTGGTCAACCGTCGCGGGTTCAACCAGCTCTTCGCCGAGAAGCTTCTGGAGCGCACTCACTCAGGCGGCATGCTCGCAGTGCTGTTCCTCGACATCGACCATTTCAAGCGTATCAACGACAGCCTCGGCCACGATGCCGGCGATGAGCTGCTCAAGGTCCTCGCCCGGCACATCAAAAGCTCGGTGCGCAGTCATGACGATGTGGTGGCGCGCTTTGGTGGCGACGAGTTCTGCATTCTCATCGACCTGCATGACCGCGAAGAGGCGCGACAGATGGCCCAGCGCATCATGCTGAAAATGAAGGAACCCATCGAGCTGTCCGGGCGGCGCATGGTCATGACCACCAGCATCGGCATCAGCGTGTTTCCCGAGGACGGCAAGACCTGTGAAGAACTGCTCAAAAACGCCGACCTGGCGCTGTATCAATCCAAGGACAGCGGCCGTAACGGCCTGAATTTCTTCAGTGCCAACCTCAAGGCACGCGCCATGCTGGAACTGCAAATGGAGGAAGAGTTGCGCCATGCCCTGCGCGAAGACACCGGCCTGATGCTCTATTACCAACCGATCCTGGACCTCAAGACCGACGAGGTCAGCAAGCTCGAAGCGTTGATCCGTTGGCAACACCCTGTCCATGGCTTCCTCGCGCCGGACCGCTTCATCGGCATAGCCGAGGCCAATGGCCTGATTACCGAACTGGACAACTGGGTGCTGCGCAAGGCCTGCGCGGACCTGGGCGAACTGGCGCGCCAGGGTTGCGGGCACTTGAAGATCGCCATCAATTGCTCACCCCTGACCCTGGCGCGCGAAGAACTGAGCGACGAAATATCACTCGCGCTGCGCAGCGCCGGGGTGGAACCCCATCGGCTGGAACTGGAGGTCACCGAGAGTGCGCTGATGGGCAACATTGCCGATACGCTGGTGTTGCTGCAGCAGATACGCGCCCTCGGCGTTTCGCTGTCGATCGATGACTTCGGCACCGGTTATTCATCCCTGGCTTACCTCAAGCGCTTGCCGCTGAACACGCTGAAGATCGACCGCTCATTCATCCAGGACATTCCCAAATCCACTCAGGACATGGAGATCGTCCAGGCGATCATCGTCATGGCCCACACCCTGCATCTGGAGGTGGTTACCGAAGGCGTCGAAACCTTCGAGCAGTACCGGTTTCTCGAATGCCACGGCTGCGACTTCGTCCAGGGTTACCTGCTCAGCCGTCCGGTCCCGCTGACCGAACTGCAGCCGGTGCTGAACGAAATCAACCAGCGCAAGCATTCATACAACGTCACGCACCTGGGTCTGGTTCACGGTACATCTGCACTAATGTAGACGGATCTTTCTCCAGGAACCCCTGCCCCCCGTGCAGGCGCATCAATTGCGCGGCCAGGCCGCTGATCGGCGTTGCCGAACCTTGTTCGCGGGAAAACTTCACCGCGCCGTCCAGATCCTTGAGCAAGGTGCGCACGTGCCATTTGACCGGTTCGAAACAGCTCTCGGCCATTTGTGGCACCAAGAACTGCAAGGGCCTTGAATCGGCAAACCCACCGGCCAGTGCCTCGGCGATGAGACTGGCGTCGACCCCGGAGCGCTCCGCCAGGGCCACCACTTCGGCGATGACCAGCACATTGCAGGCCACGATCATCTGGTTGCAGGCCTTGGTCACCTGCCCTGCGCCCACGGCGCCCATGTGCGTCACGCGCTGACCAAGAGTCAACAAAACCGGCTTGACGCGCTCAAGGTCTGCCATGGTGCCGCCAACCATGATCGCCAGGCTGCCGGCTTCGGCACCCACCACCCCGCCCGACACCGGCGCATCCAGCCAGCCCATGCCGGTTTTACCGAGTTCTGCCGCCATCTCCCGGGTTGCCGTGGGTTCCAGGCTGGAAAAATCCACCAGCAATTGATCCTTTTTCGCCCCCTCGGCAATGCCCGACTTGCCGAAAACCACCTCGCGAACCACCGCGGTATCCGCCAGGCACAGCATGACCACGTCGGCGTGTTGGCATAACTCGGCAGGCGTGGCGACCTGGCGTGCACCGGCTTCGACCAGCGGCGCGCACTTGGCCGGATTGCGGTTCCACACCGTCAATGGATACCCCGCGGCGAGCAAGCGCCGGCACATTGGCAGGCCCATCAGGCCAATTCCGGCAAAACCCAGGGCCGGTAGAGTTGACATCATTTTGCCTCCTTTTGATTAAAGAACACCGAATATTGGCCGATTCATCAAGACGCAGGAAAGGATTCCGCCGAGCGACGCGCAAGCTGACTGCGCCGCCCGGGACTAATACGCGCTGATAAAAGACGCGAGTTCTCATTCCGTGATGGTCGAAGGCAGCATGTCCTGCGACCAACCAGCCCAGGTAAATGGCGAACAATGACTTCCAAAAACAACCCGGCCCCTGCGCTTTCCGACCTGACGCTGAGCCCGGCGGCGAACAGCCCCGCACCCTCGAAGCCATTGACGCCGTCGCGCCCGCTGGCGACCCAGCAGTACCTGTACTTCACCGAAACCAACACCGATCGCATTCTCGACAACCTCGACGGCCTGCGCGACCTGGTGTTCCCCCGCCCACCGCACCTGGAAGGCGACAACGAACAGCACAACGACCAGCAATTCCCGTCAGTGTGCCTGATTGGCCTGGGCCGCTGCGGTTCGAACATCGCGCTGGATGTCGCGGAACTGGTCTACAACGCCCGCAAGTTCTACCTCAACGAATTCAATAACGAAGATCGCCTCTCGCCAGACAAACGCTATGCGGAAAAAGGCTACAGCCCGGCACAGTGGATTCGTAACAATTTGCGCCTGGGGGCGAACAAGGCCACCAAACCGGTGTTCCTGGTGGAACCGCTGGTGATGCTGGGCGACCTGGACAAGGACATTGCCGGACGTATCCGTTTCTCGCGCAAAGGCGAAAAAAGCGGGTTCCTGCGTGACTACAGCAAAATGAAAATCATGGACCTGTCGGAAGTCCATGCCGGGGGTGCCGGTAACGCGCCGATCCTCGGCCAGTACCTGGCCAAGATCATCCTGAACAAGGACACCCAGCGCTTCTCCAGCCCCGACTGGAAGATGATCCACTCGTACCTGATCGACAGCTGCGGCATCAAGGCCAACCAGTCGCGCCTGTACTTCTCGATCTTCAGTGCCGGTGGCGGTACCGGTTCGGGCATGGCCTCGGAGTTCGGCCTGGCCCAGCAACACTCGTACATGAACAAGACGTTCGACACCAAGCCGATGGACGAGCACGACAGCAAGAGTGGCCACGCCTTCGTCTTCGAGCCGATCTTCACCAGCGGCATCTGCGTATTGCCGAACATTTCCGATCACCGCAGTGAAATGTCCGAAGCACTGCACATCAACGCCGGTCGCCTGCTGTGCAAATACCTGTCGGAAGAGTGGGACTTCTCCTACAACTTCGCCAACGAAGACAGCAGCGAAGCCAGTGTCATGGGCCGTATCCGCCCATGGAACGCGATGATGCTGATCTCTAACGACATCATGCGTTATGCCGAAGAAAGCGATGACGGCAACATCCAGAACATCGACGTCAACGCGATGGAAAAGCATGCCAACCAGTACATCTCGCAGCAGATCTTCAACATCCTGACCGCGCAGGCGGTCACGACCGACTACGACCAGAACTATTTCCGCCGTGCCGGCATCGACATCGGCGAAACCATTCGCCTGGACGCCAACGACCTGTTCATGAGCCTGGCCGGCCCAGTGGCGATTGCCTACGCCGAGTCCGTGGTGCCGGAAACCCCGGCGCCTACCGGCGACAAGTTCAAGGTGTTCGAGAAAGAGCCACAGCGCCTGAACATCGACGACCTGTTCTTCCGCTCCATCGACCTGCCGCACTTCAACAAGGTCACCCAGGCCATCGAAGGTATCAGCCTGTTGCCGATCGAGTCCAAGCGCTATCGGGCGGCGCTGGAGCAGTACAAGAATTCGGGGTATGACGCGGCGGCCCTGCACGACCTGCACTTCTTCAAGAATTGCTCGTCGGTGGTGTCGATCGTTTCCCTGCCAAAGGACTACAAGCTGTCCTACATGGACCTGAACCGGTTGAAGACGCACCTCAACAACCTGTTCCCCAACACCACGCTCAAGCGCTATGCGCTGGTGATCGGCGCCTCGGCCAACCTGTCGCTGACCACCCTGATCGCCAAGAGCCCGTGCCTGTCGGACGATTTCCTGACCTTGATCGTGGCGTTCATCAAACGTTGTTTTGCGCGCACCCCTTACCGCTTCGATGACACCCTGGACAACTCGGTCCTGGACTTCATCATCAACGAAGAATTCGATGAAAACCTGATCGACGACCTGCTCAACGAGTTCGAGAACCCGGCGAAAATTCTCGATACCAATTGGTATGCGATCAAACCGATGTACGAAAAGAAGTATCGCGAGCTGATCAACGACAAGGACAAGTTTGTCTCGATCAACGACATCCGCCTGTCCCGCGATTGCGTGAAGAAAGCGATCAAGTACCTGCGCGAGATCTATCGTCACCGGATTGGCAAGACCAAGGTTATTTCGCTGAATAACCACACGGGCAAGACGTTCTAAGCCCGGCGCAACACCGAGTCGGCCCTATCGCGAGCAGGCTCGCCCCCACAGTTTACCGCGTTCCTTCTGGATGAACGTGATCCCTGTAGGAGCGAGCCTGCTCGCGATGGCGTCCGCAAAAACACTACATTTCAACATCCGGAAACAATTGAGCAGCTGTTTAGTTGTCCCCGCAACTGTTCCCGTTACGTTTACGTCACCGTGAAGCGTGGCCTTTCTCTACGGCAACGTGCCATCACGCTACTCGGCTACACACTTATCATCGCCAAGCCATCGCACCAATACGGTGCAACCATTCAAGCCTGCGCCTTTTCCTGGATCAGGATCCACGGCGAAACCACCACTGCCCACAACGGCGGATCGCGTTCAAAAAGATCCAGCGCCCGCGTTTCAGAGAGCTTGGCGACCTTGTCGGCGGCCAGCCAGGCAGCCACTTTCTCGCCGTCATCGGTCGCCATGGCCTCGGCGGCAGCGATCAAATCAAGGCTGGGGTCGACCCACAATAGGGCACCCTTGGCGAAGAACGGCTCCAACTCCTTCCAGGAAATAGATGCGGTTTCGCCAAGCAGCTTGGCATAGAGGGTGCTAGGTTCTTCAGTCATGGGTCCGGTCCGGAAAAGAAATCGACGCAATGATAACGTCGGTGCTCAGGCAGAAAAACCCAGAAGCAATTTGCAGCACCGAATGAAAAGCGCAGGAATGCCAAGGAATGCACGGAATCTGGCTATATGCCCGTCAACGCCCCGCCGCAATTCTGACTTTTTCTTTCAAAAAAGCGACACCCCCAAGTTTTGCCCCCTGGCGCCAGCTTCCCAGGCTGACAATCGGCGCTCTACACTGTACCGGTACAGTTGCCGAGGGGCTTTTCCGGGGAATGTCGTAGATACTTACCCGGTTCTGCCGCCTGCGGCGCCAGGACTATAAAAATTACAACAGTAAGAGTGGAGCACTATGACTAAGGCTACTAAGCAGATTTCCAAACTGTTTGCCGCTATGGTTCTGGCCGGGGTTGCCAGCCATTCGTTCGCAGCTGACACCATCAAGATCGGCATCGCCGGCCCTAAGACCGGCCCTGTAGCCCAATACGGCGACATGCAGTTCAGCGGCGCCAAAATGGCCATTGAACAGATCAACGCCAAAGGCGGCGTAGACGGCAAGAAGCTCGAAGCCGTTGAATACGATGACGCCTGTGATCCAAAACAAGCGGTAGCGGTCGCGAACAAAGTCGTCAACGACGGCGTGAAATTCGTGGTCGGCCACCTGTGCTCCAGCTCTACTCAACCGGCTTCGGATATCTACGAAGACGAAGGCGTGATCATGATCACCCCGGCGGCCACCAGCCCGGACATCACCAACCGTGGCTACAAAATGGTGTTCCGCACCATCGGCCTGGACAGCGCCCAAGGCCCTGCCGCCGGTAACTACATCGCCGATTTCGTAAAACCGAAAATCGTTGCCGTCCTGCACGACAAACAGCAATACGGTGAAGGCATCGCCTCTGCCGTGAAGAAAACCCTGGAAGGCAAAGGCGTCAAGGTTGCCGTGTTCGAAGGCGTCAACGCCGGCGACAAGGACTTCTCGTCGATGATCGCCAAGCTCAAGCAAGCCAACGTCGACTTCGTCTACTACGGCGGCTACCACCCGGAGCTGGGCCTGATCCTGCGTCAATCCCAGGAGAAAGGCCTGAAAGCCAAGTTCATGGGTCCGGAAGGCGTGGGTAACGACTCCATTTCGCAGATCGCCAAGGACGCCTCCGAAGGCCTGCTGGTGACCCTGCCGAAATCCTTCGACCAGGATCCGGCCAACGTTGCCCTGGCTGATGCGTTCAAGGCCAAGAAAGAAGATCCAAGCGGTCCGTTCGTGTTCCCGGCCTACTCGGCTGTGACCGTGATCGCCGACGGCATCAAGGCTGCCAAGTCCGAAGACTCTGCCAAAGTGGCTGAAGCCATCCACGCCGGCACCTTCAAGACACCTACCGGCGACCTGAGCTTCGACGAAAAAGGCGACTTGAAAGACTTCAAATTCGTGGTCTACGAGTGGCACTTCGGCAAACCGAAAACTGAAGCCAAGCCTCAGTAAGGCATTGCCTGACTGACTGCCAACAAAGCCCACGGCGTGCCGTGGGCTTTGTTTTACGAACGTATCTGGGCCGCGCTGGCGTGATCCGCTAGTCTCCCCACCTGAAAATCTCAAAACCGTCATCAGCGGTTCGCTGGCAAACTCCGGATTCGAAGTGGATGCAGATCCACGGGGCCCGGGCGGGAAAATGACTCCACCAGTGAAATGCGTATCAGGTTTTTAGGAGCGCTGTAATGCCTGACATCTATCACTTCTTCCAACAGCTGGTTAATGGTCTGACCATTGGCAGCACGTATGCCCTGATCGCCATCGGCTATACGATGGTTTACGGCATCATTGGAATGATCAACTTCGCCCACGGCGAGGTGTACATGATCGGCTCCTACGTGGCGTTCATCGCCATCGCCGGGCTGGCCATGCTGGGACTCGACAGTGTTCCGCTGTTGATGACCGCCGCTTTCCTGGCGACCATCGTCGTCACCAGTGCCTACGGCTACAGCATCGAACGGATCGCCTACCGCCCCTTGCGCGGCAGCAACCGTCTGATCCCGCTGATTTCCGCCATCGGCATGTCGATCTTCCTGCAGAACACGGTTCTGCTGGCGCAAGACTCCAAGGACAAATCCATCCCCAACCTGATTCCGGGCAACTTCGCCTTCGGGCCAGGTGGCGCACATGAAGTGCTGATTTCCTACATGCAAATCGTGGTGTTCGTGGTGACCCTGATCGCCATGCTCGGCCTGACGCTGTTCATCTCCCGCTCTCGCCTGGGTCGCGCCTGCCGCGCCTGTGCCGAAGACATCAAGATGGCCAACCTGCTGGGTATCAACACCAACAACATCATCGCCCTGACCTTCGTCATCGGTGCCGCGCTGGCGGCCATCGCGGCCGTGCTGCTGAGCATGCAATACGGCGTGATCAACCCGAACGCCGGTTTCCTGGTCGGCCTCAAGGCCTTCACCGCCGCGGTACTGGGCGGTATCGGCAGCATTCCGGGCGCCATGCTCGGCGGGCTGGTACTGGGCGTGGCGGAAGCCTTCGGTGCCGATATCTTCGGCGACCAGTACAAGGACGTCGTGGCCTTCGGCCTCTTGGTTTTGGTGTTGTTGTTCCGGCCAACCGGCCTGCTGGGCCGCCCGGAGGTTGAGAAAGTATGACTAGGAATCTTAAACAGGCGCTGTTCAGTGCCTTGCTGGTGTGGGCCGTTGCCTATCCGGTACTGGGTCTGAAGCTGAGCATCGTTGGCATCAACCTCGAAGTCCATGGCACCAGCACCGCCACGTTGATCACCATCGCCGTGTGCTCGGTGCTGATGTTCCTGCGCGTTCTGTTCGACCAGCAGATCAGCTCGGCCTGGCGCTCCTCGCCGAGCATGCCGCTGATTCCGGCCAAGGCCAGCAACTTCCTGACCCTGCCGACCACCCAGCGCTGGATCATCATTGCGCTGATCGCCGGCGCCCTGGTCTGGCCGTTCTTCGGCTCGCGCGGCGCGGTGGATATCGCGACGCTGGTGCTGATCTACGTGATGCTGGGCCTGGGCCTGAACATCGTGGTCGGCTTGGCTGGCCTGCTCGACCTTGGTTACGTCGGCTTCTACGCCGTCGGCGCCTACAGCTACGCGCTGCTGTCGCACTACTACGGCTTGAGCTTCTGGATCTGCCTGCCAATTGCCGGCCTGATGTCGGCCACCTTCGGCTTCCTCCTCGGTTTCCCGGTGCTGCGTCTGCGCGGTGACTACCTGGCGATCGTGACCCTGGGCTTCGGTGAAATCATCCGTCTGTTCCTGCGTAACCTGACCGGCCTCACGGGCGGTCCGAACGGCATCAGCAACATCGAGAAACCAACGTTCTTCGGCCTGACCTTCGAACGTAAAGCCGCTGAAGGGATGCAGACGTTCCACGAGTATTTCGGCATCGCCTACAACTCGATCAACAAGGTGATTTTCCTCTACCTGGTTGCCCTGTTGCTGGCGCTCGGCGCGCTGTTCGTCATCAACCGCCTGCTGCGCATGCCCCTGGGCCGTGCGTGGGAAGCCTTGCGTGAAGATGAAATCGCCTGCCGTGCACTGGGTCTGAACCCTACCGTGATCAAATTGTCGGCGTTCACCCTGGGTGCCAGCTTCGCCGGTTTCGCCGGTAGCTTCTTCGCTGCCCGTCAGGGCCTTGTGACGCCGGAGTCCTTCACCTTCATCGAGTCGGCGATCATCCTCGCCATCGTGGTGTTGGGTGGCATGGGCTCGCAGCTGGGTGTGATCCTCGCCGCGGTGGTGATGATCCTGCTGCCGGAAATGATGCGTGAGTTCAGTGAGTACCGCATGTTGATGTTCGGTGCCTTGATGGTACTGATGATGATCTGGCGCCCTCAGGGTCTGCTGCCCATGCAACGTCCTCACATGGAGCTGCGCAAATGAGCCGCGAGATCCTGAAAGTAGAAAACCTGAGCATGCGCTTCGGCGGCTTGCTGGCGGTCAACGGCGTTGCCTTGAGCGTGAAAGAGAAACAAGTGGTTGCACTGATCGGCCCCAACGGCGCCGGCAAGACCACCGTGTTCAACTGCCTGACCGGCTTCTACAAGCCGAGCGGTGGCAGCATCCTGCTCGATGGCGAGCCGATCGAGGGCCTGCCAGGCCACAAGATCGCCCTCAAAGGCGTGGTGCGCACCTTCCAGAACGTGCGGTTGTTCAAGGACATGACCGCGGTCGAGAACCTCTTGATCGCCCAGCACCGCCACCTGAACACCAACTTCCTGTCCGGCCTGTTCAAGACCCCGGGGTTTCGCAAGAGCGAACGCGAGGCCATGGATTTCGCCGAATACTGGCTGGAAAAAGTTCACCTCAAGGAGTTTGCCAACCGTCCGGCCGGTACCCTGGCCTACGGTCAGCAACGGCGCCTGGAAATCGCCCGCTGCATGATGACCCGTCCACGGATCCTCATGCTCGACGAACCGGCCGCTGGCCTGAACCCGAAGGAAACCGAAGACCTGAAGGCGCTGATCAGCGTGTTGCGTGAAGAACACAACGTCACCGTGCTGCTGATCGAACACGACATGAAACTGGTCATGAGCATTTCCGACCACATCGTCGTGATCAACCAGGGTACGCCCCTGGCCAACGGTACGCCGGAACAGATCCGCGACAATCCTGAAGTGATCAAAGCCTACCTGGGGGAAGCGTAAATGCTGCAGTTCGAAAACGTTTCCACCTTCTACGGCAAGATCCAGGCCCTGCACAGCGTGAACGTCGAAGTCCGCCAGGGCGAGATCGTGACCCTGATCGGCGCAAACGGTGCCGGCAAATCCACGCTGTTGATGACCCTGTGCGGTTCGCCGCGGGCCCACAGCGGTAGCATCCGCTACATGGGTGAGGAACTGGTCGGGCAGGATTCTTCGCAGATCATGCGCAAGAGCATTGCCGTGGTACCGGAAGGTCGTCGGGTGTTTTCCCGCCTGACCGTGGAAGAAAACCTCTCCATGGGTGGTTTCTTCACCGCCAAGGGTGACTATCAGGAACAGATGGACAAGGTCCTCGGACTTTTCCCACGCCTGAAAGAGCGCTTCAGCCAGCGTGGCGGCACCATGTCCGGCGGCGAACAGCAAATGCTCGCCATCGGCCGTGCGCTGATGAGCAAACCCAAGCTGCTGCTGCTCGACGAGCCTTCGCTGGGCCTGGCCCCGATCATCATCCAGCAGATCTTCGATATCATCGAACAGCTGCGCAAGGACGGTGTAACGGTGTTCCTGGTCGAGCAGAACGCCAACCAGGCCCTGAAAATCGCTGACCGCGCCTACGTATTGGAAAACGGCCGGGTGGTGATGACAGGTACCGGTGAAGCGCTGCTGACCGATCCGAAAGTGCGTGATGCGTACCTCGGCGGTTAAGCCTTTGCGGTAAACAAGAAACGGCCTTCGGGCCGTTTTTTTATGCCCGGTAGCCCCCTTGTAGGAGCTGGCTTGCCAGCGAAAGCGGTAGTTCACTCACCACCTTCACTGAATGTAAGATTGCCTTCGCTGGCAAGCCAGCTCCTACAAAGATCGTGCGCCCCGCTACAGCCGATCCAGCGCCTCCCCACTGCGCTTGAACCACCCAATCAAATAATCCGCCAGCACATGCGTGCGCTTGGGCAACCCGCCCTGATACGGATGCACCAGATACATCGGCATACTGCGGGTCTGATAATTACGCAGCAGCCAGCGCAAACGTCCGTCAGCCAATTCCACCGGCAATGCGTAGGACGGCAAACGAGCAATGCCGGCGCCAGCCAGCGCGGCTTTTTTCAACAGGTTGTAATGGTTGCTGGCGAACGGTCCCGAAACCCGCACCCGCAACAGTTCGTGTTGTTGGTGATACAACCACTCCTCCCGACCACTGTAGTGACTGTTGAGCAGGCACCGGTGCTCGGCCAGCGCCTGAGGGGTCTGCGGCTCACCGTATTGCTCCAGATAAGCCGGGCTGGCGCAGGTCAACTCTCGCCATGCCAACAGCGGGCGCGCCACCAGGCGCTGGTCAATCGCCACATCGGAGCGGATCGCCAGATCGAAGCCGTCACGGGACAAATCGCGGTAGTTGTTGTTGAGCTCCAGCTCAATCTGCACCTCGGGATACTGGGCGGAGAACTCCAGCAGCAAGCCATCGAAGAAGGTTTCCCCGAGCGACACTGGAACCGTCATCCGCACAGGGCCGGCCATGTCGTCCTTCAGTCGTGCCAGGGCCTGGCGCGCGCGCTCGACTTGCACCACCAGTGCCTGGGCCTGGGGCAACAACGCGGCGCCCGCCGCCGTCAGGCTCAAGCGCCGGGTGGTGCGCTGCAGCAGGACCACGGAAAACTGCGCTTCCAACTGGCTGATGCGCTTGGACAGCTGCCCCTTGCTGCAACCCAACTGCTGCGCCGCCAAGGTAAAACTGCCCGCCTCGATCAACACCGCGAATGCCGCCAGGTCATCCATCTCGCTCATGGATTGTTTCCATTTGAAAACCAAAGGTTGCCTATTAGTGCGCTTATCCGCAGAAAAAACCACTCTAAACTGAAACCTCACTCAATCGATACGAGGATCAGCCAGCATGAAAATTCTTTTGATCGGCGCAGGCGGCACCATCGGTTCGGCCGTCGACAAGGAACTGTCCCAACGCCACGAGATCGTGCGCATCGGCCGCAACAGCGGTGATTTCCAGGTGGATATCAGTGACAGCGCCTCGATTCGCAAGCTGTTTGAGCAAACCGGCAAGTTCGATGCGCTGGTGTGCGCCGCTGGCAACGTGACCTTCGCCCCATTGGATGAAATGACCGAAGAGAGTTTCGCCCTGGGCCTGAAAGACAAGTTGATGGGCCAGGTCAATTTGCTGCTGATCGGTCGCGAGTTCGCCAACGACGGCGCGTCGTTCACCTTCACCACCGGTGTGCTCAGCCACGATCCAATCCGCAGCGGCGCATCGGCAGCGCTGGTCAACGGGGCGCTGGACAGCTTCGTTCGTGCCGCCGCCATCGAATTGCCGCGTGGCCTGCGGGTGAACTCGATCAGCCCGAATGTGCTGGTTGAAGCCATGGGCAAATACGCACCTTACTTCCGCGGTTTCAAACCGGTTCCGGCGGCTGATGTGGCATTGGCCTACGCCAAGAGTGTCGAAGGCTTGCAGACCGGCCAGACCTTTCACATCTGAACAAACCCAAGGTGCGGCGCTGACTCAGCGTCGCATCAGGGTGCCGGAGACTCCAGCAGGGTAGGCAGTAGGTTGCCTGCGATCGCGCGCGGTACGGATATCAAAAGACTGGGGCCTTTGATCACCGATCGAATCGTCGCGGTCGACACCAGAATACCGTTGATGGACAGCCGCAAACTCTGGTCCATTTCCTGACGCGTCACCTGTTCCATACGGCGTTGCGCATCGGCGCTGAGCATGACGTTGAGCCCAATGGATTGCGGATTATGATCATCGATCCGTTTAAGCTCCAGGTTGATGGCGGTAAAGTCCGACCTGGACGTAAAAGCGATGTCTGCCGCCAGGCATTGCATCGCTGCCATCATTCCCAATGCCACAAAAATCAGCCTGCCCGAGCCCCTCATAACACCTCCTGCATCAAAAAGACCGACAAGGTTACGGCCAAATTCCTTTCGCCCTGGTGTTTCAAGTACAGCTGAATGTTTCTTGCGCGGCATCGTTTCCCATGCAAGGCCAACTCATGGGTTGTGATGAACGGTCAGGCTGAGTAACGTGACGGCACTTGTCAGGAGACCCAATGATGCGTGTTGCCCGTTCCTTAGTCCTCGTTGCCCTTCTTCCGCTGTTCGCCGCCTGTCAGTTGTTCGATGGTTCGCGGGAAAGCGCTTCCCACGCAGGCCAGACCCGCATGCAGGGCCAATTGAGCGCCGCCGACGGCAAGCTGATGTTCCAGCCGTGCGGCGAGCAGAAACGTTATGCGGTCAACGACACGGGCAGTACCAGCGTCCTGCAACAGGCCGCGAGCCTGGCCGATGCCCAGGGCAAGCTGTTTGCCGATGTGCGCGGGCGGATCGTTTCCGGTTCCGGCGACGGGCAACTGGACGTCGAACAGCTGTACCGCGTCGAGCGTTCGGGCAATGCCTGTGCCGATCCCGACTTCAAGAAGCTGATCCTGCGCGCCGCCGGCCATGCCCCCGAGTGGAGCGTGAGGGTCACCGGCAAAGGCATGGTCCTCGAACGCGCCGGCCAGGCGCCGTTGGCCGTGCCCTACGTCGAGGAGCAATTGGGCGATGGCCGCTTCAACCTCAGCACCGAAGCCAACCAGCAGCACATCGAACTGTGGGTCGCACCGCAACGCTGCGTCGACAGCCGCACCGGCAGCATCCAGCACATGAGTGCTGAACTGCGAATCAACGGCCAGGTGCAACGTGGTTGCGGGTATTTCGGCGGATCGCGCGACGACTGATCGTTTAAGCCTCACGGGCCTGCGCCTTTGAGGCTTATAATCGCCGGTTTCAAACGCCCTGGCGCAGTTGTGCGCCCCGCGAACCGGATCCTGCCATGTTACGAATCACCGAACTCAAGCTGCCGATCGACCATCCCGATGAAGACCTGCGTCCTGCCATCCTGCAGCGCCTGGGCATCACCAGCGATGACTTGCTCGATTTCACCCTGTTCAAGCGCAGCTACGATGCACGCAAAAAGTCCTCCGAGCTGTGCTTCATCTACACCATCGACCTCGATGTTCGCGATGAAGCGGCGGTGCTGCACAAGTTCGCCGATGACCGTAACGTCAACGTGGCACCGGATGTCAGCTACAAAATGGTCGGCCAGGCGCCGGCCGACCTGAGCGTGCGCCCCGTTGTGGTCGGCTTTGGTCCGTGCGGGATTTTCGCCGGGCTGCTGCTGGCTCAGATGGGCTTCAAGCCAATCATCCTCGAACGCGGCACGGAAGTACGCCAGCGCACCAAGGACACCTGGGGCCTGTGGCGTAAAAGCGTGCTCAACCCCGAGTCCAACGTGCAATTCGGCGAGGGTGGCGCGGGGACATTCTCCGACGGCAAGCTCTACAGCCAGATCAAGGATCCGAAGTTCATCGGGCGCAAAGTCCTTAATGAGTTCGTCAAGGCCGGTGCCCCGGAAGAAATCCTCTACGTCAGCAAACCGCACATCGGTACGTTCCGCCTGACGGGCGTCGTGGAAAACATGCGTGAGCAGATTCGCGCCATGGGCGGCGAAGTGCGTTTCCAGCAACGGGTGACCGACGTACTGATCGAGGACGGCCAACTGGTTGGCGTCGAACTCGATGGCGGCGAGCAGATCCACTCGAAACACGTGATCCTGGCCCTCGGCCACAGTGCCCGTGACACCTTCCGCATGCTCCACGGCCGTGGCGTGTTCATGGAAGCCAAGCCGTTCTCGGTAGGCTTCCGCATCGAGCACCCGCAGTCGCTGATCGACCGCGCGCGCCTGGGCAAGTACGCCGGCCACCCGAAACTCGGTGCCGCCGACTACAAACTGGTGCACCACGCCAAAAACGGCCGTTCCGTCTACAGCTTCTGCATGTGCCCGGGCGGCACGGTGGTGGCGGCGACTTCCGAGCCGAACCGCGTGGTCACCAATGGCATGAGCCAGTACTCGCGTAACGAGCGCAACGCCAACTCCGGGATCGTGGTCGGAATTACCCCGGAAGTGGATTACCCGGGCGGCCCGCTGGCCGGTATCGAGTTGCAGGAACGCCTGGAATCCCACGCCTTTGTGCTCGGCGGCAGCAACTACGAGGCACCGGCGCAACTGGTCGGCGACTTTATCGCCGGCAAGCCGTCCACCGAACTGGGCAGCGTCGAACCGTCCTACAAGCCGGGCGTTGCCCTGGGTGACCTGGCACTGGCCTTGCCCGCCTTCGCCATCGAGGCGATTCGTGAAGCCTTGCCGGCGTTCGAGAAACAGATTCGCGGTTACTCGCTGCACGATGCCGTGTTGACCGGGATCGAGACCCGCACGTCGTCACCGCTGCGCATCACCCGCAACGAGTCGATGCAAAGCCTGAACGTCAAGGGCTTGTTCCCGGCCGGTGAAGGCGCGGGTTATGCGGGCGGGATTCTGTCGGCGGGTGTGGACGGCATTCGCATTGCGGAAGCTGTGGCGCGGGATATCCTCGGTCTGCAAACCTGATTCGCGACACCTGAAACTACGCAAAACCTGTGGGAGCGAGCCTGCTCGCGAAGGCGGATTAACACTCAACAGAGATGTTGACTGATCTACCGCTTTCGCGAGCAGGCTCGCTCCCACAGTGATTTCTGCACCTGATGAATTCAGATATTGGCGCGCAACACGCTCGCCGGCAGCGCCTCGCCGCGCTCGACCGTCGCTCTAACCGCTTCGATCAACCCGCCCAGCTCAAACCCCTCGGCCTTGAGCCACGCCTGATCGTAATACGTCGTGGCATAGCGCTCGCCGCTGTCGCACAGAATCGCCACGATCGATCCCTCCTCCCCCGCCGTTGCCATCTGCTGTGCCGCCATCAAGGCGCCGATCAGGTTGGTCCCGCTCGACCCGCCAACGTGACGCCCCAGGCGTTCGGCCAGGTAATGCATGGCGGCCAGCGACAACGCATCCGGCACCTTGACCATCGCATCGATGACCTTGGGCAGGAATGACGCTTCCACCCGAGGCCGGCCAATGCCCTCGACCCGCGAACCGTGATCCAGGCGCAGGCTGGCGTCGCCGCTCTGGTAGTAATCGAAAAACACCGAGCGTTCGGCATCGGCACACAGCACGCGGGTGGCGTGCTGGCGATAACGCACGTAACGCCCCAGGGTCGCCGTCGTGCCCCCGGTGCCGGGGCTGGACACCAGCCAGCTCGGCTCCGGGTGCTTTTCGAAGCGCATCTGCTGGAAGATCGATTCGGCGATGTTGTTGTTCGCCCGCCAGTCCGTCGCGCGCTCGGCGTAGGTGAACTGGTCGATGAAGTGGCCGTCGTGTTCGCGCGCCAGGCGTTCGGACTCGGCGTAAATCTGCGTCGGGTCCGCGACCAGATGCGTCTGCCCGCCATAGAAGGCGATTTGCGCAATCTTCTCCCTCGACGTGCTGGCCGGCACCACGGCAATGAACGGCACCCCCAGCAATCGCGCGAAGTAGGCCTCGGAAATCGCCGTCGAACCGCTGGACGCCTCGATCACCGGTGCACCGGGCTTGAGCCAGCCATTGCACAGCGCGTACAGGAACAGCGACCGCGCCAGACGGTGCTTCAGGCTGCCGGTGGGATGGCTCGACTCATCCTTGAAGTACAACTCGATGCCCGCAAAACCCGGCAGCGACAAGGGGATCAGGTGAGTGTCGGCGCTGCGCTGGAAATCCGCTTCGATGATCCGGATGGCTTCGCGGGACCACTGTCGGTTGTCGCTCATGGTGGTTTTCTCGATGGGTCGGGCAATAGGCGGCCTTGTCACAAGCCTCAATATCCAAGCTTAGGAAAAATCCTACATCCAGCACAGATACAGCTGAGTTCCAATACGTCCGGCAACTGCTAGGCTCAGGTCCTTGCCGCAGGATCGCGCTGTAACGACATATAACAAAAAAGAATATAACTTTTGTTTTAACAACTAACGGTACGGGTTAGGGTGTGCCACCTTTTGACTTTATCGATGGAGAGCGACTTTGCCTCTGCGTAGCACGTTCACGCGTTTCTTTCAGCTGGAAGCTGCCAGCGGTCTGCTATTGATCGCCGCGGCTGTCCTCGCGTTGATCATCAACAACTCTGCCCTGTCGTGGCTTTACAACGATCTGCTGGAAACCCCCGTCGTCGCTCAGATCGGCGCGCTGAAAATCGCCAAGCCGCTGCTGCTGTGGATCAACGACGGGCTGATGGCGATGTTCTTCCTGCTGATCGGGCTCGAGGTCAAGCGCGAGGTGCTCGACGGGCAACTGTCCAAGCCGTCGCAGATCGTCCTGCCCGGCGCGGCCGCCATTGGCGGCATGGTCGTGCCGGCCCTGATCTACTGGTTCCTCAACCGTGACAACCCGCCAGCCCTGAACGGCTGGGCGATCCCGACGGCCACCGACATCGCTTTCGCGCTGGGCGTGCTGGCGCTGCTGGGCAAACGCGTGCCGGTGTCGCTGAAGCTGTTCCTGATGACCCTGGCGATCATCGACGACCTCGGCGCCATCGTCATCATCGCGATCTTCTATTCCGGCGCGCTGTCGACCCTGTCCCTGGCACTGGCCGCAGCCTGCATCGCGGCGCTGATCGGGATGAACCGGCTCGGCGTGGTGAAGCTCGGACCGTACATGATCATCGGCCTGATCCTCTGGGTCTGCGTGCTCAAGAGCGGTGTGCATGCCACGCTGGCGGGCGTGACCCTGGCTTTCTGCATCCCGCTGCGCACGAAAAACGCCGAACCGTCTCCCCTGCTGACACTGGAACACGCGCTGCACCCCTGGGTGGCCTACGGCATCCTGCCGTTGTTCGCCTTCGCCAACGCCGGCCTGTCCCTGAGTGGCGTCACCGCCGAGAGCTTCACCCATGACGTGCCAATGGGCATCGCGATTGGCCTGCTGCTGGGCAAGACCGTCGGCGTGTTCGGCCTGACCTGGCTGGCGGTGAAAACCGGCATCGCCGCCCTGCCCCAGGGTGCCAATTGGGGCCAGGTGCTGGGGGTCGCGATTCTCTGCGGCATCGGCTTCACCATGAGCCTGTTCGTCGGTTCGCTGGCCTTTGAGCCGGGCGTCAGTGACTACGCAGGAATGGACCGCATGGGGATCCTGACCGGTTCGATTCTGGCGGCGCTGATAGGTTATGCCGTGACGGCGGCGGCGAGTCGCAAGTCTGTGCTACAGCCTGCGTAGCCCCAGACGGCGTAACGTGTAGGAGCAAGTTCGCTCCCGCACGTTACGCACCAAGCTTTTCGGATTCTTCCTACAATCCTTACGGATGCTGCCTGCATAAATCTCCAAGCCTTTCCCGATAACTTTGCGATTTCTGACTCGTGCCTTCTGCTTTATGCAGGCACGGTCAAACTCAGTAATGTTGGAGAGGGTTATGGCGCTGCGTCAGGAACTAATGCCCCCGCATCTTTGCGAAACCAGGGTCGCTCGCCTTGCAGACCTTGCGGCCGAAATTGCTGGCGCAGATCAGGATCGGGCCAGGAATCTGTTGGCTGAATTCAATCGAGAGGCCATGACCCACCTGACCTTTCTCGACTTTCAAGGCCTTTACGGGGCCCAGGATCATGACACATGGGTTCGCCAGATCCTGGCGGCTCCTTATGAACGACGCCTGAAGGGTATCTCCCAATCTGAACTGATCGAAATTGCTCGCAGAGTCATGAATGCCGATAGTCCGGAACATGCCACCGACTTCTGGCTGAAAATGTTGGTGCTCAATATTCCGGATGTTCGTGTTTCCGATCTTTTTTTCTGGCCTGGTGAATATTTTGGCGATGGGGACAACGCTCGAGAACTGACACCGGAGCAGATCATTGAAACGGCCCTGAAGAACAGCGACTTGTAGCCCAATGCCGGAAAACGGCGCAAAAGAAAACCCCGACCAGTCACCCTGATCGGGGTTTTCTTTTACCCGTATTCCCGCTTAGTGGGAAACGCGGCTGGTGCCATCAACCGTGGCAATACGCACGCGCTCACCGACACGGAACACTTCGTTTTCCTGAACCTGTTGCACGTAGGCGCGCATGCTGCCGTCATCTTCGCGCACGGTGATTTCCACACCTTGGGTACGGGTCAGGCCTTCTTCGGTGGCCGAGCCCAGCAGGCCGCCGGCAACTGCACCGATGACTGCAGCGACGATGCTGCCTTTACCGCCGCCGATGGCACTGCCGCCGACACCGCCGACCACTGCACCCGCAGCACCGCCGATCGGGGTTTTGGTACCTTCGATTTTCACCGGTCGCAGGGCTTCGATGGTGCCCATGCGAATCGTCTGCACGCGACGCGCTTCGTCACGGGAATAGGAGTCACCGGTCAGGCTCGATTGGCAGCCAGTGAGCAACATCGCCATGGTAGAAAAGGAAGCAACCAGCAGAACAGACTTACGCATAGCATCAACTCCAAAGGACAAGTAACCATTAAACTCCGCAGCTTGACGCCTGTCACGGCATTGCCCGGAGAAAATTGCTTCGATTCAGGCTCCGTACAGGCCGTCTGCGAACTCACCACACAGTAGCGGCCTTTACTCAAAACTGCGCCACTGACCGGGGATCTATATGGATTACTTTATCATTGTCATCACTACCGTCGCCGGACTGTACTTCCATGGCTGGCTGTACGTGCGCATCCGACGCTGGATGGACCGGGACCTGGCGTTGGCGCTGGCGGGCAATGACGAGCAGAAGAAAGCGTTCATGCTCGAACGGTTGGCGAGCGCCCAGGCGCAGAAAATCAAGCGTCGAGACCTGCCGCAGTGGCTTGAGGCCGCCGCGGCAGGCTATCCCGAGCGGTAGACTGCTTAAGGCGCCAGACGTTCAAGAATCCAGCTGGCACCCTGCAGGCGATAGTTGAGGCGGTCGTGCAGTCGGCTTGGGCGGCCTTGCCAGAACTCGATGCGTTCTGGCAGCAGACGATAACCGCCCCAGTGTTCAGGGCAGTGAGGCTGGGTAACGCTGAAACGTTGCTCGGTATCCTTGAGCAGCGACTCCAGTTCGTTGCGATCGGCTATCACCCGGCTCTGCGGCGAAGCCCAGGCACCCAGGCGACTGCCCAGCGGGCGCACCTGATAGTACGCGTCGGACTCCTCGGGCGTGACCTTCACCACCCGACCTTCAATCCGCACCTGACGCTCCAGCGTCGGCCAGAAAAACGTCATGGCGGCGAATGGATTCGCCACCAGCTGCTGGCCTTTGGCGCTGTCGTAGTTGGTGAAGAAGGTGAAGCCCTGCGCATCCAGGCCCTTGAGCAGCAGAATGCGGCAATGCGGCCGCCCGTCCTGGTCAACAGTGGCCAAGGTCATGGCATTGGCCTCCACCGGTGCCTGCTCGGTTTTCACCGCGTCGGCAAACCACTGGTGGAACAGCGCAAACGGCTCGGCCGGCGCTTGCGCCTCGGTCAGGCCATCACGGGTGTAGTCGCGGCGCATATCAGCCAGGGCCTTGGTCATGGCGCATTCCTTATGGTTAACGAATCACTTCTTTGTGGTATCGGCGGCGACCTTCGTCGAGTCGGCAGCGGCTTTGGCCGGTGCAGTCTTTTTCGCAGGTGTCGCGGTTTTAGCCGGTGCCTTCTTGGCTGGAGCCTTGGCGGCTTTCTTGGCCGGCGCTTTTTTCGCGACCGGTGCAGCCGCTTTCTTCGCGTCGGCAGGTGCTGGCGTCACAGGCTTGGCCACAGGCTTGATGTCCTGGGCTGCAACCATGCGCACAGGCGCCGGAGCCGGCATATTGTACTTGCTCAGCAGCGCGACCATGGTGTTTTGCGGCGTGACCAACAGCTCCACGCGACGGTTCAAGGCACGGCCTTCAACGCTGTCGTTGGCCGCACGCGGGGCTTCGCCGCCCATGCCGCGCAGCATCAGGCGATCACGCTGCAGACCGCTGAGACGGAAGATCGCGGCCACGGACTGCGCACGCTCCTGACTCAGCTTCACATTAGCGGGCGCTGCACCCGAGGTATCGCTGTGGCCGAGCACCAGTACGGCCGTCTTCGGGTCGGCTTCAAGGATTTTCGCAACGCGGGTGAACGGGCCGAGTGTCACCGGCAGCAGCATGGCCGGGCGGTCCGGGTTGAACGAGCCTTCTACCGGCGCGGTCACCACCAATACGTTTTCACGGCGTTCGAGTTGCAGGTTGCTGTCCTTGATCGCTGTACGCAGGCGCGGCTCGTAGTCGTCAAGCCAGGCTTGGGTGACTTTCGGATCCGGCATCGGCACGGCTTTGGCAGTGCTCTGCTCTTTGCCTCCAAACGGCCACCACCACTTGCCACCCGCGTCGGCCTCAGCCTTGGCCACTTCGACCGGCTTGGCCACAGGTTTTACCTCTGGTTTTTTATCGAGCGCTTCCTCGGAGCCGAACGGCCAGTACCACGGGCTGGAACTTTCAGCCTTGGCAACTGGCGCGGCAACCGGTTTCAGCGGTGCCGGGGCTGGAGCCGGTGTCTTGGTCGCGACTTTGTCGGAAGACCCGAACGGCCACCAGCTGCCGCCGTCTACATCACTTTTAGGAGTCTGTGCGCAACCGGTAATAGCAAAGCACAGTGCCAAGGCGAGGGTGGGTTTGGTTGACATTGGGTATCCACAAAAATGAAGTAATAAAAATCAGGCCGAATCGGCCCGCATAAACAGACGCTTGGAAACTGAAAAGGCTGTCGGGTTCCAGCTCCGGAACCTTTAAGCGTGATTTACAGACAAGTGGCCAGTACCCGCACAAGCCTTTGTGCGCGCGGATCCATCAAGACGTACGGCCCCAGGGTATTTGTCACAAATCCGAACGCCACATCATGCTCGGGGTCAGCGAAGCCAACGGAGCCGCCAGCGCCCGGATGCCCGAATGCTCGCGCGCCCAGGCCGAAGGTGGCATTGGGCACATCCGGTTGATCGAGCATGCAGCCCAGGCCGAAGCGGGTCCGGGTCAATAAGGTCTTGTCCTCGCCAAGGCTGTGCTCACGGGTCAGTTCGTCGAGCAACTCGCCTTCGAGCAGGCTGCCATCGAGCAACCCGGTGTAGAACCCGGCCAGGCTGCGGGCATTGCCGTGGCCATTGGCCGCCGGCTGCTGCATGCGCCGCCACTCCGGCTTGTTGGTGCTGGTCAGCACCGAGGGCGGATTGGTGAACGCGCGGGTGGTCATGGCGGTTGGCTCGCGCATGGTCACTTGCAGCAGACGCTGGGCCGCCGCATCGCCGACATTGCCCTTGCCGCGGGCAATGTGCGCCACGCGATGGAACTCTTCATCGGCCAGGCCGACATGAAAATCCAGGCCCAAGGGCTTGGCGACCCGCGCCACAATGGACTCACCGGGGCCACGGCCGTCAGCACGGCGCAACAGCTCGCCGATCAGCCAGCCATAGGTGATTGCCGCATAACCGTGGCCTTCACCGGGCGTCCACCAGGGTGTTTCGGCGGCCAGCGCCTCGACCATGGTTTGCCAGTCGTAGAGCGCTTCAGGGGCCAGCAGCTCGCGTAACGCCGGCAGCCCGGCCTGATGGCAAAGCAGCTGGCGCAAGGTGACCGATTCTTTGCCAGCGGCGGCGAATTCAGGCCAGTAGCGAGCCACCGGGGCATCCAGTTGCAACTTGCCTTCGGCCACCAGTTGCAGGGCGGTGACGGCGGTGAAGGTCTTGGTGCAGGAGAACAGGTTGGCGATGGTGTCGCTGTGCCAGGCATCGCTCCCGTCCTTGTCGGCGGTGCCGGACCACAGGTCGACGACAGTTTCACCGCCGATCTGGATGCACAACGCGGCGCCACGTTCCTGAGGATCGTCGAACAGCGCCGCGAACGCTTCACGCACTGCCTCGAACTTAAGCTCGTAATGACCCTGAATCTGCACCCGCAACTCCCCGCAAACGTTCTGTAAAAGTGGCCCGCATTGTTCCAGCCCTTGAGGGTTTTGGGAACAGGTGCGGGCTGGGCGGTCGATCACTCGCAGAACTGATCAGAATTTTTTGGCGTCTGTAAAGATCCCATCGCGAGCAGGCTCGCTCCCACAGGAATCGGATTCAATGACCTTTGCCGGAATGCCCACCAGCGCCCTTCCCCGGGCCTGTGCCGGCCTCGGCCTTGCGCCCGCCCTCGGCATCATGGTTAGCCTTGTCGACTTCGGCTGCAGCCTTCCGGGCCTCTTTGCCCAACTGCTCAACCGCCGCCAGATTGCTCTTGCGCACGCTGTCGACAAAGCCCTGGAACGGCAGATCGGTAATGCCTACCAGGCCAAAGTGACCATTTTCGCCATCCAGCAGGCGCCCGGTCACGGGTTGGTCGAGGTACTGGAACCAGTGCACCCCGACAATCGACGGTTCGGTCAGCGCCTGTTTCAGGAAGTTCGCGTAGGCCGGGCCCCGGTCTTCTTCCTTCGCCAGTTGCGTCACGCCGCCCCAGAACGGGCCGCGATCGGTCGAGCCGAAGTTGAATTCGGTGATCAGCACCGGTTTGTCGAGGCTGCGCAGTTGGGCGAAGTCGTAACCATCCTGTGGCTGCAAGGTGTACATGTTGAAGCTCAGGACATCGCAGTACTGCGCACAGGACTCAACCGCTTCCGGGGTGCTGATGGCGAACCGGCCACCGAGCAACAGCTGGTTCGGCGCGTGCCACTCGAGCGAGTCGGAAATGGTCTTGAAGTAGGTGTCGGCGAAGACCTTCTGGAAATATTTGAAGTCGGCCTCGATTTCCGGGTGCTCGGCGCTTGGCAGGGGCGGCACGAAGCCCGGGTCTTCCATCAGCTCCCAGGCTGGCAGATCGATACCCCAGGCTTTCGACAAGCCTGCCTGGTTGCGGTATTTATCGCGCAACTGCTTGAGGAAGGCGCGCTTGGCCGGCACGTCGGTGGTCATTTTCAAGGTGCCGTACGCGAGCGCGTAACGGGCTTTCGGGTCATCGCCGGGACCGGCCCAGGCCAGTTCGTTGTCGGCGAAGTAACCGATCAGCCAAGGGTCGTCGCGATGGTCGCGGGCGGCAATGGCCACGGCGCGTTCGGTCGCCATGGCGAAACGCGGGTCGAACGGGTCGGGCATCCCGCCCCACCAGTCGCTGCCGGTGCTGATGCTGGCGTAATCGCCGACGATTGACAGGGGCAAGGTGTAGGGAACGCGTTCAGCTTCACCCAGGGTCTCAGCGCTCCAGTTGCCGAGGGTATTGAAGCCCCAGGCTTGCAGGCGATCGAGGGTGTGGCCGGTCCAGCGATGCTCATCGAACGTCGTTTTGCAGGGTTCGGCAGGTGCTGGCTCAGCCGCTTTCGCCACCGTCGCATCGACGGCGCCGGCCTTGGCGGCTTCTGCGACACCGGATTCAGCCGTTGATGGCGTGACGGGGGGCTCGGCAGCCTTCTCGGCCGTTGCCTCTACCGCATCGGCCTTGGCCGCTTCAGCGACGCCTGCCTTGGTATTGCTACCCAATGCACAAGGGTCGCCATACAGGCGCTGCAAATTGGCACCGTAGAAGTCGTACCATTTGCCAGCATTGAATCCGCGGCCCTGATCAACACCGTTACCACCGCGGTTATCGCCCTCACCGTAGTGATTGGCCAGCGGTTCGTCAGGTTTGGGCAGGGATTCGAACATCCATTCGCGGCCGGCGACATAGGTCTGGTTGATGTCTGCCGTAACCGCATTGACCCCCAGCGAGTAAAACGGATGCCCTTGCGGTGTCACCAGGTACCAGCGGCCGTCGCGTTTCTCGGTGCGGAAAAAGCCGCTGGCCTTGAACGTCGGCCCGGTGGTCCAGCCACCGAACTTGTCCAGGGAGGACTTTTCGCGATCGACCAGCCAGGTTTTCAGCTGCTGTTGTTCCTTGGCGGCGGCGCTTTTCAATTGTTCGTCGCTGCTGACCTTTTCTGGCCATTTGGCCCGGGTCGATTGCCCATAAGCGTCCACCAGGGCGCCATAGACCGCTTGGGTCACCCCTTCGCCATCCTGCACGCCAAAGCGCTCCAGCAGGATGCTCTGGGCGACTTTCGGCTGATCCATGGACAAGCTGACCGACACCACCTGGCTGCGGTCCAGCTCACCGGCACTGCTGGCGAGCAAAACGCGCTGACCGTCGACCGTCATCGGCATTGGCGGACCCGCCTTCATGCCCTGGCTGAGCGGTGAAGTCGGCTGCAAGGGCACCAACAGGGTCTGCGCCGGACCGGCCGGAAGATCGACGCGACTGACCAAGGTCTTGCCGTCGTTGCTCTGGATAGTCACGTACAGGGTCACGGCCCAGTTCATCGCGCTCTGGATCCGCAGGCTCATGACGCCCGACTGCGACCAGTCCCACGCCCCGCTCTGCGGCGACAGGCGCAGGGTTGGCCGGGCCACCGGGTTGAATGTCACCCGGCGCAGCACTTCACCTTCGGCGGTTTGTTCGGCGTTGGATTGCGGCAGGCTGGCGTCCTGGGTCGCCACCTGGACCACGTCGGCGGGGCGCACAAAGTTGAAAAGCGTCTGTTGGCCTGCGGGCGCGGCCATCAAGGGCGTTGTAATCAACAGGGCAAGAACGGCAGGTAGCGAACAGCGAATCATGAGAACGGAATTCTCCCTAGCGACCCGTATGGGGCCAATGGAAATGCGATGGTAGAGAGATAGACAACGCGGCGGGCAAAACTGCCCACCGGTTTATCAGGAAATTTCACGACGGAAGGGAGGCAACGCATTGAGGATCGCCTTGCCATAGCGCTGGGTGACCAGGCGCCGATCGAGCAAGGTGATGGTGCCGCGGTCCTCTTCGGTGCGCAGCAGGCGACCGCAGGCCTGGACCAGTTTCAGCGAGGCATCCGGCACCGAAATTTCCATGAACGGATTGCCGCCACGGGCCTCGATCCATTCGGCCAGGGCCGCTTCGACCGGGTCATCCGGTACCGAGAACGGAATCTTGGCGATCACCACGTGCTCGCAGTACGCGCCAGGCAAGTCCACCCCTTCGGCAAAACTCGCCAGGCCGAACAGCACACTGGAATCACCGCCATCGACCCGCGCCTTGTGTTTGTTCAGGGTCTCCTGTTTCGACAGGTTGCCTTGAATGAACACTTGCTTGCGCCAGTCGCGGTCCAGGCCGTCGAACACGTCCTGCATCTGCTTGCGCGAGGAAAACAGCACCAGCGTGCCCCTCGAGCCTTCGACCAGCTCCGGCAGATCGCGGATGATCGCCGCGGTATGGGCCGCTGCATCCCGCGGATCGGCGTTCAGGTTCGGCACCCGCAACACACCGGCGTCGGCGTGATGGAACGGGCTCGGCACCACGGCGGTCACGGCTTTTTTCGGCAGGCCGGCGCGCATACGGAAGCGGTCGAAGGTGCCCAGGGCGGTCAAGGTCGCGGAGGTTACGAGCGCGCCATAGGCCACGTTCCACAGGTTTCGCCGGAGCATTTCAGCCGCCAGGATGGGGCTGGCGTTGACTTCGATATCGAACAGCGAGCCGCTTTCCGACAGGGTCAGCCAGCGGGCCATGGGCGGGTTGTCTTCCGGGTCTTCGGCGGTGAAGGCGACCCACAACTCCCAGTTGCCCGAAGAGCGGGACAACAGGCTGCCAAACAGCGGATACCACTCTTCGGCCTGGTTACTGGCGATCCCGATATTGACCTCGCCGTCCATGCCTTCCTTGAGCAATTCCGTGAGGCGGGTAAACAGGTCAGTCAGGCGCGCGAAGCCTTTCTTCAGCTCGATGCCCATTTCGCGCATGTGCTCGGGAATCACCCCGCCGACGAAACGGTGACGCGGGCGTTCGCGGCCCTCGACGTCTTCGCCGGGCTTGAAATCGGCGGCCTGTTCGCAGGCGGTGAACATGAACTGCTGCTGGGTCTTGATCTCCCGCGCCAGCTCCGGCACTTGCTCGATCAGCTTGCCCAGGTCACCCGGCAAGGGATGCTGGGCCAGCAGCTTGGTGAGGTTCTTGGCGGTGGTTTCCAGCCAGTCGGCGGTGGAGCGCAGGCGCGTGTAATGGGCGAAGTGGCCGATGGCCTTGTCCGGCAGGTGGTGGCCTTCGTCGAACACGTAGATGGTGTCGCGCGGATCGGGCAGCACGGCACCGCCACCCAGTGCCAAGTCGGCCAGGACCATGTCGTGGTTGGTAACGATCACATCGACCTTGCCCATGCCTTCGCGGGCCTTGTAGAAGGCGCACTGGCCGAAGTTCGGGCAATGGCGGTTGGTGCACTGGCTGTGATCGGTGGTCAGGCGCGCCCAGTCGGCGTCCTCCAGGGCAGTGGACCAGCTGTCGCGGTCGCCGTCCCACTTATTGCCGGCGAGCTTCTCGATCATGCTGGTGAACAGCTTCTGACTGGCCTCATCGACCTCGATCTTGAAGCCTTCTTCTTCGAACAACTGGGCAGTGGCGGTTTGCGCGTGACCTTCCTGGAGCAACATGTCGAGCTTGGACAAGCACATGTAGCGCCCACGCCCCTTGGCCAGCGCGAAACTGAAATTCAGCCCGCTGTTGCGCATCAGGTCGGGCAGGTCCTTGTAGACGATCTGCTCTTGCAAGGCGACGGTGGCCGTGGCGATCACCAGGCGTTTGCCGGCCGCCTTCGCCGTGGGGATGGCCGCCAGGCTGTAGGCCACGGTCTTGCCGGTACCGGTGCCGGCTTCCACCGCGACAATCGCGGGTTCGCCACTGCGCCGGCCTTCGTCGTCGGTGTCGATGTCACCGAGGACCTTGGCGATTTCAGCGATCATCAGTCGTTGGCCGTAGCGCGGCTTGAGGCTCTTGGCTTCGAGAAAACGCGAATAGGCGCCCTGGATCGTGGTTTTGAGTTCAGTGCTGATCATGGATTGTCGGGCGCAAAAAACGCTGGATAAATTTTCAGTAGTTCGGTTCGGCCGCTATCATACCCCGCTAATGAATCCCGCGCAGAACGGAGTAACCCAATGACACCCTTTAGCCTCATTTATAGCCTGCATGTACTGGCGGCCCTGGTCTGGGTCGGCGGCATGTTTTTCGCCTGGATGGTCTTGCGCCCCGCGGCCTTGAAGGCACTGGAGGGCCCTGCCCGGCTGAAGCTGTGGGTAGAAGTGTTTCAGGGCTTTTTTCGTTGGGTGTGGGTCGCGGTGGCGCTGTTGCCGATCAGTGGCGTTGGCATGATTCATCTGCAATACAGCGGTTTTGAAACCGCGCCGCGTTACGTGCAGGTGATGATGGGGTTGTATGTGGTGATGACCGCGCTGTTTATCCGGATCCAGGCGTTGATGTTGCCGGAGTTGCGCGCCGCGGTAACGGCCCAGGATTGGCCGGCGGGGGCTGCGGTGCTGGGGAGGATTCGCCGGTTGGTGGGGATCAATCTGATCGTTGGCCTGGTGTTGGTGGCGATTGCGGCGGTTAGGCCGACGATGTGATCGTTCCCACGCTCTGCGTGGGAACGATCAGTCTGGGGGATTACAACCGCTGCACAGTCACCGAACCCGCGGCCCCCTCCACTCCCGGCTGCCCGTCTACGCCAGGCTTGCCACTCTTGCCACCATCAGCCTTGTAGACGAAACAGCCCTTGGCCTTTCCGCCCGCCCCCGGCTTGCCGCCAGGTCCGGCCACGCCACCGGCACCGCCGGCCACTTGAACCTTGATATTGTCAGCCGGGTAATCACGCGGCACGGCCAGCCTGACCGCCGCGCCAGGCGCACCGGCCTGGCCATTGCTGCCATCGCTGCCGTCGGCACCGCGACCCGCCTGGCCCCAGGCGCAACCCGGTGCCTGGCCGTTGGCCCCGTCAAGACCGACAAAGCCCGGTGCACCGGCGCCACCACGAGCATCCACCAGCAGTTGCGGTGCCTTCAGTGCCTTGATCTGCATGTTCAGGTTGCGCCCGGAGCGGGCAGCCTTCTGATAGGTCCCCGGTGCGCCGCGCGCGGTGATCTGGCTGCCCTCGGACAGGTCAGCACGGTTGACCTTCAACTCCAGAGCCTGCTCGCCGGGCACAATGGTAATCCGCGCCTCGCGGCCCAGGTGCAGTTCACCGACGCTGACTTCGGTCACGTTCGAAGGAATCAGCAAAGTGCCGTAGTCGGCCACTTCCAGGCGTTCCAGTTGCAAGGTGCTGGCGGTGTTGGGCAGGCGCATCAGCGAGTTGGTTTCGACACTCACCACCTGGGCGCAAGCCAATGGACTGATGAGGGCGGCGAGCAGACAGAGTTTACGCATGGGAAGCCTTAGGTGCGGTGGGAGCGGGGATGGTTTGCAGGTGGAAAACACCGAAAATGAGCACTTTCAAGCGATCGAGCCAAGGGTGGGCACGGCCCCTGAGGCTGCGGTAGCAAAACATCGCCTCCAGCAGATGAAGCCCCGCCAGCAGGCAGCCGGCCAGGTTGGCCAGCTGGTGCAACGGATAGATGAACGGCGTGAGCAGATTGACCAGCACCACCAACCAGAACACCAGGGTCAACAGCTTCCCCAGCCCCCATATCACCTTCATAACCGCCCCCGATGAGAATTATTATTTGCTCGCACAGTAACGGCTTCCACGCGGGATAAGCCAGAGGGCAAGCGAAAATTCCTGAGGAAGATGGAAAATGGCCGACGGAACGACGTAAATCATCGCCCGACGGCTCTATTGCGCGGCTCAGCGATTGATGTGCAATTCCACGCGGCGATTTTTCGCACGGCCTTCTTCGGTTTCATTATCGGCCACAGGCTCGCTTTCGCCTTTGCCTTCGCTGGTGACTTTATCGGGCGCAACGTGCTGGCTGAGCAGATAGTCGGCGACACTGCTGGCACGTCTTTGCGACAGCTCCTGGTTGTACTCATCCGATCCGACGCTGTCGGTGTGGCCGACCACCTTGATGCTCGCGACGCTGGGGTCCTGCAGTTTGCCCATGACCGAGTCCAGCTTGCTTTGCATGCTGGGGGTCAAGTCAGCGCTATTGAAGGCAAACAGCACGTCATCGGCATCGCTCAGGGTAATGACTTCGGCTTGCACAGGTTCAGCCTTCACGCTGTCCGGGTATTGCGGCAGCGGGCAGCCATGATGTTCCACGGGTGTATTGGCCGGCGTGTCAGGGCAGCGATCGCGACGGTCGAACACGCCATCGTCGTCTTCGTCGCCATCCTGGGCATAACAGATCAAGCCACCGCCCAAGATCCCGAGCGCCGCTCCACCGGCCGCCCAACCGCCACTTTCGATAGCGCCCAGACCTCCGCCGACGAGTCCGCCAAGAAGGCTGCAGATCGGCCAGGTACGTTGATTGAGGGGGGCGGTGCCATCGCTGTGAGTAGCGCAACCGGTCAACAGGCTGCCAAGCAGCAGAACCGGCAAGACGGTCCGTGTGAGAATGCTCATTTTTGAAAGCTCCTGTGTCACCGGCCGATGCCGGTTACACAGGAGTAAAGACCCGCATCCACGACTGCACAAGCCGTGGATGCGAGGGGTCTAGCGGTTGATTTTGATTTCCGTGCGACGGTTCATCGCGCGGCCGTCAGCGGTTTTGTTGTCGGCAACCGGCTGGCTTTCACCAGCCCCGCTGACCGACACGAAGCTGCTGCGAGGCACACCGCTTTCGATCAGATATTCCACCACCGAATGCGCGCGGCGATCCGACAGTTTCTGGTTGTAGGCATCGCTGCCCACGCTGTCGGTGTGACCGGTCACGGTCAGTCGGGCGCTGGCTGCTTCCTGTTTCAGGCGAGTGGCAATGGTGTTGAGCTTGTCTTTATCGGCGGCTGTCAGCTTGGCCGAGTCGAACTGGAAGTTGACATCGCGAATCACGATGGTTTCTTCCTTGACCACCACGACCTCTTCAACCACTGGAGCAGGCGCTGGTGGTGGGCAGCCATCGGCATCGACCTTCACGCCTCTTGGCGTGCCTGGGCACTTGTCGCGGCTATCGAGCACACCATCGCCATCTTCGTCACCATCACCGTGAACCCAGCAATAGGCTGCCGCCGTAGCACCGACTACCAACGCGCCATAACCGGCCCATGATGAACTCTCGGTTGCACCGAGACCCGCACCTACGACACCACCGACCGCGGCACAGGTCGGCCAGTCGGTTTTCTGCAAACCTGCGCAACCAGTCAACACACTGGTTAGCAGAACCAGGGGTAATGCTGTCCGAACTATGCTCATCTAGTTTTCTCCTGAAGGATCGGCTTAGAACCGATTCAGGGAGTAAAGACCGGAGTTTTAATCTCCGCCAGCAATAGGCCATAGCAGTTTTGTCCCGTGTTCACAGGCGATCGTGACTTTTCCATCGAAGCCGCTCTAGGATCGAACAAGCGGGCAGGCTAGTCTTGGCAAATCTGATTGAGGATCTTCGATGATTGCAGGTATTTCTTCACGCACGCCACAGCAGGCGCTGGCCGCTTTGCTGGACCGTTATGCCCCTGCGCGCCTGTTGTTGATTGGCGCCAGCGAGTTCCCCGCGCTCGAGGCCTTCAAGCTTGCGCACCCGGACAGCAACGTGGCGCATGCGGCGCCCGGGCCTTTGCCCGCCGAGCTGGAGGCGCGCCGTTTCGATCTGGCGCTGGTGGTCGACTGCCTCGAACATTTGCCCAAGCGTGATGGCCTGAACCTGCTCGGTGGCATTCGCAACCTCAACGCCAGCCGCATCGCGGTGCTGGCCGACCTGCCGGCGAGCGGCTGGCAGGAAACGGATTTTTTCTCCCTGGCGCTGCAAGCCAGTGAACGCTTCCAGCGTGACGAACAGGTGCTGACCCTGTTCACCTATGATCTGCTTGAATACAAACAAGTACCCGACTGGCTCAACTCACGGTTCTGGGCCAATCCGGAAAATTTCGGGAAATACTGGTGGTAACGCAATGAGTACATCCATTTGCCCTTGCGGCAGCGGCACCCTGCTCGATGCCTGCTGCGGCCATTACCATGCCGGGCACCCGGCACCCTGCGCCGAAGCCCTGATGCGCTCGCGCTATAGCGCCTATGTGCTGGGCCTGATCGATTACCTGGTGGCAACCACCCTGCCCGCCCAGCAGAGCGGGCTCGATCGTCAATCGATCACCGACTGGAGTGCCCAGAGCACCTGGCTGGGCCTTGAAGTCGAGAGTTCCGAAGTGCTCGGCGGCCAGCCGGAGCATGCCTTTGTCACGTTCACCGCACGCTGGCACGACGGCAGCGGCGAGCACAGCCATCGCGAACGCTCCTCGTTCGTGCAGAACGCCGGACGCTGGTACTTCATCGACCCTACCGTGCAACTGGACGTCGGGCGCAACGACGCCTGCCCTTGCGCCAGCGGGCATAAGTTCAAGAAGTGCTGTTCGGGGTATTTCGGTAGCTGACCCCGGACTGTAGGAGCCGGCTTGCCGGCGAACCATACGACGCGGTGTGTCAGATACACCGCTTTCGCTGGCAAGTCGGATCGCCGCATCGCAGCTCCTACAGGTTCAAGGGAGAGAAACGACCATGATCACCCGGCGACTCGCATGCTTACTGCTCACTCTGGCTCTTTGCCTGGGGCTCGGCGGCTGCGCATCCTGGTTCAGTACCGATGAGCCAGACCCGGAGGTGCATCTGGTCAGGGTCGAAGTCGTGCGGGCCAAGTTGATGGAGCAACGGTTTGTCCTGCACTTTCGTATCGACAATCGCCGCGACAGCGAGTTGACCGTGCGTGGCCTGGAGTATCGCATCCACCTGGGCGACATCCTGTTGGCCGAAGGCGAGCATGAGCACTGGATCTCCGTTAACCCCAGGAGCAGCCGCTTTTACAAGGTGCCAATTCGCACCAACCTGTGGCCCAAGGTCAAGGACCTGGTCAAACAGCTGAAAAACCCAGAGCAGGCCGTTCCCTATCGTCTGGAAGGTGAGATGGAAACCGGTTTATTCATCGCTCACTACGTGCACCTGGCGCGTAATGGCGTGATAATCCCCGCCGATCTAATTCCGGAGCAACCTCGATGACCCAGCAACCCCATGTTCATGGCCCAGACTGCAACCACGATCATGACCATCACCAGCATGATCACGACCATGGCCATGTCCACGGCCCGAACTGCGGCCACGCCCACCAGGAACCGGTGCGCAACGCCTTGAAAGACGTCGGCCGCAACGATCCTTGCCCATGCGGCAACGGCAAGAAGTTCAAGAAGTGCCACGGCGCTTGATCGGCTGAACCCCTGTCTCTGTAGGGGCTGCGGTGTATCAGGTTGGCCGCCTTCGCCGGCAAGCCGGCTCCTACAGGGTTTCAACCGCTTCCAGGATATGCGCGGTGCTGGTGACCGTGGCGTACTCGCCATGCAAGTTCCCCAGCGACATCCCATGGACCTCTTCGGCTGAATGGGCATTGCCGAAAAAATCGGCCTTGTCGAAGGTAAAGCAGCCATCCTCCACCACCCAGGTATCAAACCCCAGGTTGCCTGCCGTGCGCGCCGTGGACTCCACCGAGTTGTGGGTCGCCACGCCAACGATGACCAGTTGCTCGATCCCCGCCTCGCGCAAAACGGCTTCCAGCCCCGTCGAACAAAACGCGTCCGGTACCTGTTTTTGAATGTGTCGTTCGCCAGGCGCAGGCAGGAATCGCTCCTGAAATTCCACCCCGGACTGCCCGGGCCAGAATACTGAATCCTCTGAGCGGGACAGATGCTGCACGTGGATCACCGGCCGAGCGCTATGGCGCCAATGGCCCAGCAGTTCCAGCATGCGCTCCTCGGCCTGGGGATTGTTCCGCAACCCGAGTTTGGGGTGCAGGATGCCTTTCTGTTGATCGATGATGATGAGCGCCGCGTTGGTCTTCAGCTCCATGCAGACTTTTCTCGTGCAGAATTTAATGGCTTGCAGTTGCTTTCAAAAGGATCGCTCCCATGATGCATGGGAGCGATCACCCGCGCGGGTTCAATGACCGAACACGCCCACCTTCTTGGCTTTCTTTTCCGTGCGCTTTTCGATGGCGGTTTTCAGCGGTTTTTTCTTCGCTGCTTTCTTCGAATCCATACCTTTGGACATGATGCGTACTCCACGGACAGGGGATGTGAGATCAGGTATACACCTATCGCAGCCGACGTGTTCTTTTATAATCCCAAGCTTTGCGCACCGACAGTCCAAGACCATGCCCGATACCCAGTACACCCGGCTCGAAGAGCCATTATGGCCGCTGATGAACAAGTTTTATCGCGCCCACCAATCGTCTATGAAGGCGGTGCGCGACGCACAATTGTGGGTGGCGCGGCGCGACGAGATCGTCGCAGCGCTGTGTTTGCGGCCGGTGTCCGGCGGGCATTGGTTGACCGGGCTGTTTGTCGACCCGGCTTGCCGCGAACAGGGTGTCGCCGCGGCGTTGATTGCCGCCGCCACCCGAAACATTGAAAGCCCGGTATGGCTGTTCTGCCATCCGGACTTGCGTGATTTTTATCAACGTCGCGGCTTTACCTTCGATCCGCCGATGCCTTACGCCATGGTCGAGCGCCTGAGTCGCTACGCCCGCAGCAAGCCGATGATTGCCATGGGCCTGGCGCCGTAGAACAGGTCAGTCGTCTGCGTTGGGATCAAGGTCCGGGAACATCACCTCGGTAAACCCGAACTTGCTGAAATCGCTGATGCGCGACGGGTACAACCGACCGATCAGGTGGTCGCACTCATGCTGCACCACCCGCGCGTGAAACCCCGAAGCGATGCGCACGATCGGCTCACCCTTGGGGTCGAAACCTTCGTAGCGGATGTGTTGATATCGATCCACCGCGCCGCGCAGGCCAGGCACCGACAGGCACCCTTCGAAACCCTCTTCCAGGGTCGGGCTCAGCGGCGTGATCAGCGGATTGATCAGAATGGTCTGCGGCACCGCTTCGGCGTCCGGGTAACGCTCGCTGTGCTCGAAGCCGAAGATCACCAGTTGCAGGTCGACGCCGATCTGCGGCGCGGCCAGCCCAACCCCTCCGACGCTTTCCATGGTCTGGAACATGTCGTCGATCAGTTGCCACAACTCGGGGCTGTCGAACATCTCGGCCGGCACTGGCGGGGCAATGCGCAGCAGGCGTTCATCGCCCATTTTCAGGATTTCACGGATCATGGTCAGGTTTCGTCAATGGTCGGTTTGGGTTGTGAGTGATCGCGGCCCAGGCCGGACACGTGGTGTTTTTCCTCGTGGACAGGACCATGCTCGCCGGCCACCTTCTCGCCAGGGTCCTTGCCCTCTCGCGACATGTGCTCGATCACCGCATTCATCTCCGCGCCCAACAACAACACCGCGGCGGATATGTAGAAGTACAGCAACAGCACGATGATCGCACCGATACTGCCATACATGGCGTTGTAGTTGGCGAACTCCTTGACGTACAAACCGAAGCCCAGGGACGCGATGATCCACACCACCACCGACAGCACCGAACCTGGCGTGATGAAGCGAAATTCCTGTTTGACGTCGGGCATGACGTAGTAGATCAACGCGACGGCGACCATCAAAAGGATCACGATCACCGGCCAGCGCGCAATGCTCCATAACGTGACAATGAAGTACTCCAGACCGACTTGCGCCGCGATCCAGCTCATCACCTGCGGCCCGAGCACCATCAGGGCGGCAGCGATAAGCAGCATCCCGGCGATGCCCACGGTGTAGATGATCGACAAAGGAAAGCGCTTCCACGCCGGTCGGCCTTCAACCACATCGTAGGCGGCGTTCATCGCGCTCATCATCAAGCGCACACCGGCCGACGCGGTCCACAGGGCAATCACGATACCCACCGACAGCAGGCCACCCTTGGATTGCTGGAGCTGGTCGATTACCGGGTTCACCTGCTCCAGCGCCTGGGGTGGCAATACCAGCTCCGATTGCAGGCGCAACCAGGAAAAGAAGTCCGGCAGATGCAGGAAGCCGATCAGGGCAATCAGGAACAGTATGAAAGGAAACAGCGAAAACAGCATTTGATAGGCCAGCGCCGAGGCATACGTCGACATTTCGTCGTCGACGAACTCGGTGACCGTGCGCATCATCACACGGTGCAGTGGCAGGCCTCTCATGTCCGGGAAAATCATTCGCGTCTCCATTCGCCGCATACAGGATTGGGTTGAAGTCGTGGCGACTCAGGGACCGTTTTCATTGATCAAAGTAGCCTACCTGGCGACTTTGAAACAGTTTCGTCGATCAAGTTCAGGCTGACACAAAAACGGCCATCCGTGGATGGCCGTTCCATACGCTCACAAAGGGCCGTTTCACGCGTTGTCGACACCTTTCTTGATCGCATCCTTGGCTTTGCCGATGGCTTGCTGAGCTTCGCCTTTCCTTTCCTGAGCCTTGCCTTCCGCTTGCAGGTTGGGGTTATTGGTGGCCTTGCCCACGCCTTGCTTGACGTTACCAGCGGCTTCGTTGGCCATGCCTTTGACTTTATCGCTTGTGCTGCCCATGGTGTTTCTCCTGTGAACATCTCAATGAGAAAAAGTGGTTACACAAGGTTGACCGGGGGCGTTTGCAGGGAGTTTCATTTATTTTCCGGCGACATTTCATCGTTCAATGCAGGTTGGGCTTTATGTTTGCCCGGCAACCCTCGAGAATGCGCAACGTATTCAGGCCCTGGGGCTGAAGATCCAATTTTGTAGGAATGTTATGAAACTCGATAAAAAGCAGGCCATTGCCCGCAGAAATCAGGAACTCGGCGGTGCTGTGCTTGGCGTCAACAATTGCCACTTCACCGAATTGAACCGCAACCGCAACATCTGGTGGTTCGACATCCCGGTGTCGCGCCTGGCGATTGGTCAGTACGAGTGGATTCACCTGCTGATGCACACCCCGGACACCGACGAACTGCTGCACCTGAAAGTGCCGACGGTGTTCCTGCGCGAGAAGCTCGAAGGCCTGGTGGTACGCAACGAAGGCAAGCGCAAGGCAGCCCTGAGCCTGGAACTGAGCGCCGACAAGGACTCGTTCCTGCAGGACATGCGCCCGGCGGGCACCAACGTCAATTTCGCACCGTTCCGCCAGTAACACCCGCTCTCTGCACTGATCGTTCCCACGCTCTGCGTGGGAATGCCGCCCCGGACGCTCCGCGTCCGATGCTGGGACGCAGAGCGTCCCGGGATGCGTTACCACGCAGAGCGTGGGAACGATCAATTGAGCACAAACAAAAAGCCCCGCATCTGCGGGGCTTTTTTTGTTACGCGGCGGTTTTCTTCGCGTTGATCTTCTTCAGCTCTTCATCACGCAGTTCACGACGCAGGATCTTGCCGACGTTGGTGGTCGGCAGCGCATCGCGGAATTCCACGGCTTTCGGAACCTTGTAGCCAGTGACGTTGGCACGCATATGCTCCATCACCGTTTCCTTGGTCAGGGTCACGCCCGGCTTGGCGACGATAAAGATCTTGATCGCCTCGCCCGACTTCTCGTCCGGCACACCGATGGCTGCGCATTGCAGCACGCCCGGCAGGGTCGCCAGCACGTCTTCGAGCTCGTTCGGGTACACGTTGAAACCGGACACCAGGATCATGTCTTTCTTGCGATCGACAATGCGCATGTAGCCATCGGGCTGGATCAGCGCGATGTCGCCGGTCTTCAACCAGCCTTCGCTGTCGAGGATTTCATCGGTGGCTTCCTGGCGTTGCCAGTAGCCCTTCATCACCTGTGGACCTTTCACACACAGCTCGCCGATTTCGCCCATCGGCTGCTCGACACCGGCATCGTTGACGATTTTGCACAGGGTCGACGGCACCGGAATGCCGATGGTGCCGATCTGGATGTTCTGGATCGGGTTGACCGTGGCCACCGGGCTGGTTTCGGTCATGCCGTAACCTTCGCAGATGGCGCAACCGGTGACCGCTTTCCAGCGTTCGGCAGCCGCCAGTTGCAGGGCCATGCCGCCGGACAGGGTGACTTTCAGGCCTGAGAAATCCAGCTTGCGGAAGCCTTCGTTGTTGCACAGGGCCACGAATAGGGTGTTGAGGCCGACGAAACCGCTGAACTTCCACTTCGACAACTCCTTGACCATCGCCGGCAGGTCGCGCGGGTTGCTGATCAGGATGTTGTGGTTGCCGATCAGCATCATCGCCATGCAATGAAAGGTGAAGGCATAGATGTGGTACAGCGGCAGCGGCGTGATCAGGATCTCGCAGCCTTCATTGAGGTTGGAGCCCATCAGCGCCTTGCACTGCAGCATGTTCGCCACCAGGTTGCGGTGGGTCAGCATCGCGCCCTTGGCCACGCCGGTGGTGCCGCCGGTGTATTGCAGCACAGCCACATCGCTGCTGGCCGGGCTGGCTTCGGTCACGGGCTGGCCATGGCCCTTGCTCAGCACGTCGTTGAACTTGACGGCCTTGGGCAAGTGATAGGCCGGCACCATCTTCTTCACGTACTTGATCACGCTGTTGATCAGCAGACGCTTGAGCGGCGGCAGCAGGTCCGCCACTTCCGTGACGATCACGTGCTTGACCCCGGTTTTCGGCACCACGGTTTCAGCCAGGTGTGCCATGTTGGCCAGGCAAACCAGGGCTTTGGCACCGGAGTCGTTGAATTGGTGTTCCATCTCCCGCGCAGTGTATAGCGGGTTGGTGTTGACCACGATCAAGCCGGCGCGGATGGCACCGAAGACGGCAACCGGGTACTGCAACACGTTCGGCAGTTGCACGGCGATTCGATCGCCCGGCTGCAAATCGGTATGCTGTTGCAGGTAAGCGGCAAAGGCACCGGACAATTCGTACAGCTCACCGTAGGTGATTGTCCTGCCCAGGTTGCTGAAAGCCGGTTTGTTGGCGAAGCGTTGGCAGGACTGCTTCAACACTGCCTGAATATTCGGGTACTCGTCTGGATTGATGTCGGCAGCAATTCCAGCTGGGTACTTATCCTTCCAAAAGTCTTCGATCATGGAAGCCCACTCCTCAGCAACGCGAATTCAACACCGCATTTGATGCGATTATTATTGGTGTTTGTCTATAGGTGAGTCTGGCTTTTTACTAGGCCGAGAAGTCACAAAGCGCGCCGAGAGTAGCAGCTTTAAATTGGGTCGACTAGAGCCAAAAGCGGCCTCTACGGTCACTTTTTTGACTCAAGAACATTAGCTGGTCATTTTAGAGCAAAAAACCTATATGTCGCTGAAAGCCCCGAAATTCGGGGCTTTCCCTTAAACGCATCGCGGGCAAGCCTCGCTCCTACAGGATTGGTGTCGTTCACAAGGAGTGTGAATGACTCAAACTTGTAGGAGCGAGGCTTGCCCGCGAACCGCGCGAAGCGCGGCCATTCAACGATTATGCGATATCCCGCAACTCCCGCCGCAAAATCTTGCCCACCGGCGTCATCGGCAACGATTCACGCAAGACGATGTGCTTGGGCACTTTGTACGCCGTGAAGTTTTCCTTGCAGTAGGCCTTCAGCTCCTCAAGGCTGACCCCCGCCTCACGGGCAACCACGAACAACTTCACCGCCTCGCCTGAACGCTCGTCCGGTACACCGATCACCGCGCAGTTGGCGACTTTCGGGTGAGCCATGACCACGTCTTCGATTTCGTTCGGGTACACGTTGAAACCCGAGACGATGATCATGTCCTTCTTGCGATCGACGATGCGCACAAAGCCGTCCGGGTCGATCACCGCAATGTCGCCAGACTTGAACCAGCCCTCGGCATCCAGCACTTCATTGGTCGCCTCGGGTTTCTGCCAATAGCCCTTCATGATCTGCGGGCCCTTGATGCACAGCTCGCCCCGCTCGCCCAACGGCTGCTCGACACCGTCATCGTTGATGACCTTCAACGTGGTCCCCGGCACCGGCAGGCCGACCGTGCCGATGCGCGACTGGTCGCCATACGGGTTGGTGCAGGCCACCGGCGAGGTTTCGGTCAGGCCGTAACCTTCGGTGATGCGGCAACCGGTCAACTGCTCCCAGCGCTCGGCCGTGGCCTTGACCAGCGCGGTGCCGCCGGAGTTGGTGAGTTTGAGGCTGGAGAAGTCGAGGGTCTTGAAATCCGGGTGGTCCATCAGTGCGACAAACAGCGTGTTGAGCCCCAGCAATGCCGAGAACCGCCAGTTTTTCAGCTCCTTGATGAACCCGCCAATGTCCCGCGGATTGGTGATCAGCACGTTGTGGTTGCCGGTCACCATCATGCACATGCAATTGGCCGTGAATGCATAGATGTGGTACAGCGGCAGCGGTGCGATCATCACCTCCTGGCCTTCGCGCAACAGCGCCTGTCCGTCGGCCGCGAACTGGCTGAGGCAAGCCCGCGCCTGCTGCATGTTCGCCACCAGGTTGCCGTGGGTCAGCATCGCCCCCTTGGCCAGGCCGGTGGTACCGCCGGTGTACTGCAACACGGCGATATCCTTGAGGCCGGCGTTCAGTGGCTTGATGCTCTTTCCTTTGCCCTGGTGCAAGGCGCTTTTGAAGGAAATGGCCTGGGGCAAGGAATAGGCCGGGACCATTTTCTTCACCTTGCTCACCAGCGTATTGACCAGCCAGCCCTTGGCGGCGGGCATCAGGTCGCCCATCCTCGCTTCGATCAGGTACTGGATGTCGGTGTCCGCCAGCACTTCCTGGACCTTGGCCCCGAACATGTTCAGGTACACCAGTGCCCGGGCACCGGAGTCCTTGAATTGATGACGCATCTCCCGCGCGGTGTACAGCGGGTTGGTGTTGACCACGATCAGCCCGGCGCGCAAGGCACCAAACACGGCGATCGGGTATTGCAGGACGTTAGGCATCTGCACCGCGATGCGATCCCCCGGCACCAGGTCGGTGTGGGCTTGCAGGTAACCGGCGAACGCTGCGCTGTAGCGTTCCAGTTCGGCGTAGGTCAGGGTGACGCCCATGTTGCTGAATGCCGGGCGATCCGCGAACTTCTTGCAGGAACGCTCGAACACCTCGATGACCGACTTGTATTCAGCGACATCAATGTCCAGGGGTACGCCGGCCGGGCGTTTGTCATTCCAGAAATCAGGTTGCATTGTTCTTGTCCTCTTTACCTGAACCTATCCGGGGCCGCTGGTCTGTCATTTCTCGACAACAGAACGCGGAGCTTCACGGACACTAGCAGCTATGGTGAATCAGGCAAATATGGGCCAAGGCGTCATTGATCGTGTGAATCTTCCCGCCGTGGCGTGGGCTGATGCCAGCGCCGTTATGCGCTATACAATGCAACCACCTCGCGCCCCCTGCATGGAAAGGAATCGCCATGATCCACGACACGTTCTGGCTGACCACCAGTGACCGCAGCCGTCTCTTCGTCAACCAGTGGCTGCCTGCTGGCGGGCTCAAGGCCGTGATTTTGCTGGCTCACGGCATGGCGGAACACAGCGGCCGCTACGCGCGCCTGGCGGGAAAACTCTGCGAACAGGGCTACGGCGTCTACGCACCCGACCAGCGCGGACATGGCAAAACTGCCGAAAACGGGACGCTCGGCCATTTCGCCGACAGTGACGGCTGGGCCAAAGTGGTGGGCGACCTGGCGTGCCTCAACCAGCACATCGGCCAACAGCAACCCGGGGTGCCCATCGTGCTATTGGGGCACAGCATGGGCAGCTACATCGCCCAGGCCTATCTGCTGCATCACAGCGCCAGCCTGCACGGGGCCATTCTCAGCGGTTCGAACTTCCAGCCCGTGGCCCTTTATCGAGCGGCCCGGCAAATCGCCCGTGTCGAACGCCTGCGCCAAGGCCCCAAGGGGCGTAGCGCCCTGATCGAATGGCTGTCGTTCGGCTCGTTCAACAAAAAATTCAAACCGGCGCGCACCCGCTTCGACTGGCTCAGCCGTGACCCGGTGGAAGTCGACCTGTACGCCAACGATCCGCTGTGCGGCTTTCGTTGTACCAACCAGCTGTGGATCGATTTGCTCGGCGGGTTGCAGCAAATCAGCAAAGCGTCCAATCTCGCCCAGATCGATCCGGGCCTGCCGCTGCTGGTGATTGGCGGCGAATGTGATCCGGTGAGTGAGGGCAAGCGTCTGAAGGATCTGGCCAGCGCGTTGCGCGAGGCTGGCAGCCAGAGCTTGCAACTGACCGTTTACCCGCAGGCACGGCACGAACTGTTCAACGACATCAACCGTGATGAAGTGACGAGCGACGTGTTGGCCTGGATCAACCAGGCGTTGAGCAGTCCACGACCACACCGAACCGAATAGTTTTTTGTGAATTTTTTAATTCGTCACAGGAATCCAGACACATGACCCAGGTTACCAACACCCCTTACGAAGACCTCGAAGTCGGCCAGACCGCCAGCTTCAGCAAAACCGTCGAAGAGCGCGATATCCAGCTGTTCGCCGCGATGTCGGGCGATCACAACCCGGTGCACCTGGACGCCGAATACGCCGCCAGCACCATGTTCAAGGAGCGTATCGCCCACGGCATGTTCAGCGGTGCGCTGATCAGTGCCGCGGTCGCCTGCGAGCTGCCTGGGCCGGGCACTATCTACATCGGCCAGCAGATGAGCTTTCAGAAGCCGGTGAAGATTGGCGACACCCTGACGGTGCGCCTGGAAATCCTCGAGAAACTGCCGAAGTTTCGTGTGCGCATCGCCACTCGCGTGTTCAACCAGCGCGATGAGCTGGTGGTGGACGGCGAAGCGCAGATCCTGGCGCCGCGCAAGCAACAGTCGGTGACCTTGACCGAGTTGCCGCCGATCAGCATTGGCTGATCTAAAACCTTTGGATAGGTTTTTCTGTGGTGAGGGGATTTATCCCCGTTGGGCTGCGAAGCAGCCCCTTGCGTCCGGTCAGACAGAGAGATTTGTCTGGATTTACGACTGCTTCGCAGCCGAGCGGGGATAAATCCCCTCGCCACAACGATCAGCGTTCCCCCTCCTGCACCTGCACGCTCGCCGTCATCCCCGCACTCAGGTTGAGCCCTTCAGGCACGTGGTCGAGTTTGATCCGCACCGGAATCCGTTGCGCCAGCCGAACCCAGTTGAACGTCGGCTCCACCTCTGCCAACAACTGGCCATCCGGCGTGGTATTGCGGTCGGTAATCCCCCGGCTGATGCTTTCCACCCGCCCCTGCAAGGCATCCCCGGCGCTCATCAACCAGACCTTCACCGGGTCGCCGACACGAATGCGCGGCAGTTTGGTTTCTTCGAAATACGCCTGCACATAAAAGGTCGAGTCATCGATAAGGGCCATCACCGATTGCCCGGCATTCACATAGTTGCCCTGGGCCAGGCGCAGGTTGGTGATGTGGCCGTTGCGCGGGGCGTGGACCTGGCTGCGGTCCAGATTGATTTGCGCGGCCTTGGCTTCGGCCTGGGCTTCGCGCAGTTCGCCACGGGCGATGCCGGCGTTGATCTGCGCGTTTTCCCGCAGCTCCGCACTGATTGCCTGCGGCCCGAGGCTGGCGCGTCGGCTGGCTTCGCGCTCACGTAGACTGAGTTGCTGCTGGCGGGTCTGCACCACGGCCTGGGCCTTTTCCAGCGCGGCTTCGAAACGGTCGCGGTCAATGCTCAGCAACAGGTCGCCGGCCTTCACCTGCTGGTTGTCGTACGCCTTGAGCTCGCGCACCCAGCCTGACACATCCGGGGAAATCACCACCACGTCGGCACGGATGCGCGCGTCACGGGTCCAGGGGGTCAGCATGTAGTACTGCCACAAATGCAAACCTGCAAAAATCGCCGCCACCACCAGGCACAGGGTGACCGCGACACGTACGGAGGTACGCATATTCAACTCCTTACAAAGGTCCGAGGACGACGGTGATCGCGGTCAATACGCAGACGTACAAGGCGCAATCGAATAACGCTTCATGCCAGATCCAGCGGCTCGCTGGCGTCAGGCGCAACAAAAGGCGCAAGGCACCGGTCACCAGCAGTGCCAGCACCACATAAATCAGGAACGGGCTGAGCAGCACGCCGCCCACCGACCACTCACGCAAGCCCATCGACTTCCTCCTGCTGGCGGCACCAGGCGCGCCAGCTGTTTTGCAATTGCAGCACCGCACCCTGGGCCAGCTTCACCGCATCACCGGGGGGCAAGGCGTACAAGGTTTGCAGCAATGCTGCGCTCGGCTCGGCCAATGCCTCGGCGCGACTGCCGGCCGGGCCTTGGCGCAGGATTTTTTCCAGGTCATCGAGGTAACGCCGTTGCGGCTCCGTAACCGGTACTTGCGCCACCGCCAGGCTCAAGCGCAGGTGCAGCAATTCATCGCCGATGTCCAGGCCGAGCAAGCCGTCGTCCCAACGACTGCGCGCCGGTTCCGGCAGTTCCGGATAGTGCCGCGCCAGTTGCAGCAAGCGGTCGGCCATGCGCCCGCCGAACCAGCTTTCGGCGCCGGCCAGGTTGCGTCGGGTCAGGCGCACCAGATCGTCCAGGGTAGCCGCCAGCAGGCGTCGGCCATGCCAGGCCGGGTTGCGCAGGATCAGCAAATGGAACGCCAGCACCGCCGCACCGACGCCGATCACCATGGCCTGTGCGCTGTTGAAGAACGTCGCGACGTCGAACTGCATCTGGTTCAACGGTGCGACCAACACAATGAAATGCAGGCAGAACGAGGTGGCCGTAGCACCGATCTGCGCCTTGGCCATGCCCAGCGCGCCGAAAAATAGCGGCACGCCCATGGCCAGGCAGAGCATCGCGAAACTGCTCCACTGCGGCAGTAGAATTTGCCCGACGATAAACGCCGCCGGAATGGCCAGGAAAATACCCCGCATAAAACTCATGCCGATCTGCGCGCCGTTCTCACGACTGGCAAACAGGCTGCATACCACGCAGGTCAACACCAGTGCACCGGCGGCAGCCGGCCAGGCGGTCGCCAGCCAAAAGCACGACACCACCAGGAAGGCCAGTGCGCTGCGGGCGCCGAAGACCAGGGCCAAAGACAGATCGCGGTGCGGCGTCAGGGTTCTCGGCGGGTCGAGTGTTTCACCGCCCTGCTCCACCGCCTTCAACGCCGCGTTTGCCGCCAGGGCGGTATCGATCAACAAGGTGAAGCGGACCAGGCAGTAACTCTGCGCAGAACTGATGCCCGGATCATGGGAAGCATCGAGCAAACGCGGGCGCAAGGCTTGCAGGGTCGCGCTATCGGCGCTGTTCAGCGCCCCCTGGACCTGGTTCATCCAGGGCATCAACTGCTCGGATTCCTGCGGCGCCAACTGCTTCCATTGCCGGCGCACCGAACGGGCAATACGCAGCAGCATCAACAGTTTCTGGCTCAAGCCACTGATGGCCCGCGCGCGCTGGCGGCCGCGGCTGCCTTCGAACCAGGCGTGTTCGCGCTGGGCGTCCACCGCGACGATTCGTCCGAGGATTTCCAGCAGCCCCTTGCGCGCCTGGGCATCACCGGCCAGGGTCGCCTGCGCCGCCTTGATGCCGCTTTGCCAGGCAGCCCGGGCCTGATCCGCCAATTGCCGTTCGACCCGCAGCGGCCAGAGCAAGGCACTGCTGGCCGTGGCGCAGATAATCCCCAGGCAGATTTCCGTGCAACGCGCCACCGCCTGGTCGAACACCGTCAGCGGATGATTGATGGCGGGCAAGGCAATGATCGCCACCGTGTAGCCGGCCAGCACAAATGAATAGGACCAGGCGCTGCGCAACAACGTTGAACTGGCGGTACACAGCCCCAGCCACAACGCCAGCGCCAACAGGAACAGCCAGGGCGTCTGGGCGAAGACGCCCATGAACACCACCGACATGATGGTCCCGACCAATGTCCCCAGCAGCCGCGCCAAGCCCTTTTGCAGGACCATCCCGGACAACGGCTGGGCGACGATGAAGGCCGTCATCAACGCCCAGGCCGGTTGCTCCAGGCCCCAGCGCAGGGCAAGCCACAGCGCCACGCCTCCGCCGATCAAGGTCTTGATCGCGAATTGCACGGCGCGGCGGTCAGGCAGGAACAGGGCCTGCAAAGTGATAGGCACGGAATGGACTCTTGGGAGGACGATTTAACGATAGTCGGCCTGGGCCGTGTAACTTGAAAAACAAATTATTAGCTAGCTATCTATATGCCGTCCAGCAGTAAATCCATAACACAAAAAAACGCCAGGCTGGCTGGCGTTTTTGACAGCTAACGAGCGCTTACGAGCGTGCGCGAGCCTGGTTACGCAAGGCTTTTACCTGATCGTGATTGCGTTGTACGCCGTGGTACTGGCGCTCAACGATGTCACGAATGCCCACCAGGTTATGCTTGTTGATTTTTTCCATGGCGTCCCGATAGGCCTTCAGCGCATGGTCTTCACCACGCTCGGCTTCATTGAGCACGGCCTCTTCGTCCTTGCCGGTGAACATCGACTTCACGTCGACCCAGCGACGGTGCAAATCACCGCTGACACTGGTGGAAGTTTCCGGATCGCCACCCATGGAACGCACGGCGCTCTGCAGTTCTGCCGCCGCTGCGGCGCAATCGGCCGAGCGTTGCACGAACAGGGTCTTGAGTTCAGGGTGCTTGATGTCTTCAGCGCAAGTCTTGAACCCTTCCTGACCGTCCTTGCTGGTTTCAATCAGGTCGTTGAGTACAGAAATCGCTTCTTTATTCATGTCGGTCATTTTTCAATTCCTTGCGGGTTGATGAAAGATGCAATAGGTATTGCACTCGTCATGCCAGCCTGGAACCGATCAGTAATTCGTTATTTTTCAATAAGTTAAAATCAACCAAAGAATCTGTATCCGTTTTATTTGCATGATCTGTCATTTGGCCTGCATGCAGAATGCCTGTATTTTCCAGACTGATTGATTCAAGGCGACCGATTGATGAACCCCGAAAAACTCGAACTGCTGATAACCCGGCAAATGCCCTTCGGCAAATACAAGGGCCGAATCATCGCCGACCTCCCCGGCCCCTACCTCAACTGGTTCGCCCGGGAAGGTTTCCCCCATGGCGAACTGGGTGGCTTGCTGGCCCTGATGCAGGAAATCGATCACAACGGCTTGTCCGAGTTGCTCGAACCCTTGCGCGCCAAACATGGCAAACCCGCACCCCGTCATTGAACCGAGTAACCCATGCCCGATAACACCCGCCGCGCCCGTGATGAAGCTTTCTGGCGAACCTTTGCCGACCGCTACGATGTCCAACCCGGCCCGATCAACCTGGAAAATGGTTACTTCGGGCGTATGTCGCGCACGGTGGTCGAGGAATACCAACGCAACATCGAGCTGATCAACCGCAGCAACTCGGTGTACGTGCGCCAGCGTTTCGAACAGGGCGAGAGCCACAGGATCAGCGCGCAGGTGGCCGGTTTGATTGGCGTTGCCGCAGAGAGCGTCGCCCTTACCCGCAACGCGACGGACGGGCTGCAATCGTTGATCCGCAACTACAACCGCTTGCAGCCAGGCGACCAGGTGCTATTCAGCGACCTGGAGTACGACACGGTCAAGGGCGCCATGCGCTGGCTGGCGCGCACCCGCGGCGTCGAAGTGATCGAGATCGAGCACCCGCATCCCGCCAGTTTCGACAGCCTGCTGAGCGCCTACCGTGACGCCTTCACGCGTTACCCGCGACTCAAGCTGATGGCCCTGACCCACGTCACCCACCGCACCGGCCTGGTGATGCCGGTCCAGGCGATTGCAGCCGCCGCCAGGGGGCTTGGCATCGACGTGATCCTCGACGGCGCCCACGCGCTGGGCCAGTTCGAATTCGACCTCAATGAACTGGGTATCGACTTCGCCGCCTACAACCTGCACAAGTGGATCGGTGCGCCGCTGACCCTGGGGTTCATCTTCATCGCCCCCGAGCGCCTGGCCGACATCGACCCGGACATGGGTGAGATGCATTTCCCGGTCACCGACATCCGCGCCCGCACGCCCTACAGCACACCGAACATTCCGGCCTTGCTGACCCTGCCGCTGGTCATCGAGGAACATCATGCGATGGGCGGTTCGGCAGCCAAGGGGGCGCGGCTCAACTACTTGCGCAACCTGTGGGTTAGGCCGGCGCGCGAGCTGTCGGGGATCGAAGTCATGACGCCGGATGACCCGAGGCTGTACTGCGGCATCACGTCGATGCGTTTTGTCGCTCATGCCGAGCAGCAGCCGATGGTTGAGCGTTTGCTGCGCGACTACAACCTGTTCACCGTGGTGCGCAGCGGTGCGGCCTGTGGTCCGTGTATCCGCATCACGCCGGGGCTGACCACCACCGCGGCCGACATGATGCTGTTGACCACGGCGTTGACCGAACTGCGCTGAGGTCACACGGTGTATTTGTCGAAGTCTTCGGGCTTGATCTGTGCCGACACCGCGAAGGTGTCGATGCCGATAGTCATGTACCCGAAAAAGCCGTCTTCATTCGAGTCGCGGCCGAGGGTATGGATGTTCAGGGTCGAGGCTTCGCCGCCCATGTTTTGATAGTAAAAATCTCGATCGTTGCTCAATGGCGCGCTGGCCCGACCGCGATATTCCCGGGCATTGAGCACCGAGCGCGCGGCCACTTCGGGAAAGTACAACTGCCCCACCCACGCAACGTGGCGCTCTTGCAGATAGTTGTTGCCACTGGTGATGCGCACGGCGACGTGAATGTGCAGGGCCCTGCCTGCATAAAACCCCGGGCAGATCGTGGTAAACCGGGCGATACCTTTCTTATCGGTGAATTGCCCGCCACGCAGGTAGGTGTCGTCGTCGGTTCGCGGGATCGCGCCGATGTCTCCAGCGTCGACCTCCAGGTCCGGGTTGACCCGGCTCCAGCCCGAATACGCCCCGCGTGCATTGCAGTGCCAGATGTCCACCAGCGCATCGGTGACCGGCTGAGCAGTCATGGCATCGACGATTTTCAAACGCAGCACCAAAGGAACACCCTCGACGCTTTCGCTGATGTTTCTTCTGATGAGTTTCGGATTGCGAAAATACGGGCCGGCTATTTGTTCGGGTGACAGCAAGTAAACCGGTGCTGCAGAGGTGTTGTCGTCCATGACGTTCGCTCTTCCATAAGATGAACGCAGGCTAGCACCGGGCTGAATTCAAAATGCGCTAACTATGTATCGCATGATGTCGTTGCAGGCTTGCCCGCTCCTGCAGGGTTTATTTCAGGCAAAAAAAAACGGTGCACCGACCAAGCGCACCGTAAAGCCGTAAAACACACAACTACGTGTCTGGTAAAGCGGATCAGTCCAGCAGCGCCAAGGCCTCGGCGGTGCATTCCTGAATGCGGGCCCAGTCGCCGTTCTTGATCCACTCCGGATCAAGCATCCAGCTACCGCCCACGCACATGACGTTTTTCAACGCCATGTAGCTCTTGATGTTGGCCGGACCTACGCCGCCAGTCGGGCAGAACTTCACTTCGCCGAACGGGCCGCCCAGGGCCTTGATGGCTGCGACGCCACCACTGACTTCTGCCGGGAACAGTTTGAAGCGGCGATAGCCCAGGCCGTAGCCTTCCATGATGCCCGAGGCATTGCTGATGCCCGGCAACAGCGGAATAGGGCTGGCGACGCTGGCTTCCAGCAGGTCACGGGTGATGCCTGGCGTGACGATGAACTGCGAACCTGCCGCTTCGGCCGCAGCCAGCATGTGGCGATCGAGCACGGTGCCGGCACCGGTCACCAGCTCCGGACGCTGCTCACGCAGGACCTGGATGGCCTTGAGGCCGAACTGCGAACGCAAGGTCACTTCCAGGGCGGTCAGGCCACCGGCCGCGAGGGCATCGGCCAGCGGCAGAATGTCCTGTTCGCGGGCAATGGTAATCACCGGCAGGATCCGCGCCTTGGCGCAGAGGCTGTCGATCAGGGCAACTTTATCCGCCATGGAAACGGTCGGGGATGGGTTTGTCATAGCGGCTGTTCCTTGGCTCATGGGCACCAGTAAATCTCTAACGTGGGTTGCAGAAAGGCGCGCACCGGCATTTCGGCGACATCGTCACCGGCCAGCGCGAAACTCAGGGTGGTCAGCTTGGACTGACCGGAAATCGACAAAATCTTGTGTTTGGCCGAAGCCAGCAGCGCACGGCTCATGGTCAGGCGTTGATGCGGCACAGTCGGCGCCAGCATCGGGTAGCAGCGACGAGTACCGTCGGCCTGCAGGGCTTCGGCGAGATTCGGGCTGCCGGGGAACAGTGACGCGGTGTGGCCGTCATCGCCCATGCCCAACACCAACACGTCGATCACCGGCAGCTCGGAAAGCAAACGATCGGCGTGCTCGGCGGCTTGCTCAAGGTTGGCGCTGGCGCTGTACAAGCTCAGGAACTGAGCCTTGGCCGCGGGCCCCTGCAACAGGTATTTTTTCAACAGGCCGGCATTGCTGTCGGCATGCTCGACCGGCACCCAACGCTCGTCGGCGAGGCTCACCACCACGTTCGACCAGTCCAGCGTTTGCTTGGCCAGGTGCTGGAAGAACGCCACCGGGCTGCGGCCACCGGAAACCACCAGGGTCGCCGTGCCTTGGGCCTCAATGGCATCGCTCAGTTGCTTGGCCACGTTCAGGGCCAGGCTTTCAGCCAGCAAGACCGGGCTCTTGAACGCATGTGCGTGGACGCCCTTAGGCAGTTTCAAATCAGATATCGCCATACCACGACCTCCCGTCCCGCGTGATCAGTGCAATGGAACTCATCGGTCCCCAGGACCCGGCCGCGTACGGCTTGGGCGCATCACCGGATTTTTTCCACCCGGCGATCAACTGGTCACACCACTTCCACGCGGCTTCGATTTCATCTTTACGGACAAACAGGTTCTGATTGCCGCGCATCACTTCCAGCAACAACCGTTCGTAGGCATCGGGAATCCGTGCACTGCGCCAGGTGTCGGAAAAATTCAGCTGCAACGGACCGCTGCGCAGCTGCATGCCCTTGTCCAGGCCTTGTTCCTTGGTCATCACGCGCAAGGAAATGCCTTCGTCCGGTTGCAGGCGGATAATCAGCTTGTTGCTGATCTGCAGGCGCTGCTCGGGAGCGAAAATGTAGTGCGACGGTTCCTTGAAGTGGATGACGATCTGCGACAGCTTCTGCGGCATGCGCTTACCGGTGCGCAGGTAAAACGGCACGCCGGCCCAGCGCCAGTTGCGAATATCGGCACGCAGGGCGACGAAGGTCTCGGTGTCGCTCTGGGTGTTGGAATTGGGTTCTTCCAGGTAACCGGGCACCGATTTCCCTTCGCTGTAGCCGGCGATGTACTGGCCACGTACCACCTGGGTGGTCAGGCCTTCCGGGCTGATCGGCGCCAGGGCCTTGAGCACCTTGACCTTCTCGTCACGGATGCTGTCGGCGGACAGGTCGGCCGGCGGGTCCATGGCGATCAGGCAGAGCAGTTGCAGCAGGTGGTTCTGGATCATGTCGCGCAGCTGGCCGGCCTTGTCGAAGTAGCCCCAGCGGCCTTCGATGCCAACCTTCTCGGCCACGGTGATTTCCACGTGGGAGATGTAGTTCTGGTTCCACTGGGTTTCGAACAGGCTGTTGGCAAAGCGCAGGGCGATCAGGTTCTGGACGGTTTCCTTGCCCAGGTAGTGGTCGATGCGATAGGTGCGGTTCTCCGGGAAGAACTGCGCCACGGCGTCATTGACCTTGCGCGAGGATTCCAGGTCCGAACCGATGGGTTTTTCCAGCACCACGCGGGTGTTTTCTGCCAGGCCGACCTTGGCCAGGTTCTCGCAGATCGCGCCGTAGACCGCTGCCGGCGTGGCGAAATAGGCGATGACCCGCTGCGCACTGCCGGCCGCTTCAGCCAGGGCTACGTAGTCTTCGGACTTGAGGAAGTCGACGTGCAGGTAGCTCAGGCGGGCAAGGAACCGCTCGGCCACGGCTTCGTCCAGCTCCTTGGCACCGACGTAGCGGCGCAGCTCGGACGTGATGAACGCCAGGTGCTCGTGCTCGCTGCCAGGCTCACGGGCCAGCGCGATGATCCGCGTGTCCTCGTGCAGGAGGCCTGCACCATCGAGTTGATAGAGGGCAGGAAACAGCTTGCGCAAGGCCAGATCGCCCAAAGCGCCGAACAAGGCAAAGGTGCACGGTTCAACCGTAATCGAAGGCATGATGTTTGTTCTTTTATCAAGTTAAGCTACAAATACCTTTTTTCAAGGCATCACTCAAGGGAAAATGTAGTAATAACCACAACATTTTCGCAAAATACAGATTCCGAGTGGTGGTCGGTCGGAGCCATCAGTAGGATAGGCCACCGTTACGGGCCTCATCAAAGGCCCTTTTTGCATTAGCCGCGCGCTTATTGGCGCAGGTGTAAAGGATACTTATATGGACCGCGTGCGAAATTTACTGGAGCAGATCCAGAATCGCCTTGAAGAGCTGAACAAGGCCGAACGCAAAGTGGCCGAGGTGATCCTGCTCAATCCGCAGCAGGCCACCCGATTCAGCATCGCCGCCCTCGCCCAGGCCGCCTCGGTCAGTGAGCCGACGGTCAACCGCTTCTGCCGTTCGTTCGGCGTCAGCGGTTACCCCGAGCTCAAGTTGCAACTGGCCCAGAGCCTGGCCAGTGGCGCCGCCTACGTCAGCCGTGCGGTGGAAGCCGATGACAACCCTGAAGCCTACACGCAGAAAATCTTCGGCAGCGCCATCGCGTCCCTGGACAGCGCTTGCCAGGCGCTGGACCCGAACCTGATCAGCCGCGCCGTCGACCTGTTGATCCAGGCCCGGCAGATCCACTTCTTCGGGCTTGGCGCTTCAGCCCCTGTGGCGCTGGATGCGCAGCACAAGTTCTTCCGTTTCAACCTGGCCGTGACCGCCCATGCCGACGTGCTGATGCAGCGCATGATTGCCTCGGTGGCGCACACCGGCGAGCTGTTCGTGATCATTTCCTACACCGGCCGCACCCGCGAACTGGTGGAAGTGGCGCGCATCGCCCGGGAGAACGGTGCTTCGGTGCTTGGCCTGACCGCCGAGAACTCGCCCCTGGCCAAGGCCAGTACCTTGAGCCTGAACATTCCGCTGCCGGAAGACACTGACATCTACATGCCGATGACTTCGCGGATCATCCAGCTGACCGTGCTGGATGTGCTCGCTACCGGCATGACCCTGCGCCGAGGGGTGGATTTCCAACCGCATTTGCGCAAGATCAAGGAGAGCTTGAATGCCAGCCGGTATCCGGTTGGAGATGAGTTCAACTAGATCTCTATTGCCTGTTCTGGCCTCTTCGCGGGCAAGCCTCGCTCCTACAGGATTACGCGGATTTCGCGGGCAACCGATAACCTGTAGGAGCGAGGCTTGCCCGCGAAGGCATTAGCCGTATCACCGCAAAATCAAGCCCCCACCCGCGCCTGCAAACTCAAATGAGCCCGCTCCCCTGGTTTCAGGCACAAGCTGTCGGTGCCGCCACTCGCCGCTTCCACGCAAACGAATTCCGATATCTCATTCCAGCTCACCCCCAGCAACGGCCGCGAGCCCGGGTGCCAGACCACCGTGTCCGCCGTGTCGCCGGTATCGATGTACAACGCCCTCTCCCAAGCGTGATCGTTGAGCTGCAGTTCGCCGTCATGCTGGAACACCCGCTGACAACCGCCATCGACGCGCAACTCGCCTTCCTGCTGGCAAACCTGCCGGTTCAACTGGTCGTAACCTTGCGCGCCCTCGAGCCCAGACAGCGCTATCTCACTGACATCGCCAATACGCCAGTAAGCGTGCAAAGCCTGGCTCAACTGACACGGCATGTCGTCCTGATGCTCAGTGCTCAGGTGCAACTCCATGCGCTCGCCCAGATGCGCGTGCAGGTCCACCTGCCAGTCGCACAGCTCAAGCCGCCAGTGCAGGCGCACGCCATCGTCATCGCTGCGGCTGTCGATCAGTTTCCAGTCGAGCAAACGCGCCCAGCCATGGGACGGCCAGGCGTTCTCGCTCGGATGACGGCCATACCATGGCCAGCACACCGGCACGCCACCGCGAATGGCCCCGACCTGCGGCCACTTCGCCGCGCACCACAGCCAAGGCTTCTGCCCCTTGGGCTGAAAGTGCAGCAACTGCGCGCCCTGACGACTGAACACCGCCTGACACAGCGGATGATCGATCACCAACACGTCGCGCTTCTGATAGCGCTCCCATGCGAACACCGGCCGTTCACGCAAGGATTTGAAGAAGCGTTGTAGCGGATGCTCAAGCATGTGCCACGGTCCTGAAAATCATGGAGGTACTCAGCGAATCAATGTAGTGACGGTCTACTGTGGCGAGGGGATTCATCCCCGTTGGGCTGCGAAGCGGCCCTAAAAAATGGGACTGCTAAGCAGTCCAGCGGGGATGAATCCCCTCGCCACACAAAAAAAAGCGGACAGCCTTGGCCGTCCGCAAAATGCGCACATGGTGAGGAGCTTATCGCAGTCGCGTTAGAACACCGACTGAATTTTCAGGCCGGCGACCAAAGCGTCATCGACTTCATCGACGCCACCCGGGTGGGTGATGTATTGCAGGTTGGGACGCACGGTCAGCCAGTTGGTCACGTGGAAACCGTAGTTGAGCTCGTAGTTGTATTCGGTGTCACGCAGGGGCGAGAACAGCGGATCGTTGTAGTCGCTGACGCCATTGGAGGCGTTGACCAGCTCGGCGTTTTTCTTCACGTCATCGTTGACATGGATACGGGCGAAACCGATCCCCATGTCATCTTTGGGACGGGCATCGAACGGCCCCTTGTACACAAACATCAGCGACTGGTAGTTGTCGACGATGTTGGTGTCCTTGTCGTGGAACGTGGCGTTGGCGGCAATGTTCAGGCCGCGGGTCGCGTCACCGTTATGGCTGGTGAGTTGCTGCTGTGCAACGAACCAGTAGCCGTGCTTGCTGCTGTGGCTGCGATAGGCGTTGCCGCTGGTGGCCGCATCATTGCCGTTGTCGTCCTCGATAACGTCATCGGCGCTGGCCGTACTCTTGTAGTAACCGACACGGTATTCGCCCGGCAGGTTGCCAGGGTTGGGCAACCACACCAGTTCGACCGGCAGGACGGTGCCCTCGGTACCACTGCCGCTGAGCTTGAAGCCGTTGCCGTGTTCCAGTTGCGTCGGGTTCTGGTTGTAGGCGCCGATCTGCGCATAGAACTCAGGCGAGATGTTCCACTTCAGGCGGATAGCGGCCTGGCTGACCGGCCAGTTGTACCAGATGTTAGTGGCCCAGTTGCCCACCTGGGAGCCGCAGAACGCCAGGTTCTGGAATTCGCACGGGAAGGTGTTGAAGTCTTCACCCTCACCGAAGTAACCGGCCTTGATGTCGAGTTTATTGTCGAGGAATTGATGCTTGATCCACAGCTGGGTCAACCGGACCATGTGCCCACGACCGTAGACTTCCTGGGACGAACTCAAGGTGCCGGCACGCGGGTCGCCGACACGGTCATTGGAGATGTTTTCACCGTTACGGTTGGTGAGCTGGACCTTGGCCTGGGTGTTGTCCCAGCCGAACAGTTTCTCCAGGTCCAGCGCCGCGCCCAGGCCGAACTGGTCGCTGTAACGCGCGGTCTTGTCATCGTTGAAGCCGCCGTGGAGGTTGCCGCCCACTTCACCGACGTAGTCCATCTTGATGTCGATGCCTTGCTCGATCAGCCGTGTCCTTTCGCCACCCCAATCGCCGGTCATCCATTCGGAATCGGCGCTGAACGCTTCAGCCGCGTGAACGCTGCCGGCCAGCATCATGGCCGCAACGGCCGATAACTGGCAGATAAGCTGAGCGCTGTTGTTCTTCTTCATCCCTACTTCCTCGTCTTATTGTTATTAACTTTTTTGTTTAACGCGGTTACGACTGTTATCCCCGGTAGGAGCTGGCTTGCCAGCGAACCAGGCGACGCGGTGTGTCAGGCACACCGCCTTCGCCGGCAAGCCGGCTCCTACAATGATTTTCAGCGGCCTTTGAATTGGGCGACGTTGGCGGTGTGTGATTCGGTTTTCGGCAGGCCGGCAACCCCCAGGCGTTCGCCGGTCTTGGCATCGAACAGCAGCACTTTCGATGGATCGAATTGCAGGGTCAGGGTCTCGCCCACCGCTGGCGCAACATCGGGCGCCAAGCGGCAGCAGACCTTGGTGTCATTGAGATTGACGAACACCAGGGTGTCGGGCCCGGTCGGTTCAGTGACCTGGACTTCAGCGCGAATGGTCGGCAAACCGTTGGCTTCTCCGTTGCCCAGCACGATCTGCTCCGGGCGCATGCCGAGGATCACTTCGCGGTCTTCGAGGCCGGCGTCCTGCATGCCCAGCGGCAATTCGCAACGGGCCTGGCCGCTGTCGAGCAGCGCCAGCAGGCGACCGTCCTTGCGCTGCAAACGCAGGGGGATGAAGTTCATCGGCGGCGAGCCGATGAAGCTCGCCACGAACAGGTTCGCCGGGTTGTTGTAGATGTCTTTCGGCGTGCCGAACTGCTGGATGATCCCGTCCTTCATCACCGCCACCTTGTCGCCCAGGGTCATGGCTTCGATCTGGTCGTGGGTCACGTAGACCGTGGTGGTTTTCAGGCGCTGGTGCATCAGTTTCATTTCGGTGCGCATCTCGACCCGCAGCTTGGCGTCGAGGTTGGACAGCGGTTCGTCGAACAGGTAGATCTTCGGCCGCCGTGCCAAGGCACGGCCCATCGCCACGCGCTGTTGCTGGCCGCCGGAGAGTTGGCCCGGCTTGCGGCTGAGCAGGTGTTCGATCTGCAGCAGCTTGGACACCCGAGCGACTTCTTCGTCGATTTCCGCCGTCGGCATCTTGCGGATCTTCAGACCGAACGCGATGTTGTCGCGCACGCTCATGGTCGGGTACAGCGCGTAGGACTGGAACACCATGGCGATGTCGCGATCTTTCGGGCTCATGCCACTGATGTCGGCGTCATCCACCAGGATCGCGCCGCCGCTGATGGTTTCCAGCCCGGCGATGCAGTTCATCAAGGTGGATTTGCCACAGCCGGACGGGCCGACCAGGATCAGGAATTCCCCGTCATCGATCTTCAGTTCGATGTTCTTCAGGGTGTCCGGCAAACCGGCGCCGTAGGTCTTGTTGACGTTGCGTAATTCGAGAGTTGCCATGTTCTACCCCTTGACCGCGCCGGACGTCAGCCCACGCAGGAAATACTTGCCAGCGAATATGTAGACCAGCAGTGTCGGCAGCCCGGCGATCATCGCGGCGGCCATATCAACGTTGTATTCCTTGGCCCCGGTGCTGGTGTTGACCAGGTTGTTCAGGGCCACGGTAATTGGCTGGGCATCGCCACTGGCGAAGACCACGCCGAACAGGAAGTCATTCCAGATCTGGGTGAACTGCCAGATCAGGCAGACCATCACGATCGGGATCGACATCGGCAGCAGGATCTTCCAGAAGATCATGAAGAAGCCCGCGCCATCGAGCCGCGCGGCCTTCACCAGCGCATCCGGAATGCTCACGTAGTAGTTGCGGAAGAACAGCGTTGTGAACGCCAGGCCGTAGACCACGTGCACCAGCACAAGGCCCGTGGTGGTGTTGGCCAGGCCGAACTTGCCGAGGGTGAACGAGGCCGGCAGCAGCACGGTCTGGAACGGCAGGAAGCAACCGAACAGCAACAGGCCGAAGAACAGCTGCGAACCGCGGAAGCGCCACATCGACAGCACATAGCCGTTCATGGCGCCAATGAAGGTCGAGATCAGCACCGCCGGCACGGTGATTTTCACCGAGTTCCAGAAGTAGCCGCCGACCACGTCCCAGGCCTTGATCCAGCCGATGCCGTCGATCACGGTCGGCCAGCTCAACAGGTTGCCGGTGCGGATGTCTTCCGGGGTCTTGAAGCTGGTCAGCAGCATCACGATCAGCGGGATCAGGTACACCGCGGCAGCCAGCAACAAGGTCGCGTAGATGGCGATGCGGCTGAAGCTGAGCGACGGTTTTCCGAGTTGATTAGTCATGGCGTTTGCCTCGCAGCTCGGAGTACAGGTACGGCACGAGGATGGTCAGCACGGCGCCGAGCATCAGCATGGCGCTGGCCGAACCGATGCCCATCTGGCCACGGCTGAAGGTGAAGGAATACATGAACATCGCCGGCAAGTCGGACGAGTAGCCAGGACCGCCTGCGGTCATGGCCGCGACCAGGTCGAAGCTCTTGATCGCGATGTGCGCGAGGATCATGAAGGCGCTGAAGAACACCGGACGCAGGCTCGGCAGCACGATCTTCAGGTAGATGGTCGGCAGGCTCGCACCGTCGACTTGCGCGGCACGGATGATCGACTGATCGACACCGCGCAGTCCGGCAAGGAACATCGCCATCACGAAGCCGGAGGCTTGCCAGACAGCGGCGATCACCAGGCAGTAGACCACGCGATCCTGATCCACCAGCCAGTCCAGGCGAAAGCCTTCCCAGCCCCAGTCACGCAGCATCTTGTCCAGGCCCAGGCCCGGGTTGAGCAGCCATTTCCACGCGGTACCGGTGACGATCATCGACAGCGCCATCGGGTACAGGTAGATGGTGCGGATGAAGCCTTCCTTGCGGATGCGCTGGTCCAGCAGCACGGCGAGGAGTACGCCCAGCACCAGGCTGATGCCGATGAACATGCCGCCAAACAGCGCCAGGTTCTTGCTCGCGACCCACCAGCGGTCGTTGTCCATCAGGCGCATGTATTGCTGCAGGCCGACCCACTTGTAGCTCGGCATGAAGCTGGAGTTGGTGAAGGACAGTATGAATGTCCAGATGATGTAACCGTAGAAGCCAACCAACACGATCAGCATGCTCGGCGCCAGTACCAACTTGGGTAACCAGCGTTGCAGCGCATCGAACGGTGAGGCTTTGCTGAAAACCGCCACAGAGCTCATCGGGATAATCCAGTTGAGAATTGAAGAACCACCTGTAGGAGCTGGCTTGCCAGCGAACCAGACACTGCGGTGTGCCAGGTACACCGCCTTCGCCGGCAAGCCGGCTCCTACAGGAGAGCGAGTCGAATGAGGCCGCAGGTGAACCTGCGGCTCAAGGGATCACTGGGCGGCTTTGACGGCCGACGCCAGTTGGGCGCTGGCCTTGGCCGGGTCGGCGTCCTTGTCGTTCATGAAGTTGGTGACCACGTCGAAGATCGCGCCCTGCACGGCCAGGGAGGTGGCCATGTTGTGCGCCATGCTCGGTTGCAGGCCGCCGTTCTTCTCGTCCGCCAGGAAGTCCTTGGCCGCCGCTTGGGCGCAGGAATCGAAGCCCAGGCCCGCCATGTCGTTCAACATGTCGGTACGCACCGGGATCGAGCCCTTGTTGATGCTGAAGACTTTCTGGAAGTCCTTGCCCAGGGCGACCTTGGCCAGGTCTTGCTGTGCGGCGATGTCGCCCTTGCGATCAGCTTTCAACTTGAACACAGCCATCGAGTCGATGTTGTAGGTGAAGGCTTTCTCGGTGCCCGGGAACGCCACGCACTGGTAGTCCTTGCCGGCGACTTTCTTCGCCGCGGTCCACTCGCTCTTGGCCCAGTCGCCCATCATCTGCATGCCGGCCTTGCCGTTGATCACGTCGGCAGCGGCGATGTTCCAATCACGACCGGCGCGGTTCGGGTCCATGTAGGTGGTGATTTTTTTCAGCTCGGTGAAGGCCTTGGTCATCTCGGCGCCCGAGAGGGTTTTCTGATCCAGGTCTACCAGGGCTTTCTTGTAACCGTCGGCGCCCATGACCGAGAGCACCACGTCTTCAAACACGGTGCTGTCCTGCCAAGGCTGGCCACCGTGGGCGAGCGCGATGAAGCCGGCGGCCTTGAGCTTGTCGCCAGCGGCATAGAATTCTTCGAGGGTGGTCGGCGCCTTGTCGATCCCGGCTTTCTTGAACACTTCCGGGTTGATCCACAGCCAGTTGACGCGGTGGATGTTCACCGGCACGGCGACGTAATCGCCTTCGTATTTCACGGTGTCGGAGACTTTCACCGGCAGCAGGCTGTCCCAGTTTTCCGACTTGGCGACTTCTGTCAGCGTGTCGGTGGACAGCAGGCCAGTGCTGCCCCACTCCTGGATGTCCGGGCCCTTGATCTGGGCAACGCCCGGCGGGTTACCCGCTACGGCGCGGCTCTTGAGCACGGTCATGGCCGTGGAACCGCCACCACCGGCGACTGCGCCGTCCTTCCAGGTGAAGCCGTCTTTTTCGACCTGGGCCTTGAGGACATCGACCGCTGCTTTTTCGCCACCCGAGGTCCACCAGTGAACGACTTCCACGGAACCTTTGGATTCGGCGGCAAGCACACTGAGAGGGAGCGCAGACAGGGAGACGAGAGAAATGACAGTAGCGAGGCGAGAAATCGCATTCATCTTGGAAGTACCTTTCTTGTTGTTATGCATGCAAGTCTGGTGCTTGCGCTGCAGAGGATTCTAAACAGGGGACACCCCTTCGCAGGTAACGAAGGGACGCGCGAATGTCACCGCATGGTTACATGGAAACGTTCTGGGACAATGCCGCCAGCGCACTGGCCATGCTCGGCGCCAGGGGCAGGCGCGGAATCAGGACGGCTTGCCAGGCGTGATAGAGATCGGGTTTGCCGGCCCAAATGTCACCGCTGGGGCGGTTCAATGGGTCGAGTTCGTGGTGCCAGCTGCCGCCTTCGCGATCGATGAAATGACCCTCACAAAAATCCCAGAACAGTCGGTACCAGTGTTCGTATTGCTCATCGCCCGTGCGCTTGAGCAAGGCACTGGCCGCGGCGCTGGCCTCACAATGGGTCCAGTGCAGGCGATGGCGAACCACCGCTTTGTTGTCCCAGTCGAGGGTGTAGACCATGCCCGGTGCGCCATCGATGTCCCAGCCGTGGCGGCAGTTCTGCGCGAAGAGCTTTTGCGCGTCGGTGACCAGCCATCCCGGGGTGAGCATGCCGGCGCGCACCCGCGCAGCTTCCAGGTGCAAGAGCAATCGGGCCCATTCGAAACCGTGACCCGGCGTGGTGCCGTACGGACGGAAACCGTCGGCCGGGTTGACATGGTTGTACTCGCGCAGGGGTTGCCAGTCGCGGTCGAAATGTTCGATCACCAGATAGTCATTGGCGGCGGCATGACCATGAATCACCCGCTCGACGATGCGCTGGGCGCGGCACAACCAGCGTTTGTCGTCGGTGACATCGGCCAGGGCGAGGAAGGCTTCGGTGGCGTGCATGTTGCTGTTGGCACCGCGATAGGCTTCCTCGCTACTCCAGTCGCGGCTGAAGGATTCGCGCAGGGCGCCTTCTTCTTCGCTCCAGAAGCAACTGTCGATGATGTCGATCGCGTCATCGAGCAAGGCTTGCGCACCGGGCCGCTGCGCGACCACCGCGGAACTGGCGGCCAGGGCCACGAAGGCATGCAGGTAAGCATTTTTTCCGGTGTCGCCGTCGCGGTGTTCGGCCACCGCGAACCAGCCACCGTGCACGGCATCGCGCAACGGCCCGCGCAGGGCCTGGATGCCATGATCCACCAGCTCGGCAAAGCCCGGCAGGCCCTGGATGTGCGCCATGGCGAAGCTGTGGGTCATGCGCGCGGTGTTCATGGTGTGTGCTTGCGCGTCGGCCGGCAGGTGACCTCGTTCATCGAGATTGCCGAAGCCTTCAGGCAGCTTCGAAGCCTTGGCAAACGCCAGCAGGCGCAGGCCTTCGGCGGCGAGCCATTGCTGGTGGGCGGGGGCATTCAGCCAACTGCTGAACGCGGGTTGGAAGGTGTGCATGGGGGGCCTTTTTTGTTGTTATGACTGAGTGGCAGTCTAAACAACGGGCCGTGGCGGGCTTGTAACGAAGGGGGCGAGTTATGTCACCGACTTGTGACATTTGCCTTGATGTTTTTGTTGAAGGGTCTGACGCCATCGCGAGCAGGCTCGCTCCCACAGGGGTTCTGTGTCGTACGCAAATCCAATGTGGGAGCGAGCCTGCTCGCGATGAACGATAACTCGGTATTCCTAATCAACACTGCGCGGCAATTGCAAAGTCACCCGCAACCCACCCTCACGCAAATTCTGCAAACTCACTTCCCCCCCATGACTATGGGCGATATTGCGCGCAATCCCCAACCCCAACCCATACCCCTGCTGTTGCCCGGCCAAACGAAAGTGCGGCTCGAACACCTGTTCCAGCCGCTGCTCGGGAACCCCCGGCCCTTCATCATCGACATGCAGGACAAACGCGCTGTCGTCGTCATCGATGTGCAGGTGGGCGTTCTGGCCGTACTTCAGGGCGTTGTCGATCAGGTTGCCGATGCAACGCTTGAGCGCCAGCGGTTTGCCCGGATAAGCCGCCAGGGCACGCCCTTGCTGGGTCACGCGACCGTTACCGGTGGGAGACAGGTACGGCTCCACCAGACATTCGAGTACATGATTGAGATCCACCGGCTCGATGTTTTCGTGGATGTCGGTGTCCTTCACACATTGCAGCGCGCCCTTGACCAGCAGCTCCAGCTCATCCAGATCGCGACCGAACTTGGCTTGCAGCTTTTCGTCTTCCAGCAACTCGACGCGCAGGCGCAAGCGGGTGATGGGCGTGCGCAGGTCATGGGAAATCGCGCTGAACAGCTGGCTGCGCTCGGTCAGGTAACGGCTGATGCGCTCGCGCATGGTGTTGAAGGCGCGGCCGACTTCGACCACTTCACTGCCGCCGCCTTCGGCCACCGGCTCGACGTCGGCGCCCAGTGACAGGTCCCGCGCCGCCCGCGCCAGGCGCTTGAGCGGCCGGCTTTGCCAGTGCACCAGCAGGCCGATGAACAGCAACAAAAAGCCGCTGGTGAGCACGATGAACCACACTTGCTGCGCCGGCAGGCCTTGCTCTTCAAGGCTGGTGTAGGGTTCGGGCAACAGCGAGGCGATGTACAGCCATTCGCCGGGCGCCATCTGGATCTGCGTAACCAGCACCGGCGGGTTCACCGGTTCCAGGGTCAATGCGTAGTGCGCCCAGGAGCGCGGCAGTTCGTCGAGCTTGAGCCCGCCATTGAAGATCCGCAGGTCTTCGGGGCTGACAAAGGTCACCGAGATATCGGTGTCCTGCCCCAGGGACTGGCGCAGCACTTCGTCCACCGCCTTGATCACCGCCTCCTTGCGGGGCGTGATCGGCAGCACTTCCATGCCCAGGGGTTTGTCATTGAGCGTCACCACGAACCGCGTGCCACCCATGCTGCGCAGCTGGTCGAGTACCAACGGGCGGTAGGCCACCGGCAACGAGCGCAGGTAACTGACACTGGCATTCATCGAGTGCGCGAGGCTGCGCGCGCTGGTGACCAGGCCTTCGAGCTGGGTCGCACGTAATTGGGAGACCCAGATCACGCTCGACAATGCCTGGGCGAACAACACCGCGAGTAACGTCAGCAACAACATGCGCCCGAGCAGCGAGCGTGGCACCGGCACGCGGCCGGCCAGCTTGCGCAGGAAATCAGTGACCATTGGCGGCAACCACACTGGCTGCCAACTGATAGCCGCTGCCCCGTACGGTGCGAATCAGTCGCGGTGGTTTTTCCGTATCGCGCAGTCGCTGGCGCAAGCGACTGACCGCCATGTCGACGATGCGATCGAGGGGCATCAAGTCGCGGCCACGGGTGGCGTTGCCGATCGTGTCGCGGTCGAGGATTTCCTGCGGATGATCGAGAAACAGCTTCAACAGGGCGAAGTCGGCACCGGACAGAATCACCTCTTCGCCGTCGATGTGAAACAGGCGATGACTGACCATGTCCAGGCGCCAGTCATCGAAGGCCAGCACTTCGCTCCCGGAGCGCTCCTGACCGAACTGCGCCCGGCGCAGCAAGGCCTTGATGCGCGCCTGCAGTTCGCGGGGGCTGAAGGGTTTGCCCAGGTAGTCGTCGGCGCCCAATTCCAGGCCGATGACCCGGTCGGCCTCGTCGGAACTCGCGGTGAGCATGATGATGGGTACCTGCGACTGGCGCGGGTGCTGGCGAATCCAGCGACACAGGCTGAAACCGTCTTCGTCCGGCAGCATCACGTCAAGGATCACCAGGTCGCTGGGGGCCTCGTTGAGGGCCTGGCGAAAGCCTGCACCATCGGGCGTGGTACGCACCTGGAACCCGGCGCGGGTCAGGTAGGTGTCCAGCAACTCGCGTATCTCTTGATCGTCATCGACCAACAAAATCGACTTGTTGACTGAGCTCACGGGGCGGCGTCCTTGTTGTTTGAATTGGGCGGATTATGCCTGATGAACTGATCGTTCCCACGCTCCGCGTGGGAATGCCTCAAGGGACGCTCCGCGTCCAGTGACGCGGAGCGTCACGGGCTGCATTCCCACGCGGAGCGTGGGAACGATCACTAGTGTGCCTGCTCCAGCGCTACGCCGGCACCAACAAGACCGGAATACGGCGCTGTCACCAGCCACACCGGAATCCCCTTGAAGTAATCGCTCATGCACCCCTTGTCGGCAAAGCACCTGGCGAAACCACTTTCAAGGAAGAAATCGGCAAAGCGCGGAATCACCCCGCCAACGATGTACACACCACCGCGCGCGCCGGTGGTCAGCACGTTGTTGCCCGCCACGCGACCGAGCCAGCAGCAGAATTGTTCGAGCACTTCCAGGGCAATTGGATCACCCGCCAGGCCAGCAGCGGTGATCGCTTCCGGCGTGTCGAGTACCGGCTCGTGGCCGTCCACCGCACAAATCGCCCGATAGACCCGTGGCAAGCCGCCGCCGCTCAACGCCGTTTCGGCGCTGACATGCCCGATCTCGTTGAAGATGTGCTGCCACAGTTGAGTCTCGCGCGGACTGCTCAACGGCAGATCGACGTGACCACCCTCCCCCGGCAACGCGGCAAATCGCCCTTCACCGAGATCAAGCAACGTGCCGACACCCAGGCCCGTGCCCGGACCGATCACCACCGCCGGGCGCAACGGCTCCGGCGTGCCTTCGCAGACCACGCGGAATTCGCCCGGCTGCAAACGCGTCATGCCCAGGGCCATGGCGGAAAAATCGTTGACCAGCAACAGCTGATCCACCTGCAAGGCCTGACAGAAACCCCGGCGACTCAGGCGCCAGTGATTGTTGGTGAACTTGAATTCGTCGCCGCTCACCGGGCCTGCCACCGACAGGCACACCGAACCGATCGAACCCGGCGCCAGGCCAAGCCCGCTCAGGTAGAGGCTGATGGCCTCTTCCGGGCTGGCATGGTCGGCCGTCGCCAGCACCTGGACCGATTCCAGCTGCTGGTTTTTCCACAACGCGAACCGTGCGTTGGTGCCACCGATGTCACCGACCAAAGCCAGTTTCAATTAAGCGTCTCCAGGGCAGAAGTGAAGGCGCTGGCCCCCTGCTCTGCCGAGCTGAAGGCCATGCGCATGAAACCAAACAGTTCGCGACCGGTGCCGATGTTGTTGCCCAACAGGCCTTTTGCCGGCGTGCGTGCTGCGAATTCTTCGGCGTCCACCTTAAGCTCCAGGGTGCCTTTGACGCCATCGACGCGGATGATATCGCCCTCCTGCACCCGCGCCAAAGCGCCGCCCACGTAAGCTTCGGGGCTGACGTGGATGGCCGCCGGGATTTTCCCCGACGCGCCGGACATGCGCCCGTCAGTGACCAGTGCCACCTTGAAGCCGCGATCCTGCAGCACGCCGAGGAACGGCGTCATCTTGTGCAGTTCCGGCATGCCATTGGAGCGCGGGCCCTGGAAGCGCATCACCGCGACGAAATCCTTCTCCAGCAAACCGGCCTTGAACGCATCCGCCAGGTCCTGCTGGTCCTGGAACACCATGGCCGGTGCTTCAACGATCTGGTTTTCCAGTGCCACGGCGGAAACCTTCATCACGCCGCGACCGAGGTTGCCTTCCATCACACGCAAGCCGCCCTCCGGCGAGAACGCCCGGGCGACTGGGCGCAAGATGCTTTCATCGAGGCTTTCGGTGATGCCTTCGCGCCAGACCAGTTCGCCGTTATCGAGGAACGGCTCCATGGTGTAGCGGCGCAGCCCGTGGCCCAGCACGGTGTTGACGTTTTCGTGGAGCAGCCCGGCATCCAGCAGTTCGCGGATCAGGAACGACATGCCGCCCGCGGCCTGGAAGTGGTTGATGTCGGCCTTGCCGTTCGGGTAGACGTGGCTCAGGGTCGGCACCACCTCGGAGAGATCGGCCATGTCCTGCCAGGTCAACTGGATACCCGCCGCCATGGCGATCGCCGGCATGTGCAGGGTGTGGTTGGTCGAGCCGCCGGTGGCGTGCAGGGCGACGATGGAGTTGACCAGCGAACGCTCGTCGACGATTTCGCCGATCGGCAGGTAGTCGCCGTTCTGTTTGGTAATGCGCGTCACCTGATGCGCCGCTTCGCGGGTCAGGGCGTCGCGCAATGGCGTGTTCGGGTTGACGAAGGACGCGCCCGGCAAATGCAGGCCCATGACTTCCATCAGCAACTGGTTGGTGTTGGCAGTGCCGTAGAAGGTGCAGGTGCCGGGGCTGTGGTAGGAATTCATTTCCGACTCCAGCAGCTCTTCACGGCTGGCCTTGCCTTCGGCGTAGCGCTGACGCACGTCGGCTTTCTGCTTGTTGGAAATGCCCGACACCATCGGCCCGCCCGGCACGAAGATCATCGGCAGATGGCCGAACCGCAGCGCGCCCATCATCAGGCCCGGGACGATCTTGTCGCAGATGCCGAGCATCAGCGCGCCATCGAACATGTTGTGGGAAAGCGCCACGGCGGTGGACAGCGCGATCACTTCACGGCTCGGCAGGCTCAGCTCCATGCCCGGTTCGCCCTGGGTCACGCCATCGCACATGGCCGGGGTGCCGCCGGCGAACTGGCCGACGGAGCCGATTTCACGCAGGGCCTTCTTGATCAGCTCAGGAAAGACTTCATACGGCTGGTGCGCCGAGAGCATGTCGTTATATGACGAAACAATTGCGATGTTGGCGGAGTTCATCATCCGCAGGCTGTTCTTGTCGTCGCTGCCGCAACCGGCCACGCCATGGGCGAAGTTGGCGCATTGCAGCTTGCCGCGCATCGGACCGTCGCTGGCGGCATCGCGGATCAATGCAAGGTAAGCCTCACGCGTGGCGCGGCTGCGGGCGATAAGCCGTTCGGTGACCTCAAGGACGCGGGGATGCATGTGTAGAACTCCAGGCTAACGGATGTGGCGACCTGATTGTCTATGCTGATCAAACACCGGTGTCGATGGGATGACAGACGGCTTTCTTGACCATTCGGACCAGTTGATTCAGGTCACTCGTTGTAGATTGAACAAAATATTGCCATTAAAAAGGCTTGTTTTCTATTTTTTTGCGAATAATCTTGTAATTCCAACAACAAAACGACGGCGGCGCTGACAAATGACTCTACGAATCGCAATCAATGGTTTTGGCCGAATCGGTCGTAACGTCCTCCGGGCACTCTATACCCAAGGCTATCGCCAGGATTTGCAGATCGTCGCCATCAACGACCTGGGCGACAGCGCGATCAATGCGCACTTGCTCAAGTACGACACGGTTCACGGCACGTTCGATGCCGATGTCCAGCATGATCAGGAAAGCCTGACCGTCAACGGCGACCGTATCGCGGTCAGCGCCATTCGCAATCCGGCCGACCTGCCCTGGGCCGCGGAAAAGATCGATGTGGTGTTCGAATGCACCGGTCTGTTCACCGACCGTGCCAAAGCCGCCGCGCATATTACGGCCGGAGCCCGCAAAGTGATTATCTCGGCCCCGGCCACAGGCGCCGACGCCACTGTGGTTTATGGGGTCAACCACGACATTCTGCGCCAATCGCACCAGATTATTTCAAACGCCTCGTGCACCACCAACTGCCTGGCCCCGGTGGCCCAGGTGCTGCACCGCGAACTGGGCATCGAAAGCGGCCTGATGACCACCATCCACGCCTACACCAATGACCAGAACCTGACCGACGTCTACCACACCGACCCGTACCGCGCCCGTTCGGCCACCCAGAACATGATCCCGAGCAAGACTGGTGCAGCCGAAGCGGTCGGCCTGGTGCTGCCGGAACTGGCGGGCAAACTGACGGGCATGGCGGTGCGCGTGCCGGTGATCAACGTCTCCCTGGTCGACCTGACCGTTCAGCTGAAAAAAGAAGCCAGCGCAAAAGAGGTGAACGAACTGCTCAGGCAAGCCGCCCAGCACTCGAAAATCCTTGGCTACAACACCTTGCCGCTGGTCTCCAGCGACTTCAACCACAACCCGCTGTCGTCGATCTTCGACGCCAACCACACCAAGTCCAGCGGCAAGCTGCTCAAGGTACTGGCCTGGTACGACAACGAATGGGGCTTCTCCAACCGCATGCTCGATAACTGCCTGGCGCTGTGCAACGCCGAATAATTCGGCACGTCACACCCGAACCGCGATTCCGTAGGAGCCAGGCTTGCCGGCGAAAAACGATAACGCGGTTTTACAGATACACCGCAGCGTCTGGTTCGCCGGCAAGCCTGGCTCCTACAGGCGAAGAACGATAACGCGGTTTTACAGACACACCGCGGCGTCTGGTTCGCGGGCAAGCCTCGCTCCTACAGAGTAGTGGCGTTATCGACATCGTTTGGAGCCCCCCATGATCGGCATCACCTTTACCCAAAAGACCATGGCCGCGCGCAAGCGCATCGCCCTGGTCGCCCATGACCATTGCAAAGTGTTTTTGCTGGACTGGGCCGAACGACAGAAAGACCGGCTCGCGCAACATGAACTGGTCGCCACCGGCACCACGGGGTTGTTGTTGCAACAACGCCTCGACCTGCCAGTGGAGAGCATGATCAGCGGCCCATTGGGCGGAGACCAACAGCTCGGCGCGCGAATCGCCGAGCAACGGGTCGACATGCTGGTGTTCTTCTGGGACCCGTTCGAACCACAGCCACACGACCCCGACATCAAGGCATTGCTACGGGTCGCGGCGGTCTGGAACATTCCGGTGGCGTGCAACGAATGCAGCGCCGACTACCTGCTCAGCAGCCCGCTGATGGATCAGGCGCACGGGCATCGGATTCCTGATTACGCCACTTATTTGCAGGGTCGGGCGTAAAACTTCACAAATCAGTACTTGACCATTCGAGCGGATGATAAGCATTATCATTCACTCGAAATGGATCAGGTCCTCCCGTGAGTCAATCGCGCTTCAACGACGTCTTCATCAACCAGCGAATCTCTCTGCTGCGTACGCTGGAGCGGATGGTCAACAATCACAGCACCGCCGAAGACCTCTTGCAGGAGACCTACCTGCGCGTGAGTCGTGCACTCAGCGAGCGGGCCATCGATCACCTGGAACCCTTCGTTTTCCAGACCGCCCGCAACCTGGCACTGGACCATTTGCGCGCGCGACGCATCCACTCGCGCACCATGGTCGATGACGTGCCACTGGATGTGGTGGAAAGCGTCGCCGCCCCCGTCAGCAGTGCCGAGGACGCCGCCCATGCCGAACAATTGCTCGAACGTTTGAACGTGCGCCTCAGTCAACTCAGTTCCCGCCAGCAGCAGATTTTCATCCTCAGCCGTCTGCACGGCCACAGCTATCTGGAGATCGCCGAGAAACTCGGCGTCTCACTCAGTACCGTGCAGAAGGAGCTGAAACTGATCATGACCATCTGCATCGGCGTCGCCGACCGGTTGAACGGCCACTGAGTCAGCCTTGGCTCGACGACCTTGTTCATCAGGGCTACCCTTGGCCCTCTTTTGCGCTTCACTAAAAAAACAGCCGTGCACAGACACGCCGAGGAAACACCGTGACGGACACCCACCGCGCCCCTTCGCCTTCCGCGGCGCAGGCCACAGCCGAGGCGATGGACCAGGCCCTGGACTGGCTGATCGTGCTGGACAGCCCGAGCGAAGAACAGACCCGCCAGTTCCACCAATGGCTCGCGGCCGACCCGGCCCACGCCGAGGCATTCGCCAAGGCCCAGGCGATCTGGAACGGTGCGCCCGTCACGCAATGCGCGCAAAAAATGGCGGCACAACCAGCAAAAGTCAGCGTACTGTCGCGCCTGCGCCCGCACTGGAAGCCGTTGGCCACTGCCGCCGTGCTGATCCTCGGCCTTTTCAGCTTCAGCAATCTGCCGATGCGCCTGCAGGCCGATCACCTGACCGTGGTCGGTGAACGCCAGCGCCTGCAACTGGAGGACGGCTCGAAAGTCCTGCTCAATACCAACTCGGCGTTTTCCAGCACCATCAACGACCAGAAGCGCGTGGCCCGGCTGTATCAAGGCGAGGCGTTTTTCGAAGTGCAACCGCATCGCGGCCTGCCGCTGGAAATCGACGCGGGTCGGGTCACCGCGAGTGTCCGTGATACGGCATTTGCCGTGCGTTACCTCGACGGCGTGACCCAGGTTCGGGTGCAGCGCGGGGATGTCGACTTGCGCGCCACCGGCGACGACGCCCGGGTTCGGCTGACGGCCGGGGAAAGCATCCGCATCGGCCCCAACGGTTTCGACCGCCCGGCCAAACTCGATGCGGCCACTGACCTGGCCTGGGTCCAGGGTCGCCTGGTGTTTGAAAACTGCCCGCTGAACCAGGTGCTGGCGGAGCTGCGTCGCTACTACCCTGGCTGGATCATCAACAACAACGAGCAGTTGGCGAATGTTGCCGTGACCGGAAATTATCGCCTCGACCAGCCGCTGGACGTGGTCCGCTCGCTGGCTCACATCACCTCGGCACAGCTCAAGGAATACCCTGCGCTGGTCATCTTGAACTAAATGAGAATTATTTTTACTCGATAGCTGAACCTCGTACGTCTCGTTATAGCCAATGCAATTGATTCGCATCTCTAAATGCCAATCAGCACCTATAAAGATTCGTGCGACACGGAGCGCTATCGATGTCCTCTCGCCTTACCCGCCCAGCCACTTCACCTTCCCGCGTACTGTCGCTGCTGACCGCCGCCATCCTGATGGCCGGTACTGCGCCGGTCATGGCCGCCACTGCTTCCGAGCAGACGGCGCGCAAAATGGGCGATTACGCGTTCACCATTGCGCCACAGCCGCTGGTGTCGGCACTCAATTCGTTCACCGCCGTGACAGGCTGGCAGGTCGGCTTTTCCGCCGAACTGGCGCAAGGCATCGACTCACCGGGCGTGCGCGGATCGCTGCCACCGGAAAAAGCCCTGGAGCGCCTGTTGGTGGGGACCAACCTGAGCTATCGCAAACTCGGCAACAACAACATTGTGCTGGAGCGGCGCGCCGTCGCCGGGGCCCTCAACCTGGAACAGGTGACCATCAGCGCCACTCGCCAGGAACAAGACATCAACAGCGTGCCCAGCACCGTCACTGTCCAGACTCGCGAAGATCTCGACCGCAACAACGTCAATAACATCAAGGATCTGGTGCGCTACGAGCCGGGTGTGTCGGTAGGCGGCACCGGTACCCGCGCGGGCCTTTCCGGCTACAACATCCGCGGCATCGATGGTGACCGCGTATTGACCCAGGTCGACGGCGTGCAAGTACCCGACGGTTTCTTCAACGGCCCGTATGCCCAGACCAACCGCAACTATGTCGACCCGGAAATCGTCAAGCGCGTGGAAATCCTGCGCGGCCCGGCTTCAGTGCTGTATGGCAGCAACGCCATTGGTGGCGCGGTCAGCTACTACACGCTGGACCCGGACGACATCATCAAGCCAGGCCAGGACGTCGGTGCTCGCCTGAAGACCGGCTACAGCTCGGCCGATGATAGCTGGCTCACCTCCGGCACCGTGGCCGGGCGCACCGGCGACTTCGACGGCTTGCTGCACCTGAGCCAGCGCAACGGTCATGAAACCGAGTCCTACGGCGAAACCGGTGGAACCGGCCTGGACCGCACCGAAGCCAACCCCGAGGACGTGCGCACCACCAACGTGCTGGCCAAACTGGGTTGGAACTACGCCGACGATGCGCGCTTTGGCTTGACGTACGAGCACTACAAGGACGATCGCGACACCAATCAGCTGAGCGCCGTGGGTGGCCCGTTCAACGCAGGCCGCGGCTTCGGCTTCTACCAGTCGCGCACCGGCAACGACACCATCACCCGCGAGCGCTTCGGCCTGGATCACCGCTTCGCCGTGGACAGCCTGCTGGCTGACAACATCAAGTGGACGTTGAATTACCAGATCGCCAAGACCGACCAGAGCACCGAAGAAATCTACGCGCCGTCGCGCACGGTGCTGCGTAACCGCGATACCACCTACAAGGACCGCCAATGGGTATTCGATGCCCAGGCTGACAAGGCCTTTGCCATCGCCGACACCGACCATGTCGTCACTTACGGCACCACCATCAAGCAGGACAAGGTCACCGGCCTGCGCACCGGTAGCGGCACCTGCCTGACCGTGGCCGGCGCGTGCCGCGTCATCGGCGCTGCCAGCGCTGCCGACACCCTGACCCCGGCCAGCGACTTCCCGGACCCGACCATCAACACCTACAGCCTGTTCGCCCAGGACCAGATCGCCTGGAACAATTGGACCTTCATGCCCGGCCTGCGCTACGACTACACCCAGCTCAAGCCGCACCTGACCGATGAGTTCCTGGCCACGGCCGACCAGAGCGGCAACGGCGAGGTCAACGAGGACAACAAGACCTGGCATCGCCTGTCGCCGAAATTCGGCACCACCTACCGCTTCAACGACCACTACACCTGGTACGGCCAGTACGCCGAAGGCTTCCGCACGCCGACTGCCAAAGCCCTTTATGGACGCTTCGAAAACGTGGCGGGCGGCTACCAGGTCGCACCCAATCCAGACCTCGAACCGGAAAAGAGCAAGAGTTATGAAACCGGCCTGCGTGGCCAGTTCGACGCCGGCACCTTCGATGTCGCGGTGTTCTACAACAAGTATCGCGACTTCATCGACGAGAACGCCATTACCCCCGGCTACACCGAGACCACTTTCCAGAGCAACAACATCAAGCACGCCACCATCAAGGGCCTGGAGCTCAAGGGGCGCTTGAACCTGGATACCTTCGGCGCGCCAAGCGGCCTCTACACCCAGGGCTCGGTGGCCTACCTGTATGGGCGCAACGATGACAGCGGCGAGCCGCTCAACAGCATCAACCCGCTGACCGGCGTCTTCGGCCTGGGCTATGACCAGGACCAATACGGCGCGCTGCTGAGCTGGACCCTGGTCAAACACAAGACCCGGGTCGACAGCACCAGCTTCAACACCCCGGACGGCACCAGCACCCAGTTCAAGACACCGGGTTACGGCGTGCTCGATCTTGCAGGCTTCTACAAGGTGACCGACGACCTGACCGTCAACGCCGGCCTGTACAACCTGACCGACAAAAAGTACTGGCAGTGGGATGACGTACGCGGCTACGACAGCGTCGGCGAAGCCTCGGTGACCCAGCCCGCCAACCTCGATCGCCTGACCCAGCCTGGACGCAACTTCGCGATCAATCTGGTCTGGGACATCTGAACCCGTGCACCTCACCGCGCGATGCTGGTAACAGCCGCCCGGTGAGGATTTTTTACTGTCATGCACCTGCTCATTCGTCTCGTTACCAAGCGCCTCTTTTTTCCCAAGGATTTGCCATGACCACCCAGGACACCGCCCAACGCCCCACCCTGCGTTCGCAACGCTTGAACCAGGTCACCAACGAGCCGCACAGCAAGCTCGATGCACTGGTCAAAGCCCATGCCCCCTTTGAAACCCAGGCCAATTTCGCCCGCTTCGTGGTGGCGCAATATCTGTTCCAGTCGGAACTGGTGGCGCTGTACAACGATGCCGAACTGACGGCCATCGTCCCGGACCTGCCAGCCCGTTGCCGTGCCGATGCGGCCAAGGCGGACCTGGCGGACCTCGACACCGAAGTGCCGGCGCCGGTTGCAGGTGCACTGCAAAACCCGACCAAGGCCCAGGCCCTGGGCTGGCTCTTCGTCTCCGAAGGCTCGAAGCTGGGTGCCGCGTTCCTGATCAAGCGTGCCGTGGGCCTTGGCCTGAGCGAAACCTTCGGCGCCCGCCACCTTGGCGAACCGGCCGGTGGCCGCGCTGAAGGCTGGAAAAGCTTCGTCAAGACCCTGGACGGACTCGAACTCAGTGCGCAGGAAGAAGCCGAGCTGGACAAAGGCGCCATCGATGCCTTCAACCGCTTCACGGTGTTGCTGGAACAGGCTTATTCGACAGTTGCCGAACCGGCCTGATTGATACTCCACAAATCCTTGTGGGAGTGAGCGTGCTCGCGATGACGGACTGACATTCAAAAGTGATGTCGACTGTAAGACTGCTATCGCGAGCAGGCTCACTCCCACAAGGGATCGAGTCAGCCTGCAAGATCTTCATCAAGCCTCACATGCGTCCTTTGAGCTTATGCCTGCCTCTTCAAAACTCGCCCGCCTCCTCTTCGGTCTGCTGGCCTATGTCAGCCTCGCCATCGGCCTGGTCGCCATCGTCATACCCGGCCTGCCGACCACCGAATTCATCCTGCTGGCCGCCTGGGCTGCCACCCGAAGCTCGCCGCGCCTGAGTGCCTGGTTGGAAAATCATCGGCTGTTCGGCCCCATTCTCCTTAACTGGCGCAACGGCAAGATCATCGCGCGTCGGGCCAAGGTCAGCGCCACCGTCAGCATGCTGCTATGCGCCACGTTGATGCTGGTGATGCTCGACCACGGCTGGCCGATCTACCTGGCGATTGTCGGCATGGGCCTGGGCAATCTGTGGATCTGGTCGCGACCGGAATCACTGGCGCCACAACCTTAGGTTTCGCCGCGACTTTTCCCGTTTTTCACCCACTTTTCGGCACATTTTCCCGCGCAAACGTTTAACCATGACCGTTCGTCGGCAGCCCCCTCATGCAACCTGTGCCCCAGGCCGATGTGCATTGATTGGCGCTAAATGGATTTGGCGTGTCGAGCCGCAATGGCTCACAGCCGACCCTTCATCCATTCGCGAGCTCGCCCTATGTTCGACTCACTGTCCATCCGCCTGAAAATCGTCCTGCTGTCCGGCCTGTGCCTGCTTGGCGTGGTTGCATCGATAGTGGGCATGAACCTCTATCAGACCAATCAGAACGATGAGCTGGTCAGCACCTCCAGCAGCAGAATGCTGACCGACAGTGTGCAGAACCTGCTCCAGGCCAAAGCCGCGGAGCAAGGGGTGCGGGTGCAGAAGACGTTCGGTGAAACCCTGACGGTGGTGACCGCCCTGGCGGACCAGATCAAGGACCTGCGCAACATGGCCGCCAAGCGTTCGCTTGAGCCCGGCGCCCTGCGTGAAGAGTTGAACCAGAGCCTGAAAACCGCCTTCGAACGCAACGGCAAAGTGCTGGGCATCTGGCTGGCTTTCGAACCCAACGGCCTGGACGGCAGAGACAGCGAGTTCGTCAGTGACGCCGCCCGCCAGTCCAACGAGATCGGCCGCTTCGCGACCTATTGGAGCCGTGCCGGAGGGGAAGCGCTGAACACGATCATGGTCGAAGAGGACATGACCAAAACCACCCTGAACCTCAGCGGCACGCCCTACAACGTCTGGTACAACTGCCCTCGGGACAGCAAGCGCATCTGCCTGCTCGACCCGTATGCCGATACCGTTGGCAACAAGGAAGTGTTGATGACCACCATTTCCGTGCCGCTGCTGGTGGATGGCAAGTCCATCGGCGTGGTCGGTATCGACATCGCCCTCGACGCGCTGCAAGCGGCGGCGGTCGACTCCCAGCGCGAATTGTTCAACAACGCCGGCCACATGCTGATCGTTTCCGGCACCGGTGTGATGGCGGCGTACAGCGTCGACCCGACGAAAGTGGGCAAGAGCATCGGTGACACCCTGGGTGCGGACGGCAAGGACATCCTGCAATTGCTCGCCAGCGGTGCGCCGAAGATCCTCCAACAGGGCGACCTGATTCGGGCGGTGTATCCGGTCAGTCCGATTGCCGACGCCAAGGCGTGGGCCGTGGTGATCGACTTGCCCAAGCAAGTGCTGCTGGCCGATTCGGTGAAGCTGCAAGCGGTACTCGACGACGCCCAGCAGAGCGGCACGATCAAAGCGCTGGGCGTGGCGATCATTGCCGGCATGATCGGCCTGTTGCTGATGTGGCTGACCGCGTCGGGCGTGACCCGACCGATCAACAGCGTGGCCCAGATGCTCAAGGCGATTGCCAGCGGCGACGGCGACCTGACCCAACGCCTGCACTACGGCAAGAAGGATGAACTGGGCGAACTGGTCAGCTGGTTCAACCGTTTCCTCGACAAGCTGCAGCCGACCATCGCGCAGATCAAGCAGAGCATTACCGATGCGCGCGGTACCGCCGACCAGTCTTCGGAAATCGCCCGCCAGACCAGCGAAGGCATGCAGGTGCAATTTCGCGAAATCGACCAGGTCGCCACCGCGTCCAATGAAATGAGCGCCACCGCCCACGACGTCGCCAACAGCGCGTCGAATGCCGCCAGCGCGGCCAAGGGTGCCGATCAGTCGGCCCGCGATGGCATGCAGATCATCGAGCGCAGCACGCGCGACATCAATCAACTGGCCGACGAAGTCAGCAAGGCCGTGACTGAAGTCGAGGCATTGGCGGTCAACAGCGAGCAGATCGGTTCGGTATTGGAAGTCATCCGCAGCATCGCCGAACAGACCAACCTGCTGGCGCTCAACGCGGCGATCGAAGCCGCTCGCGCTGGCGAAAGCGGTCGCGGTTTTGCGGTGGTCGCCGACGAGGTGCGCAACCTGGCCAAACGTACCCAGGACTCGGTGGAAGAAATTCGCCTGGTGATCGAACGCATCCAGAGCGGCACCCGCGGCGTGGTCGCCACCATGCACTCGAGCCAGACCCAGGCCCACAGCAACGCCGGGCAGATCCAGCAAGCGGTCCAGGCCCTGGGCAAAATCAGCGACGCGGTCACGGTGATCAGCGACATGAACCTGCAGATCGCCAGCGCCGCCGAACAGCAAAGCGCCGTGGCCGAAGAGGTCAACCGCAATGTTTCGGCCATCCGTACCGTCACCGAAACCCTCACCGGACAAGCCACCGAATCGGCGCAGATCAGCAGCCAGCTCAATGCCCTGACCACCCAGCAGATGAAACTGATGGATCAGTTCCGGGTGTGACCGGTTTTTGATTTATGCTCGGGCTCTCGCTCCGGAGGGCCCTTCGATGACTGATTTGCTCACGTCCATTCAAGCCGAACTCGGCATGCCGCACACCCCCATTGCGTTCACCTCCAGCGGCGCCCTGCCCTCGGTGTTCGCCGTCACCGACCTGGCGTCCGCCAGCATCGCCGCCGCAGGGCAAGCTGTCAGCGAATTGCTGCACCAGCAGACCGGACGCTTGCCCGGCCTGGAAGTCGACCGGCGCCTGGCTTCCTTCTGGTTTTCCAGTTCGATCCGCCCGCTGGGCTGGAGCGTCCCACCTCTGTGGGACCCGGTCGCCGGTGACTATGCCGCCAAGGATGGCTGGATCCGCTTGCACACCAATGCGCCCCATCACCGAGCCGCCGCTGAAGCCGTGCTGGGCGCCTGCGTAGACCGCCAGGCGATGGCCAGCAAAGTGGCGCAATGGGCCAAGGGCGATCTGGAGCAGGCCGTGGTCGAGGCCGGTGGTTGTGCCGCCGAAATGCGCAGCCGGGAACAGTGGCAGGTCCATCCGCAAGGGCTCGCGGTCAACGCCGAACCGCTGATTCAGTTCACCACTGGCCACAACCGGCACAGCGAACGCTGGCAAGGTTCGGTGGCCCGACCACTGGCCGGAATCAAGGTGCTGGACTTGACCCGCGTGCTCGCAGGCCCCGTCGCCAGCCGCTTCCTCGCGGGCCTGGGCGCTGATGTTCTGCGCATCGACCCACCCTCCTGGAACGAGCCGGGCGTAGTGCCGGAGATGACGCTGGGCAAGCGTTGTGCACGCCTGGATCTGCACGATAAAACCGATCGAGCTGTATTCGAAAACCTGCTCAAGGACGCAGACATCGTGCTTCACGGCTACCGCGCCGATGCGCTGGAGCGTCTGGGCTATGGTGCCGCCGAACGCCAGCAACGGATTCCCGGCCTGATCGACGTGTGCCTCAACGCCTACGGCTGGAGCGGCCCGTGGCAGAACCGCCGCGGCTTCGACAGCCTGGTGCAGATGAGCAGTGGCATCGCTGACGCGGGCATGCACCTCACGCGTGCGGACAAACCGACGCCCTTGCCACTGCAGGCGCTCGATCACGCCACCGGGTACTTGATGGCGGCCAGTTCGATCCGGTTGTTGGCAGCACGCTTGAACAACGGACAGGGTGGCTCGGCGCGGTTGTCGTTGGCGCGTACGGCAAAGCTGTTGATCGACAACGGCCTCGGCAGCGACCAGCCGTTGCGGGCCGAAGATGAACACGATCAGGGGATGCTGGTCGAGCAAACCCCATGGGGCCCGGCGCATCGCTTGCACGTGCCGTTGAAGATCAGCGGGACGTCGCTGCAGTGGGCGCTTGCAGCGTCTGAATTGGGTTCACATCGCGCACAGTGGTAACACCATGAAATTTGACCTCGCCTATTGCCTCGGCCTCGACGAAAAACTGTCGATCTACGACGTGCGCGATCTGAACTTCGACGAGACGATGGCATTCGATTCCGCGAAAGAACATTTCCAGTGCCCCAACGATGCCTGTCGTTTGGCGTTCGATGGGACGAACGCGTTGGGCACGTTCAACGCCAAGAACGTGAACTACGTGCGCACGCCGCACTTCAAGAATCTGCCCGGCACGCGGCATGTTGCGGGTTGCCCTTATGTGAGCCTGAAGACCCCGGCTTTGGCCGTGGAGGCGGACGGCGAGGAAACGGACGACAGTCGCGAGGAACATTTCCCCTCGGAACTGCTGCTGAATCGGCGTGAGTATGTGCGCAAGCCGTCGCCCCTGGCCGGGGCTGCCGATTTGCAAAGGGATGCACCACCAGCGGCTCCGGCGGCCACCCAGGTCGAGTTACCCGAGCGCGAATCGACGCCGGACAAGACCCGTGTCTTCGCCCATCCGGTGGAATGCTTCGTGTCGAACTTCGAGGACAAGGCGCTGCTCAAGCGCATGCCCTTGAAGATTGGCGAGCACACGGCAACCTATGCCGGGTTTTTCAAGAAGATCGAGTACCTGCAAGACAACAAGGGGCTGATTTACTGGGGCAAGATCAAGCAGATCAAGGATTACACCCAGAGCTTTCGCATCGATTTCGAGAAGAAGGCCTGGTTCGAAAAGAAGCCGTACCCGGTCAACGTTTACCTGAGCAAGAAGCTGATCGACAACTACCGCAAACGCAAGGCGTTCCTGGAGGAAATCAAGCACGCCATCGAGGGCGGGCGGCCACTGTATTGCTTCTTTTATGGCGTCCAGCCTGCATTGCAGCAGGTGCCCAGCAAGAAAAACCCCGAGCAGACGTTCGGCGTGTTCAGCGCCAACATTGAGAATCTGGATCATTTTATCGTGCGGGAGGCGCCGCAGTTGGAGGGCGAGTAATACCCGGCACGCAGGCAGTGACCTTCCGTCTGGCCAAGGGGCCGGAAATCGCAAAAATCGAAAAATGCGTTTGATCCGGATCGAAAACAACTGTACAAAAACACAGTACATTTGAATTCAACACTCTCGAGCCCGGAGAACCCCATGGCCTCTCAAGCGATGAAAATCACCCTGGAACGTATCGCCCTCTTCCAGTTCACCCCGGCCCACTGCGCCCAGGCCCGAGCGATGCTGGGCTGGAGCGTGGAAGTGTTATCCCGCGAAGCCGGGGTTTCGGTGCAGGCCATTGAGCGCTTCGAGGCGCGGCAGGAGGTGCTGGACGTCACGCGCCTGGCCCTGGCGTATCGGCTTGAATCGGAGGGGCTGGTGTTCTTCCCGGGGTTTGCGCCGGGTAGAGGGATGAATGTGCAAGGGGCAACGCCGAATCCGGTGGGGCGAGCGGATTTTGCGATGGTTGAGTGAGGTCGCAACTCCACCCTTTCAGCTACGACCCGACTTTCACTGGTGAGCGCTGCGGCTTGAATGCTGGCGTTGGCCGCGCATGGGAGGCTTGTTCATAGCCATAAGCCAATGCCAGGAGACTGGCTTCGCTCCAGCGTGCACCGAAGAACAGTGCAGAGGTGGGCAGTCCTTCTTCGTCCGCTCCAGTGGGTACCATGAGGCTGGGATAACCCGCCAGTGGAACAATGTCCAACCCCGGTGAGCCGACATCCAGCACCACGGCATCCAGTTGATGCCGCGCCAGGACCTCATCGATGGCAGCGGCGTTTTCACGCTGGATTGTCTGCCACAGGTCTTCGTAGGCGCGCTCGTCAAACGCCACATTGTTGGCCGCGATCAATACGCTTTGCCCATGGCCTTCGACGCCGGGAGTGTGTTCATTGAAGCGCACCAGTTCTTCCAGGTTCTGGATGGCCAGCCCGGTTCGTTTCGCGAGGTATTCGGGCAGGTGTCGCTTGATTCCCATCGACAGGGCCTCGTCCACTTGGGCTGACTGCGGGTCATTGAGTTCGATGGGAATCAACGTTGCGCCGGCGGCCTGCATGACTTCCAGCGCCCGGGAAAACTGCGGATCGCTCTGCGATGCCTCACCGCTCAAATCGAACTTGAGCGGATAGCCGAGGCGCCGCCCCACCAACGAACCAGGTTTCAACAATGCCGTGTAATCCACGCCATTGAGGGTGCGGGGTTTGCTGACCGGATCGGCAGCGTCATGACCCGTCATGGCATTGAGCAGCATTGCTGCATCGCGAACGGTACGAGCCATCGGTCCCGGAGTGTCGAGTTTGTGCGTGACCGGAACAATGCCACTGCGACTCAGCAACCCTACCGTGGGCTTGAGCCCCACCACGCCATTGAGCGATGCCGGACAGATAATTGAGCCGGCGGTTTCCGTCCCTACGCTGATGGGCGCAAAACCTGCGGCCACTGCCGCGCCGGAACCTGAGCTCGAACCGCAGGGCGTCTGGCTTAACAGATGCGGATTCCTGGTTTGCCCGCCTCGGCCACTCCAGCCGTCGGGAAGCGCGGGGTCACGGAAATTTGCCCACTCACTGAGGTTGGTTTTGCCCAGAATGATCGCGCCTGCCGCCCTTAGCCGTTGCACGATAAAGGCATCACTGGCGGCGGGCTGCCCGATCATGGCCAATGAGCCCGCGCTGGTCTGCATCTGGTCAGAGGTATCGATGTTGTCTTTCAACAACACTGCAATACCGTGTAACGGGCCACGAACATGCCCGCCTTCGCGCTCTCGATCCAGCGACCTGGCAATCGCCAACGCATCGGGGTTGAGCTCAATGATCGCATTGATCGTTGGGCCGTTTTTATCGAGACTCTCAATGCGTTGTAGCAGATGTTGCACCAGCGCTTCGGCACTCAGTTGGCCGCGCTGCATTTGCTTGCTGATTTCATCGACACTCAAGTATTCCAAGGGTTGCGCATTGGCGTAGCTTGCAAGCGAAAGCACAACAACCTGGGCCAGCCGCATCATGCAGCCTTTCATTTTTACATCCATGTGAATGACATCCTTGTGGTAGCGAGTGAATGAGCTCACTCGCTACCCAGCCTACAGACTCGGCCGGAAATGTCCGTCATCACTTGCCCCAGGATCACCCAGGAAAACTCGCCTCGTGCTGTAGTCGCTTTACCCGAGGCTTTGTTGATTCTCGTAGACCTGCTCTTCGACTTCATACCACCATGCAGTACCGCGCTGCGCAGCCATCACATTGAATGCCTCGCCCATCCGTGGCGTGGTGATCGAGACATTGCGCTCCCAGGCCAGGGCCAGGATGCGGTCGAAGGGTTCGTACCAGGCATGCGTCGACAAGTCGAAGGTGCCGTTGTGAATCGGTAGCAGCCAGCGCCCCTTGAGGTCGAGGTGGGCTTGCAGGGTCTGCTCAGGCTGCATGTGCACATGGGGCCAGTCGACGTTGTAGGCCCCGGTTTCCATGAGGGTCAGGTCGAAAGGTCCGTATTGTTCGCCGATACGCTTGAAGCCGTCGAAGTAGCCGCTGTCGCCACTGAAGAAGATCCGCGTGTCGCCATCGATCATCACCCACGAAGCCCAGAGGGTGCTATTGCCGTCGAACAGGCCGCGACCGGAAAAGTGCTGCGAGGGGGTGGCGACGAACTCAATGCCCTCGACCTCGGTGCCCTGCCACCAGTCCAGCTGACGGATTTTGCCGGCGTCGATACCCCACTTGATCAGGGTGTCGCCCACACCCAACGGGGTGAGGAAGTACCTGGCCTTGTCGGCAAGCTTGAGCACCGCATGATAGTCCAGGTGGTCGTAGTGGTCGTGAGACAGGATCACCGCTTCAATCGGCGGCAATTGGTCGAGGCTGATCGGCGGCAGGTGAAAACGCTTGGGGCCGGCCCATTGCACCGGGGAGGCGCGTTCGGCGAACACCGGGTCGGTAATCCAGAATTTGTCCCGTAGTTTGAGCAGTAGCGTGGAGTGACCCAGGCGATAGACGCTGTGGTTCGGCGCGGCCATCAACGCCGCTTGCGTCAGCGGTTGCACCGGCACAGGCGCCGTCGGGCGGGTGTTGAGTGGCTTGTGAAACATCGCGTTCCAGAGGATGCGCAGGGTTTTGCCAAGGCTCAAACGCTGTATCGGTCGATGGTTTTGAAACTGCCCTTGAACCTGTCGGGAAGCTTCAGGCGTGGAGGCGCTGTTCGCCGGGGGAGTTGATTTGGCCATGGGGAAATGACTCCAGAAAAACCGCACGCTTCACGATTTTCCGTTTTTGGACGATAAATGGCCAAGGCACGCACGCATCAGCCGAACACTCTATTTTTTACCGGGCAGGATTAACAAAACATTACACTGCACAGTGTAGTTTCAAGGTTGCAGCAAAGCCGTTCACAAGTAAACTGCTGAGTGTAATTTTCATTTCCTCCTGCCCAAAGCGTATTTATGACAGCTCCAAAGCGCCTCACCGACCGTAAACGCGAAGCCATCATTCAGGCGGCGATTTTCGAATTCCGTGCCAATGGTTTCGACATCACCAGCATGGACAAGATTGCCGCCACCGCTGGTGTGTCCAAGCGCACGGTGTACAACCACTTCCCCAGCAAGGAAGAGTTGTTCGCTGAAATCCTCAATCAATTGTGGGAACGGGTATCGGCGGAGCATGAAACGCCCTACCACCCCGAGCTGCCCTTGCGTGACCAGATGCGTCACCTGCTGACGGCAAAGCTGCAGATGTTGAGCGATGAAAATCTACTCGACCTGGCGCGGGTGGCCATCGCTGCCGCCATCCATTCTCCCGAGCGCGCGCAAAGCATGGTGAACCGAATGGGTGAGCGTGAAGAAACCCTGACCCTGTGGATTCGTGCCGCCCAGGCCGATGGACGCCTGAAAGCGGTCGCCCCGGAATTTGCCGCGCAACAGGTCCATGGCATGCTCAAATCCTTTGCATTCTGGCCGCAGATTTCCATGGGATTGCCGGGTTTGTCGGCCGAGATGCAGGGCACCGTGGTCGAGTCGGCGCTGGACATGTTCCTGGCCTGCTATGAGTTGCAATAAATGACAATTTCGACGGCGGTCTCGAAGGATTGATCGCCGGGATTTTTACGGGGCAATGTGTTTCAGAATGAAACTCTCGCAAAGACCTGATTCGCCTCACGGCAACTTCAGCGCCCGCCCCAACTCGTCAAACAGCGTCACCACCGAGCGCAGGGCCCGGCAATCCGGCCGCGTCAGCAACCACAGCGCGGTGTCGTAGCCATGCAGCGGCTCACCCAGCGGCTGCAATCGGTCACCGATCAGAAAGTCCGGCAACGCCGCCACGCCCAGCCCCGCCCGCACCAGTTCGGTGACCGACAGCATGCTGTTGCAGCGATACCCCGGCATCACCCCCGGCAATGCCTGGCGGCGCCAGGCCACTGTCGGATGATCAGGCAAAAAATCGTCGGGGGCGATCCAGGTCAGTGACGCCAGGTCGGTCGCATCGACCGATTGCAGATAAGCAGCACTGGCACACACCCGGTAGGAAATCCCCGCCAGGCGTCGCCCCACCAGATGCTCCGGTGGCGCACGGGTCAGGCGCAGGGCGATGTCGGCATCGCGGCGGCTGAGGTTGGCAAAGTCGTTGGACGTGCTGAGCTCAAGGGTCAACGCCGGATAGTTCGGCATGAACTGCGCCAACGCCGGCAACAGCAAACCTTGCAGGACCGAATCGGTGCAGGTCAGGCGCACGGTACCGCTGACGACTTCACCGCCCTGCTCCACGCCGACCCTTGCAGCTTCCAATGCCTGCTCGGCGCGCTCAGCCTGTTCCGCCAAGGCCTGCGCCAGGGTGGTGGGCAGGTAACCGGCGCGACTTTTTTCGAACAACGTCTGGCCCAGTGCGGCTTCCAGTCGACGCACGGCGCGAAAGACCGTCGAGACATCCACCCTCATCAACTGCGAGGCCCGGGCCAGCGAGCCGCCACGGACCAAGGCGAGAATCAGGGCCAGGTCCGGGTAGTCCAGTCGATAGTGCGTCGCTGCATTGATCACTTGGTGAAATGCCCATATTGAGTGCGTTAACGCCAATCTATAGTGGGTGCCAGGAATCAACAAGCGCCGAGGTCACCCATGGAAAACCGCGTCATTCGCATCGCCCTGATCGGCGATCACGACCCGCAAGTCACCGCCCACCAGGCCATCCCCGTGGCGCTCGGCATGGCCGCCGAACACAGTGGCCAAAACGTGCAAGGACAGTGGCTGGCCACCGATAGCCTGCAGGCCGACACGCCGCTCAGCGGGTTCGACGGTTTCTGGTGTGTGCCCGCCAGCCCTTATCGCAGCATGGACGGCGCATTGCGGGCGATTCGTTTTGCCCGTGAACAGCAGCGTCCGTTCCTCGGCACCTGCGGCGGTTTTCAACACGCGGTGCTGGAATATGCGCGCAACGTGCTCGGTTGGTCGGATGCTGAGCATGGCGAGACGGCACCCGATGCAACGCGGGCATTGCTCACGCCGTTGGCATGTTCACTGGTGGAAACGGTCGACACCATTCATTTGCTGGAAGGCTCGTTGATCGCCAAGGCCTATGAAACCTCGGAAATTCATGAGGGCTATCGCTGCCGCTACGGTGTGAATCCTGAATTCGAACGGGAACTGCTCAAGCACGCACTTCACGCTGTCGGCCATGATGCCGGGCACGGCTTGCGAGCGGTCGAGCTCAGCGATCATCCGTTCTTTGTCGCCACGCTGTTCCAACCGGAGCGTGCTGCACTCAAGGGCACCCTGCCGCCGCTGGTGCGCGCCCTGGTCCAGGCCTGCGCGGAGCAGCCGTCATGATCGCCGATACGCCGCCGTCACCGTATTTCGCAGTGATCTTCACCTCACTGCGTACCGAGGGGGATCAGGGCTACAGCGAAGCCGCCAGGCGAATGCTCGAGTTGGCGCAGGAACAACCGGGGTTCCTCGGCGTGGAGTCGGCACGAGGTGAGGACGGGTTGGGGATCACCGTGTCGTACTGGACCAGTGAAGCGGCGATCCTGGCGTGGAAGCAGCATCCCGAGCACCGGGCGATTCGTGAGCGCGGGCGCTCGACCTGGTATGCGCAGTGTCATACGCGGGTGTGCCGGGTTGAACGGGCGTATGAGTTCACGCAGTAGGGATGGCGGCCTTACAGCCGACCTGATTGCAGGTCTGTCCACACTCCCCTGTGGGAGCCAGCCTGCTGGCGATGGACTCCCAGGCAACGCGTTCATCCAGACAGGGCGCGTTATCGTTGACGTCCATCGCCAGCAGGCTGGCTCCCACAGGGGAACACTGGCATCACCAAAAGCAGGTCGGCTATAAGGCCGCCTCGCTTTTGTTTTTGATCTGGGTGCCCCGTTAACCACGATGGCCGAACGCAGGCATTGCGCAGTGGGGAAACCGGCAGGACGCCGGTTTAGCCGCGCTGGGCCAGGGATGGCCCATCGCGGCGACCCACGGAGCAATGCCGGAGAGAGGGCATGCCGAGCCTAAGCGAGGCACCAAGTGGTGGGGCAAAGCCTTTTGCTTACTTTTTGGCGTTTGAAAAAGTGAGTCGCCGTAAGGGCGAAACCATAGGTGGTCGTTACCGCAGCAATGGATATGTACTCAGACAACAATGGAAGTAATCATAGTTTGACGGACAGGCTCAGGGCGTGAGAGAGCAGCGCCAGCGCACAAAAACCCGGCAAAAAATCCGCCTTGAACAGGTTTATGTCGGTCTGACGATAGCGCTTGTCCAGTTCACTTGTTAAAAGAGACCTCTTTGAAACCCATCGCGAAAGGATCTCGACCATGCCGGCCACCTTCACCCAAAGCGCCCTGCTCCTGAGTTTGCTGCTTGCCCTGGGCCAGGCCCAGGCCGCCAGCGAACCCGGCCCCGCCGCACTGGCCACCCGCGTGGGCATCCCACACCCGGCGGTAATCGCCCACCGTGGCGCGTCGTTCGATGCACCGGAATCCACCGCTGCCGCCTACAAACTGGCTCGTGACCTGGGCGCCGATTACCTGGAGCTGGACCTGCAGCGCAGCAAGGACGGCGTGCTGTTCGCCCTGCATGACAATAACCTGCAACGCACCACCGATGTCGCCAGCAAGTTCCCCGAGCGCAAGGACAGCCCGGCCAATGCCTTCACCATGGCCGAGCTGAAAACCCTGGACGCCGGCAGCTGGTTCAACACGGCCTATCCGGATCGCGCGCAGCCTGGGTTTGCCGGCCTGAAAATCCTCACCCTCGATGAAATCATCGACATCGCCCAGGGCAATCCGCAACACAAGCCTGGCCTGTACATCGAAACCAAGGAGCCGAAGCAGTTTCCCGGCATCGAACACGACCTCAAGGAAAAACTCCAGGATCGCGGTTGGCTGAGCCCAGCGGGTTCGAAACTGGCCAAAAGCGCACTGGGCGTCGGCCAGGGCAAAGGCAAGGTTGTCTTGCAAACCTTCGAGAAGAGCAGCCTCGAGCTGTTGCAAAAGGAAATGCCACAGGTGCCGAAGATCCTGCTGCTGTGGGTCGGTGAAGGCAACATCGAGCCAAAATCGACAGTGGCCTTTGCCGAATCCGGCGACAAGGACAAAGCGGCCTACTACGCCAAACAGCAACCGAAAGACCAGGCCGAGTTCCAGCGCTGGGTCGACTACGCCAAGGCCCAGGGCGCGATCGGCACCGGCCCGTCCGCCGCGCTGACCCACGGTGGCGATCAGAGCTACGCCGACCTGGTGCAACCGTGGATGAACCAGTACACCCACGATCAGGGCCTGCTGGTGCATGTCTACACCATCGATGAGGCGGTGGACTTCCAAAAGGTCATGGATGCCGGGGTCGATGGCATTTTCACCAACCGCACCAGCGAGCTGCTCAAGTTCTACAAGCGCCCGGCGGCAAGTGTGGCGCAAGTGCTGCGCAATAACGGGTATTGATCATTCGGCTCAAGGGAATTTAAGCGTGAATTAAGTTGCCACAATTAATCTGATCCCACTTAAACGGCTCTCCCAAGGAAAGAACTCATGAAAACCCTGACTGCCCTGTTCACCGCTGCCACCCTGACCTTCACCGCCGGCCTGGCCCAGGCCAAAGACGTGCCCGTCGACCAGATCCCTCAGTTGGTCAAGGACGGCAAGATCAAACCGCTGGAAGAGTTGAATCAGATCGTAATGAAGCTGCACCCGGGCGCGACGATTACCGACAGCGACCTGGACAAACACTCCACCATCTACGAGTACGAAGTCGAGTTGCTCGACGCCAGCAAAGTTGAATGGGACGTGGACCTGAATGCCGCCACCGGCGAAGTCCTGAAGAACAAAAAAGACGACTGATGTACACAGAAAAAAGCCGCACGATTCTCCAATCGTGCGGCTTTTTTGCATCTAGAGGTTTAGATCCTGCAACAACCCATCACGCACTCAACCGCGCCGTCACCTCGTTCAGCTGCCCCGACAACCCGTGCAGATTGTTGCTTGCCGTTTCAGTACGCTGCACGTTGTCCAGATTGGTGCTGGCGATGCTGGTGATCTCGGTGAGGTTGCGCGAGATGTCTTCGGCCACTGACGTCTGCTCTTCGGCGGCGGTCGCGATCTGGCGGTTCATGTCGCGGATGGCTTCCACGGCCAGGGTAATGCGCTCGAGCATGGCGCCGGCCTGGGTCACTTGCTCGACACTTTCGTCGCTGCGCGCCTGTCCGTTTTCGATCGCCTGGGCAGCGTGTACCGCCCCCGTTTGCACGGTTTCAATAATCTGGTTGATCTCGATGATCGATGCCGCCGTACGCTGGGCCAGGCTGCGCACCTCGTCCGCCACCACCGCGAAACCACGCCCGGCTTCACCGGCACGGGCCGCCTCGATGGCCGCGTTGAGCGCCAGCAGGTTGGTTTGCTCGGCGATGCCGCGAATCACTTCCAGCACTTTGCCGATGCGCCCGCTGTCGGTTTCCAGCTGCCGGATGACCGTGGCGGTGTTGGCGATTTCGCCGCGCATCCGGGTGATGGTGTGAATGGTGCCCTGCATGACTTTCTCGCCCTGCTGGGCCGACTGGTCGGCGTCGTCAGCCGCGCGCGCGGCATCCACCGCGTGGCGAGCGACCTCCTGTGCAGTGGCGGACATTTCGTTCATGGCCGTGGCGACCTGATCGGTGCGGTTGAACTGCTCGTGGGTGCCGCCGGCCATCTGGGTGGCGATCGAGTTCAGTTCACCGCTGGCGCTGTCCAGGTCCGAAGCACTGCGTTGCAAGCGACTGAAGGTTTGCTCGAGGAAATCGCGCAGGGTGTTGGCCGCCATCGCCAGCTTCCCCAGTTCGTCCTGACGGCGGCTGTCCACGTGCGGGGCGAAACGGCCATGACTGAGTTGCGCCACGTATTCGATCAACTGGCGGATCGGCTCGACCAGATGGCGGTTGATCAGCCACAGGCTCAGCATGCCGATCACTAACCCCGAGGCCAGCATCACGATGATCCCCAGCCACACCGTGCGGTCGGCCGCGGCGCTGATCAAGGTGGATTGCTCCGCGCCCTGCTTGCGCAACGCGCTGACCAGTTCGCTCATCTGATCGCTGGTCGCACGGTCCATACCCTTGACCGCGCTGTCGCCCACCGTTGGGTCGGCACCGGCGACCACAAAGGCATCGCGGCCTTTCTGATACGCCGCGCCCAGCAGGCGATGTTCATCGCGCAGGCGTTCGATGCGCATCTTGAGCTGCGGCTCGATGCCTTGTTGCCCGGCCAGCTCACCGAGAATGCCCTGCACATCACGTTGACGGTCTTCGAACTGCTTCCAGTATTTGTCCAGGTCTGCCGGTTGCTTGCCACGCAGCAAGACGTTTTTCCACTCCTGCACCTGCACCTTGAACTGCAGGTTGGCTTCATCGATCAATTGCGAAGTGTGCAGCGGGCCTTCGATCAGGTTGGCGTAGTTCTGGACTCCGCTGGACAGAAAGTGAAAGCAGGCCAGGGCGATCAGCAGCATCGCGAACAAGCTGCCGCTGAGCAGGGCGAGAATTTGCGCTCTCAAGGACTTTTGCAAAAGCATCGAAGGGTACTCGTGGCAGGAATGAGGCACGCCCGGGTCATGGCGTGAAATGGGTCTGGACATCCCTGTCCACGACCCCGGCTGATGGCCGGGGGCGCGCAACTTAACCCAAGCGTGATCGGCGTGCCAGAGCGGTTCTTGAGAAAAAACCGACCGCCGGAGGCTCAATTTTTTGCATCCACAAATCGTCACAAAAATGTCATCAAGCCTTGCGATGATGCGGCTCACGTGAACCTGTAAAACACGCGACAGGCGCCTCCCCATGCGAGCCCTCATGAACCACAGCATCGATCACAGCCATCGCGATCCGGATCTGTTCGGCCTGCTTTACGGTTTCAGTTTTCGCCCCGGTGAGCGCGGCCAGGAGATCGATTCGGCCAGGGCATTGCAGTACCTGCAACACCCGCAGGACGCCGAGCAATTTCTCTGGCTGCACCTGAACCTCGCCCATGCCGCGTGCGAACGCTGGATGAAGAGCCATCTGGAACTGCCCGACGAGTTTTTCGAGGCCCTGCATGAAGGCTCACGATCGACGCGCATCGAACATGTCGATTCGGCCTTGCTGGCGGTGGTCAACGACGTGGTGTTCAACCTCAGCAGCATGACGTCTTCCGATGTCTCGACCCTGTGGGTCTGCGCCCGCAGTCGACTGATCATCAGCGCACGCCTGCAACCGCTGCATTCGGTGGACAAGTTGCGTTCGTCTGTAAAAGCCGGTGAATGCTTCCGCTCACCGCTGGAATTGCTCGTGCATCTGCTGCGCGACCAGGGCGAAGTGCTGACCCAGATCGTGCGCAAGACCAGCCTGAGCGTGGATCAGGTCGAAGATGAACTGCTGTCCTCGCGCCTGTCGACCAACCGTGCGGAACTGGGGGCCAATCGCCGGGTGCTGGTGCGTCTGCAACGCCTGCTGGCGCTGGAGCCCGGGTCGTTGCTGCGTTTGCTCAATCGCCCGCCTCCCTGGTTGCAGAAGGAAGACGTCAAGGAGCTGCGCAAATCCACCGAGGAGTTTGCGCTGATCATCAACGACCTCACGGCCCTGGGCGAACGGATCAAGCTGCTGCAGGAGGAAATCGCCGCCAACCTCAACGAGCAGAGTAACCGCACCCTGTTCACCCTCACGGTGGTGACAGTGCTGGCCTTGCCGATCAACATCATTGCCGGTTTCTTCGGCATGAACGTGGGCGGGGTGCCGCTCTCTCAGGACCCGGAAGGGTTCTGGATTCTGGTGGCATTGGTGGCGACTTTTACCGTGATAGCGGGGCGCTGGGCGTTTCGCAAGCGCCAGGATTTGTAGGCGCAAACAACCAAAGACTGATCCATGGCAGTCTCGCTGTAACAATTAGCAACGAATATCAACGGCACTCCTTCCCTCCTCAGGAATGTCCGGCATGGCCACCCCGTCCTTTTCCGCCGCCCCGGCGCCCGCCAGTAGCGCCAAACCGCAGTTCGACAAGAAACCCGGCGTGCTCACCCTCGTGGTGTTCTTTGCAGTGCTGAGTATCGGACTGCTGTTCACCGCCTACAGCCTGATGCACGACATGAACGAACTCGGCACGGTGGTGACCACCTGGACGCCGTTCCTGCTGCTGGGCGTGGCGTTGCTGATCGCCTTGGGCTTCGAGTTCGTCAACGGTTTCCACGACACGGCCAACGCCGTCGCCACGGTGATCTATACGCACTCGCTGCCACCGAACTTCGCGGTGGTCTGGTCCGGATTCTTCAACTTCCTCGGGGTGTTGCTGTCCAGTGGTGCGGTGGCGTTCGGCATCATCGCGTTGTTGCCAGTGGAGCTGATCCTGCAAGTCGGCTCCTCCGCCGGATTCGCCATGATCTTCGCCCTGCTGATCGCCGCGATCCTGTGGAACCTCGGCACCTGGTGGCTGGGCCTGCCGGCATCTTCGTCGCACACCCTGATCGGCTCGATCATCGGCGTCGGCGTGGCCAATGCCCTGATGCACGGGCGTGACGGCACCAGCGGTGTGGACTGGGCGCAGGCGACCAAGGTCGGCTACGCCTTGCTGCTCTCGCCGCTGGTCGGCTTCGGCTGCGCCGCGCTGTTGCTGCTGGCCCTGCGGGCCTTCGTCAAGAATCGCGCGCTGTACAAGGAACCCAAGGGCAACACCCCGCCACCGTGGTGGATTCGCGGCATGTTGATCCTGACCTGCACCGGCGTGTCCTTCGCCCACGGCTCCAATGACGGTCAGAAAGGCATGGGGCTGATCATGCTGATCCTGGTCGGGACCTTGCCGATGGCCTATGCGCTGAACCGCACCATGCCCGCGGATCAGGCGTTGCAGTTTGCCGCGGTGGCCGAAGTGACCCAACAAGCGCTGGTCAAGAGCGCGCCGCTGCCGGCACCGGCCGACCCGCGACCGATCCTGTCCGATTACGTGCGCAGCAAGGAAGTCACGCCGCAACTGATTCCCGCCCTCGCGGCACTGGCCGGCAACATCGGCAACGAAGTGAAGGGTTATGGATCGCTGTCCAAAGTCCCGGCCGAGGCCATGGGCAACGTGCGTAACGACATGTACCTGACCAGCGAAACCATTCGCCTGATGGACAAGAACAAGGTCGGTAACTTCGACGCCGACACCTCCAGCAAACTGCAGCTGTTCAAGCAGCAGATCGACAACGCCACGCGCTTCATCCCGCTGTGGGTGAAGATTGCCGTGGCGATTGCGCTGGGCCTGGGCACCATGGTCGGCTGGAAGCGCATCGTGGTGACCGTGGGCGAGAAAATCGGCAAGACCCACCTGACCTACGCACAAGGCGCCTCGGCGGAAACCGTGGCCATGCTGACCATCGGCGCCGCCGACATGTTCGGCTTGCCGGTCTCGACCACCCACGTGCTGTCTTCAGGGGTCGCCGGGACCATGGTCGCCAATGGCGGCGGCTTGCAGATGAAGACCATCCGCAACCTGCTGATGGCCTGGGTACTGACCTTGCCGGCGGCGATCCTGTTGTCGGGCAGTCTGTATTGGCTGTTCACCCAATTGTTTTAACGCAAATCCTTTGTAGGAGCTGGCTTGCCAGCGAAGGCGTCCTCCAGCATGGCGCTGGACTTTCGGACGTCTTCGCTGGCAAGCCAGGCTCCTACAGAAAGCGTGAGCGTATTCAAAAGACGGTATCAGCACGTCACGCGCTGGACGTGGCGCGAATGACCAACCGCTCGCGCACCACGTCATACACCCAGTGGTAAACGTAGGTGTACGGCAGGAAAAACAGCAGCACCCCGATGTCGAGCAGGAACGCCTGCCACACACTGATGTTCAGCCACCAGGCAATCAGCGGTACGCCAAGCGCCACCAACCCGCCTTCGAACAACAGCGCATGCACCACCCGAACCCAGGCGTTGTGCGTAATAGCCAAGCGCTTGAGCACACGGTCGAACAAACCGTTGAAGACCACGTTCCAGGCCAGGGCCAGGGCAGCGATGACGACGGTGACAACGCCCATTTCCACCATCGGTTTGTCCATGATCCACGCCAGCAAAGGCGTACAGATCAGGATGGCCAGCAGTTCGAAACCGATGGCCTGGAAAATACGTTCGGTAAGGGATTTATTGGCGCTCATGGCCGGACTCCTTGAGTGACGATGGTTGCCATGATCCAGCTTCACATCGATACTTCATAACCAATAACCATCGATCAAGGCGATAGTTCATGGCGTCCCAGGAAGTGTTGCAGGCGTTCGTCCAGGCCGCGACCCAAGGCTCGTTTTCCGCGGCAGCGCGCAAGCTGGGCCGCAGTCAGTCGACCATCAGCGCCGCGGTGGCCAGCCTGGAAATCGATCTGAACCTGACGCTGTTCGACCGCAGCAGCCGCAAGCCCAGCCTGACCCCCGCCGGGCACGTCATGCTGCAACGGGCCGAAGAGATCCTGGCCGCCACCAGCCGCCTGGAAATGACCGCCAGCCAATTGTCCCAGGGCGTCGAGGCGAAGCTGACGGTGGCGCTTTCGGACACCTATCAATCCGACCGTTTCGAAGCCTCGCTCAGTGCGTTCGAACAGCGTTATCCGGACCTGGAGCTCGAATGCCTGATCGCCGAATGCGACGATCTGGTGGCCTTGGTGCAGAGCGGTCGGGCGCAGATTGCCTTTGCCGAAATGCAGGACAGTTATCCACCGGACCTGGTCAATTCGACGGTGGACGAACGCACGGAAATCGCCCTGTTCGTGTCACCCGAACATCCGCTGGCGATGCTGGAACACATCGACCAGGACGTACTGCAACAACATCGCGAATTGCGCCTGGCGACCATCGTCAATCCGTATGAGAGCCGTGCAAAGGGACGCGTCTGGTCGGCGCCGAGTTACTTGATGCTGCTGGAAATGGCGCAGGGTGGTTTTGGCTGGGCGCCATTGCCACGCTGGCTAGTGGCACGCTTCGGCCCGGGAACCTTACAAGAGCTGCAGGTACGTGGCTGGCCGAAAACGGTGTCGGTGGATGCCTTGTGGTCGCGCTTGCATCCACCTGGGCCGGCAGGCAGCTGGTTGCTGGGCAAAATGCTGGAATAGTGGTGCGGCTACTGACGTCATCGCGAGCAGGCTCGCTCCCACAGGATCGAGTGAACACTGAAGATCCATTGTGGGAGCGAGCCTGCTCGCGATGGGGCCAGCAAAAACCGCATCAATCCAACGAACGCAATCGAGCTTCAATAAACCGCCGCTCCGGCGCTTGCTGCGTCAACTCCAGCGCCCGCTCATAGGCCACCCGCGCCTGCTCCACCCTGCCCAACTGCCGACAGAACTCCGCCCGCGCCGAATGCGCCAGGTGGTAATCGAGCAGTTCACCACGCGCCAGAATCCCCTCGACCAACGTCAACCCTGCCAACGGCCCATCGCGCCTGGAGATCGCCGCCGCCCGGTTCAATTCGATGACCGGCGACGGCCATGCCCGCAGCAACACCTCATACAGCCCGACGATCTGCGCCCAGTCGGTGTCCTCGATCGACGGTGCTTCAGCGTGCACCGCCGCAATCGCCGCTTGCAGGCAATACGGACCGAATCGCCGGGAACCCAGCGCCCGCTCCACCAGCGCACAGCCTTCGGCGATCATCTGCGCATCCCACAGCGTGCGGTCCTGGTCATCGAGCAAAATCAGGTCGCCGTCCGCGCAGGTCCTGGCCAGGCGCCGGGACTCGTGCAACAACATCAGGGCCAGCAGGCCCATGACTTCCGGCTCCGGCAGCAACTCCAGCAACAAACGCCCCAGGCGGATCGCTTCACGGGTCAAGTCTTCGCGGGTCACCTGTGCGCCGCCGGATGCCGAATAACCTTCGTTGAACACCAGGTAAATCACCCGCAGCACGCTGTCGAGGCGCTCGGGCAGTTCCGCCAGGGACGGCACCTGATAGGGGATTTTCGCGTCACGGATTTTCGCCTTGGCCCGCACGATGCGCTGGGCGATGGTGGCCGGCGCCGAGAGAAAGGCCCGGGCGATTTCTTCCGTGGTCAGGTCGCAGACTTCGCGCAGCGTAAGCGGCACCTGAGCGTCAGGCGCCAGTGCCGGGTGACAACAGGTGAAGATCAGGCGCAGGCGATCGTCTTCCACGTCTTCGTCACTCCAGTCGGCCTGCTCCAGCGCCTCCAGTTGCGCGACCAGCAGCGGTCGGGATGCGGCAAAACGTGCGCGCCGGCGTAGTACATCGATGGCCTTGAAGCGCCCCGTGGACACCAGCCAGGTGCGCGGATTGTCCGGCACACCGTCCTGCTGCCAGCGTTCGACCGCCACGAAAAACGCTTCGTGCAGCGCCTCTTCGGCCAGGTCGAAATCGCCGAGCAGGCGAATCAGGGTCGCGAGAATGCGTCGCGACTCCTGGCGATAAACCTGCTCGACCCTGGCCTGTACCGTCAGCTCCGGCATCTTATGGATTCAACTGCCGAACGGGACGCACTTCGACACTGCCGACCCGCGCCGCCGGGATGTTCCCGGCGACCTGGAGGGCTTCGTTGAGGTCCTTGGCATCGATCAGGTAGAAGCCGGCCAACTGCTCCTTGGTTTCGGCGAACGGGCCGTCGGTGATCGACATCTTGCCGTTGCGCATGCGCACCGTAGTGGCGGTCTGCACCGATTCCAGCGCTTCGGCGGCAACCATCCGGCCGCTGCCCTGGATCGCCTCGGCATAGGCCATGCACTCCTCGTCCTTGGGGCTCTCGGGCAAGGAATGCAGCAGGTGCTCTTCGCTGTAGACCAGGCATAAATACTTCATCGCGCTCTCCTGATTGAACGGATAACTATGGCTGCAGATGGCCAGTTTCGCGTCGCGAACCGACGATCAGGGTTGCAGGTTGAACAAGGTCGTGCCGCTTGTCATGTCGAACGGGGCCGACCAGTGTTCATGAACGATGCGCCATTGCCCGGCCTCGCGACGATAGCATGCGGTCACGCGCATCCAGCAGGCCTGGGTTTCGCCCTGCTCGTTGGTGCCGCCGCAATGGGCCAGCCAATGGGCGAAGGCGACGTTCTCATCGGCCACGATGTTCATGTGGTCGAAGTCGAACGTGTGCGGACCCTGGCACATCTCCATGCACTCCAGCCAATGCGCGCGGTAGGCGGCCTTGCCGCGAAATTGCAGGGCCTTGACGGCGTCGTAGGAGACGATGTCGTCGGCGTACAGGGCCATGATTCTATCGACGTTCTTCGAGATGACCGCCTCACGATAGGTGTCGATCAGGGTCTGGATTTCGTGGGTAGCGCTCATGATGGTTCTCCATGGTTTTTATGGGAAGACACCCTTAGTCGTCCGGTGATCCGCCAAATCGACAGTCGAAATAAAAATAATCCATGCACGCAAACTCGCTAGAATCCGAGGCTCATTCGTGTTGGAAAAAGGACACTCCAGTGACAGCCCGACTCGTGCCTTACGAAAGCCTGAATGCGCTGCAGCGCCAGCAGGTCGAGGCCATCGAAGTACATCCGCAACAGATCAGGTTCTCCGGCGATATTCATGGTGCGTTGCACACCCTGTTGTCCAAGCCAGGCCCCGGCGTCAAGGGCTTTGCCTTGCTGGCCGATGCGGTACCGGTGGCCTTTCTGCTGCTCAAGCGCCCACCGGCGTTGCCGGCCTGGGCCGACGAACACAGCGCCACGCTGCATGCGTTACAGGTCGATCAGCGCGCTCAGGGCAAAGGTTACGGCAAGGCTTGCCTGCAAGCGCTACCCGAGATGGCGCGCCTGGCGTGGCCGGAAATCAGGGGGCTGGAATTGTCGGTGGATGCGGACAATGAATCTGCGATTGCGCTGTATGCCAGGTATGGATTTGTCGACAGCGGCGAGGCGTACAAGGGCCGGATCGGCTATGAGCGGCGGATGGGCCTGAAATTCTGAAGTCGGCACATTCCAAATGTGGGAGCGAGCCTGCTCGCGATTGCGGTGTAACAGCTTGCATTGATGCTGACTGAAACAACGCCATCGCGAGCAGGCTCGCTCCTACAAGGGTTCTGTGTCGGGTTTAGAGGTTCAGCACCATCTCGTGCCAAGCCATGCCGCCATGGTCAGACGCCGATGGCTTGATGTAGGCAAAACCAAAGCCTGCATACAACGGAATATGCCGTTCCTTGCACATCAGGTTGATGCTGACCTTGCCCAAGGCGCGCATGCGCTCGATGAACTCACCCATCAAACGCTTCGCCAGGCCCTGCCCCTGATAATCCGGGTGCACGACCACCGACATGATCACCACGTGCGGCCCGGCCGGGTCGTGGCCGATCAGTTCCTTGAATGCCTCGTCGGACATTTCCACCTGGAACGCAGCGCCGGAATTGATGAAACCGGCGACCACTCCATCCACTTCAGCGACGATGAACCCCTCAGGCCAGGTGGCGATGCGGGTGGCGATTTTCTCGCGGGTGGCGGCTTCGTCGCCTTCATAGGCCAGGGTTTCGATGGCGTAGCAGCGGTCCAGATCAGCGGGCGTGACGTGGCGGATGACGGTGTTCATGGCGGGTCGCAAATCAGTTGGAAAGGACGAGGATCATAAAGCAGCGTCGATAGGACATCGAGAGACGAATCGTTTTTGATCCGCCTCCCGACGCTGGGGTCATGCCTTGATCGGCAACCAGATTTCCAGCTTGCCGGTCTTGAGCCTGGGGTTGAAGTCTTCGCTGTAGCGTTCGAATTCCGGTGCGTTCAACAGCTCGCGCCCGGACTGCGGCAGCCACGTGCCATGGATGTACTGGAAGGTTTGCGGCAGCGACTCCAAGGGGCCTTTGTGTTCGAACACCACATACTGCTGGGGCTGAACCTCGACCCAGCGGTAGGTGTCCGGCAAATCGTCGAGCTTGCTGATCTCGACACCCGCGATGTAATCAAAGCCGCCCTTGCCGTCGAAATTGCAGCAGACGCCGTAGGTCACTTCGCCCTTTTGCCCGGGAACATTGCCGGCATGTGGGATGAATTTTTCCCAGAGCTCGGGAATGCCTTTTACGTTTTGCTGGGTGAAGTGTCCGCCAAGCCCTGCGATCAGCAGGAAGTGTCCATGTTCGAAGCGGGGTTCCGTCACTTCGACGCTTGTTTGTTCATCCATGACTCGACTCCTGGAAGGTAAAAGTGGGTTCGGCTGGGAGTATAGAAGCCAAACCCGATTCGCCCACTTACAGGGCGTGCAACTGCTCGACGGCACCTGCACCGACAAACTCGTTGTAGCCCGATAGAATCACGTACACCGCGAAATAGCAGAAGATCGCCGCAGATGCCATGTAGGAGTAGCGCAGCAGTTTGTCGCCGAGCAACTTGCCGCCGTGGCTCGCAGCGAAGCACAGGCCAGCGGACCACAGCAACCCGGCGCAGAGAAATCCACCGAGGAACAATGCAGAGCTGAGCGCACCGCCGCCACCGGAACGAGCGATCAACGTGCCGCCTACTGCGGCGAACCAGAGAATCGCACTGGGCGACGACATGGCGAGAAAAATCCCGCGAAAAAATTCCTTGCGATGGGAGTTGTGACCCACATCGGCGGTTTCGGCCAACAGCGCCTCGTGGTGGATTGCCGAGTAAATCATCTTCGCCGCGAAGTACACCAGCAGCGCCGAACCGCCGATCCACAGCACCCAGCGCACGGTTTCGTATTGCAGCAAAACGGTCATGCCAGCCAGTGCCAGCACGGCGTAGATCAGGTCGCCGACGCAAGTGCCCAGGCCCAGGGCGAAGCCTTGAAAATAGCCGCGTTGCATCGCCAGCGTGATCATCGCGATATTGGCGACGCCGATGTCCAGGCACAACGAAAGGCTCAACAGGAAGCCACTGGTAAATTCCATCAAAGCCTTTCCTTCGGAAAAAATTGTTTACGTTGAGGCTGGACAGTCTGCCACACCTGCCCTTACATTCCGCCACAGGTCACCGCAGTGACCAGCGTCGCTCGGACGGTTCCGGGCGCTTACGTTATCCGAGGCAACAATGGCCGAACAAGGTTCGCCGCGCCGCTTTGCGCGCATCGATCGACTCCCCCCCTACGTTTTCAACATCACTGCCGAGCTGAAGATGGCCGCCCGTCGTCGTGGCGAAGACATCATCGACTTGAGCATGGGCAACCCCGACGGCGCCACGCCGCCGCACATCGTGGAAAAACTGGTCACCGTCGCCCAGCGCGAAGACACCCATGGCTACTCCACGTCCAAGGGTATTCCGCGCCTGCGCCGAGCCATTTCCAACTGGTACAAGGAGCGCTACGAGGTCGACATCGACCCGGAAAGCGAAGCCATTGTCACCATCGGTTCCAAGGAAGGCCTGGCGCACCTGATGCTGGCGACCCTCGACCAGGGCGACACCGTGCTGGTGCCCAACCCGAGCTACCCGATCCACATCTACGGTGCCGTGATTGCCGGCGCCCAGGTGCGTTCGGTGCCGCTGGTGCCGGGCGTGGATTTCTTCGCTGAACTGGAACGAGCCATTCGCGGGTCGATCCCGAAACCGAAGATGATGATCCTCGGCTTTCCGTCCAACCCCACCGCCCAGTGCGTGGAACTGGATTTCTTCGAACGGGTGATCGCCCTCGCCAAACAATACGATGTGCTGGTGGTGCATGACCTGGCCTACGCCGACATCGTCTACGACGGCTGGAAAGCCCCGTCGATCATGCAGGTGCCCGGCGCCAAGGACATCGCCGTCGAATTCTTCACCCTGTCCAAGAGCTACAACATGGCGGGCTGGCGCATCGGCTTCATGGTCGGCAACCCGGAACTGGTCAACGCCCTGGCGCGGATCAAGAGCTACCACGACTACGGCACCTTCACCCCGCTGCAAGTGGCGGCCATTGCGGCGCTCGAAGGCGACCAGCAATGCGTGCGCGACATCGCCGAACAGTATCGCCAGCGCCGTAACGTGCTGGTCAAAGGCCTGCATGAACTGGGCTGGATGGTGGAAAACCCGAAAGCGTCGATGTACGTCTGGGCCAAGATCCCCGACGCCTACGCGCACCTGGGCTCGCTGGAATTCGCCAAGAAACTGCTGGCCGAGGCCAAGGTTTGCGTCTCGCCGGGTGTCGGCTTTGGTGAGTATGGTGACGATCACGTGCGCTTCGCGCTGATCGAAAACCAGGACCGGATTCGTCAGGCCGTGCGCGGGATTCGCGGGATGTTCAGGGCGGATGGTTTAGCCCCGAAAACCAACGCCTGACACATAACCCTGTAGGAGCTGGCTTGCCAGCGAAGAGGGCTTAACATTCAACGAAAATGTTGAATGTAATTCCGCTTTCGCGAGCAGGCTCGCTCCCACATTTGGTGCGGTGCACTCGACGAAACCTGGTAGTTCTGCCAGTTCCCGCCTCTGGACCAACATGAAATGCTGAAGGCCTTTATTGACTCGCCGTCAAAAAACAGAGGCTTTCCATGCCCCCATCCAATCCTGCCAATCACACATCCCGCCCCTTGCAACAAAACGTGCTGTTGGCGTGCGACAGCAAAAACTCTGTGCTCACAGAGATGGCTGGTTGTATCAATCCCGTGGCGTACTCACCCTATGGTCAACAGTCTGCCCAACAGAAGCGCATGGCCCACTTGGGGTTTAACGGCGAAATGTGTGAGGCGAGAACTGATTGGTATTTTTTGGGGAATGGTTACCGCGTCTATAACCCGCGATTGATGCGGTTTCACTCGCCAGACAAATTTAGTCCGTTCGGGAAGGGTGGGATGAATGCGTATATGTATTGTGGAGGCGAGCCGGTGAATCGTGTGGATCCGACGGGAGAGGGAGCAAGCTGGTTTTTTGAGCGATTTGCGGATGTTATGTACGTTCTTTCTGGGGTCGGCCCAAGTGGTGGTGGAAGTTGGAATCGAACAGGCATAGCAGTCGTGGCGGTTAATAACAGTAGATCCACTTTCAATACACCCTCCCGTTTAAAAAAACGCGGAAAATCGCGAAACCAGGCCTCTGCGTTCAGCGACAACTCTGCCACCAAGAGCGTCCACTGGGCTCCGGATGTAAAAGAACCAACGACCTCGGCAAAAACCACGACTTCAACTGCTGCGAAAAATGGGACTATGTCGCGCAGTCCATCTAGTAGCAGCATCTCCAGCAATTCCAGCTCTGCTTCAACTCCCAGCACAGTCAGTACTGTTTCGACCCTTAGCATCCACAGCCATGATTCCGGCTATGCGAGCTCATCTACCGGATCCATCCGAAGTAACGCTTCTGCAGATCAACGTATTCAAGAGCGTCTTAATGCTCTGAGGCAAAACTAGTGCCGTACACAAAAAAAACTGTGGGAGCGAGCCTGCTCGCGATGAGGGCTTAACATTCAACGAAGATGCTGAATGTAAGTCCGCCATCGCGAGCAGGCTCGCTCCCACATTGGGTCTTGCGGTGCTGTTTAGACGAACAACGACAACAACAGGATAAAGCCCAACCCCACCACCGACAGAATGGTTTCCATCGCCGTCCAGGTCTTGAACGTCTCTGCCACGGTCATGTTGAAGTACTGCTTTACCAGCCAGAAACCGGCGTCATTCACGTGGGACAGGATCAACGAACCGGCACCGGTGGCAAGCACCAGCAGCTCACGGTTAACCCCTGGGATCATCCCCACCACCGGCACCACGATGCCCGCGCCAGTAATGGTCGCCACGGTCGCCGAACCGGTCGCGATGCGGATCACCGCCGCCACCAACCAGGCCAGCAGGATCGGCGAGATCTGTGCATTGACCGCCATGTGGCCGATCACGTCACCCACGCCGCTGGTCACCAGCATCTGCTTGAAGCCACCACCGGCACCGATGATCAGGATGATCGCGGCGGTTGGCGCGAGGCTCGCATCCAGCCATTTCATCATTTGGCTGGAACCGATGCCCTGCTTGTAGCCGAAGGTATACAGCGACAGCAGCAACGCCAGCAGCAACGCCGAAATCGGGTGACCAATCAGGTCCATGAAGGCGCGGAAAATGTTGCCATCCGGCAGCACCACATCGGCAAAAGTCTTGAGCAGCATCAGGAACACCGGCAGCAGCACGGTGACCAGGGTGATACCAAAGCTCGGCAGTTCAGATGTGTCCGATTCGCGGGCCAGTTGATCCACCAGCTCCTGATTCGGATGACCGGGGATGTGCTTGGCGATGAAGGTACCGAAGATCGGGCCGGCAATGATGGCCGTCGGCAACGCAACGATCAGGCCGTACAGAATGGTTTTACCGATATCGGCACCGAACACGCCGATGGCCAGCAGCGGACCCGGGTGCGGTGGCACCAGGCCGTGCACCGCGGAGAGGCCGGCCAGCAGCGGGATACCGATCTTGATGATCGACACGCCGGTGCGACGGGCGACGATGAACACCAGCGGAATCAGCAGCACGAAGCCGATTTCGAAGAACAGCGGGATGCCCACCAGGAAGGCCGCGAACATCATCGCCCACTGCACCTTGTCCTTGCCGAAAGCGCGGATCAGGGTCTGGGCGATCTGATCCGCCCCGCCCGACTCGGCCATCATTTTGCCAAGCATGGTCCCCAGCGCGAGGATGATCCCGACGAAACCGAGCACGCCGCCAAAGCCGTCCTGGAACGCCTTGATGATGGTGCCGATCGGCATGCCGGAGGTCAGCCCGAGGAAAGCGGCGGCGATGATCAGGGCTAGAAAGGGGTGCAACTTGAACTTGGTGATCAGGACGATAAGCCCGATCACCGTGACCACTGCGTCGAGCAGCAGGAACGTCTCGTGGGACATGCCAAACATTAGGGGTGTCTCCTGGTTGTTGTTGTTATTAAAGCGGGTTAATCAGAAGTCGTGAGGACAGCGCTGTCTTTGAAAGCACGTTCATACCGCCTGCTTCAGGCCGTTGGCCTGCCACCAGGTGTGCGCCTGCGAGGCCAGTTCTTCAACGCTGTGGATCGAGGCATTGAGCGCCAGTGTCAGCGGCTCGCCCTTGGGAGACTCGAGGGTGGCGAACTGACTTTCGATCAAGGTTGCCGGCATGAAATGGCCCGGCCGATGGGAGACACGTTCGGCGGCAACTTCCGGCGTCAGCTCCAGGAACACAAAGCCCAGGCCCGGCAAGGCACTGCGCAGGCGTTCGCGGTAAATGTGCTTGAGCGCCGAGCAGGTCAGCACCGGGCGCTGGCCCAGGGCATCGATGCGACGCAGTTCATCGCACAGGCTGTCGAGCCAGCCGGCACGGTCTTGATCGTTCAGGGGAATTCCCGCGCTCATCTTTTCGATATTGGCGGCAGGATGGAAAGAGTCGCCTTCAATGGCAGTGGCGCCGCTCAGTTGGCACAGGGCTTCGCTGACGCACGTCTTGCCGCAACCGGCAACGCCCATGATGACCAGGGCGGTGATGGGATGATTCATGTAACACCTCAGCGCGCAGACAGCGCTACCTTTGAAAGCTATGACACTCGATCAAAAGCAGAAGTTGCCGACGCCTTTCTTGTCATTTTGTGGGTTGCAGCATGTGTGTTCCCAACGCCAAAAAGCGAGGATCAGGCGAACCCCCGCTCACGCATTTGCAGCTGCATCGAGACAGCGCTACCTTAGTGCCTTGAATTTTGTTTGGCAAGCCGTCGATGACTCCAACTAAAAACGATAAAAATACCCGCACCACTGGCCGCCCCACCCTGAACGAAGTGGCACGCCTGGCCGGTGTCAGTCCAATCACCGCTTCCCGCGCCCTTCGCGGGGTCAGCACGGTGGCCACCGAACTGGTGGAAAAAGTCCAGAAAGCCGCGCAGGAACTCAACTACGTGGTCAACCCCGCTGCTCGTGCCCTGGCTTCGGCGCAGAGCCATTCGGTGGTGGTGTTGGTGCCGTCCTTGTCCAACCTGTTGTTCATCGACACCCTGGAAGCCATTCATCAGGTGTTGCGCCCCAAGGGCTTCGAAGTGCTGATCGGCAACTTCCATTATTCGCGCGACGAAGAAGAAAACCTGCTGCGCAACTACATGGCCTATCAACCCCGGGGTTTGCTGCTGACCGGCTTCGACCGCACCGAAAGTTCGCGGCGGATGATCGAAGCCAGCAACATCCCGTGCGTGTACATGATGGAGCTCGACAGTGCTGCCGGACTCAATTGCGTCGGCTTCTCGCAACTGGCGGCCGGCGAAACGGCGGCCGAGCATTTGCTCTCGCGGGGGCGCAAGCGCCTGGCCTACATCGGCGCGCAGCTGGATCAACGCACCCTGCTGCGCGGTGAAGGTTTCCGCAAGGCACTGAAAAAGGCCGGCCTGTATGACCCCGACCTGGAAGTGCTGACCCCGCGCGCCTCGTCCGTCGGCCTGGGCGGCGAACTGTTTCTGCAACTGCTGGCCAGTCACCCGGATGTCGATGCGATCTTCTTCGGCAACGACGACCTGGCCCAGGGCGCCTTGCTCGAAGCCATGCGTTGCGGAATCAGGATTCCCGAACAGGTGGCGATTCTGGGTTTCAACGATTTGCCGATGTCGGAACACATGGTCCCGCGCCTCAGCAGCATCAATACCCCGCGCGAAGCCATCGGCCGTCGCGCGGCGGAGCAGATGCTCACGCTGATGGCCGGTAATACCGTGGCCAAACCGGTGCAGGACATGGGGTTTGAGTTGAAAGTGCGCGAAAGTACTTGAGACCGGCACTTCAGCGTTTGCAAAACGATATCTCCGAGAAACCGGATGCCTCCTGTTGATCATTCCTACGAGGCAGTCCGGCCCCTGATCTGTATTTCGAAACACCTTTTATCCTGCGCTTCACGAATGGCGGATGCAAAATCCGCAAACTCCATTCCCGGCTGACACTCCTATGCGCAAGAAGATTTTCATGACCACCCTGCTGACACTCTCGCTCGGACAGGCAACTCAGGCGCAAGCGTCGGCGCCGAGTGACTGGACCCACTTCCTGACAGATCCACGCTTCATGCCGGCGATAAAAAATTGTCTGGTCGCTCACTCGAGTAACCAGGGCCCTGCCGTCGTGATGGATGTTTGGCATGCAAGCCTTGAAGAAGCAGGCGTCATGACCACTGACCTCACCGGACGCAGAAATGAATGTTACGCCAGCAAGGATACTGGCCAGGTAAGCCGGTCCCAGACCTTGTTCGATCTGCCTGGTCCGCTGTTTGTTTCAGTGGACCAAGTCAAGGTTGCGCCCCAAGGCGAGTGCATCGAACCCACCCCGATATTCATCGACCAACAGCTTCAGGGCTGGATCCTTCGGCAACCCATCCTCAACCAGCAGATTCCCAGCGCCTGCTCCAGCCCCATCTGGACCGATCTATTACAGCGCGGAAAATGATGTGGGAAAATCGCCAGGTCTGACACCCCGTACCGCCAAGCGGTGCAACGTCCATGCCCCGGGATTTCAACTAATCTTGATTGTATTTCTTATCCCGTTGAGCGCTTGCTGTGGCCGACAAAATGTTAATTTCCTGAAGCGCACATTCGCTAACGGAGTAGCACGATGGAACACACACTAAAGATTCTGGGAAAAGCCTCGTCGATCAACGTCAGAAAGGTCCTGTGGACCTGCGACGAACTGGGCCTTTCCTACGAACGCGAGGATTGGGGCAGCGGTTTTGCCTCGACCCACAGCCCTGAGTTTCTCCGGTACAACCCCAATGCGCAGGTACCGGTGATCATCGATGAGGCCGGTGTGCTGTGGGAATCCAACACCATCTGCCGCTACCTGAGCGCAAAACACCAGCATCACCACACTGAGCTGTTGCCCAGCGAACCGGCCGCGCGCGCGCGGGTGGAACAGTGGATGGATTGGCAAGCCACCGATCTCAATTCGTCGTGGAGCTATGCGTTCATGGCGCTGGTGCGCAAGGATCCGGAATTCCAGGATGCGCATCGCATCGACATCAGCGTGCGCGGCTGGAACCAGAAAATGGCGATTCTCGAACATCAGCTCGCGACCACCAAAGCCTATGTCGCCGGGGCAAAATTCACCGTGGCCGACATTGTCATCGGCCTCTCGGTCAATCGCTGGCTGATGACGCCCATTGAGCGCCCCGACTATTCAGCCGTCGACGAGTATTTCAAACGCCTGGCGCAACACCCGGGTTTTCTCAAACACTGCTGTAATGGCCTGCCGTAAACGACTTCCGAAAGCGGTCGACGCCTGCCCCCCGGCGGCAAGGCCTGACCGCAACTCCAACCTGCCCGCCTGGCAAAAAAGAACCTAACCAACTGATTTAGTTGGCATTTAATCAATAGGCATACTATTTGCTGAATGCACTGCACCGCCAATACCCACAAGGTCCGCTTATCATGTTGGTCAGTGCACATTTAAACCTGATGACACCGCTCCCCAAACGCCCCGGCGAAGATCCGACCGCCGAAGCCGCCGCCGGCCTGCAAAGCGTCATGGCGCAGGCCCTGCAAAACAACGTGCAGGCGCAAACCACGCAAACCAGCACCCAGGTCGAGGAATCCGCCACGCAACTGGCCACGCAACAGGTGAGTGAAGCCTCGCGCATCAGCGATAACGTCGATGAAGCGTTCGCCAAGACCCGCGTAGGCCTGCAAGCGAACTCCGCGCCGCTGCCTGACGACGTCAAGGACAGGATAGGTGATGGCTCGGCGACGGCCGAATTCAAGGACTACATGAGCAAGACCCCGGAACAGCGCATGCGCGATGCGATCCTGCAAGAGATGGGCTTGACCCAGGAGGAGATCGATCAGATGCCACCGGAGAAACAACAGGCCATCGGCGAAGAAATAGCCGAGCGCCTGCGGGACAAGACGCAGATGGCAGCGGCCGAGAAAGATCAACGCAATGGTGAAAACACCAGCATCGTGGGTGTGGATAAACTTATCGCATCGCTGTAACGAAGCGGTGATGCTGTTTTTTTGTAGGACCCCGGCTTGCCGGCGAAGGCGCCGGAACGACCAGCGCAATGCTCAAGGGCGCCTTCGCCGGCAAGCCGGGCTCCTACAGGCGAAGGCGCCTGAACGACCAGCGCAATGTTCAAGGGTGCCTTCGCCGGCAAGCCGGGCTCCTACAAGAGCACATTCGAATCAGGTGGGTGATCAGTTCAACTGCAAGGTCGAGTTGAACTGGCTGATCGCGTCTACCACGTGTCGCGATCCCTGCTGGATCTCCAGGATCACCTCCCCCGCCTCGTTGGCCAGTTCCACGCCCAGCCCGGTTCGACTCAGGCTCGACTGCATGCTCGACACCGCACTCAATGACAGGTCGTGGTTCTTGCGCACCACATCGACAATTTCCAGGGTGGCCTGGCTGGTGCGTGCGGCAAGGCTGCGCACCTCATCGGCCACCACGGCAAACCCTCGCCCATGTTCGCCGGCGCGGGCCGCTTCGATGGCGGCGTTGAGCGCCAGCAAGTTGGTCTGATCGGCAATCCCACGGATGGTCTGGACGATGGTGCCGATAATGTCGGACTGTTTGCTCACCGCATCGATGCTCAGCGCTGCCTGGTTCAAGTCCCTGGAGATGTCCTGGATGATCTGCACCGTCTGCTGCACCACCTCGGAACCCTTGCGCGCGCAGGCGTCGTTTTGCACCGAGGTGCTGTGGGCCGAATCCGCCGCGGTTTGCAGGGTGGTCATCTGGTGGGTGATGTCGCTGGCGAACTTGACCACTTTGTACAGGCGGCCCTTGGCATCGAAGAGCGGGTTGTAGGAGGCTTCCAGGAAGATCGTCTGCCCCTGCTTGTTCTTGCGCTCGAAGCGATGGGAGTGATACTCGCCGCGGTTCAGCGAGGCCCAGAAGTTCCTGTAGCCCTGGGACTCCGCTTCGGCGCGATGACAGAACATGCTGTGATGCTGACCGACGATTTCATGGAGCGAGTACTGCGTGGTTTTCAGGAAGTTTTCGTTGGCCGTGATCACCCGGCCTTCGGGGGTGAACTCGATCACGGCCATGGAGCGGCCAAGGGCGGCGAGCCTGCTTTGGTTTTCGTGTTCCTGGTGAACCCGGGCGGAAATGTCGGTGGCCACCTTGATCACGCTGCGCACCTGCCGGTCCGGACCGAACACCGGCATGTAGCTGGCCTCGAGCCAGATCTCCTTGCCGCTCTTGTTCAGGCGCAGAAAGGTACCGCTGATCGGCTCGCCCCGGGCCAGATCACGCCACAACTTGGCGTACTCCTCACTGCGGTAAAACGCCTCTTCACAGAATATCCGGTGGTGTTTGCCGCGCACTTCGTCGGCGCTGTAACCCATGGCGTTGCAAAAGTTCTCGTTGGCCTCGAGGACGATGCCATCGGGGGTGAATTCAATCATCGCCATGGACCGGCTGACAGCAGCCAGCTTGGCATTGGCTTCAGTCAGCGCGCAGCTGAAACGTTCGATTTCCAGCAGGTCAGCCTTGTGATGCAGGTTAAACATGGTCGTACCACCTATGCGCGTTTATGAAAGTTGCTGATCTTTCAAATCCACCACTACGTTCAACAGAACAGGCACACGCGTTCCTCCAAGGAGGAGGAACCAATCAGGTGATAGGTGATGTTCGATCGGAGGGGGTCCTTATCGCGACACTCTCATCAAGACATCCTTCTCTTGATAGCCCGGGGTCGGGCCAGCCCTAACGTGCTCATAAGCGAACTCCATTTCCGGACAACTTCCTGTGCAAGTGTGTCGGTGCCTTGGGTTGCGCACTCTGGCAGCTTGGCTCGATGATCCACGGCCGACGATAACGGTCGGCATGGTTAGTTAGACGTCAGCATAGCCACCGGCCTCCGCCTTGCAAGGCCACTAGTCGGCCAGTATTGAGGACAAAATCGATTCAGCGGGACCGGGCGCCAGCCTGCGCTGTTACTGGGCAAACAACATGAACATGGGCGCAAACGCGATGCTCACGATCCGAACGTTGTTCCCGGTCAGTCGGCTCTGGGAGTTGATCTCCGTCCAGGTGTCGATGACGCGGGCATCCTCGGGAATACTGAACGGACAACAACCCTTGCCCAAGATCACCTCCCTGATATTGCTCATCACCATGTTGCCCCTGGCGCCAGGCCCATCCACACCGAAGATCTTTACCGAGCCGGCCTTGTTGTTGTGCTGCCAGGAGGAGACCTCGGCGCTCATACCGTAGTCGGACAGATCGACGGGCCGGCTTTTCGCGGTACTGAGCAACGACAGTTTCCTGCCTGCAAAATCCGCGGCGCTCCAGAGGCAGACATAGCCATAGTCACAGGTGCGGTCTGAAGGGCCTGCGTCGCCGGGTACCGGGAAGGCGAGTACGACCGCACCCTCATCGTAAGTCACTTGAGTAGCACTGACTTGTTGCCCACCGGATTTGCGAATGAGTTGTCGGTCGATTTGCTGTTGTACCTCGGCTTTTTGCTCAACCGTCATGGGTGGCTCAAACAAGGCATAGGGGCTGCGCTTGAGCGTCGCCTGTTTTGCCGAAAAGAACAGTGCGCCTATGCCAAGGCAGAGTGTCACAAAACAAACCAGCCATTTGCTGTTCATGCACAAGCTCCGTTCGCCAGGAACGCTGAACACATCCAGCGTGAGCGGAAAACAAGCGTCTCTTCAGCACAATGGATTGTCTACTGTCACAAATAACAGGCTCGACCGATGGCGCCATCAGGCCGATTGTTGAAATAACCCCGCGTCCCGCTTGCGTGGTCCCCTCCTGCTCACTAACGTAGCGCCTTTATCGCGCGCCGCCGCCTTTACCCCGCAGGAGCTTTGCCATGGCCTCGCCAGCCCTTTCACATTTTCTACCCCGGTTCGGCGTTGCCGCAGCAGTGGCGGGTGCCTTGAGCCTGACCGGTTGTCAGAGCTTCAATACCCAGGACACCCTCCCGCCCACCTCCGGTGTGCAGCCGCTCAAAGGCCTGGCGCAGAACGTTTCGGTGCGACGCAATGCCATGGGCATGCCGTTGATCGAAAGCAGCACCTTCCACGACGCACTGTTCGCCCTCGGCTATGTGCACGCCAGTGACCGCATCACGCAGATGGTCACCCTGCGATTGCTCGCCCAGGGTCGATTGGCCGAGATGCAGGGGGCGGACCTGTTGGACGCTGACCGCTATATGCGCGCGGTCAACCTGAAGAAAAGCGCCGGCGAGTTGTACAAAGCCTCTTCACCGCGGCTCAAGCGCTTCTTCGAAGTCTATGCCCGCGGGGTCAACGCCTATCTGTTCCGTTACCGCGACAAGCTGCCTGCCGACCTCGTTGCCACCGGGTACAAGCCCGAATACTGGAAGCCGGAAGATTCGGCGCTGATTTTCTGCCTGCTCAATTTCAGCCAGTCAGCCAACCTGCCCGAGGAAATTGCCTCGCTGGTGCTGGCCCAGACCGTCACCACCGACAAGCTGCCGTGGCTGACCCCTTCCGCCCCGGATGAAAAACTGCCGCTGGGCGAAAGTGAAAAGCTGCAAGGCATCAACCTCCGCGGGCAGGTACCGGGGCTGGCTGACATCAGCAAGGCCACCGGCCAGTTGTCCGAGCTGAACCTGCTGGGCGCCACCTCATCGAACAATTGGGCCATTGCTCCGCAACGCAGCCGCAGCGGTAAAAGCCTGCTGGCCAGCGACAGCCATGGCCCGATGGGGGTACCGGCGCTGTTCAGCTACGTGCAGATCCGCGCGCCGAAGTATCAGGCTTCCGGCGTGACCATTGCCGGGTTGCCGATGATCCTGGGCGGGTTCAACGGCAAAGTGGCCTGGAGCATGACGAGCGTCTTGGGCGATAACCAGGACCTGTTCCTGGAAAAAATCAAACGCCAGGGTAATGGACTGTCTTACGAAACCGCTGGCAAGTGGCAGCCGGTGATCGTGCGCAACGAAACCTACTTCGTCAAAGGCCAGCGACCGATTCGCGAAGCCGTGTTCGAAACCCGCCACGGCCCCCTGCTCAACAGTGCCCAAAGCCTGGCCCAGGGCAGCGGTTTCGGCCTGGCTTTGCAAACACCGAGCTTTACCGACGACAAGAGCCTGGACGCCTTCTTTGATTTGTCCCGGGCGCAGAACGTCGAGAAAGCCTCGGACGCCAGCCGCGAGATTCGCGCCATTGCCCTGAACCTGGTGTTTGCAGATGCCAGCAACATTGGCTGGCAAGTCACCGGCCGTTATCCGAACCGCCGCGAAGGCGAAGGCCTGCTGCCCTCGCCTGGCTGGGAGGGACGTTACGATTGGGACGGTTACGCCGATCCGATGCTGCACCCCTACGATCAGGACCCGGCCCAAGGCTGGCTCGGCACCGCCAACCAGCGGGTCATTCCCCATGGCTATGGCATGCAGCTGTCCAACTCCTGGTCGGCACCGGAACGTGGCGAGCGCCTGGCCGAGCTGGCCGGCGTGGGCAAGCACGACACCCGTAGCCTGATCGCCATGCAGTACGACCAGACCACCACCTTCGCCGCCAAACTGAAGAAAATGTTCGAAGCCCCGGGGATGTCGAAGCCGCTCAATCAGGCTATCGAGGCCTTGCCCGGGGCCGATCGTGGCAAGGCCCGCGAGGCCCTGACCCGCTTGATGGCGTTTGACGGCAAACTCGCCCCGACCTCCGCCGACGCAGCGATTTACCAGTTGTTCCTTCAGGAAAGCACTCGGCAGATTTTCCTCGATGAATTGGGACCGCAAGGCAGCCCGGCATGGCAAGCGTTCATCGCCAATGGCGCCTTGTCTTACGCGGCGCAGGCCGATCACTTGCTGGGGCGTGAAGACAGTCCGTTCTGGGATGATGTGCACACCGCGCAGAAGGAAGACAAACCGGCGATCCTCGCCCGCAGCCTGGCCGCAGCGATCACCGCAGGCGACAGTCAGTTGGGCGGCGATCATAGAGCCTGGCAGTGGGGCAAACTTCATCGCTATGAGTGGAAGAACGCCAGTGGCCAGACCGTGCGCGGTCCGCAGCCGGCCGGCGGCGACCACACCACCCTCAACACGGCCGCGTACGCCGTGGGCCAGGACTTCAGCACCACGCGAGTGCCGGCCATGCGCCTGATCGTCGACTTCGGCCAGCCCGAACCGTTGATGGGGCAGATCGCCACCGGCCAGTCCGGCAACCCCGCCAGCCCGAACTACCTCAATGGTCTCGAGCCGTGGCTGAAGGGGCAGTACCAGAGCCTGCCGATGCAGCCGGAGAACTTTGACAGGGTGTATGGAACCAAGCGATTGACCCTGACGCCTGGAAAATAACCAGCGACACTGAACCCATGTGGGAGCGAGCCTGCTCGCGAAGAGGGCCTGTCAGTCAACATCCATGCTGACTGACACACCGCTTTCGCGAGCAGGCTCGCTCCCACAGTCGTTTCCCCATTGAACTCCGATAGAACTTCTCCCCCCGCGCCAGCCTCCTAGCTAACAAGCCCCTCCACCCGGATAACAACGTGGACCTTGTCATCGCGCGCCCCGAAGGCTTGTACTGCCCCGCCGGCGATTTCTACATTGATCCATGGCGGCCGGTCGAGCGCTCGGTCATCACCCACGCCCATGGTGACCACGCCCGTACCGGCAACCAGCATTACCTGGCGGCGGCACCCGGAGAAGGGATTTTGCGTGCGCGACTGGGCCAGGACATCAACCTGCAAACCCTGGCGTATGGCGAACGGCTGCTGCATCACGGCGTCACCCTGAGCTTCCACCCCGCCGGCCACGTCCTCGGCTCGGCCCAGGTGCGGCTGGAATATGGTGGGGAGGTCTGGGTGGCATCAGGGGACTACAAGATCGAACCCGATGGCACCTGCGCTGCTTTCGAGCCCGTGCGCTGCCACACCTTCATCACCGAATCGACATTCGGCCTGCCGATCTATCGCTGGCAGCCGCAGGCGGAGGTCTTTGCCGAGATCAACCAGTGGTGGCAGGCCAATGCCGAGCAAGAGAAAGCCAGCGTGCTGTTCTGCTATTCCTTCGGCAAGGCCCAGCGCATTCTCCACGGCATCGATGCCAGCCTCGGGCCGATCCTGGCGCATGGCGCGGTCGAACCGCTGAACTGTGTCTATCGTGAGGCCGGGATAGAGCTGCCACCGACGCTCTACGCCGGTGATTTCAAGAAAAGCGATCCGCTCCTGCGCAAGGCGCTGGTGATCGCGCCACCTTCGGCCGGTGGCAGCACCTGGATGCGCCGCTTCGGTGACTACAGCGACGGTTTCGCCAGTGGCTGGATGCGCTTACGCGGAGCCCGCCGGCGGCGCGGCGTGGATCGCGGTTTCGTGTTGTCCGATCACGCTGACTGGCCGGGTTTGCTCTGGGCCATCGAACAGACTGGCGCAGAACGGGTGATGGTCACCCACGGTTCCGTCGCGGTATTGGTGCGTCACCTGCGTGAACAAGGCCTCGATGCCCAGGGCTTTCGCACCGAATACGGTGACGATGAGGAGGCATCGACGGCCGAGGCCGAGAGCGTCGAGGCGCTGCCATGAAGGCGTTTGCCCAGTTGTACGCCGAGCTCGACGCCACCACGTCGAGCAACGCCAAGCTGGCGGCGATGCAAGATTATTTTGCCCAGGCCGCACCGGAAGATGCCGCATGGGCGGTGTACTTTCTGTCCGGAGGACGCCCCAGGCAATTGGTGCCGGTGCGCGTCCTGCGTGAGTTGGCAGTCGCCTATTCCGGACTTTCAGCGTGGCTGTTCGAAGAAAGCTACCAGGCGGTGGGCGATCTGGCGGAAACCATTTCCCTGGTGCTGCCCGAGATGCCCTACCGCTCCAGCGACGGCCTGGCGGTGTGGATCGAAGACAAACTGCTGCCATTGCGCGGCGAAACCCCGCAGGTGCTCGCCGAACGCCTGCCCGCTCTCTGGTCGCAACTGGACCGCCCGAGCTTGATGCTGTGCATCAAATTAATCACCGGCAGCTTTCGCGTCGGTGTCTCCAAGTTGCTGGTGACCCGGGCCCTGGCCTCCATGGCTGGCCTGGACAGCAAGCGCGTGGCCCAGCGAATGGTCGGCTACACCGACCTGTCCCACCGGCCGAGTGCCGCCAGCTACTTGAAGTTGATCGCCGCGCAATCCCCCGACGAGCATGCGCAACGCGGTGGCCAGCCGTATCCGTTTTTCCTCGCCCATGCCCTGGCACAATCGGTCGAACAATTCGAAGCGCTACTCGGCGCCCCCAGCCAATGGCAGGTCGAGTGGAAGTGGGACGGCATCCGCGCCCAGATCGTCAAGCGCGAGGGGCGCCTGTGGATCTGGTCCCGAGGGGAAGAGCTGGTCACCGATCGCTTTCCTGAATTTGACAGCCTGATCCACTGCCTGCCCGACGGCACCGTGATCGACGGCGAGATCGTCGCCTGGAAAGCCCCGCAATCAGGCACCGAAGATGCCTTCGATCCGCCTGAGGCAAGCCCCTCCGTGCAGCCTTTCGCCCTGTTGCAGCAGCGCATCGGCCGTAAAAACCTCACCCGCAAGATTCTCAATGACGTGCCGGTGGTCCTTCTCGCTTACGATTTGCTGGAATGGCAAGGTGCGGACTGGCGCGACCGGCCGCAAAGTCGGCGACGCAGTCAACTGGAGCAGGTGATCGCCCAGGGCAACAATCCACTGCTGCTCGCCTCGCCCTTGTTGACCGGCGAAGACTGGTTCGACCTCGCGCGCCAGCGGGAAGCATCGCGCAGGCTCGGTGTCGAAGGCATGATGCTCAAGGCCCGGGACGCGCTCTACGGCGTAGGTCGCACCAAGGACATGGGGGTCTGGTGGAAATGGAAAGTCGACCCGTTCAGTGTCGACGCGGTGCTGATCTACGCACAACGCGGCCATGGCCGTCGGGCCAGTCTCTACAGCGATTACACCTTCGCCGTCTGGGACGCGCCACCCGACGCCAGCGAACGCGCGCTGGTGCCGTTTGCCAAGGCCTATTCGGGGTTGACCGATGAGCAAATGCGCCAGGTCGACAACATCGTGCGCAGGACCACGGTGGAAAAATTCGGCCCGGTGATCAGCGTCAGGCCGAGCCTGGTGTTTGAACTGGGTTTCGAGGGCATTGCCTTGTCCAAGCGCCACAAAAGCGGGATTGCGGTGCGGTTTCCGCGGATGCTGCGCTGGCGCCAGGACAAATCGGTCGAAGAGGCGGATCACCTGGGTACATTGCAGGATTTGCTCGGTTAACCCAAGTTTTGAGGCATTGAAGGAGGTCCTGTGGTGAGGGGATTTATCCCCGTTGGGTTGCGCAGCAACCCCTGATATGGGCCTGCTGCGCAGTCCAACGGGGATAAATCCCCTCGCCACTTTGATCCAAAAAAGTGCGGGCTTTTCATGACGCCCATTTTCGTGCACTAATCCCCTCCTGCAATTTTCCGAAATACCTTTTAAACGCTTGTTCGGCACTATGGTTCGGAAATTGCTACTTTCTTTAGGGCTTACGCTTACCAGTAACAATAATTCTGCGCCACAAGCGCTCATATTGGTTCTTAGGGATTGAATAATGAAAAAAGCATTGCTGACCCTTTCTGCACTGGCGTTGTGCGTGGCAGCCGGTTCCGCGCTGGCAAAGGAATACAAGGAATTGCGTTTTGGTGTTGACCCTTCCTACGCGCCGTTCGAGTCGAAAGCGGCCGACGGCAACCTGGTAGGCTTCGACATCGACCTGGGGAACGCGATCTGCGCCGAGCTGAAGGTCAAGTGCAAATGGGTCGAAAGCGACTTCGACGGCATGATTCCTGGCCTCAAGGCCAATAAATTCGACGGCGTGATCTCGTCGATGACCGTCACCCCGGCCCGCGAAAAAGTCATCGACTTCTCCAGCGAGCTGTTCTCCGGCCCAACCGCCTACGTGTCCAAGAAAGGTTCTGGCGTGACCGCAGACGTCGCGTCGCTGAAGGGCAAGACTGTCGGCTACGAACAAGGCACCATCCAGGAAGCCTATGCCAAGGCCGTCCTGGACAAGGCTGGGGTGAAAACCCAGGCCTATCAGAACCAGGACCAGGTGTATTCCGACCTGACTTCCGGTCGTCTCGACGCCGGGATCCAGGACATGCTGCAAGCCGAGCTGGGCTTCCTGAAGTCGCCAAATGGCGCCGATTACGAAATTAGCAAGCCGGTCGACAGCGAACTGCTGCCTGCCAAGACGGCGATCGGTATTAAGAAAGGTAACACCGAGCTGAAAGCGCTTTTGGATAAAGGTATCAAAGCGTTACACGATGATGGCACCTACGCCACTATTCAAAAGAAACACTTTGGCGATCTGAACCTGTACAGCGGCAAGTAATGCCCGGCGCCCATCTCGCGATGGGCGCTTTTTTCATCCGATCAGGTTGCTGATTTATGTTCGAAAACCTCCTGCAAAATCTGGGGCTCTCCGCCTTCAGCCTCAAGGGCTTTGGCCCGCTGCTGATGGAAGGCACCTGGATGACCATCAAGTTATCGGCGATGTCGCTGCTGGTGGCCGTATTGCTCGGCCTGCTCGGCGCCAGTGCCAAACTGTCCAAAGTCAAACTGCTGCGCCTGCTCGCCCAGTGCTACACCACGCTGATTCGCGGGGTACCGGACCTGGTGCTGATGCTGCTGATCTTCTACAGCCTGCAAACCTGGCTGACGTCGCTCACCGATTACATGGAATGGGAATACATCGAGATCAACCCGTTCAGCGCCGGGGTGCTGACCCTGGGCTTCATTTACGGTGCGTACTTCACCGAAACCTTCCGCGGCGCGATCCTCGCCGTGCCTCGCGGCCAGGTCGAAGCGGCCACCGCCTACGGGCTCAAGCGCGGCCAGCGGTTCCGCATCGTGGTGTTCCCGCAAATGATGCGTTATGCCCTGCCGGGTATCGGCAACAACTGGATGGTCATGCTCAAGGCCACTGCGCTGGTGTCGATCATCGGCCTCGCCGACCTGGTCAAGGCAGCCCAGGATGCGGGTAAAAGCAGCTACCAACTGTTCTACTTCCTGGTGCTCGCCGCCCTGATCTACCTGGTGATCACCAGTGTTTCCAACTTCATACTGCGCTGGCTCGAACGCCGCTACGCCGCGGGTACCCGGGAGGCCGTGCGATGATCGAACTCCTGCAGGAATACTGGAAACCCTTCCTCTACAGCGATGGCAACAACATCACTGGCCTGGCCATGACCCTGTGGTTGCTCAGTGCGTCGATTTTCATCGGTTTCATCGTCTCGATTCCGCTGTCGATCGCCCGGGTTTCACCGCACTTCTACATTCGCTGGCCGGTGCAGTTCTACACCTACCTGTTCCGCGGCACGCCTTTGTATATCCAGCTGCTGATCTGCTACACCGGGATCTACAGCCTGGCTGCCGTGCGCGCGCAACCGTTACTCGACAGTTTCTTTCGCGATGCGATGAACTGCACCATCCTGGCGTTCGCCCTGAACACCTGCGCCTACACCACGGAGATTTTCGCCGGGGCGATCCGCAGCATGGCCCACGGTGAAGTCGAAGCGGCCAAGGCCTACGGCCTGACAGGCTGGAAGCTGTATGCCTACGTGATCATGCCTTCGGCCCTGCGTCGCTCGTTGCCTTACTACAGCAACGAAGTGATCCTGATGCTGCACTCGACCACCGTGGCATTCACCGCGACCATCCCGGACATCCTGAAAGTCGCTCGGGACGCCAACTCGGCGACCTTCCTGACCTTCCAGTCGTTTGGCATCGCCGCCCTGATCTACCTGACCGTCACCTTTGCGCTGGTCGGCCTGTTCCGCCTCGCCGAACGCCGATGGCTGGCCTTCCTCGGGCCAACTCACTAGGACCCGCTTCGGGAAACAAGACAAATGCGCCACCAGATACATGACCTGCTGGCCCCACTGCCGGGGACCACACGACAGATCCACAGTTTTCACTTCGGGCCGCAACCGGCCAACGGCAAGATCTACATCCAGTCGTCCCTACACGCCGATGAAATGCCCGGCATGCTGGTGGCGTGGCACCTCAAGCAACGCCTGGCGGAGCTGGAAGCCGCAGGGCGCCTGCGCAGCGAAATCGTCCTGGTGCCCGTGGCCAACCCGGCGGGCCTGGAACAGGTGCTGATGGATGTACCGCTGGGCCGCTATGAGCTCGAAAGCGGGCAGAACTTCAACCGCTGGTTCGTCGATTTGAGCGAAGAAGTCGGCAACGGGATCGAAGGCCAGCTCGGCGACGACCCGCAGCGCAACCTCGAACTGATCCGCGACAGCCTGCGCCACGCATTGACGCGGCAGACCGCCAGCACCCAGTTGCAATCCCAGCGCCTGACCCTGCAACGGCTGGCCTGCGATGCCGACATGGTGCTGGACCTGCATTGCGATTTCGAGGCTGTCGCCCACCTGTACACCACACCTGAAGCCTGGCCGCAGGTCGAGCCGCTGGCCCGCTACATCGGCTCCCAAGCCAGCCTGCTGGCTACCGACTCCGGCGGTCAATCGTTCGATGAGTGCTTCACCCTGCTCTGGTGGCAGTTGAAAGAGCGCTTCGGCGAGCAGTTCGACATTCCCTTGGGCAGTTTCTCGGTCACCGTCGAACTGCGCGGCCAGGGCGACGTCAACCACCCACTGGCCAGCCTCGACAGTCAGGCGCTGATTGACTACCTGATTGATTTCGGCGCGATTGCCGGTGAGTCGGCGCCATTGCCCGACCTGCCCTACCCGGCCACCCCCCTGGCCGGGGTGGAACCTGTGGCGACGCCGGTCGGCGGCTTGCTGGTGTTCAGTGCGCTGCCGGGGCAATACCTGGAAGCCGGGCAACTGATCGCCGAAATCATCGACCCGATCAGCGACCATGTCACGCCTGTCCATTGCACGGTCGCCGGCCTGATGTACGCCCGCTCGCTGCGCCGCATGGCCACGGCTGGCATGGTGATCGCCCACGTCGCGGGCGCCGAGGCCTACCGCAGCGGCTACCTACTTTCGCCTTGAGGATGCATGCTCCATGTACAAACTGACCATTGAAGGCCTGCATAAAAGTTATGGCGATCATGAGGTGCTCAAGGGCGTTTCGCTCAAGGCCAACACGGGCGATGTCATCAGCCTGATCGGTGCCAGCGGCTCCGGAAAAAGTACGTTCCTGCGCTGCATCAACTTCCTCGAACAGCCCAACGACGGTGCCATGAGCCTCGACGGCCAGGCCATCCGCATGATCAAGGATCGTCACGGCATGCACGTGGCCGATGCCGATGAACTGCAACGCATCCGCACCCGGCTGGCCATGGTGTTCCAGCACTTCAACCTGTGGAGCCACATGACGGTGCTGGAAAACATCACCATGGCCCCGCGCCGGGTGCTGGGCTGCAGCAAGCAGGAAGCCGAAGACCGTGCCCGACGTTACCTCGACAAGGTCGGGCTCGCGGCGCGCGTCGCGGATCAGTACCCGGCGTTCCTGTCCGGTGGCCAGCAGCAACGGGTGGCAATTGCCCGCGCGTTGGCCATGGAGCCGGAAGTGATGCTGTTCGACGAACCGACCTCGGCGCTGGACCCGGAACTGGTGGGTGAAGTGCTCAAGGTGATCCAGGGCCTGGCCGAAGAAGGCCGGACCATGATCATGGTCACCCATGAAATGAGCTTCGCGCGCAAAGTGTCGAGCCAGGTGTTGTTCCTGCACCAGGGGCTGGTGGAGGAAGAAGGTGCGCCGGAGGATGTGCTGGGCAACCCGAAAAGCGAGCGATTGAAACAGTTCCTCAGCGGCAACCTGAAGTAACTGCTCCGCCCTTGAAACGGGGGCCAGGCTGACTGGCTTCCGTCACTCAAGGTGTTGCGAATTCCAGCCTGAAGCTGCCGTTTTCCACCTCGACACCTTCGGCATCCAGGCCTCGGAAACTTCCGGCAAACTGTGCGTCGCCTCCTACCGCCAATTCAAGCGATCCTCGATAAAGCTCCGCCTCCGAGCCGCCCGTCACATGAACGATCATGGGGGACCGCTCACACAGCCCCAGGGCAAACCTGCCACTCTCGATGCCCTGTGGCAGATAGACGTAAAACGTTTTGTCCTGGCCATTGCTCGCGCCAAGGCAATGCAGGCCTGGCAGCTCGAAAAAGTCCAGCGTTGGCGCTGCCCGAAACGCCAGGCACTCACTCGTCGTGAGCAAATCGGCGTGCAAATGTCCTGCACGAACTGACTTCATCTGAATGCTCCTTTTCATATTCTTCGACTGGCTGTCGGCCTTTGCGAAACGCTGCCTGGCGAACAGCGCAGCGATAAAACCACGGCCTGGCGGCCCAAAGGTTTCAACGACAGACACAGTTTTTTCCGAATATGAAAAGCGCACGGCGAGAAACATGCCGGCCCATTCATTTGATTAAACCTTTGCCAGGCCGGCGTGGTCATTGAAAGAAGCCTTCCAGAGCGCACGCGGCCCGAATGGGAACCCACAACGACTTCGCCAAACGCTGGTTTACCGCTCGCGACTGGAAGCCATTCGAGTTTCAGAAACAGGTATGGGTAGCCATCAAGCGCGGGCAGTCCGGGTTGCTCCATGCCAGCACCGGTGCTGGTAAAACCTACGCGGTCTGGTTCGGCGCGCTCAATCGCTTCGCACGCTGTTCACCTGCGGTTGAAACACCACGTAAACGAAAGCCCGTGGCCGAGCCCCTGACCGTATTGTGGATAACCCCGATGCGCGCCTTGGCTGCAGACACCGCCCGCGCGCTGCAAGGGCCGCTGCTCGACCTGCAGATCCCGTGGAGCGTCGGCCTGCGCACAGGCGATACCAGCAGCAGCGAACGTGCGCGCCAGAGCCGACGCCTGCCAACCGCGCTGATTACCACCCCGGAAAGCCTGACGTTGATGCTCGCCCGGGGCGATGCACAAACAGCACTCTCGACCTTGCGCATGGTCGTGGTCGACGAATGGCACGAATTGCTCGGCAACAAGCGCGGCGTGCAACTGCAACTTGCGCTCGCCCGTCTGCGCCGCTGGAACCCGCAATTGATCGTGTGGGGCGTTTCCGCGACGCTGGGTAATCAAGACCACGCCGAGCAGGTATTGATCCCACAGGGCGGCGGCATCAGCGTTCAAGGCCGGGCCGATAAAAAACTGCAGGTCGATACGTTGTTGCCGCCCGGGATCGAACGCTTTCCATGGGCCGGACATATCGGCCTGAAAATGTTGCCGCAGGTCGCCGCGCAACTGGAGGCCAGCGCCAGCAGCCTGGTCTTCACCAATACTCGGGCGCAATCGGAAATCTGGTATCAGGCCTTGCTTGAAGCAAGGCCGGACTGGGCCGGGCTGATCGCGTTGCATCACAGTTCGTTGTCCCGTGAAACCCGAGACTGGGTGGAGCGCGCGCTCAAGGAAGGCCAACTCAAGGCGGTGGTCTGCACCTCCAGCCTGGATCTGGGTGTGGATTTCCTGCCGGTGGAACGGGTGCTGCAAATTGGCTCAGCCAAAGGCGTGGCGCGGCTGATGCAGCGTGCGGGTCGTTCGGGGCATGCGCCGGGGCGAATGTCTCGGGTAACACTGGTGCCGACCCACAGCCTGGAACTGATCGAAGCCGCTGCGGCACAGGACGCGGTGGCGCAGCGACGGATCGAACCTCGAACCTCACCCCATAAACCGTTGGATGTGCTGGTCCAGCATCTGGTCAGCATGGCGCTGGGCGGAGGGTTTGTGCCCGAGCAGTTGTTTGATGAGGTCCGCGCCGCCTGGGCCTATCGTGATCTCACCGAGGCGGACTGGACCTGGGCGCTGGCTTTCGTACGCCATGGCGGGCTTTCCCTGACAGCCTATCCGGATTACCGCCGGGTCGAACCGGATGAACAGGGAATCTGGCGTGTCCCCGACGCGCGATTGGCCCGACGCCACCGCATGAGCATCGGCACGATTGTCAGCGATGCGAGCATTCAGTTGAAGTTCTGGAGCAAAGGCGGCGGTGGCAAGCAACTGGGCAGTGTTGAAGAAGGTTTCATCGCACGGCTCAAGCCGGGCGACGGTTTTCTGTTTGCCGGACGCCTGCTGGAGTTGGTGCGCGTGGAAAACATGACCGCCTACGTCAAACGCAGCACCGTGAAGAAAGCCGCAGTGCCACGCTGGAATGGCGGACGGATGCCACTCTCCAATGAGCTGGCGCAAGCGGTGGTCGCGCGTTTCAGTGCGGCGGCGCGCGGCGAGTTCAGCGGCCCGGAAATGCAGGCACTGCGCCCGCTGCTGGAGGTGCAGCAACGCTGGTCTGGCTTGCCAACGTTGCAATCGTTGCTGGCCGAGGCGTTGAAGTCCCGTGAGGGCTGGCATCTGTTCCTTTATCCCTTCGCCGGCCGTCAGGTGCATCTGGGCCTGGGCAGTTTGCTGGCGTGGCGAGTCAGCCAGCAGCAGGCCGTGACGTTTTCCATCGCGGTCAATGATTACGGGCTGGAACTGCTGAGCGCCACCCCTGTGGACTGGGCGCAAGCCTTGAATCCGGGGTTGTTGAGTCCAGAGCATTTGCTCAGGGACGTACTCGCCAGCCTGAATGCCGGAGAGCTGGCCTTGCGGCGCTTTCGGGAAATCGCCCGGGTCGCCGGGCTGGTGTTCGCCGGTTACCCCGGTGCACCGAAAAGCACGCGTCAGGTTCAAGCCTCGAGCGGATTGTTTTTCGAAGTGTTCAAACAGTACGACACGGGCAATTTGCTGTTGGCCCAGGCCGGCGAAGAAGTCCTACGGGAAGAACTGGATATTCATCGCCTGGAGCAGACGTTGGCGCACATCAGCCATCTGCATCTCGACCTGCATCACGTCAAACGCCCTACACCCCTCGGGTTTCCACTGTTGGTGGAACGTATGCGAGAGAGCATGAGTTCGGAAAAACTCGCCGACCGCATCAGGCGCATGGTCAGCGACCTCGAGAAAACCGCCACAACCGGGAAAGCCTGATGAATACGCCCTACCCCGTGCGACTGGCCGGCGAGGAACTTTGGCTGCTGCCGGAAAAAGCCCTCTACTGGCCTGCCCAGCAAGCCTTGTTGATCGCCGACGTGCATTTTGGCAAGGCCGCCGCCTACCGAAGCCTTGGCCAACCAGTCCCCCAAGGCACCACCCGCCACAACATCGCCGTGCTCGACGGACTGCTGGCCACCCTGCCCTGCCGACAGCTGATTTTCCTCGGCGACTTTCTTCACGGCCCAGGTTCCCATGCCACCGGCACGCTCAATGCCTTGGCTGACTGGCGAACACGCAATGCAGAGCTGCCCATGACACTGATTCGCGGCAACCACGACAAGCGCGCCGGGGATCCTCCGGCCTCGTTGAACATACGCGTGGTGCCGGAGCCGTTGCTGCTGGGGCCGTTCGCTTTGCAGCACGAACCGCAACCGCATCCGGATCGACATGTGCTCGCCGGTCACGTGCATCCGGTTTATCGGCTCAACGGTCGGGGTCGGCAAAGCTTGCGACTGGCCTGCTTCAGGCTTGGCGAGGAAATCAGCCTGCTACCAGCCTTCGGCGCATTTACCGGGGGCTATCCGGTAAAACGGGACGACCATTGCAGGATTTTTGTCATCGGCGACAACGAAATATGGCCCGTATAGGGCAGCCGGTCGACCGGCCACCCCAAAGGAGATCTCAGGCCACCGGCGCAGGAGGCGGCTCATCGGGCAGGGTTGGCTCACCGGGCTCGGTCGGTTGTTCGTTGGGGGTATCGGGATCAGGCTGGCCAGGGATGCCCCCTGCCATGCTGACGGGCGGGTGTGCCAACAAGGACCAGGCCAAAACGCCAACCTGATTGGGCTCAAGCCTTGCCAGTTCGGCACTTATTCTGGGATCGATCTTCATAAAGCACTCCTGGGCGATGGCCCGATCCGCCTTGCGCGAATCGGAACAGTACACTCCATAGAGTGTACGCTCGCCCAGGAATTCCCAAGGTCCGTCGGACGGCTGACTCAGGTGCGTGGCAGGGTGACGCCACGCTGGCCCTGATACTTGCCGCCACGGTCCTTGTAGGAGACTTCGCACTCTTCGTCGGATTCGAGGAACAGCATCTGCGCCACGCCTTCGTTGGCGTAGATTTTCGCCGGCAGGTTGGTGGTGTTGGAGAACTCCAGGGTCACGTGACCTTCCCACTCAGGCTCGAGCGGCGTGACGTTGACGATGATACCGCAGCGCGCGTAGGTGCTTTTGCCCAGGCAAATGGTCAATACGTTACGCGGGATGCGGAAGTATTCGACGGTGCTGGCCAGGGCGAAGGAGTTCGGCGGAATGATGCACACGTCGCTGTGGATATCGACGAAACTGCCGGCGTCGAAGTTTTTCGGGTCGACGATGGCCGAATTGATGTTGGTGAACACCTTGAAGTGATTGGTGCAACGCACATCGTAGCCGTAGCTGGACACGCCGTAGGAGATCACACGGCTGTCGTCGCTGCCGCGCATCTGGCGCTCGACGAAAGGCTCGATCATGCCGTGTTCCTGCGCCATGCGGCGAATCCACTTGTCCGATTTGATGCTCATGGCGGGTGTCCTGAATAGCGAGGTCGAAAAATTCTGTCCGGCATCTTACCGGGCGCGCCGCCGGGTTCAAAGTCCGCACTGCAATTCTCGCCGGACAGTCAGGATTTACCTGCGCTGGCGACGAAGCGTCACACCGTCGATCCTTAAAACAGAGAAACCTTCGCAAGAAGCATTGGCACGTTCCGGAAAAAGGGTTAAGGTGGCGCCACTGTGCTGCTTGTGTCACTGAGAATCTCTACACGATATGTTGAATTTCGATCCAACCATCTACAAGAATTTTTCCTGCTCTTTGCACTCAGTCTCGGCCAGGGTTCTTCCTGAGTCGCAGTTATCTTTGTTCAAGGAGTTACACCATGTCTAATCGCCAAACCGGTACCGTTAAGTGGTTCAACGATGAAAAAGGCTTCGGCTTCATCACTCCACAATCCGGTGACGACCTGTTCGTTCACTTCAAAGCTATCCAATCCGACGGCTTCAAAAGCCTGAAAGAAGGCCAACAGGTTTCTTTCATCGCTACCCGCGGTCAGAAAGGCATGCAAGCTGAAGAAGTTCAAGTTATCTAACTTGTACTTGCTTTAGTAAAAGGCCCCGCCCTCAAAAGCGGGGCTTTTTTGTGCCCGTGTGTTTTTGCCGGGCAAAAAAAATCGCGACCCGCAGGTCGCGATTTTTTTATGCCTTACCAGGTCACGCCGAATCCGGCCGTGTATCGGGTCTTGTCCAGGTCCGCATCCTCCGTCCCGTCGATAATGTCTCGCTCGGCCTTGAGATTCAGCGACGCCCAGTCTGTCACCTTGTAACGCAAGCCCATCTCGGCATCCAGGGCATATTCGGCCACGCCGGACAATGGTTTACCCACCTCACCATTGGTGAAGAACTCGACTTTCTTGCCAATCAGATAGCGGTTGTAATCCCACTTCATGGCCACCGAATAGAAGTTTTCCTTACTGCCGTCGGCGAATTGATAGTCCGTCCGGTTGACCAGCGAACCGAGCGAGAACGCACCCAGTTCATCATCCCAGAACTGATAACCAGGACCTGTACCGACGGTACGCTGGCGGGACAGATCCTCGACCTTGTCACGCTTGTAGACCAGGCGACCTTGCCAGAACCATTTTTCCGTCAGGAAACGGTCGAGGGAGTACTCTCCCCGCCAATTATCGGTAGTGACCACGTCATCCTGGAATTCGCGGTTGTACTCGCCTTCTGCGGTATGTCTCCACCGACCATGGCGCGCCGTGGTCTTGAAGTCGATGTCGTAATCGTCGGTATCCTTGTCAGCCCGCTGATAATCCAGCGCCGCATCGATATTGCCTTTCCACACCAGATCCTCGACCACAGGCTTGGGCTTGAGGATTTGTTGGACGCTCGCCAGCTCTACCGTCTTGGGCCCATCACCGTTTTCCAGGGTCACCTTGCCATCATCCGCCGCGCGCAGCGACTTGGCCTTCTCGCCGGTGTAGGCGTCCTGCTTGACCAGCAGTTGCTGATCACTTTCCAGAGTCTTGACCTGCTTCCAGTCGATTGGCACCGCACCGGCGTACTCCGTCTGGACCAGCAACTTGCCACCGTCGAACAGGATGATTTTGCCGCTCAGCTTGTCACCGTTCTTCAACCAGACGGTATCGGCGAGCAAGGGAGTGGAAGCACTGATGACAGCGAGGCACAGCAAGGTTCTGGACAACATAAGCAAAAACGGGCTCGGGTTCGCGAAAAAAAGTCGGCATTATCCTCAGGAATAAGACCCTGGCAACGACTGACCCAACTTTTTCTATTGAGTTCATTTCTCAACTGGCAATCCAGCATTTACTCTACAGACGGTACTGCGAACGACTTCAGGAACTGCAAACGTGATCGAGCCGACCGAAAAACCCGAAAGCGCCGCGCAAATCCGACGCACGGCGCTCTACCTGACACTTGCGCAAGTACCCGAAGGCAAGGTCGTGAGTTATGGTCAACTCGCCGAACTGGCGGGACTGGGACGCGCCGCTCGCTGGGTCGGCAGGACACTGAGCCAACTGCCCGGCGACAGCAAATTGCCTTGGCATCGCGTGCTCGGCGCCGGCGGGCGCCTGAGCCTGCCCGCAGGCAGTCCCTCCGGGGACGAACAGCGCGCGCGACTACGCATGGAAGGCATCAGTGTCCTGAACAATCGTGTTGATATTCAGCGCCATGGGTGGCGCCCGGTAGAGCACAGCGGTTAGAGTGCGCGCTTTGTTTCCGTATTTCTTGAGGCAGACTCCAGCCCATGCCCCGTAAAACCTGGCGCGCCGCGCTTGCTGCCTATGCCAGCCCTTCGACGCTCGTACTGTTATTGCTGGGTTTCGCCGCCGGCTTGCCCTACATGCTGGTGTTTTCGACGCTTTCGGTCTGGTTGCGTGAAGCCGGTGTGGCGCGCGAAACCATCGGCTACGCGAGTTTGATCGGCCTGGCCTATGCCTTCAAATGGGTCTGGTCTCCCCTGCTCGACCAATGGCGCCTGCCGTTGCTCGGCAAACTCGGCCGACGACGTTCCTGGCTGGTGTTGTCGCAAGCGCTGGTGATTCTGGGCCTGGTCGGGATGGGCTTTTGTGACCCGCAAAAGCATTTGTCCTGGCTGATCGCCATCGCGGTGGTCGTGGCCTTCGCCTCGGCAACGCAAGACATTGCAGTGGACGCCTACCGCCTCGAGATTGCGGATGACAGTCGCCAGGCGGCGCTCGCCGCCAGCTACATGTCCGGCTATCGCATCGCCGCACTGCTGGCCACCGCCGGCGCATTGTTCTTCGCCGAGGGCTTCGGCTCCACCGGCTTCAACTACAAACATTCGGCATGGGCTGGCACTTACCTGCTGTTCGGCGCCCTGATGGTCCCGGCGCTGCTCACCTCGCTGTTCATGCGTGAGCCTTCGGTACCCCTGCGCACGCAATTGCAGGCCGGGCGCTACAGCTTCGTGCATCAATTGGCCTCGGTGTTCGTCCTGATCGTGCTGCTGGTGTCCGTGCCGGCCATGTTTACCCAGCTCTACAACACCGACTTCGCCAGCGTGCTGTTCGAAGGAGAGAGCCTGCTCGACCTGCTGCTCGAAGACCGCGCGTTCCTGCGCGCCATCCTCTACACCACCCTCACCGCCCTGTGCCTGTCGGCCATGGGTCGCCGAGGCCTGGCACCGGTGCTGACGCCGGTCAACGACTTCATTCTGCGTTATCGCTGGCAAGCACTGCTGCTGCTGGGGCTGATCGCCACCTACCGGATGTCCGATACGGTAATGGGCGTGATGGCCAACGTGTTCTACATCGACCAGGGCTTCACCAAGGACCAGATCGCCAGCGTCAGCAAGATCTTCGGCCTGATCATGACCCTGGTGGGCGCCGGCATGGGCGGCCTGCTGATCGTGCGTTTCGGCATCCTGCCGATCCTGTTCATTGGCGGCGCAGCGTCGGCGGGCACCAATATATTGTTCCTGTTGCTCGCCGACATGGGCGCCAACCTCAACATGCTGATCCTGACCATTTCCCTGGACAACTTCAGCTCGGGCCTGGCGACCTCGGCATTCGTCGCCTACCTGTCGAGCCTGACCAACCTCAAGTTCTCCGCCACCCAATACGCCCTGCTCAGCTCGATCATGCTCCTGCTGCCGCGCCTGATCGGTGGTTATTCGGGCGTCATGGTAGAGAAATTCGGTTACCACAACTTCTTCCTGATCACCGCCCTGCTGGGTGTTCCGACGCTGCTGCTGATCGCCTTGCACTGGTTCCAGGAGAACCGTCGCGCAGGTCCGACACCGAAAGCGGAACCGGCTCCTACCCAGGTCGTGGAAGAATCGTAGGGAACACCAGCAGAAATCCTACAGAGGACGGGGTCAATCCCGTCCTCCTGCCACCGCACCGACCGCACGCCTGTACGACAGCGGAACTCGCCCGTACAATGCTCCGTCATTTCTCGTCATCAGCAATCGATAACGGCCAACCATGCGCACCAGTCAATTTTTGCTTGCCACACAAAAAGAAACGCCTTCCGACGCGGTCGTGATCAGCCATCAGCTGATGCTGCGCGCCGGCATGATCCGCAAACTCGCCTCGGGCCTGTACACCTGGCTGCCGATGGGCTTGCGAGTGATGCGCAAGGTCGAAGCCGTCGTTCGCGAAGAAATGAACGCCGCCGGCTCGCTCGAAGTGTTGATGCCGAGCACTCAACCGGCTGAGCTATGGCAGGAATCCGGGCGCTGGGAAGAGTACGGCCCTGAATTGCTGCGCTTCAAGGATCGCCACGGTCGCGATTTCTGCGCAGGCCCGACCCACGAAGAAGTCATCACCGACCTGATGCGCAACGAGTTGAGCAGCTACAAGCAGCTGCCGATCAACCTGTATCAGATCCAGACCAAATTCCGTGACGAGATCCGTCCACGCTTCGGCTTGATGCGCGGCCGCGAATTCATCATGAAGGACGCCTACTCGTTCCACGCTGACCAGCCATCGCTGCAGGTCACGTACGATCGCATGCACCAGGCGTACTGCAACGTGTTCACCCGCCTGGGCCTGAAGTTCCGTCCGGTTGAAGCCGACAACGGTTCCATCGGCGGCGCCGGTTCCCACGAATTCCACGTACTGGCCGAGTCCGGCGAAGACGATATCGTCTTCAGCAACGGCTCCGACTACGCCGCGAACATCGAGAAAGCCGAAGCCGTACCGCGTGAAACCTCGCGTCCAGCGCCAAGCGAAGAGCTGCGCCTGGTCGACACGCCAGACACCAAGACCATCGCTGCGCTGGTGGAAAAATTCAATCTGCCGATTGAAAAGACCATCAAGACCCTGATCGTGCACGCCGAAGAAGAAGGCAAGCTGATCGCCCTGATCATCCGTGGCGACCACGAGCTGAACGAAATCAAGGCCGCCAACCAGCCTGGCGTCGCCAGCCCGCTGGTCATGGCCTCCGATGCCGAACTGCGCGACGCCATTGGCGCCGGCGCCGGCTCCCTGGGCCCGCTGAACCTGCCACTGCCAATCATCATCGACCGTTCCGTGGAGCTGATGAGCGACTTCGGCATCGGTGCCAACATCGACGACAAGCACTACTTCGGCGTGAACTGGGAACGCGACCTGCCGGTTCCGACCGTTGCCGATCTGCGTAACGTGGTCAGCGGCGACCCAAGCCCGGATGGCAAGGGCACCCTGGAAATCAAGCGCGGCATCGAAGTCGGGCACATCTTCCAGCTGGGCAACAAGTACAGCAAGGCGATGAAGTGCGAAGTGCTGGGCGAGAACGGCAAGCCGGTCACCCTGGAAATGGGCTGCTACGGCATCGGCGTTTCCCGCGTGGTTGCGGCTGCCATCGAGCAGAACAACGACGACAAAGGCATCATCTGGAGCGACACCTTGGCACCTTTCCAGGTTGCCCTGGTGCCACTGCGCTACGAAACCGACCTGGTTCGCGAAGCCACCGACAAGCTGTACGCAGAACTGACTGCCGCCGGCTTCGAAGTGCTGCTGGACGACCGCGACAAGAAAACCAGCCCGGGCATCAAGTTCGCGGACATGGAGCTGATCGGCATTCCTCACCGGATCGTGGTCAGTGACCGCGGCCTTGCCGAAGGCAACCTGGAATACAAGAGCCGTACCGAGGCCGAGCCGCAAGCGCTGCCGGTTGCTGACGTGCTGCCTTTCCTTCAGGCCCGTATCCGCCGCTGAAACCAGATAGAGACGTCATGTTCAAGCGAAACACCTTAGGCCTCGGTGGTGCCGCCCTGTGCGGCACCCTGCTGGTCAGCGGCTGTGCCAACCACATGTCACAACGCAGCGAGCACGAGGAACGTGTCGAGCGCAAATTGCTTGATCACAGCCTGCAGATCGATGTGGGTGAGCCCAAGGTGCTTGAGCTCCCTCAACGCCGGGTGAAAATCCACGAGCAGAAGACTTTCGAAGTCACCGAGTTCGAGGTCACCCGCCATTACGATCGCTACACGCCGTACCAACCCTGGCGGGAGGTCTATGAAATCCCGCTGGGCGCGGTCGCGGTGGTGGCCGGGGTCGGCGCCAACGTGGCCAACGTGTTTGCCCTGGGCAATCTGCCGGACAGCATGACCAGGGACTGGTTCAGCTACGGCTTCGCCGGGCTCAACCCGTTCATGAACGTGCAATCCCATGGTCGCGCCCAGCAGAACCTGGCCGGTATCGACGAAGTGCAGCTCGACAAACGCACGGAGTACTCGAGCCTGCCCTGGAGCGAGCGCCCGGTCGAAGTCAAGGCTGGCAAGGAAACCTTCGAGCTGAGCACCGACAAGAACGGCGTCTTGCGCCTGAACCTGCTGGACAGCCCGTTCGCCGAACATGACCTCAATCATCTGAGCAAACTGCAGATCAACGTCCAGGACGCCAAGGACGATGTGCACAGCGATTCGTCGCTCGCACTGAGCAGCACCTTGCGTGGCAAGTTGCTCGAAGCCCATGGCTTGATTTACGACGATCTTGAAGACGACGAAGTGAGTCAGTGGGTTCACCGGGTCAAGCGCCTGTCGGAACTGGGCCTGGAAGAAGAAGCCACCGAGCTGGAACAGAGCCTGATCGAGCTGACTCGCAACGATCCGGAGCTGCAGACCGAATTCCTCAAGTCCTTGACCAAGGATGCCGGGCGACTGGTGGCGGATCCGGGACCCAATTAAAGCTTTTGTAGGAGCGAGCTCGCTCGCGAAGGTCGTGAACGATAACGCGTAAAACCAGATGCCAAAAGGCGCCTGTGGTTTTTTCGCGAGCAAGCTCGCTCCTACAACCGCTCAAACAACTCCATCTGCTCAAACCCGCCACGCAAATCCTCCAGCCTCACCCCCACGCCCAACAACCGCACCGGTTTACCGCCACGGTTGAACGCCTGCGTCAGCAACAACTGATAACTGCCCAGGTCCCGCCCCGCCCCCGCCTGCTCCAGCGTGGTCTGGGTGAAATCATGGAACTTCACTTTGACGAAGGGCTTGCCCGGCCGATAGCTGCTGTCGATTCGCGCCATGCGCGAGGCGAGGGTTTCCAGCAGTTCCGGCAACTTGTCCAGGCAACTGCGCAGGTCCGGCAAGTCGACGTCGTAGGTGTTTTCGACACTGATGGACTGGCGGCGGCTGTCGTTATGCACCAGGCGGTCATCGATCCCACGGGCCAGGCTCCAGAGTCGCTCGCCAAAACTGCCGAATTCGCGCACCAGCGCCAACTTGTCCCACTCGCGCAGCTGGGAACAGTCGACGATGCCGAGCTTGCCCAGCCTGTCGGCGGTGACCTTGCCGACCCCATGCAGCTTGCTCACCGGCAAGCCACTGACAAACGCCTCGACCTGATCCGGGGTGATGACAAACAATCCGTTGGGCTTTTTCCAGTCACTGGCGATCTTGGCCAGGAACTTGTTGGGCGCCACCCCGGCGGAGACGGTGATATGCAATTGATTGGAGACGCGCCGACGAATGTCCTGGGCAATTCGCGTGGCACTGCCGCCAAAATGCGCGCTATCCGACACATCGAGGTACGCCTCATCCAGGGAAAGCGGCTCGATGATCTCGGTGTAGTCGCGAAAGATCGTGTGAATTTCCCTGGACGCTTCTCTATAGGCGTCCATGCGCGGCTTGACGATCGTCAGGTCCGGGCACAGCTTCAATGCGTGCCCCGAGGACATGGCCGAGCGCACGCCATAGGCCCGGGCTTCATAATTGCAGGTGGCTATCACGCCACGCCGGTCTGCCGACCCGCCGACCGCCAGGGGTTTTCCAGCCAGGCGCGGGTCGTCCCGCATCTCGATGGCGGCGTAGAAGCAATCACAATCGACGTGGATGATTTTTCGCTGGGTCATTTCAACGCGGTGTTCATGGGGTAGAAATAGCGTCACGCGGTGTAGGAAAACAGTATCTCACTGACAACTGTATATAGCACCAGTATCTTGAGCGTTCCTTTTCACTCGCAGGAACGCTCCGTTGAATTTATTTTCTCAATCAAGAAGTTGGCTCCAATAGAGCCGCAGGCCTTGCCACGCCTGCCTCTCAGGCCACCCGAGCGCCGCAATATGCAGCTAAGCGATTGAACCGGAAGAGGTTTTGTCAAAATTGCAGGTTGACACCCCCGCGCATTTCTATAGAATTGCCAACACAGACGCGGGATGGAGCAGTCTGGTAGCTCGTCGGGCTCATAACCCGAAGGTCGTCGGTTCAAATCCGGCTCCCGCAACCAAACATCAAAAAAGGCTACTCGAAAGAGTGGCCTTTTTTGTGCGTGTCAGTTTTGTGATCAGCATCCTCCCCCCCTTATGGCGGCCTGTAGCACGACGCCATAAGAAATCGTTCTGATTCCGAAACTTAGGTCCACTCCTCGCGCTTTTTGCCCTTTCTCAAACTTATTTGACCCAGTTTGGGATTAACGGTTGACACCCCGGCGATTCTCTATAGAATGCCGCCACACAGACGCGGGATGGAGCAGTCTGGTAGCTCGTCGGGCTCATAACCCGAAGGTCGTCGGTTCAAATCCGGCTCCCGCAACCAAACATCAAAAAAGGCTACTCGAAAGAGTGGCCTTTTTTGTATCTGTAGAAAAAGTCCTTTCGCAACAATGATCTGTCACTGTGTGGTGAACCTTCCGGGCTCACCGATGCGCTGAGTTCCGACTATGCTCAATCGCACATTGCACGCTCTACGACTCAAGACGAACTGTCACCGGGACTCGGTGCCAGGCGTTATTATTCGTGATTATTTTTTTCTACAGGGATTGGTAACTTGGCTGGATACCTCCATCCTGTCGCGCACAATCCAAGAGGTGATTGATGCGCGCCAACTCGTCTGATCCACAAGACACCGTCACAGCGACACAACCGATCAAGGCGCAACGGCTGCGTTTGCTTGACCTGATCAGCAAGTACCGTCAACCCATCGGCCTGGCGGTCACCCTGTTGTTGTTCACCATTGCCCTGATTGCCTGCCGTCACTTGTTGAGCGAACTCGACCTGGACGCCTTGCACGACTCGATCCTCGAGGTTCCGCAACCGGCGCTGCTGGGCGCGCTGGCTGCTACCGTCGCAGGCTTCATCATTTTGCTGGGCTATGAATGGTCGGCCAGCCGCTACGCCGGCGTCAGCCTGGCACCGCGAACCCTGGCACTGGGCGGCTTCACTGCCTTCGCGATCGGCAATGCCATTGGTCTTTCGATGCTGTCCGGCGGCTCGGTTCGCTACCGCCTGTATGCGCGCCATGGCCTGGGCGCCACTGAAGTCGCGCGCATGACGTTGTTCGCCAGCCTCTCGCTCGGCTGCGCCCTGCCACCGCTTGCCGCGCTGGCGACACTCAGCGACCTGCCCGCAGCCTCCACCGCCCTGGGGCTCTCACCAGTCCTGCTGGGCACCATCGCGACGGCTGTGCTGTTGCTGTTCGCGGTACTGGCCATCGGCATCTACCGTCGGCGCCTGCCGGAACAACCGTACGCCGACAACCTGCTGGTGCAGATCGGTCGCCGCACCTTGCGCCTGCCCGGGCGCCGCCTGACCTTCCTGCAACTGGTGATTACCGCACTGGACGTGGCCGCTGCCGCCACCGTGCTCTATCTGTTGTTGCCGGAAGCGCCACCGTTCGGCGCGTTTCTCCTGGTTTACCTACTGGCCCTGGCCGCTGGCGTGCTCAGCCATGTACCGGGCGGGGTCGGCGTATTCGAAGCGATTTTGCTCGCGGCTTTCTCCGACAAGCTCGGCGCCGCGCCACTGGCTGCCGCCCTGCTGCTCTACCGATTGATCTATGTGGTGCTGCCGATGCTGGTGGCCTGCCTGTTCCTGTTGATCAGTGAAGGCCAGCGCCTGTTTCAGACGCGTCAGACCCTGCGTGCCGCCTCAGGCCTGGCCGCGCCTATATTGGCGGTGCTGGTGTTCCTGTCCGGCGTTGTGTTGCTGTTCTCCGGCGCGACACCGGAAATCGACACGCGCCTTGAACATATCGGCTTCCTGATCCCGCATCGTCTGGTCGACGCCTCGCACTTTGGCGCCAGCCTGATCGGTGTGTTGTGCCTGTTGCTGGCCCAAGGCCTGCGTCGTCGACTGTCGGCAGCCTGGATGCTGACCACCATTCTGCTGCTGGTCGGCGCCCTGCTCTCCCTGCTCAAAGGGTTCGACTGGGAGGAAGCCACTCTGATGGTGCTGACGGCGAGCCTGCTGGGGGTTTTCCGGCGCTCGTTCTATCGCCCCAGCCGCCTGACCGAGGTGCCGTTCTCGCCCCTGTACCTGGTGGCAAGCGTGTGCGTACTCGGTGCCTCGATGTGGCTGCTGTTGTTCGCGTACCAGGACGTTCCCTACAGCCATCAACTCTGGTGGCAGTTCACCCTCGATGCCGATGCCCCCCGTGGCTTGCGCTCGCTGCTCGGCGCGGCGGTCCTGCTGGTGGTGGTGTCCCTGACCTGGTTGCTGCGCACCGCACGCCCGGTCATCCACCTGCCGACAGCCGATGAGCTGGAGCGCGCGAGCAAGATTCTCATGGCATCCGCCCAACCAGATGGCGGCCTGGCCCTGACCGGCGACAAGGCGCTGCTGTTCCACCCCAACGACGAGGCGTTCCTGATGTACGCCCGCCGCGGCCGCAGCCTCGTAGCGTTGTATGACCCGATCGGTCCGGGCCAGCAACGGGCGGAAATGATCTGGCAGTTCCGCGACCTGTGCGACATCCATCACGCCCGCCCCGTGTTCTATCAAGTGCGCGCGGAGAACCTGCCGTACTACATGGACATCGGCCTGACCGCGATCAAGCTGGGCGAAGAAGCCAGGGTCGACCTCAAGCGCTTTGACCTCGAGGCCAAGGGCAAGGAGATGAAGGACCTGCGCTACACCTGGAACCGTGGCACCCGCGACGGCCTGTCGCTGGAAATCCATGAGCCGGGCCAGGCGCCGATGGACGAACTCAAGGTGATTTCCGATGCCTGGCTGACCGGCAAGAACGTGCGCGAGAAAGGCTTCTCCCTCGGCCGCTTCAGCGACGATTACCTCAAGCACTTCCGCATTGCGGTGATCCGTTTCGAAGGCCGCCCGGTCGCGTTCGCCAACCTGCTCGAGACCTACGGCCATGACCTGGCCAGTCTCGACCTGATGCGCGCGCACCCGGACGCCCCCAAGCTGACCATGGAGTTCATGATGGTCGGCCTGATCCAGCATTATAAGAGTCACGGATACGCGCGCTTCAGCCTGGGCATGGTGCCGTTGTCGGGGTTGCAACCCCGTCGCGGCGCACCATTGACCCAGCGCCTGGGCTCGATGGTCTTCCGCCGTGGTGAGCAGCTCTACAACTTCCAAGGCTTGCGCCGTTTCAAAGACAAGTTCCAGCCTGACTGGGAACCCCGTTATATGGCCGTGCCCGCCGGACTCGATCCGCTGGTTGCCTTGGCCGACACTGCCGCCCTGATCGCGGGCGGCTTGACTGGATTGGTGAAACGCTGATGATTCAACGCTCCCTGCGCTATGTACTGGGCACCCTGGTAGTGGTGGCCCTGATTCTCGGTGGTGGCTACTGGTACCTCAAACGCCCGGCACCGGAACCGACCCTCGAACTGCTGACCCCGACCGATGGCGCGGCGATGACCCGCGTTATCCCCGGCACCACGCCCAAGGCCCAGGTACTGGTGGCGGTCAACGAAGACCAGAAACTCAGCGACAAGCAATTGCTGACCCTGAGCCGTAGCGGTTCGGCGCAGATTGTCCAGGTAATCCTGCCCAAGGACTGCCTGCTGCAAAGCCGTGCCTTGCAATCGGGCCTGCGCGAACTGAAAGGCCCGGCCACCCTGGTCAGCGGCATCGGCCCGGGCGCGGTGCTGGCCTGGCGCTGGCTGTCCGAGCAGAAGAACGACAAGGCCCAGGCCGTGTCGGTGGACCTGGCCCTGGAAAAACCCGGCTGCACCCACCTGCTGCCGAAAAGCGCGGCCCATGGCCACTGGCTGGTGGCGTGGAACGACAACCCGGACGACACCAGCGCTGGCTTCGTGCGTGACCAGCCCAACGCCGAAACCAGCATCAGCGACTACGACATCAACCTGCCGCAAGTGCTGAACAACGAACTGCGCAAACTGTTGGTCGGTGGCGACAAGGACGCGGGCGGCTTGCAAATTCCGGTGGTCGAAGTGCCGGCTGGTCAGGCCAAGGATACCGTCACGCTGTTCCTTTCCGGTGACGGCGGCTGGCGCGACCTCGACCGCGACGTAGCGGGTGAGATGGCCAAGATCGGCTACCCGGTGGTCGGCATCGACACCCTGCGCTACTACTGGCAGCACAAGAGCCCAGAGCAAAGCGCCCTGGACCTCGCCGAACTGATGCAGCACTACCGGCAGAAATGGGGCACCAAGCGCTTCATCCTGACCGGCTACTCGTTCGGTGCCGATGTGCTGCCAGCGATCTACAACCGCCTGGCAGAGTCCGAGCAGCAGCGCGTCGACGCCATTATCCTGCTGGCCTTCGCCCGCACCGGCAGCTTCGAAATCGAAGTCGAAGGCTGGCTCGGCAACGCCGGCAAAGAAGCCGCCACCGGCCCGGAAATGGCCAAGCTGCCCGCCGCCAAAGTGGTGTGCATCTTCGGCGAAGAAGAAATCGACGAAAGCGGCTGCACCGACAAGACCGCGGTGGGCGAAGCCATCAAGTTGCCTGGCGGCCACCACTTCGACGAGAACTACCCGGCCCTGGCGCAGCGGCTGGTGGATGTGATCCAGAAGCGGCAAGCGCAGGAAACTGAAGCCCAGGAATAATCCGGGCCGCACAAAAAAGCCCCCGCTACCGCAAGGCAACGGGGGCTTTTTCATGCAACACCACCCTGTAGGAGCGAGCCTGCTCGCGATGGACGTCAACGATAACGCTGGCTGTCTGAATGCCCGCGGTGCACTCAGGTTTTTCGCGAGCAGGCTCGCTCCTACAGGAAGCCTTACATCTCCACCTGCGTCCCCAGCTCAATCACCCGGTTCAGCGGCAGGTTGAAGAAGCGCAAATTGCCGTTGGCGTTCTGCAACATGAACGCGAACAGCGCCTCGCGCCACCGGGCCATGCCTTCGAGCTTGGAGGCGATCACCGTCTCGCGGCTGAGGAAGTACGTGGTGCGCATCGGACTGAAGTCCAGCTCATCGAGATGACACAGCTTCAGCGCCTTCGGTACGTCCGGCTCATCGGTGAAACCGAAATGCAGGATCACCCGGAAGAAGCCTTCGCCGTAGGATTCGACCTCGAAGCGCCGGCTCGCCGGCACTCGCGGAATGTCTTCGTAGACCACCGTCAGCAGCACCACCTGCTCGTGCAGCACCTGGTTATGCAGCAGGTTGTGCAACAGCGCGTGGGGCACGGCGTCCGGTCGCGCGGTGAGGAACACCGCCGTGCCCTGCACGCGATGCGGCGGTTGCACGGCGATGCTGCTGATGAAGATCTCCAGCGGCAGGCCGCCCTCGTCGATACGCTCCACCAGCAACTGCTTGCCACGCTTCCAGGTGGTCATCAACACAAACAGTGCAAAACCGGCGATCACCGGGAACGCCCCGCCCTGGACGATTTTCGGCACGTTGGCGGCAAAGTACACACCGTCCACTATCAGGAAACCCAGCAGGACCGGCACCGCCAGCACCGGCGGCCATTTCCACAGCAGCAGGATTACCGCCGACACCAGGATACTGGTCATCAGCATGGTCCCGGTCACCGCCACGCCATAGGCCGAAGCCAGGGCACCGGAGGATTCGAAACCGAGCACCAACAGCACCACGCCGACCATCAACGCCCAGTTCACCGCGCCGATGTAGATCTGGCCCTGCTCGGCGCTGGAGGTGTGCTGGATGTGCATGCGTGGAATGTAGCCAAGCTGGATCGCCTGGCGGGTCAGGGAGAACGCCCCGGAAATCACCGCCTGGGAGGCGATCACCGTGGCCAGGGTGGACAGCGCCACCAGCGGTATCAACGCCCAGCTGGGTGCCAGCAGGTAAAACGGGTTGCGCGCGGCTTCCGGATCGCCCAGCAGCAGCGCCCCCTGGCCGAAGTAATTGAGCACCAGCGCCGGCAGCACCAGGATGAACCAGGCACGGGCAATCGGCTTGCGGCCGAAGTGGCCCATGTCGGCGTACAGTGCTTCGGCACCGGTCAGTGCCAGCACGACCGCGCCAAGGATGGCCACGCCCATACCCGGGTGCACGACGAAGAAACGCACGCCCCAGGCCGGGTTCATCGCCTGCAACACTTCAGGGTGCTGGATGATTCCATGGACACCCAACGCCCCCAGCACCACAAACCAGGTGACCATGATCGGCCCGAACAGAATGCCGATGCGCGCGGTGCCGTGACGTTGAATCAGGAACAACGCCACCAGCACGATCAGCGACAGCGGCACCACCCAGTGGTCGATGCCGTCGAAGGCCAGGCCCAGGCCTTCAATGGCCGACAAGACGGAAATCGCCGGGGTGATCATGCTGTCACCATAGAACAGCGCCGCACCGATCAGCCCGCAGACCACCAGCAGCGTGCGCAATTTCGCATGCCCTGCCGCCGCCCGCCGGGCCAGCGCGGTCAAGGCCATGATCCCGCCTTCGCCCTGGTTGTCGGCACGCAGGACAAACATCATGTACTTGATCGACACGACCCAGATCAGCGACCAGAAGATCAGCGCGAGAATCCCCAGCACGCCGTCATGGTTGACCGGTACGCCATAGTCGCCGGAAAACACTTCTTTGAGGGTGTACAGCGGGCTCGTGCCGATATCGCCATAAACCACCCCGACCGCCGCGACCAGCATGCCGATCGGCTTGGCCGCCGAATGCTCGGCGCCCGCCGCGTGACTACTTGCCTGACCCATCCAACACTCCTGATTCCCAGACCGGCTTCTTTGAACGAAGCACTATGCTTTGCATTGCAGCATGCGCCGTTTTACCTGTTGTTACAGACGTTTTCTTGACTGTAAAAAATCGGTAAGGCCCAACGGCGCGAAGCATAGCGCAGCACTCGTCGTATTTCCCTGCATAAAGCTGGTCAAGTGAACGTCTCATCGCTAGAATTGCGCACTTTTTGATCAGAGGCGCAGTTCAAGCGCCCGTCCGTCGGTTTTGCCCAACCCGGCAAGCGGCGTCACAAAACACCGAGGTTAGACATGTCCACCACTCCTGCGCCGGCCAATCCAAAGGTTGGCTTCGTATCCCTGGGTTGCCCCAAAGCACTGGTCGACTCCGAGCGCATCCTCACCCAGCTGCGCATGGAAGGCTATGACGTCGTGTCCACCTATCAGGACGCCGATGTCGTGGTGGTCAACACCTGTGGCTTCATCGACTCGGCCAAGGCCGAATCCCTGGAAGTGATCGGCGAAGCCATCAAGGAAAACGGCAAGGTCATCGTCACCGGCTGCATGGGCGTCGAAGAAGGCAATATCCGCAACGTACACCCGAGCGTGCTGGCCGTCACCGGTCCGCAGCAGTACGAGCAAGTGGTCAATGCCGTGCACGAAGTCGTGCCGCCACGCCAGGACCACAACCCGCTGATCGACCTGGTGCCGCCACAAGGGATCAAGCTGACCCCGCGCCACTACGCCTACCTGAAGATTTCCGAAGGCTGCAACCACAGCTGCAGCTTCTGCATCATCCCGTCGATGCGTGGCAAGCTGGTCAGCCGTCCGGTCGGTGACGTGCTCGACGAGGCCCAGCGCCTGGTCAAGTCCGGCGTCAAGGAGCTGTTGGTAATCTCCCAGGACACCAGCGCCTATGGTGTCGACGTCAAGTACCGCACTGGTTTCTGGAACGGCGCGCCGGTGAAAACCCGCATGACCGAACTCTGCGAAGCCCTGAGCACCCTCGGTGTCTGGGTGCGCCTGCACTACGTTTACCCGTACCCGCACGTCGACGAGCTGATCCCGCTGATGGCCGCCGGCAAGATCCTGCCGTACCTGGACATCCCGTTCCAGCACGCCAGCCCGAAAGTGCTCAAGTCGATGAAACGCCCGGCGTTCGAAGACAAGACCCTGGCGCGGATCAAGAACTGGCGCGAAATCTGCCCGGACCTGATCATCCGTTCGACCTTCATCGTCGGCTTCCCGGGCGAAACCGAAGAAGACTTCCAGTACCTGCTGAACTGGCTGACCGAAGCCCAGCTCGACCGCGTCGGCTGCTTCCAGTACTCGCCGGTTGAAGGCGCCCCGGCCAATGACCTGGACCTGGAAGTGGTGCCGGATGACGTCAAGCAGGACCGTTGGGAGCGCTTCATGGCGCACCAGCAGGCCATCAGCTCGGCACGCCTGCAAATGCGCATCGGCCGCGAAATCGAAGTGCTGGTCGATGAAGTCGACGAGCAAGGCGCGGTTGGCCGCTGCTTCTTCGATGCCCCGGAAATCGACGGCAACGTGTTCATCGACAACGGCAGCAACTTGAAACCAGGTGACAAAGTCTGGTGCAAAGTGACCGACGCCGACGAATACGACCTGTGGGCTGAACAGATCTAGTCGCAAAAAATATGAAAAGCCCCGCTCTCTTGACGAGATGCGGGGCTTTTTTACGGCTATCGTTTGATGAGGAACGGATTCTCATCTCCAATCACCCAAGGGGCAGGCTGGCATGCGCCAACATTCGGTCATTCATACACCGAAACAAAGCGACTACGAAGAATTGACCAGGGTCTGGGAGGCCTCGGTCCGCGCTACCCACGATTTTCTGCCGGACAGCTACATCGAACTGTTGAAGAACCTGGTGCTGACCCGCTACCTCGACGCGGTGATGCTGATCTGCACCAAAGACCCGCAACAGCGCATCACCGGATTCGCCGGTGTCGCGGCGGGCAAGATCGAGATGCTCTTCATCGACCCGGCGCATCGCGGCCAGGGTCTTGGCAAGCGGTTACTGCGCTATGCCCTGGAAAACCTCAACGCCGATGAGCTGGACGTCAACGAACAGAACCCGCAAGCACTGGGGTTTTACTTCAAGCAGGGTTTCGAGGTGATCGGGCGTTCGGAAGTCGACGGCATGGGCCAGCCGTATCCGCTGTTGCACATGCGTTTGCGCCAGGCTCAGCAACTGACGCGCAATGGCTGAAACAACATAGAACAATTGTAGGAGCTGGCTTGCCAGCGAAGAAGCCCGAAAGCCTGGCGGCGATCAATCGGCCGCCTTCGCTGGCAAGCCAGCTCCTACAAAATGCCGCATGGTACAAAATGGTTCCGGGATTAACCGGCGCCAGGCAGGTACAATGCCCACCCCTTTTTTGTTACGGCCCTGTCATGACTGACCCGATTCGACTCTCCAAACGCCTCATCGAACTCGTCGGCTGCTCCCGTCGGGAGGCTGAGCTGTTCATCGAGGGCGGCTGGGTCACCGTCGACGGCGAAGTCGTCGACGAGCCGCAGTTCAAGGTCGGCACGCAAAAAGTCGAGCTGGATCCTGAAGCCAAGGCCACCGCGCCAGAGCCGGTCACCATCCTGCTCAACGTGCCCGCCGGCATGGACGCGGACACCGCCATGGCGACCATCAGCGCCGAGACCCTGAGCGAAGAGCACCGCTACGGCAAACGCCCGCTCAAGGGCCACTTCCAGCGCCTGACCGCCAGCACCGACCTGCAGGCCAATGCCAGCGGTTTGCTGGTGTTCACCCAGGACTGGAAGATCCTGCGCAAGCTCACTGCCGACTCCAGCAAGATCGAGCAGGAATACGTGGTCGAAGTCGAAGGTGACATGGTTGAACACGGCCTCAACCGCTTGCAACACGGCCTGACCTACAAGGGCAAGGAACTGCCACCGGTCAAGGCCAGCTGGCAGAACGAAAACCGCCTGCGCTTCGCCATGAAGAACCCGCAGCCGGGCGTGATCGCCCTGTTCTGCCAGGCCGTCGGCCTGAAAGTCGTGGGCATCCGCCGCATCCGTATCGGCGGCGTGTCCATCGGCAAGGTGCCCCTGGGGCAATGGCGCTACCTGTCCGGCAAAGAGAAGTTCTAAGGCTCCTCACGCCGCCACACATTCCGGCGCCGCTGCTATTGCGGCGCCCACTGCTGAATATCAGGATTGCACACCATGATTCACAATGACGTACTGCGCAGCGTGCGCTACATGCTCGACATCAGCGACAAGAAAGTCATCGAGATCATCAAGCTCGGCGGCATGGACGTGACCTTGGCCGACCTGGTGACCTACCTCGACAAGAAAGAGGAAGACGAGGAAGGTTTCGTACGCTGCCCTGACGAGGTGATGGCGCACTTCCTCGACGGCCTGGTGATCTTCAAGCGCGGCAAGGACGAAAGCCGCCCACCGCAGCCGATCGAAGTGCCGGTGACCAACAACATCATCCTGAAAAAGCTGCGCGTGGCCTTCGAGCTGAAAGAAGACGATATGCACGCGATCCTCAAGGCCGCCGAGTTCCCGGTATCCAAGCCTGAGCTGAGCGCGCTGTTCCGCAAGTTCGGCCACACCAACTACCGCCCGTGCGGCGACCAGTTGCTGCGCAACTTCCTCAAGGGCCTGACCCTGCGCGTTCGCCCGCAATAAACCTGTAGGAGCTGGCTTGCCAGCGAAGAGGCCCGAGAGCCCGGCGGCGGTCAATCAGCCGCCTTCGCTGGCAAGCCAGCTCCTACAGGGGGCCGACGCCTGGCCGTATGGCCCCCCATTCCGCGCAAAAATAGTGGCTCCGCTTCCGGCGGCTGGCGACTAGGGTGTAAAGACCCTCAGTTCTCAGGATTCGCCATGCATCCCTACTTCTCCCTGCAAGGCCGCACCGCACTGGTGACCGGCGGCACCCGCGGTATCGGCAAAATGATCGCCAAGGCCTATGTCGAGGCAGGCGCTACTGTGTACGTGTGTGCCCGCGATGTCGAAGCCTGCCGGCAAACGGCGGACGAACTCGGCGCGTTCGGGCGCTGCCACGCGGTGGCCGCCAACCTGGCCACTGAAGAAGGCGTGCAGCAGTTGGCCACGCGGCTCGGTGAGCAGATGACCCACCTCGATATTCTGGTGAACAACGCCGGCACCACCTGGGGGGCGCCACTGGAAAGCTACCCGATCAAGGGCTGGGAAAAGGTCATGCAGCTGAATGTGACGTCAGTATTCAACTGCATCCAGCAGTTTCTGCCACTGCTACGCAAAGCCGGTTCACCTGCGAACCCGGCCCGGATCATCAATATCGGCTCAGTCGCCGGGATTTCCTCCTTCGGCGAACAGGCGTATGCCTATGGGCCAAGCAAAGCGGCGCTGCATCAACTGTCGCGGATTCTGGCTCGGGAGTTGGTAAGCCAGCACATCAACGTCAATGTGATTGCACCGGGGCGCTTTCCGAGCAAGATGACTCAGCACATCGGCAATGATGAGCAGGCACTCGCTGAGGATACAGCACTGATTCCGATGAAGCGTTGGGGTCGCGAGGAGGAGATGGCGGCGCTGGCGATCAGCCTGGCGAGTACGGCCGGGGCCTACATGACCGGGAATATCATTCCGCTGGATGGTGGGTTCAGTCTCTGAGATCGGCGGTGCGGCCATTGCGGGCAAGCCACGCTCCCACAGGGATTTTTGGTGCTCACAAAATTTGTGGCCGACCGAGATCCACTGTGGGAGCGGGCTTGCCCGCGATAGCGGACTGACAGGCACCACCGATGCAAAGGTCGATCGGGTTATCATGCCCGCCCCATACCGCCTCGACCCCAAACCATGACCTACAGCGTTTCCCCCATCGGCTTCGTGCGCTCCTGCTTCAAGGAGAAGTTCGCCATCCCGCGCCAACCCCAGCTGGCCCCGGCCGCGCGCGGTGTCCTGGAACTGGTGGCGCCATTCGATCAGGGCGACGCCGTTCAGGGCCTGGAGCAAGTCAGCCACGTGTGGCTGCTGTTCCTGTTCCATCAGGCCCTGGAGGAAAAGCCGCGACTGAAAGTCCGCCCGCCTCGCCTGGGTGGCAACAAGTCCATGGGCGTGTTTGCCACCCGCGCCACCCACCGCCCTAACGGTATTGGCCAGTCCGTGGTCAAACTCGACAAGGTCGAAGCCAATCGCCTGTGGATATCCGGCATCGACCTGCTCGATGGCACGCCGATCCTCGACATCAAACCCTACGTGCCTTACGCGGACATCATCGACACAGCCACCAATAGCGTCGCCAGCGCCGCGCCGCTGTTGATTCCCGTGCAGTGGGCGGATAACGCCCTGCAACAGGCTCACGGGCACGCTGAACGCCTTGCAGAGCCGTTGGTTGAGTTGATCGAGCAGTGTTTGGCGCAGGATCCACGCCCGGCTTACCAGACGCCTGCCCCAGAGCGCGAATATGGCGCGCAATTCTGGGATGTAGATGTGCGCTGGCATTATCCGACGCCGGAGATGATCCGCGTGCTTGAAGTCATTCCCGCAAAAGCCTGAACACCAGAAACAACTGTGGGAGCGAACCTCTTCGCGAAGGGGTGTCAGTCGACATTGAGTTGACTGTCACACCGCCATCGCGAGCAGGCTCGCTCCCACAGGTAGAGCAGAAGCAGTTGTTCGTGCTTATTTCTCGACGAACGCACGCTCGATCAGGTAGTCACCCGGCTCACGCATGCGCGGGGAGACTTTCAGGCCGAAGCTGTTCAGCACTTCGCTGGTCTCGTCGAGCATGCTCGGGCTGCCGCACAGCATGGCGCGGTCGTCCTGCGGGTTGATCGGTGGCAGGCCGATGTCGCTGAACAGCTTGCCGCTGCGCATCAGGTCGGTCAGGCGACCTTCGTTTTCGAACGGCTCGCGGGTCACGGTCGGGTAGTAGATCAACTTGTCACGCAGGGCGTCGCCGAAGAACTCGTTCTGCGGCAGGTGCTCGGTGATGAACTCGCGGTAGGCGACTTCGTTGACGTAACGTACGCCGTGGCACAGGATCACTTTTTCGAAACGCTCGTACGTTTCCGGGTCCTGGATGACGCTCATGAACGGCGCCAGACCGGTACCGGTGCTGAGCAGGTACAGATGTTTGCCAGGCTTCAAGTCATCCAGCACCAGCGTGCCGGTAGGCTTCTTGCTGATGATGATCTCGTCGCCTTCCTTCAGATGCTGCAGCTGGGAAGTCAGCGGACCATCAGGCACCTTGATGCTGAAGAACTCGAGATGCTCTTCCCAGTTCGGGCTGGCAATCGAGTAAGCGCGCATAAGCGGGCGGCCGTTTGGCTGTTGCAGGCCGATCATCACGAACTGACCGTTCTCGAAGCGCAGGCCCGGATCACGGGTGCACTTGAAGCTGAACAGAGTGTCGTTCCAGTGATGAACACTGAGGACACGCTCGTGGTTCATGTTGCTCATGTACGGGGACTCCTGGAGATTGGGTCTGCGCTTGCCCTTTCAGGAAGAGACCTGTGGTGCGCAATTGCATCGCATTCTAATAGCGACGACAATATCTGTTAACTGGATTATTAAGATAAGGGTTATCGGTTATATCGATATGCGATTTACTCTCCGTCAACTTCAAGTGTTCGTTGCCGTCGCCCAGCAGGAAAGCGTCTCCCGTGCTGCGGGCCTGCTCAACCTCTCACAGTCGGCGGCGAGCACATCGATTACCGAGCTGGAGCGCCAGTGCAGCTGCCAGCTGTTCGACCGCGCCGGCAAACGGCTGAGCCTCAACGCCCTGGGTAAACAACTGCTGCCCCAGGCGGTAGCCCTGCTCGACCAGGCCAAGGAAATCGAAGACCTGCTCAATGGCAAGTCCGGTTTTGGCTCATTGGCGGTCGGCGCAACCCTGACCATTGGCAACTACCTCGCGACCCTGCTGATCGGCGGGTTCATGCAGCGCCACCCGGAAAGCCAGGTAAAGCTGCACGTGCAGAACACCGCCAATATTGTGCAACAGGTTGCCCACTACGAAATTGACCTGGGTCTGATCGAAGGCGATTGCAGCCACCCGGACATCGAAGTGCAAAGTTGGGTCGAAGATGAACTGGTGGTCTTTTGCGCGCCGCAACATCCGCTGGCCAAACGCGGTACCGCGAGCATGGAGGAACTGAGCCAGGAAGCCTGGATCCTGCGTGAACAAGGCTCAGGTACACGCCTGACGTTCGACCAGGCCATGCGCCATCACCGTACCGCACTGAACATCCGCCTGGAACTGGAGCACACCGAAGCCATCAAGCGCGCCGTCGAATCCGGCCTGGGGATAGGCTGTATCTCGCGGCTGGCGCTACGGGATGCGTTCCGTCGCGGCAGCCTGGTGGCGGTGGAGACACCGGACCTGGACCTGGCGCGACAGTTCTATTTCATCTGGCACAAGCAGAAGTACCAGACCTCGGCGATGCGTGAGTTCCTCGACCTGTGCCGCGCGTTCACCGCCGGGGTGCAGCGCAGCGACGAGATCGTTCTGCCTACGATCGCTTAAAGCAGAATCACCGCCCAGACCAGCGCGATCATGGTCAAGGCCACCAATTGTGCGGCGCTGCCCATGTCCTTGGCGTTTTTCGACAACGGGTGCAACTCCAGGGAAATGCGGTCGATGGCCGCTTCCACGGCCGAATTGAGCAACTCGACGATCAGCGCCAGCAGGCATACCGCAATCAGCAACGCCTGCTCGACACGACTCACGTTCAAGAAGAATGACAGCGGGATCAGAATGACGTTGAGCAACACCAGTTGCCGAAACGCCGCTTCGCCGGTGAACGCTGCGCGCAGGCCGTCCAGCGAGTAGCCGGAAGCATTGAGGATACGTTTAAGGCCGGTCTGGCCTTTGAAAGGTGACATAGAGTAGGAACTGACCGAAAAAAGGAGTGAGAAAGCTAGATTAACCAAAGTCAAAAAAGCGTGAAGGCGCCAGCGCTCAATGGCTTGAAATTGACTCAAGTTGTTGCAGCAGCAGTGCTGCCTGGGTGCGGGTCCGCACATTCAGTTTACGAAAAATCGCGGTAACGTGGGCCTTGATGGTCGCTTCGGAAACGCTCAGTTCGTAGGCAATCTGCTTGTTCAGCAACCCTTCGCAGACCATGGTCAGCACCCGGAACTGTTGCGGAGTCAAGCTTGCCAGGCCTTCACTGGCGGCCTTGGCTTCATCGGAAACGCTGACGGCTTCAAACGCCTGCGGTGGCCAGAAAACATCGCCATCAAGCACCGCGCGCACGGCTTTCTGGATAACACTCAGGTCGCTGGACTTGGGGATGAAACCGCTTGCACCAAATTCGCGGGATTTGACCATGATCGTCGCTTCTTCCTGGGCCGAGACCATGACCACGGGAATTTGCGGATACTGGCCGCGCAACAGCACCAACCCGGAAAACCCATACGCGCCCGGCATGTTCAGGTCCAGCAGCACCAGGTCCCAGTCAGCCTTTTCGCCCAGGCGTGCCTCCAGCTCGGCAATGCTCGCCACTTCCACCAGGCGAACATCCGGGCCCAGGCCCAGGGTCACGGCTTGATGCAGGGCGGAACGAAAAAGAGGGTGGTCATCGGCAATCAGGATTTCGTATGTGGCCATTTTTCAAATGATCCTGTTTTTTCATGGGATACCCGATGCATTCGGGTAACGCCAAAACAACGCGAGGTAACAGCCACGCAGCTGCACCAACGGGGCACGTTCAACGCAAAAAACGGCGTTTCAAACTCTGGCCGCACCCTAATCGGCGCCAAGCATGCCCAGCGAAACCGGGGTGGTCAAGCGACATGGCCGGTACACTTTATTGCAGCATCGGCGACAATCAGTCCATCGATACCACTGCTGGTTGAACATAGGCCATCAACTCAGTGTGCGCCGGGGTCGAAACATTCATTTCCAGCTGACGCTTGGCGTCGAGGTAATGCTGGCTGAACACATCGAAATAAGCGTCGAGTGCCGAGGCCGCCTCGACATCCCCCGCGAGATCGAGACACAACGCCGCGACTTCCGCAGTGCACAGGTGTTCGCTTCGGGTGGAGCGGCGCAATTGATAGCGCGAGAGCTTCTCGGGCAACAGACTGAGGATCGGAAGCGTGTCGAAATACGGGCTTTTGCGGAAAATCTTCCGGGCTTCGGTCCAGGTCGCGTCCAGCAAGATGAACAGCGGCCGCCGGCTCTGATCGACCGCCACGCTGTGAGTCACCCGCTCGGGCGCGACATATTCACCCGGAAACACCAGATAAGGCTGCCATTGCGGGTCGGACAGCAACGCCAGCAACTGTTGATCGACGTCGGTGCGCGACCAGATGAATGCATGGTTGTCACGCACTACATCGGCAATCAGCCAGCCGGTGTTGCTGGGCTTGAAGACTTCCTTGCCGGTCATGATCAGGCACACCCCGGAGCGCGTCTCGACTTGCGGGCGCCAGGCGCACAGGCAGTGACTCTCGATCACCCGGCACGCGCGGCACCGTGTTGCCCGCCATCCACGGGCCTGGATCGGCTTGATGCCTTCCTCTTCGCGCTGGTCGCGCAGACGGGCTACGGCGTTGGGAGCATGGTTCATCGCAGGCCACGCCGGCAGGAAAAAGAGATCGACACGAAAAGCACTCGGCAAGGGGTGAAAGTGCAGGCAGTTTACCAGACCCTCTGGCGCAAACCTGTACCGTCCAGGCCTGCTCCCCTATAATTCGCCGCCACTGAACGCACAGTCATGTGATGGGTCAAACTCCCATCACTGCCCCAGGAGAGTTTCATGCTGCGCTTTATCGTTCCCACCGCTGCCATTCTGCTGGCGTCGCCATTCATCGCTCAGGCTGCGTCCTTGAGTGAGCAGAATCTGAACAGAGAGCTGCGAAACGTCGCCACCCAAAGCAGCGTCGGCACTCCACGGGCGATCAATGAAGACATTCTCGATCAGGGCTACACGGTCGAAGGCAATGTGCTGATCAATCACCTGAGCGTGCAAAGCAGCCACGCCAACAAGATGCGTGCAGACCCCAAGGCTGTGTACTTCCAGCTGGGCGCCTCGGTATGCAACAACCCGTCCTTCCGCAAGCTGATGGCCAAGGGCGCGGTCATGCGTTACGACTTCACCGAGGTAAAGACCAACCGTGCGGTCGGTTCTGCAAGCTACCAGGAATCGGATTGCCCGAAAGCGACCCAGAAGAAAAAGTAAGTCAGTGGGATTTTGCGCGCCGCTGCTCATCCTCGGCGCGCAGTTCCGCCACCAGCGCCTGCAAATAGCGTGAACGCCGCTCCGCGCCCATAAGACGCCGGCAGCACTCCTCCTCGAGACTCAAATGATTGATCTCGGCTGATGACTTCAGCAATCGATACAGTTGCGTATCGATCTCCAGAATGACCCTGGCCATGGTTTACCGGCTCCCTGCACCTCGCTCGTGATGAGCGACAAATCCTTGAACCGCTTATACCTTGCGCCCTGCCTTTGACGCCAAGTTGTCGTGTTACACCTGTAACTTAGTAAATCAGAGTACGGAACACTCGCGGCAGGTTCGGACGGGCGGTGAAACCACCTTGCAAATCGTCAATAAACGGTTGCCAGGAAAGACTTTGCAGCGCAATGATCAAGGCAGCACGAATCATCGCGAGGGTCTAGATTTCAGGTATCTACGTTCATTGTGTCAGGGCTGGAAAGGGCCACCCGTTTCGCCTTGCGCCGTGCGAACGTTTCTTTCACCCAAGGGAAAAACAGAGCCGGTATGGATGACCCGATCAGGGTCAAGTGAATCGCCCAGGCATGGGCCTGGGCAGACAGCGACACATGAAGTGTCGTGGCGTTGACGCTTCAATGGTCGAAGCCGATGGCTCTGTGCAGAAGGAGAAGTTGAATGCCTTACCAACCGAATGACCTCCTGAGCCGTCATTTTGAACAAAGCGGCCACAACCTCATCAGCAAGGTCGAAGAGCAACTCAACCTGGTTTCACCCAATAGCCCGAACATTCCGATCTACCGCGACATGATCCTGACCGTGCTGCGCATGGCCCAGGAAGACCACAACCGCTGGAACGCCAAGATAACCCTGCAAGCCCTGCGCGAACTCGAGCACGCTTTCCGTGTGCTGGAGCAGTTCAAGGGGCGACGCAAAGTCACCGTCTTCGGCTCCGCACGCACCCCAGTGGAACACCCCTTGTATGGCCTCGCCCGGGAACTCGGCGCCGCCCTGGCGCGCTCGGACATGATGGTCATCACGGGCGCGGGCGGCGGCATTATGGCCGCGGCCCATGAAGGTGCAGGCCTGGAACACAGCCTGGGATTCAATATCACCCTACCCTTCGAGCAACATGCCAACCCCACCGTCCAGGGCACGACCAACCTGCTGCCTTTCCATTTCTTCTTCACGCGCAAGCTGTTCTTCGTCAAGGAAGCGGATGCACTGGTGCTGTGCCCAGGCGGTTTCGGCACCCTGGACGAAGCGCTGGAAGTACTGACGCTGATCCAGACGGGCAAAAGCCCATTGGTGCCCGTGGTGCTGCTGGACGCACCGGGCGGTAAATTCTGGCAGGGCGCACTGGATTTCATCCACCAGCAACTGGAGGAGAATCGCTACATCCTGCCCACCGACATGAAGCTGGTGAAACTGGTCTACAACGCCGAGGACGCGGTGGAGCAGATCAACCAGTTCTACAGCAATTACCACTCCAGTCGCTGGCTCAAGCATCAGTTCGTGATTCGCATGAATCACAAGCTCAGCGACCTGGCACTCGAACACATGCAGGAGGCATTCGCCGACCTGTGCCTGAGCGATCAATTCCATCAACACGCCTATAACGGAGAGGAGCACGACGAAGCACGGTTCAGCCACTTGGCGCGGCTGGCTTTCAACTTCACCGCACGTGACCACGGCCGGCTGCGTGAGCTGGTGGATTACATCAACTTGCCGGAAAACTGGGCACACACCCAGCCACAGGCGCAGCAACGAACGCGAGAACCCTTAAAGGTTACGTGAGGCGAAAAAAAACGGCCCGCTATCGAAATAGCGAGCCGTTTCAGTCAATCGTCCATCCCTCGACCGCTGAACAAGCGGCTGATCATTTCCATGGAGTATCCCCGATACGCCAGGAATCTGCCTTGCTTGGCGCGCTCCCGGGCATCTATCGGTAACTGCCCAGAGAACTTGCGTCGCCAGGTGTCCTGCAATTGTTCCTGCCAGTCGATGCCGCTTTCGCGCAGGGCGAGTTCGATGTCGCTACGCTGCAGGCCACGCTGGCCCAACTCTTCACGAATGCGCAAAGGGCCATAGCCGCTGCGGGCACGGTAGGAAACGAAGCTTTCAAGGTAACGGCATTCGGACAACAAGCCCTCTTCCGTCAATCGGTCGAGTGCTGTTTCGATCATTTCAGGGAGAGCGCCGCGCTGACGCAGTTTACGCGTCAGCTCGACTCGACCGTGCTCGCGTCGTGCGAGCAGGTCCATTGCGGTTCGCCGCACCGCGACGAGGGTATCGAGTACGGCGGTCATCGGATCAATCAGATATCAGCGTCAGCCAGATCGTCTTCGGTCTCTTTGACCGCAGAAGCCTTGGCATCCGCTACCGAAGCCGGAGACAGCAGTTTGTCACGCAGTTGTTTCTCGAGCGTTGCGGCAATATCCGGGTTATCCGCCAGGTACTTGGCCGAGTTGGCTTTACCCTGACCGATCTTGGTGCCGTTATAGGCATACCAGGCACCGGACTTCTCAACGAAACCGTGCAGAACACCCAGGTCGATCATCTCGCCGTTGAGGTAGATGCCCTTGCCGTAAAGAATCTGGAACTCGGCCTGACGGAACGGCGAAGCCACCTTGTTCTTTACAACCTTGACACGGGTCTCGCTACCGACGACCTCATCACCTTCTTTCACCGCACCCGTGCGGCGGATATCCAGACGAACCGACGCATAGAACTTCAGCGCGTTACCACCGGTAGTCGTTTCCGGGCTACCGAACATCACGCCGATTTTCATACGGATCTGGTTGATGAAGATCACCAGGCAGTTGGCGTTCTTGATGTTACCGGTGATTTTACGCAGTGCCTGGGACATCAGACGGGCTTGCAGGCCCACGTGCATGTCACCCATTTCGCCTTCGATTTCAGCTTTCGGCACCAGCGCTGCCACGGAGTCGACGATGATCACGTCGACCGCATTGGAACGCACCAGCATGTCGGTGATTTCCAGGGCCTGCTCACCGGTGTCAGGTTGGGACACCAGCAGGTCGTCGACGTTGACGCCCAGCTTGCCGGCGTACTCAGGGTCCAGGGCGTGCTCGGCATCGACGAATGCGCAGGTCGCGCCGGCTTTCTGAGCCTGGGCGATCACGGACAATGTCAGTGTGGTTTTACCGGAAGATTCAGGACCGTAGATTTCAACAATGCGGCCTTTTGGCAAGCCGCCAATGCCCAAAGCGATGTCCAGACCCAGAGAGCCAGTGGAGATGGCCGGGATCGCCTGACGGTCCTGATCGCCCATACGCATTACGGCACCCTTGCCGAATTGACGTTCGATCTGACCCAGGGCCGCAGCCAAGGCTTTCTTCTTGTTGTCGTCCATTAAAGTCCTCACGTAATCAATAAGGCCTGACGGCCAACACCTGTATAAGTAGACAGTATTATTCCACAGCGCTTGCGGATCGCCTACCCCTGATTTGCGATTTCTCCCGCAGCATGGCGCAGCAGCCCCTCTAGCGCGGCCTTCACCGTTTGTCGGCGGACCTCGTCGCGGTTACCAACAAAGTGCTGCACCTCGCTGAACACCTGATCGTCGACGCCCCACGCCAGCCATACGGTGCCCACCGGCTTGCTTGGCGAACCGCCGTCCGGCCCTGCCACCCCACTGACCGCCACGGCAAAACGCGCACGGCTTTTTTCCTGTGCGCCACGAACCATGGCCTCGACCACCTCCCGACTGACCGCCCCCACCGTTGAAAACAGCTCGGTCGGGACATTCAGCTGGAGCGTCTTCTGTCGGTTGGAATAGGTGACGTAACCGGCCTCGAACCACGCCGAGCTGCCCGGTATCCGGGTAATCGCCTCGCTGATGCCGCCGCCCGTGCAGGACTCGGCGGCGGTGACGTGGGCATTGAGAAGCTGCAGGCGCCTGCCGAGTTCAGCGGCCAGCTGAGTGATTTCTTTCACGGTCATCTCCTGATCGGACGGAATGAGGACTAACGTACACGAGCGAATGGCGCTTGCAAGTTACAGGAGCGATCAAAATGTCAGCGGGCAAACGCTCTGACACAGGCCTCTCAGGCTTGCAGACGGGAGCAGGTCAGCCCGCAGGCGGGGATAACACGGTCTTCGCCCGTTCCCAAAGCAGCAAACGATCCTGGAGCCCGTTCAAGCCACCATTGATCCGTCGGGTAATACTGTTGAACTCATCGCCATCGGCCAGTTCATTAAGGCCGTTTTGCGCCCAGAACCAGGCCGCGGATTCGGCGGCCCATTGTGGCAACTCCAACAGTTCGGGTTGTTGCAGCAAGCGCTCATCAGCAAAAAGTGCCCGACTGCACTGCAGATAATTACTGCGGCCGGTGATCTGGATCAGCCCACGCCCCCGATAGCGCTGACCGTCGCCGTCAGGCTCAGGGGAATTGCCCAGGCGCAGGGCCAGGTCCCCGGTATCGTATTTTTCGAAATATTTGTCGTTGCCTAACTCTCGCACATGCTGCAATTGCCCCGACTCGTGGCCGATTTGCGCCAGGAAGGCGGCGATGCGCCCGGAGGTACTGATATTACGACGTGCCATGGCGTTATTGAGGGCGAGTATGAACACGCCCACCTGGGTGTGGGCGTCGGGAAAAATCATGAGTAACTGTTGCTCAGTAAGGCGCATCGCTCACTCCTTTGATTGATGCTTGAAATTCACAAGGTGGCGCTGGGAGAAATCCGCCGGCAGCCGATTGAATGCCGCGACCCGAACGCCAGATTACACACCTCAGCCACGCGAGCCTCGCCGGTAATTGTTGCACCGTGTTGTGGTGCCAGCGGACGGCGTAGCGACAAGGGCAACGCGCCACCCATTCACTGTGGGCCGGGACGAGAATCGCGCGACGGCGCATCATCGATACCGATACGCCGGGCCACCCAGCGCCCGTACAAGCCTACGACCATGTCAGCCCCGGCTATCGCGGTGAGGCAACCGAAAGCGCCAGCGGCCCAGATCGACATCCCGGCGGCGTACAGCAACATCATTGCCGAGACGCCACACACCATGCAGGCCCCGGAACGGAGGGCCAGGCGTCGCAGTAATGACCAACCACGAGTGCCCTCCTTGTCGGCGCGCCACATTTCCCCAGACACCCCACTGACCACTGCGAGCGCGACGACGAGCCAGATCGGCAGGTCCAGCAACAGTTGTTGCTCGTTTGTCATGTCGGGCCTCCAGGGTGTTTTGGGGGGGGGCAGTGCAAGCGGTTGAGCACAAGACTATGCATGGATGCATATACAGTCAATGCATTAATGCATTAATGCATTAATTTGCCGCATAAGAAATGCAGCTGCCGTAGGAGCCCGCGGGCGGGCAAGCTTCAACGAGCGTACATGCCCCACCAGAACACATGGCCCAGGATCAGGATCTGCTCTTCCTGCATTTCCGCGAAAGAGTAGTCCTCGTCCGGATGCTCATCGCGGTTGAAGCTACGCAGGCGAATCCCTGTCGGCAGTCGATACAGCTGTTTGACCCGCAGCTGGCCGTTATGGTTGATGGCATAGAGATCGCCATCGACGATATCGCCAATCCCCCGCTTGCCGGCGTTGACGCCTACCGTGGCGCCGTCACGCAACACCGGCAGCATGCTGTTGCCGCGCACCGTCACACATTTGGCCTGGTCGAACTGCACGCCGTTATGGCGCAGGCTGCGCTTGCCGAAGCGCAGGCTGGCGCGCTCGCTCTCTTCGATGACGAATCTTCCTGATCCTGCAGCCAATTCAACCTCGCGAAGAAAGGGTACCGAGACCTCGTCGTCATCAATGGGGGTGTCGTCGTCCCACAGACTGATGTCGGTGAGTTGCGAATGCGTAGCTTCACGCCGGGCACCCGACGCCTGCGCGATGACCGCCCGGCCACGCAGCTGATCGGTACTGACGGCGAAGTAGTCGGCGATCTTCGAAATGTGTTTATCGGAGGGGTCGACAATCTTCCCGCCGAGGATGCGCGAGAGCGTGGATTGAGGCACGCCGGTGCGACGGTGAAGCTCCGTGGGGGAGATACCGTGCTGATCGAGCAGCGCTCTTAAAACAGTCGAAACATTGCGTTTTTGCATAATTCGCATAATGCGCGAAGTCGTTTGCCACGACAAATGCTTATTTGCATACCCCATGCATGAATCTTCAATAAAGCCGTCACCCGGCCGTGATGCCTGCGTCGACAAGACTGCCCATGGTAACCTTGCGCCCATCGCGGAAAAGCCGTGCCAACGCCCGCTTTTGCCCCACACCTTTTGAACGAGTTTTCCTGGCAATCCGATGAATAAAGCCCTCTCCGACCTGTCCTCGCACACGCCGATGATGCAGCAGTACTGGCGCCTGAAGAACCAGCACCCTGACCAGTTGATGTTTTACCGCATGGGCGACTTCTACGAGATCTTCTATGAAGACGCGAAGAAGGCCGCCAAGCTCCTCGACATCACCCTGACCGCTCGCGGACAGTCGGCTGGCCAGGCGATTCCGATGTGCGGTATTCCTTACCATGCGGCGGAAGGTTATCTGGCGAAACTGGTGAAGCTCGGCGAGTCCGTGGTGATCTGCGAGCAGGTCGGCGACCCGGCCACCAGCAAAGGCCCGGTGGATCGCCAGGTGGTGCGGATCATCACCCCGGGTACGGTGAGCGACGAAGCGCTGCTCGATGAACGCCGGGACAACCTGATCGCCGCCGTCCTGGGCGATGAGCGCCTGTTCGGCCTGGCGGTGCTGGACATCACCAGTGGCAACTTCAGCGTGCTGGAAATCAAGGGTTGGGAAAACCTGCTGGCGGAACTGGAGCGCGTCAATCCGGTGGAATTGCTGATCCCCGATGACTGGCCCAAGGATCTGCCGGCCGAGAAACGTCGCGGAGTCCGTCGCCGCGCGCCGTGGGATTTCGAGCGTGATTCGGCACTCAAGAGTCTTTGCCAGCAATTCTCCACCCAGGACCTGAAAGGTTTCGGTTGCGAAAACCTGACCCTGGCCATAGGCGCCGCCGGCTGCCTGCTGGCCTACGCGAAAGAAACCCAGCGCACCGCCCTGCCGCACTTGCGCAGCCTGCGCCACGAACGCCTGGACGATACCGTGGTGCTGGACGGTGCGAGTCGCCGCAACCTGGAACTGGACACCAACCTGGCCGGCGGTCGCGACAACACCCTGCAATCGGTGGTCGATCGTTGCCAGACCGCCATGGGCAGCCGCCTGCTGACGCGCTGGCTGAACCGCCCGCTGCGTGACTTGAGCGTGTTGCTGGCGCGCCAGACCTCGATCACCTGCCTGCTGGACGGCTACCGTTTCGAAAAGCTGCAACCGCAGCTCAAGGAAATCGGCGACATTGAGCGCATTCTCGCCCGGATCGGCCTGCGCAATGCCCGCCCACGGGACCTCGCCCGCCTGCGTGATGCCCTCGGCGCGCTGCCGCAACTGCAAGTGGCGATGACCGAACTGGAAGCGCCACACCTCAACCAACTGGCAACCACCACCAGCACCTACCCGGAACTGGCGGCATTGCTGGAAAAAGCCATCATCGACAACCCGCCCGCGGTGATCCGTGACGGCGGCGTGCTGAAAACCGGTTACGACAGCGAACTCGATGAACTGCAATCTCTCAGCGAGAACGCCGGGCAATTCCTGATCGACCTCGAAGCCCGGGAAAAAGCCCGCACGGGCCTGTCTCACCTGAAAGTCGGCTACAACCGCATCCACGGCTACTTCATCGAACTGCCGAGCAAGCAGGCCGAGTCCGCCCCTGCCGACTACATTCGCCGCCAGACCCTCAAAGGCGCCGAGCGCTTCATTACACCGGAACTGAAAGCCTTCGAAGACAAGGCACTGTCAGCCAAGAGCCGTGCCCTGGCGCGGGAGAAGATGCTGTACGAAGCGCTGCTTGAAGACCTGATCGCCCAGCTGCCACCCCTGCAGGACACAGCGGCAGCGCTGGCCGAGCTTGACGTGCTGAGCAACCTGGCCGAACGGGCGCTGAACCTCGACCTGAACTGCCCGCGTTTTGTCAGCGAGCCGTGCATGCGCATCAACCAGGGTCGCCACCCGGTGGTTGAACAGGTATTGACCACCCCGTTCGTGGCCAACGACCTGAGCCTGGACGACAACACCCGCATGCTGGTGATCACTGGTCCGAACATGGGCGGTAAATCCACCTACATGCGTCAGACCGCCTTGATTGTGCTCCTGGCGCACATCGGCAGCTTCGTGCCGGCGGCCAGTTGCGAGTTGTCCCTGGTCGACCGCATCTTCACGCGGATCGGCTCCAGCGATGACCTGGCCGGCGGACGCTCGACCTTCATGGTCGAGATGAGCGAAACCGCCAACATCCTGCACAACGCCACCGAACGCAGCCTGGTGCTGATGGACGAAGTGGGGCGCGGCACCAGCACCTTCGACGGCCTGTCCCTGGCGTGGGCGGCGGCGGAACGCCTGGCGCACCTGCGGGCCTACACCCTGTTCGCCACCCACTACTTTGAGCTGACGGTGTTGCCGGAAGCCCAGCCGCTGGTAGCCAACGTGCACCTCAACGCCACCGAGCACAACGAACGCATCGTGTTCCTGCACCATGTGTTGCCAGGGCCAGCCAGCCAGAGCTACGGCCTGGCAGTCGCGCAGTTGGCCGGTGTGCCGAACGAAGTGATCGTGCGTGCCCGTGAGCACTTGAGCCGGCTGGAAGACACCGCCCTGCCCCATGAGGCGCCTGCGCCGACCAAAGGCAAACCGGCCGCGCCACAGCAAAGCGACATGTTCGCCAGCCTGCCGCATCCGGTGCTGGATGAACTGGCCAAACTCGATCTGGACAACATGACGCCACGTCGCGCGCTCGAAATGCTCTATACACTAAAGACACGGGTCTAACGCACCGGCTTGCAAGCTGTTAGAATCTCGCGCGGTTTGGGATGCTGCAGGCTTTTAGCCTGGCTTGCAGACTATCGCTCCCAAACCTTGCGACCCCTACGTGAAGGGGCGCAGCAAGCCGCGCCTGAGGAGAAAATTAGAAATGACCTTCGTCGTCACCGACAACTGCATCAAGTGCAAGTACACCGACTGCGTAGAAGTCTGTCCGGTGGACTGCTTTTACGAAGGCCCGAATTTCCTGGTGATTCACCCGGATGAGTGCATCGACTGCGCACTGTGCGAACCTGAATGCCCTGCCGTAGCCATCTTCTCCGAAGATGAAGTGCCTGCAGGCATGGAAAACTTTATCGCTCTGAACCTCGAATTGGCCGAGGTCTGGCCGAACGTCACCGAACGCAAAGATCCGTTGCCCGATGCCGCTGAGTGGGATGGCAAGCCAGGCAAGATCGAACACCTCGAACGCTGATTATCCCCGCGTTCCAGAAAAAGGCCCCACAAGGGCCTTTTTGCTTTTCTGCAGGCAAAAAAAGGGGCGGTCTGACCCGCCCACATTTTTTCCCTATTCCCTGTGTTCCTTTTCATCATCCTGATGAATCGCTTCCTGCGATGTCCTTTCCCCTCGTCCTTGAAGGGCGTGTCTGTCCGTAGACACAGCACCGATACTAGAGTTTTTACCGCCAAGAGCAATCGCCCGGGCGGGCCCGGATGGCTTGTCACATCCGGTTCACGTTAGAAAATCTGCTGGTTTTTCAGCGGGATAAAACTGACCCGGGAAAAATATGGTCGACTGCCAACCTGTAAAAATAGTGAACACTTACGTAAAGAGTAAGCGAAGACTTACACCCTGAAGCTACAAAGCTGCGCTGGCGTCCCGGGGAAGAAAACCAGGATTGCGGACAACAAAAAGCCCCGAACCAGTCGGGGCTTCTTGTTATCCGCAATACGGAGCGCTAACGAATGGCTTATTGAAACAGCGACTCGCTCGACAGCCCGTTTTTCTCCAGGATCTCCCGCAGGCGTTTCAGACCTTCTACCTGAATCTGTCTGACCCGCTCACGGGTCAGGCCAATTTCCAGGCCCACATCTTCAAGGGTGCTGCTCTCGTGACCACGCAGGCCGAAGCGGCGTACAACCACCTCGCGCTGCTTGTCGGTCAACTCCGAGAGCCACTGGTCGATGCTTTGAGACAGGTCGTCATCCTGCAGCAGTTCGCATGGATCGGTTGGGCGATCGTCGGTAAGGGTGTCCAGCAGGGTTTTATCCGAGTCCGGACCCAGCGAGACGTCGACCGAAGAAACTCGCTCGTTGAGGCCCAGCATGCGCTTGACCTCCGCTACCGGTTTTTCCAGCAGGTTGGCGATCTCTTCGGGTGAGGGCTCATGATCGAGTTTTTGCGTCAGCTCCCGTGCGGCCCGCAGGTACACGTTGAGCTCCTTGACCACATGGATCGGCAACCGGATGGTCCGGGTCTGATTCATGATCGCGCGCTCGATGGTCTGACGAATCCACCAGGTTGCGTAGGTCGAGAAGCGGAAACCGCGCTCAGGGTCGAACTTCTCCACCGCCCGGATCAAGCCGAGGTTGCCCTCTTCGATCAGATCGAGCAGCGAAAGACCCCGATTGACGTAACGCCGGGCGATTTTCACCACCAGCCGCAGGTTACTTTCAATCATGCGTTTGCGCCCGGCCGGATCTCCACTTTGCGACAGGCGCGCAAAGTGCACTTCTTCTTCGGGGGACAGTAGAGGGGAAAAGCCGATTTCATTGAGGTACAGCTGCGTGGCATCGAGTGCCCGCGTGTAATCGATGTACTTGTGTTGCTTCAATGTCGCGGAGTGTTTGGATTTGGCACGAACGGAAGGTGGAGCCGCCCCTTCATCATTCGACATCGAATCCGTGCCGACGTCGGTCTCCATCAGGAGAACCTCATCGTCGATGTCAAACTCCGGCACTTCTTTACTGAGAGCCATTGTTATAGTCCTTTGGTGAGTTCGACCTCAAGCTCAAGCGGCGCCTTTATCCTTGGCAACGCTGGAGCCTGTCCCCTCTACGTGACGGAACAGGCTGGAAGCGATCAACGACGTGGCAGGAATTGCAGCGGATCTACTGGTTTACCTTGGCGGCGAATCTCAAAATGCAGTTTCACCCGGTCTGTACCCGTTGACCCCATTTCGGCAATTGTCTGTCCGACCTTGACCTGCTGCCCCTCCCGAACCAACAACCTGCGGTTATGTCCGTAGGCACTGACGTAGGTTTCACTGTGTTTGATGATGACTAATTCGCCGTAGCCCCTTAAGCCACTCCCGGCGTATACCACCGTCCCATCAGACGCAGCTAAAACAGGCTGTCCCAAATCCCCTGCGATATCAATTCCTTTATTCAAACTACCGTTTGATGAGAATTTGCCAATCAAAATGCCATTAGATGGCCACCCCCAGCCGGTCGGGGCTGGACCCGGTGGAGGCAGTGGAGCGGGTGCCGGCTTGTTGGCGACGGACGGTACAACCACCGGTGTGGAGGTGGTCGTACCGTCCGCAGAGCGACGGATGACCGTGGTTTTACTCGAGGACGAAGGCGAGGAACTGGAAGAGCTGACCACGGTGGTCGGCGTTGAACCGGTGCGCCCATCAAAGCGAATCGTCTGGCCCGGACGGATGGTGTACGGCGGCTCAATGTTGTTGCGCGCCGCCAGCGCCTTGTAGTCCCAGCCGTAGCGAAAGGCGATGGAGAACAGGGTGTCCTTGGGACGAACGACGTACTGCCCGGTGGTCACGGCCGGGCGCTGGACGGCGGCTTTGTTGCGGTCGACAACACCTACATCGCTGGATTTGTTACTGGAGCAACCGACCAGCAAGGTGCTCATGACAAGGCCAGTCACCAGGCGCTGAAAGCTCGTTGTACCCATACGCTGCGCTATGACTGTGAGACTCACCCGCCGCTCCCTTTGTGGTGGCTGAAAATGTGATTTGCCGTGTTCCGGCACGAAGTGTCGCAAGTATAACGGGCCGTGCCGGCTTTACCCTTAATGAAGCGAAATGGCTTGGCGCACACGTTTGCTGCCCGCCAAAACACCCCGTTTAATCAATCGACCCCGCTATAAGACAGAGGCCATCGAAGAGAATTCAGCGCGTTTAAATAAATGCTCAGGCCAGTGGACCATTGAGTAACGGGACGAAGCGCACCGACCCCAGGACACGCCTGGAGAAGCCATTTTCTTCCCGGACGATCAGCATCAGTTGTTGAACTTCACCGGAGCCGACCGGGATCACCAGGCGCCCCCCTGGCGCCAGCTGATCAAGCAGCGCCTGAGGTACGTCAGTTGCCACCGCCGTGACGATAATGCCGTTGTAGGGCGCCAGCGCTGGCCAACCCTCCCAGCCATCGCCCCAGCGAAATACTACGTTACGCAAATTCAGCTCGACCAGGCGCTCCTTGGCCCGGTCTTGCAGCACCTTGATACGTTCCACGGAAAAAACCCGCTCGACCAGCTGCGACAACACCGCCGTCTGATAACCCGACCCCGTGCCGATTTCCATGACCTTGTCCAACGGCCCGGCTTCGAGCAGCAACTCGCTCATGCGAGCCACCATATAAGGCTGGGAGATGGTCTGGTTATGGCCGATGGGCAGCGCCGTGTCTTCGTAGGCCCGGTGCGCCAGCGCCTCGTCGACGAACAGGTGACGCGGTGTACGACGAATGACTTCCAACACCTTGGCGTTGGTAATCCCCTCTTCATACAAGCGCTGGATCAGGCGTTCGCGGGTCCGTTGCGAGGTCATGCCGATGCCGCGATGCAGCATGTCGTCTTGTCCGCGGGTCATGGGTGCAACCCCTCCAGCCAGCCGTCGAGGCTTCTGAAGGCATCATTGAAGGTGCGATCCAGTTGCAACGGCGTGATGGAAACAAAGCCCTGCATCACGGCATGGAAATCGGTGCCGGGGCCGCCATCCTCAGCGTCCCCCGCCGCCGCGATCCAGTACCCGGACCTGCCTCGCGGATCGACCACTTTCACCGGTGCTGCCGCGCGGGCGCGATGCCCGAGGCGGGTCAACTGGATACCGCGGATGTGCTCCAGCGGCAAATTGGGAATATTCACGTTCAGTACCGTACGCGGTGGCAGTTCGAGATCCGCATGGGCCTCGACCAGTTTGCGCGCAAAGTAGGCCGCCGTGGCAAGGTTGTCGACTTGTCGCGAGACCAGCGAAAAGGCAAACGCAGGACGCGCCAGGAACCGGCCTTCGAGTGCTGCCGCCACGGTACCCGAGTAGAGCACGTCGTCCCCCAGGTTGGCGCCCAGGTTGATACCGGACACCACCATGTCCGCCTCACGCTCGAGCAAGCCGTTGAGGCCCAGGTGCACGCAATCGGTCGGCGTGCCATTGACGCTGATAAAGCCGTTGGCCAGCGTGTGCGGATGCAGCGGACGGTCCAGCGTGAGCGAACTGCTCGCGCCGCTTTTGTCCTGGTCCGGGGCAATCACCACGCACTCGGTGTAATCCGCCAGCGCAGCATGAAGCGCGGCGAGTCCGGGTGCGGTTACCCCGTCGTCGTTAGAAATCAGAATACGCATGGGCTGTCCGTCTGCCCCACCGGCACCAGATCAACAAGCTCGCGCACCAATACGGTGGCGAAGCATCCGGCCGGCAGGACGAATTCCAGTTGCAGAATGTCAGGTTCGGGATAATGCCACGTCAACCCGGCAATGGGCAGCCGCAGGATGCGGCGTTCGTGGCTCATTCCGGCGTTGATCAACCAATCGCGAAGGTCTGCTTCGCGAGCGGCGATCGCCTGCTCCAGTTCATGGACAGCGCCCGTGGCCGGCGAGTCACCTTCGCCCCACTGCGGACCGGTCGGGTGCAGGTCGAGAATCGCCAGGCGTGGGTCGCTGCACTCGGCCTCTCCTGCCGGAAAAAAGCTGCGGCTATCGGTGAACGCCAGCAGATCGCCGACCTGCGCCTGCTGCCAGGTACCGTCGGCGACACGCGCGGCCAACACCTGGTTGAACAGGAAACTGCGGGCGGTCGACAGCAGGCGCGAACGCACGTTGCGCTGCTCCGGCAAGGCCTTGCGCGCGGCCCAGGCACGGGCGTCGACCACGTTGCCGCCGTCATGCCCAAAGCGCTGGGCCCCGAAATAATTGGGGATGCCTTGTTTGGCAATCAGCTGCAGGCGCTCTTCAATGGCGGCCTTGTCGCCAGCGAACTGCGTCAGGCGCAAGGTGAAGCCGTTGGCCGCGTGGGCACCGCGTTGCAGCTTGCGTTTATGCCGGCTGGTCTTGAGGATTTTCAACGTGTCGTTTTCTGCCGCGGACAGGTCCGGATCGGCCTTGCCCGGCAGTTGTACGCTGAACCACTGGCGCGTCAGCGCCTGGCGGTCCTTGAGCCCGGCGTAGCTGACAGTGCGCAATGGCACCCCGGCCGCCTTGGCGATTCGACGTGCCGCCTCTTCCGTATTCAGGCCGCGTTTTTCCACCCAGATCCACAGGTGTTCGCCGTCACCGCTCAAGGGAATATCAAGGACTTCATCGACCTGGAAATCTTCGGCGATGGCTTTCAGTACGGCGCTGCCGAGCGGTTCACCATAGGCCCGCGGGCCGAGCAATTGCAGTTCGTTCATGCGCGCAGCAACAAGGCAACGGAATGCACGGCAATGCCCTCTTCGCGACCGACGAAGCCGAGCTTTTCGGTGGTGGTAGCTTTCACGTTCACTTGATCCAACTCAACTTGAAGATCCGCGGCAATCAGCGTGCGCATCGATTCGATATGGGGGGCCATTTTCGGCGCCTGGGCCACGATGGTGTTGTCGACGTTAGCGACTTTCCAGCCTTTGGCGTGGATCAACGCGACGACATGACGCAACAGCGCTCGGCTGTCGGCGCCCTTGAATTGCGGGTCGGTGTCCGGGAAATGCTTGCCGATGTCACCCAGCGCAGCAGCACCGAGCAAGGCATCGCTCAAGGCGTGCAGCAGGACGTCACCGTCGGAGTGAGCGAGCAGCCCGAAGCTGTGTGCAATGCGCACCCCGCCCAGAGTGATGAAATCGCCTTCAGCGAAACGGTGCACATCATAGCCGTGGCCAATACGCATAAAAAAACGCCCCGAATTTTGTCAGGGCGTGATTCTACCTGCATTAGGCACCTAGAGCATGCGCGTGATGCCGCAAGTGCTCATCGATGAAACTGGCGATGAAGAAATAGCTGTGGTCATAGCCCGGTTGCAGGCGCAACGTCAGCGGGTGACCGGCCAGTTTGGCCGCCTGTTGCAAGGCTTCGGGCTTCAACTGATTGGCGAGGAAATCGTCGCGATCGCCTTGGTCGACCAACAGCGGCAGCTTTTCATCGGCCTCGGCAATCAACGCACAGGCATCCCATTCACGCCATTTCGAACGGTCTTCGCCCAGATAGCGGGAAAAGGCCTTCTGCCCCCACGGGCAATCCATCGGGTTGTTGATCGGCGAGAACGCCGATACCGACAGATAACGCCCCGGATTGCGCAGGGCACAGACCAGCGCACCGTGGCCACCCATGGAGTGACCGCTGATGCCGCGCTTGTCCGACGCAGGGAAATGGGCTTCAACCAATGCCGGTAATTCCTGCACGACATAGTCATGCATCCGATAGTGGCGCGACCAGGGTTCCTGGGTGGCGTTCAAGTAGAACCCGGCGCCGAGGCCGAAGTCCCAGGCACCGTCCGGATCACCCGGTACATCAGCGCCGCGAGGGCTGGTGTCCGGTGCGACGATGATCAGCCCCAACTCGGCGGCCATGCGCATGGCGCCGGCCTTCTGCATGAAGTTCTCGTCGGTGCAGGTCAGGCCGGACAACCAGTACAGCACCGGCAACTTGCCGCCCTGCTCCGCTTGCGGCGGCAGGTACACGGCAAACACCATGTCGCAACCGAGCGTTTCCGAGCGATGGCGATAACGCTTGTGCCAGCCGCCGAAGCTTTTCTGGCAGGAGATATTTTCCAGGCTCATGGCTGACCTCAGAAATGAATGACGGAGCGGATGCTTTTTCCTTCATGCATCAGGTCGAACGCCTTGTTGATATCTTCAAGGCCCATGGTGTGGGTGATGAAGGTATCCAGCGGGATCTCACCGGTCTCGGCCATTTCCACGTAGCTTGGCAATTCGGTACGGCCGCGCACGCCGCCGAACGCAGAACCGCGCCAGACGCGACCGGTGACCAGCTGGAACGGACGGGTGGAGATTTCCTGGCCGGCACCGGCAACACCGATGATCACCGACTCGCCCCAACCCTTGTGGCAGCACTCGAGGGCGGCACGCATCAGTTGAACATTGCCGATGCACTCGAAGGAAAAGTCGACGCCGCCGTCGGTCATGTCGACGATAACTTCCTGGATCGGGCGATCGAAGTCTTTCGGGTTTACACAATCGGTTGCACCCAGCTGCTTGGCGATCTCGAATTTGGCCGGGTTGATGTCGATGGCAATGATCCGTCCGGCCTTGGCTTTTACTGCGCCGATGACCGCCGACAGACCGATGCCACCCAGACCGAAAATGGCCACGGTGTCACCGGGTTTCACCTTGGCGGTGTTCAACACGGCGCCGATGCCGGTGGTGACACCACAACCCAACAGGCAGACTTTTTCCAGCGGCGCTTCCTTGGCGATCTTGGCCACGGAAATTTCCGGCAGTACGGTGTACTCGGAGAAGGTTGAAGTACCCATGTAGTGGAAAATCGGCTGGCCTTTGTAGGAAAACCGCGATGTGCCATCTGGCATCAGGCCTTTGCCCTGGGTCGCACGAATCGCCTGGCAGAGGTTGGTTTTGCCCGACAGGCAGAATTTGCACTGGCGGCATTCCGGGGTGTACAGCGGGATCACATGATCGCCCACCGCCACCGAGGTCACGCCTTCACCGATCGCTTCGACGATGGCTCCGCCTTCGTGACCGAGGATCGACGGGAAAATGCCTTCCGGGTCAGCGCCCGAGAGGGTGTAGGCATCGGTATGGCAGACACCGGAAGCCACCACGCGCAGCAACACTTCACCGGCCTTGGGCATGGCGACATCGACTTCAACGATCTCCAGAGGTTTCTTGGCCTCGAAGGCAACGGCGGCGCGTGACTTGATCATGGTGATTCTCCAGTGAATAAAAACGAGACAAGGAGTGTAATACAGCGCCTTACGGTGAATAATCAGGACAAAAGCAAAACATTATTGCTACACAGGGATAATCTTCGATGTCGGAAAACCGCTGGGAAGGGATCGACGAATTCGTCGCCGTCGCCGAATGCAGTCAGTTCACTGCCGCGGCCGAACGCCTGGGGGTTTCTTCCTCGCACGTCAGTCGACAAATCGTACGCCTGGAAGAGCGCCTGCAAACCCGCCTGCTCTATCGCAGCACTCGGCGGGTCACGCTGACCGAGGCTGGGCAAACCTTTCTGCAACATTGTCAGCGCTTGCAGGATGGCCGCGAAGAGGCGTTGCGGGCGGTCGGCGACCTGACCAGCGAACCCAAGGGCATGTTGCGCATGACTTGCGCGGTGGCTTATGGCGAACGCTTCATCGTGCCGTTGGTGACTCGCTTCATGGGGCTATATCCGCAATTGCGGATCGACATTGAATTGAGCAATCGCCAACTCGACCTGGTGCATGAAGGCCTGGACCTGGCGATCCGCCTGGGGCGCCTGCAGGACTCAAGACTGGTCGCCACCCGCCTCGCGCCACGGCGCATGTTCCTCTGCGCGTCGCCTTCCTACCTGGAACGTTATGGTCGACCACACAGCTTGTCGGAGTTGAGCCGGCACAATTGTCTTATTGGCAGTTCGGACCTCTGGCAACTGGAACAGAACGGGCGGGAATTTTCCCAGCGGGTCCAGGGAAACTGGCGCTGCAACAGTGGGCAAGCGGTGCTGGACGCGGCGCTACAGGGTGTGGGGTTGTGTCAGTTGCCGGACTATTACGTGCTCGAGCATCTGAAAAGCGGCGCGTTGATTTCGTTGCTGGAAGCGCATCAACCGCCGAATACGGCCGTTTGGGCGTTGTATCCGCAGCAGCGGCATTTGTCGCCGAAGGTGCGCAAGTTGGTGGATTTTTTGAAGGAGGGGTTGGCGCAAAGGCCGGAGTACCGAAGCTAGCTGGCGTGTCAGCAAGATTTCGGTGCCCGGACTATCGCTATCGCGAGCAGGCTCACTCCTACAGGGGGCGGGGGTCAACCGTAAATCTTGAGCGCATCAATGAACCCTGTAGGAGTGAGCCTGCTCGCGATTGGGGACAACACTGAACCCAAATCAATCAGCGACGATTGGCCCAACGCTGTTTCAACCACTCTAGGTCTTCGGGCCGCGTAACCTTGAGGTTGTCCGATCGACCTTCAATCAAGCGCGGAGCCATACCCGCCCACTCCATCGCCGACGCTTCGTCGGTGATGACAGCGTCCGCCACCAGACTGTCCGCCAATGCCCGATGCAACGCCCCAAGGCGAAACATCTGCGGCGTGTAGGCCTGCCAGATCACACTGCGGTCCACGGTTTCGACCACACGACCGTGTTTGTCGACCCGTTTGAGCGTATCCCGAGCCGGAACCGCCAGCAGTCCACCGACCGGATCGTCAGCCAGCTCAGCCAGCAGCTTGTCCAGATCGTTGCGACTCAGGTTTGGCCGTGCGGCATCGTGAACCAACACCCAATCCTCATCATCGGCACCTTGGGCATGCAAATGCAGCAACGCGTTGAGCACCGATCCGGAACGCTCGGCGCCCCCCTCGACCCGTGCGATACGCGGATCGCCGGCAAGCGGCAGGTTCGGCCAATAAGGATCATCAACAGCAAGACTGACCACCAGGCCCTTCAGGCCAGGATGATCGAGGAAACAGCCGAGGCTGTGTTCGATAATAGTGCGCCCGCCCAGTTGCAAGTATTGCTTGGGACGGTCCGCGGCCATACGGGCACCGACGCCCGCGGCAGGAATCACGGCCCAGAAGGCCGGCAGTTCAAGGTTCATTGGGCCAGCTGGTAAAGGGTTTCACCGTCCTTGACCATGCCCAACTCATGGCGAGCCCGTTCTTCAACGGTCTCCATGCCTTTCTTCAACTCGCTGACTTCCGCGTCCATCACCCGATTACGTTCCAGCAATGTCTGGTTCTCGGCCTGCTGATCCGCAATCTGCTGGGTCAGCTCAGCCACTTGCGCCAGGCTGCCATTACCCACCCACAGGCGGTACTGCAGGCCAGCCAGCAACAGGAGCAAGACGAGAAACAACCAATTGGGACTGCGCATCGAATATCAGGTATCCAGTGGAAAAAGACAGCCATACCAAAACATGAAGCTACTGATAGCACGAAGCCTGGAAGAACCAGGCTTGTGCTTTCAAGGCATCAGATTAGTGGCAAAAACGTCGCTGCTGCGATTTTTCCGACACAATCCGGTGTCTTTTTTACCAGCTTACTATCAACCGCGGAATTCGCTGCGGCCGTTGTACTTGGCTTTACCGTTCAACTGCTCTTCGATACGCAGCAGTTGGTTGTACTTGGAAACGCGGTCGGAACGGCACAGGGAGCCGGTCTTGATCTGGCCAGCCGAAGTGCCCACGGCCAGGTCGGCAATGGTCGAATCTTCGGTTTCGCCCGAACGGTGCGAGATCACGGCGGTGTAACCGGCGGCCTTGGCCATCTGGATGGCTTCCAGGGTTTCGGTCAGGGTGCCGATCTGGTTGAACTTGATCAGGATCGAGTTGGCGATCTTCTTGTCGATGCCTTCTTTCAGGATCTTGGTGTTGGTCACGAACAGGTCGTCGCCTACCAGCTGAGTCTTCTCGCCGATCTTGTCGGTGAGGATTTTCCAGCCAGCCCAGTCGGACTCGTCCAGGCCATCTTCGATGGAGATGATCGGGTAACGCTCGGTCAGGCCTTTCAGATAGTCAGCGAAACCTTCAGCGGTGAACACCTGGCCTTCGCCGGACAGGTTGTACTTGCCGTCTTCGTAGAATTCGCTGGCCGCGCAATCCAGGGCCAGGGTCACGTCGGTGCCCAGGGTGTAACCGGCGTTGGCCACGGCTTCGGAGATCACTTTCAAAGCGTCTTCGTTGGAAGCCAGGTTAGGTGCGAAACCACCTTCGTCACCCACGGCAGTGCTCAGGCCACGGGCCTTCAGAACAGCCTTGAGGTGGTGGAAAATTTCGGTGCCCATGCGCAGGCCTTCCGAGAAAGACTTGGCGCCAACCGGCTGCACCATGAATTCCTGGATGTCGACGTTGTTATCGGCGTGCTCGCCACCGTTGATGATGTTCATCATCGGAACCGGCATCGAGTACACACCCGGGGTGCCGTTCAGGTTGGCGATGTGCGCGTACAGCGGCAGGTCCTGGTCCTGTGCTGCTGCCTTGGCCGCGGCCAGGGAAACGGCGAGGATCGCGTTGGCGCCCAGGGAACCTTTGTTTTCAGTACCGTCGAGCTTGATCATCGCCAGGTCGAGGGCTTTCTGGTCGCTTGGGTCCATGCCTTTCAACAGGTCTTTGATCGGACCGTTGATGTTGGCCACGGCCTTAAGTACGCCCTTGCCCAGGTAACGGCTCTTGTCGCCATCACGCAGCTCGAGCGCTTCACGCGAGCCAGTGGAAGCACCGGACGGCGCGCAAGCGCTGCCGATGATGCCGTTATCGAGAAGCACATCCGCTTCCACGGTGGGATTGCCACGGGAGTCGAGAACTTCACGACCTTTGATGTCGACGATTTTAGCCATTGTTGTAAACACTCCAAAGTTGACGAAAACGCTTTGTACCGCTCGATTTATAACTTGTGGGTCATATTACTTTTTGTAGGAGCTGGCTTGCCAGCGAAGGCGTTCTCGAAATCTCGGAAAGATTCGAGGGACCCTTCGCTGGCAAGCCAGCTCCTACGGGGAGAAATGAGGATTACGCGGTTTCTACCGTCGGAAAACTCTTCACCAATTCGTCCAGGGCTTTGAGCTGGGCCAGGAATGGCTCCAGTTTGTCCAGGCGCAAGGCGCAAGGGCCGTCGCATTTGGCGTTGTCCGGATCCGGGTGGGCTTCGAGGAACAGACCCGCCAGGGACTGGCTCATGCCGGCTTTCGCCAGGTCGGTGACCTGGGCGCGGCGACCACCGGCGGAGTCGGAACGACCGCCAGGCATTTGCAGCGCGTGGGTCACGTCGAAGAACACCGGGTATTCGAACTGCTTCATGATGCCGAAGCCGAGCATATCGACGACCAGGTTGTTGTAGCCGAAGCTCGAACCGCGCTCGCAGAGGATCAACTGATCGTTACCCGCTTCCACGCACTTGCTCAGGATGTGTTTCATTTCATGAGGTGCGAGGAACTGGGCTTTCTTGATGTTGATCACCGCCCCTGTCTTGGCCATCGCGACCACGAGGTCGGTCTGGCGCGACAGGAAGGCCGGCAGCTGGATGATATCGCAGACTTCAGCGACGACCGCGGCCTGCTCCGGCTCGTGGACGTCGGTGATGATCGGCACGCCAAAGGCTTGCTTGATGTCCTGGAAAATCCGCATGCCCTCTTCCAGGCCGGGGCCACGGTAAGAGGTCACGGAGGAACGGTTGGCCTTGTCGAAGCTGGCCTTGAACACGTAAGGGATACCCAGTTTCTGGGTAACCTTCACGTACTCTTCGCAGACCTGCATCGCCATGTCGCGGCTTTCCAGCACGTTCATGCCACCAAACAAAACCATTGGCTTGTCGTTGGCAATCTCGATATCGCCTACGCGGATGATCTTCTGCGCCATGGGGTTCAAGCCTTCTTCTGGTGTTGAGCCAAAGCTGCTTTGACGAAACCGCTGAACAATGGGTGACCGTCGCGAGGCGTCGAGGTGAACTCAGGGTGGAACTGGCAAGCGACGAACCATGGATGATCCGGGGCTTCAACCACTTCAACCAGCGCGCCATCACCGGAACGACCAGAGATTTTCAGGCCGGCTTCGATGATCTGCGGCAGCAGGTTGTTGTTCACTTCGTAGCGATGACGGTGACGCTCGACGATCACGTCCTTGCCGTAGCAGCCATGAACCAGGGAACCCGGCTCCAGCAGGCAATCCTGGGCGCCCAGGCGCATGGTGCCACCCAGATCGGACGCTTCGGTACGGGTTTCGACGGCGCCGGTGGCATCTTCCCACTCGGTGATCAGGCCCACGACCGGGTGACCGCTGGCGCGATCGAACTCGGTGGAGTTGGCGTCTTTCCAGCCCAGCACGTTACGAGCGAACTCGATCACGGCCACTTGCATGCCCAGGCAGATGCCCAGGTATGGAACCTTGTTTTCGCGAGCGTACTGGACGGCAGTGATCTTGCCTTCCACGCCACGCAGGCCGAAGCCGCCAGGGACCAGGATCGCGTCGACGCCTTCGAGCAGCGCAGTGCCCTGGTTCTCGATGTCTTCGGAATCGATGTAGCGCAGGTTGACCTTGGTGCGGTTGCTGATACCGGCGTGGCTCATCGCTTCGATCAGCGACTTGTACGCGTCCAGCAGTTCCATGTACTTGCCGACCATGGCGATGGTGACTTCGTGCTCAGGGTTGAGCTTGGCGTCAACCACGGCTTCCCATTCGGACAGGTCAGCACCGCCGCATTGCAGGCCGAAACGCTCGACGACGAAGTCGTCCAGGCCCTGGGAGTGCAGGATGCCCGGGATCTTGTAGATGGTGTCGGCGTCTTCCAGCGCGATCACCGCACGTTCTTCAACGTTGGTGAACTGCGCGATCTTGCGACGCGACGACACATCGATCGGGTGATCGGAGCGGCACACCAGCACGTCAGGTTGCAGGCCGATGGAACGCAGTTCCTTCACCGAGTGCTGGGTTGGCTTGGTCTTCGTTTCGCCGGCAGTGGCGATGTACGGCACCAGTGTCAGGTGCATCAGCATCGCGCGCTTGGCGCCGACTTCGAAACGCAGCTGGCGGATGGCCTCCAGGAACGGTTGCGACTCGATGTCACCCACGGTGCCACCGATCTCGACCATCGCCACGTCGGCATCGCCGGCGCCCTTGATGATGCGGCGCTTGATTTCGTCGGTGATGTGCGGAATCACCTGGATGGTTGCACCCAGGTAGTCACCACGGCGCTCTTTGCGCAGCACGTGCTCGTAGACACGGCCGGTGGTGAAGTTGTTGTTCTGGGTCATGGTCGTGCGGATGAACCGCTCGTAGTGGCCCAGGTCCAGGTCGGTCTCGGCGCCGTCGTGGGTGACGAACACTTCACCGTGCTGGAACGGGCTCATGGTGCCCGGGTCGACGTTGATGTACGGGTCCAGCTTCAGCATGGTGACCTTAAGTCCCCGCGCCTCCAGGATGGCCGCCAATGATGCCGATGCAATGCCTTTCCCCAAAGAAGAAACAACACCGCCCGTGACGAATATGTAGCGCGTCATGAAAAACCCTAGAAGTCTGCGTTAAAGCGGTCCGAGCCGCCGGGGAAAGCGAAGGAAGGCCGAAGCCCCCGATCACCTGCATTAATCACAGTGCACCTTTCAAAAAAACCGCCGCGTTGTGACAGACCGGGAAATGAAACACCGGTTCGTTGCTCGCTACACATTTTTTGGAATCGCCCAGCAAAGACTGCTTGGTAATCGGCAACTCCTGCAATTCAGGCGAATCCACAGAAGTTGTATCAAGAAGGGAGCGTAGTCTACCGGAAAGCCCCTTTCAGCTCAAACCTTGATCTTCGCCTGGTGTTTGCCAATGTAAATGCCAGTCACCTCGCGCCTTGCCGTCCAACCCCGACAGGTTCGCCACCGCCAGCAATTGCTCGCCCTTGTACAGCAGCGGCAATCTGCCGCGCACGAACAGCGGCACCGCGCTTTCATTGAGCAACCGCTTGAGGTCGCGATGCCCTCGACCGGGCAGATCCATCACCTCGCCTCCCTCACGATAGCGGATCTGCAGCGTACCTGTGGGGAATTGCCCACCACTGAGCGTGAGCACGCCGTTATCGGGCAACGCCAACGGTTGCGCGGGTTCAAGCCATGCTCCAGGCGCCGGTACCGCACGCAACCAGGCACCGGACAACCACCAGATACGCCCGCCCGCCCGATGCAATTCGCCATCGGCCAGGCGCCAGATCGGCCGAGCGTCGCCGGTAGCATCGCGCAAATCGAGCCAACCCGACCAATGGTCACTGTCCGGCAGTCGGGTCAGGGGTTCGAGCCAGTGGCTGAGCGCATTGCGCTGGCGAGCGGCGGAGAGTTTTTCCAGGGGTGCCAGTTCCAACGACGGCAGACCCAGCCAATCGAAATCACTTGGCGTGCTTGCCTGGCTCAAGTCGATTTGCGCAAGATCATCGAGCAATGCCTGCGCTTCACTGAGATGCGCAGCACTGCGAGCCATGGTTGCCAGCGCCTGTGGCCAACGTTGAGTCAACGTCGGGAGCACCTGATGACGCAGGTAATTGCGCGAGAACTGCCGATCCTGGTTGGAAGGATCCTCGATCCAGCTCAGCTTGTGTTCCGACGCATAGGCCTCAAGCTCGGCGCGGGTAACCTCGAGCAAGGGCCGTAGCAGATGCCCTTTACCCAGCGGGCGCTGGCGTGGCATCCCTGACAACCCCCTCACACCGGCTCCACGCAACAGGCGAAACAGCAAGGTTTCCGCCTGATCGTCCCGATGCTGAGCCGTCAGAAGCACTTCATTGCCTTGAATGGCCTCACTGAACGCCGCATAACGCGCATCGCGCGCGGCACGCTCAAGGCTGGCGCCGGGTTGCACCCGGACGCGAATCACCTGTAACGGCACGCCCAGCGACTCGCATACGGACCGACAATGCTCCGGCCACGCGTCGGCCACAGCCTGAAGGCCGTGATGGACATGGATGGAGCTCAGCGCGGGCAGGGATTCGGTTTTGGCGAGGCGTGCGAGTAGGTGCAGGAGGACGGTGGAGTCGAGGCCACCGGAGAATGCGATGCGCCAGGTTGCGGCGTTGCGCCAGGGCGCAAGATTAAGCAGAAGCCTGGAAGGCAAATCAATCACTGGCCGACTCATAGCGCTCCCTTTGCGCAAAACAAATGTGGGAGCGAGCCTGCTCGCGATAGCGGTGTAACAGCCAACCTATTAGTTGAATGTTAAGCCGCCATCGCGAGCAGGCTAGCTCCCACATGGGTGCTGCGTGATCGTCTTAGAGGCCGTAGCTCATCAGACGCTCGTAACGACGGTCGAGCAGCGCCTTGTGGTCGAGCTTCTTGAGCATCGCCAGTTGCGTGCTCAGTTCGGCACGGATCGAGGCAGCCGCAGCCGCCGGATCACGGTGTGCGCCACCCAGGGGCTCGCCGATCACTTTGTCCACGATACCCAGGCCCTTGAGGCGCTCGGCGGTGATGCCCATGGCTTCAGCGGCGTCCGGGGCTTTCTCGGCGGTTTTCCACAGGATCGATGCGCAACCTTCCGGCGAGATCACCGCGTAGGTCGAGTACTGCAGCATGTTCAGCTGATCGCAAACACCGATCGCCAGCGCACCGCCGGAACCACCTTCACCGATCACGGTGGCGATGATTGGGGTTTTCAGGCGAGCCATCACGCGCAGGTTCCAGGCAATCGCTTCGCTCTGGTTGCGCTCTTCCGCGTCGATGCCCGGGTAGGCGCCCGGGGTGTCGATGAAGGTCAGGATCGGCATCTTGAAACGTTCGGCCATTTCCATCAGGCGGCAGGCCTTGCGGTAGCCTTCCGGACGCGGCATGCCGAAGTTACGGCGGACCTTCTCGCGTACTTCACGGCCTTTCTGATGGCCGATTACCATCACAGGCTGATCCTCGAGACGGGCAATACCACCGACGATGGCGGCGTCGTCGGAGAAGTGACGGTCACCATGCAGCTCATCGAACTCGGTGAAGATGTGTTCGATGTAGTCCAGGGTATATGGACGCTTCGGGTGACGCGCCAGACGCGCGATCTGCCAGCTGGTCAGCTTGCCGAAGATGTCTTCGGTCAACGTGCTGCTCTTGTCCTGCAGGCGGGAGATCTCATCGCCGATATTCAGCGAATTGTCATTACCGACCAAGCGCAACTCTTCGATCTTGGCTTGCAGGTCGGCGATCGGCTGTTCGAAATCCAGAAAATTCGGGTTCATAGGCGTCCGTCTTGGGTCGGCGTCCAAGGGAGCTTGGGCCGGCCGGTTGTCTATTCGCGCCCTACCATAAGGGACAGGCGCGTTCAGGTCGAGATTAAAAATTCTGCTCAAGCCCAGGGTTGCGTAATGCCACCCTGACCTTAACGGTATTGGAGGAAGACGTTGTCTCGCCCGAACTGGTCACGCAGGGCTTGAATCAACGCATCCGCCGGGTCGATTCGCCAGCCTTCGCCGAACTGCAGCAAGGCTTTCGCATCGGGACTGGTGTAGTCCATGGTGATCGGGCACGCACCGCGGTGACGCTTCAACAGTTCACCCAGCCAGCGTAGCTGATCGCCCTTGAGATCCTTGGCATGCAGTTTCAGGCGCAGGCTTTCGGCCAGGTTGGTGCGCGCATCTTCCATGCTCATCACCCGCTTGACCCGCAACCGCAGGCCGCCGGAGAAGTCGTCGTTGCTGACTTCGCCCTCGACCACCACCATCGCATCGGTCTGCAACAGCGATTGCGCGGAATGGAACGCATCGGCGAACAACGACGCTTCGATCCGCCCTGAACGGTCGTCGAGGGTGATGAAGCCCATCTTGTCGCCCTTTTTGTTCTTCATCACCCGCAAGGCGATGATCATGCCAGCAACGGTCTGGGTGTCGCGCGCCGGTTTCAGGTCGATGATGCGCTGACGGGCGAAACGGCGGATTTCGCCTTCGTATTCGTCGATCGGGTGACCGGTCAGGTACAGGCCCAGGGTGTCTTTCTCGCCCTTGAGCCGTTCCTTGAGGGTCAGTTCCTTGGCCTTGCGATGATTGGCGTAGACGTCGGCGTCTTCTTCCACGAACAGCCCGCCAAACAGGTCGGCATGGCCGCTGTCATGGGTGCGGGCGGTTTGCTCGGCGGCCTTGATCGCCTCTTCCATCGCGGTCAGCAAGACCGCGCGGTTGCGGTCGATATTGGCCTGGTAGGCTTTGGCTTCGTCGTGAAAATACGGCCCCAGGCGATCCAGTGCACCGCTGCGGATCAAGCCATCGAGGGTGCGCTTGTTGATGCGCTTGAGGTCGACCCGGGCGCAAAAATCGAACAGGTCCTTGAACGGACCGTCCTGGCGCGCCTCGGTGATAGCCTCCACCGGGCCCTCGCCCACACCCTTGATCGCGCCCAGGCCGTAGATGATCCGGCCCTCGTCGTTCACCGTGAACTTGAACTCGGAAGTGTTCACGTCCGGCGCATCGAGACGCAGCTTCATCGTGCGCACTTCTTCGATCAAGGTCACGACCTTGTCGGTGTTGTGCATGTCCGCCGAAAGTACCGCTGCCATGAACGGCGCCGGGTAGTGCGCTTTCAGCCACGCGGTCTGGTACGACACCAGGCCATAGGCCGCGGAGTGGGATTTGTTGAAGCCATAACCGGCGAATTTTTCCACCAGGTCGAAAATGTTACCGGCAAGGTCCGCATCGATGTTGTTGGTGGCGCAACCTTCAATGAAACCGCCGCGCTGCTTGGCCATTTCCTCGGGCTTTTTCTTACCCATCGCCCGACGCAGCATGTCCGCACCGCCGAGGGTGTAGCCAGCCATGACCTGGGCAATCTGCATCACCTGTTCCTGATACAGGATGATGCCGTAGGTCGGGGCCAATACCGGCTTGAGGCCTTCGTACTGGTAGTCCGAGTGCGGGTACGCCAGTTCGGCGCGACCGTGCTTACGGTTGATGAAGTCGTCCACCATGCCCGATTGCAGCGGGCCCGGACGGAACAGCGCCACCAGTGCGATCAAGTCTTCCAGGCAGTCGGGCTTGAGCTTTTTGATCAGCTCCTTCATGCCGCGCGACTCGAGCTGGAACACCGCGGTGGTTTCGGCTTTCTGCAGCAGGGTATAAGTCGGTTTGTCATCCAGCGGGATGAACGCGATGTCCAGCGGCGGCTCGTTGACCTTGGCGCGATCACGGTTGATGGTTTTCAGCGCCCAGTCGATGATCGTCAGGGTCCGCAGGCCGAGGAAGTCGAACTTCACCAGGCCGGCCGCCTCAACGTCGTCCTTGTCGAACTGGGTTACCAGGCCATCGCCGGCTTCGTCGCAATAGATCGGCGAGAAGTCAGTCAGCTTGGTCGGCGCGATTACCACGCCACCGGCGTGCTTGCCGACGTTACGCACAACGCCCTCAAGCTTGCGGGCCATCTCCCAGATTTCCGCCGCTTCTTCATCGACCTTGATGAAGTCCCGCAGGATTTCTTCCTGCTCGTAGGCCTTTTCCAGGGTCATGCCGACTTCGAACGGGATCATCTTCGACAGGCGGTCCGCCAGGCCGTAGGACTTGCCCTGCACCCGCGCCACGTCGCGCACCACCGCTTTCGCCGCCATGGAACCGAAGGTGATGATCTGGCTTACCGCGTTGCGGCCATATTTTTCGGCCACATAGTCGATCACCCGGTCGCGACCGTCCATGCAGAAGTCGACGTCGAAGTCGGGCATGGAGACCCGCTCCGGGTTAAGGAAACGCTCGAACAGCAGGTCATATTCAAGCGGGTCGAGGTCGGTGATCTTCTGCACATAGGCCACCAGCGATCCGGCACCCGACCCCCGGCCAGGACCCACCGGCACGCCGTTGTTCTTGGCCCACTGGATAAAGTCCATCACGATCAGGAAGTAACCGGGGAAGCCCATCTGGATGATGATATCCAGCTCGAAATTCAGCCGGTCGACATAGACCTGGCGCTTGGCTTCATAGTCTTCAGTGGTGTCCTTGGGCAACAGGACGGAAAGCCGCTCTTCGAGGCCATCGAACGAAACTTTGCGGAAATACTCATCGATGGTCATGCCATCGGGGATCGGGAAGTTGGGCAGGAAGTGCGTGCCCAGCTTGACCTCGATGTTGCAACGCTTGGCGATCTCGACGGTGTTTTCCAGCGCCTCGGGAATGTCGCTGAACAGCTCGGCCATTTCCTCGGCACTTTTGAGGTATTGCTGATCGCTGTAGTTCTTCGAGCGCCGCGGATCGTCGAGGGCCCGGCCCTCACCGATGCACACGCGGGTTTCGTGGGCGGCGAAATCTTCCTGCTTGATGAAGCGCACATCGTTGGTCGCAACCAGCGGTGCGCCGATTTTCTCGGCCAGCGCCACGGCGCCGTGCAGTTGCTCTTCATCGTTGGGGCGGTTGGTGCGCTGGATTTCCAGATAGAAGCGATCCGGAAACACGGTCATCCATTCACGCGCCAGGTTTTCCGCTTCATCCGGGTTGCCGCTGAGCATGGCCTGGCCGATTTCACCCTCTTTCGCAGCCGATAGCATGATCAGGCCGTCGCTGGCTTCGGCCACCCATTCGCGCTCGATGATGATCGAGCCATTGCGCTGACCGTCGATGAAACCGCGAGAGATCAATTCGGTGAGGTTGCGATAACCCGCGGCATTCATCACCAGCAGGCTGATCCGGCTCAGGGGGTTGTCCGGGTCCTTGTTAGACAGCCACAGGTCGGCGCCGCAGATCGGCTTGATCCCGGCACCCATGGCGTTTTTATAGAATTTGACCAGGGAACACATGTTGTTCTGGTCAGTGACCGCTACGGCAGGCATGTTCATGCCGACCAGGGTCTTGACCAGCGGCTTGATCCGCACCAGACCGTCGACCAGGGAGTATTCAGTGTGCAGGCGCAGGTGAACGAATGAAGCCGGCATAGTGATCCTGTCTGTGAACGTGAAGACAACAAGGCCCGGATTGTACCGGGCCTTGGTAGAAAAAATCAGCTTTGGGACTAACTCTCGATCAGGCTTTCCCGAGCCTCATACGCCTGTCGTACTGGGGCAAACGAGCGCCGGTGAATCGGCGTCGGGCCCAAGCGTGCCAGGGCTTCCAGATGAACGGGAGTCGGGTAGCCTTTGTGTCCGCCGATGCCGTAACCGGGGTAGATCAATTCGAAAGCAGCCATTTCACGGTCACGACTGACCTTGGCCAGGATCGATGCCGCGGCGATGGCTGGCACCTTGCTATCGCCCTTGACCACCGCTTCGGCGCGCATCGGCAATTTCGGGCAACGGTTGCCGTCGATCATCGCCAGTTTCGGCTGGACGTGCAGGCCGGCGACCGCGCGCTGCATGGCCAGCATGGTGGCGTGGAGGATGTTCAGCTCGTCGATTTCTTCGACTTCCGCGCGGGCGATGCACCAGCACAGGGCTTTTTCGCAGATTTCGTCGTAGAGCTTTTCGCGGCGGGCCTCGGTGAGCTTCTTCGAGTCATTGAGACCAAGGATCGGACGATTCGGATCGAGAATCACAGCCGCCGTCACTACCGCGCCGCATAGCGGACCGCGACCGACTTCGTCGACACCGGCAACCAATTCTTCGACTTCAGCGACCAAGGTGAAATCCAGCCCCATCTGCATGCTTTTTTTACTCATTTTACCGGGTCGATCAAGTTCAGCACTGCATCTGCAGCCTGGTTGGAGGCATCCAGACGAAGGGTCCGGTGAATTTCATCAAAACCGCGGGTCTGCTCTTCGCCACCCTCGATCAGCGGCGACAGGGTCTGGGCCAGCGCTTCGACCGTGGCCTCGTCCTGCAACAACTCGGGCACCAAAAGGCGTTGGGCCAGCAGGTTCGGCAAGGACACGTACGGGCTTTTCACCATGCGTTTGAGAATCCAGAACGTCAGCGGTGCCAGGCGATAGGCAACGACCATCGGCCGCTTGTACAACAAGGCTTCAAGCGTTGCCGTACCGGAGGCAATCAGCACGGCATTGCAGGCCGCCAAAGCCAGATGGGACTTGCCGTCGAGCAAGGTCAGCGGCAAATCGCGACCGGCCAACAGTTCTTCAAGCTGCGCCCGGCGTTGCGGGTTGGCACAAGGCACTACAAACCGCACACCGGGGCGCAGCGCCCGCAGGCGTTGGGCCGTATCGAGAAACAAGGCACCGAGACGGCCAACTTCGCCGCCACGACTGCCGGGCATCAGCGCAACCAGCGGCCCGTCAGGCAATCCCAGTTCGGCCCGCGCAGCAGCGCGGTCGGCTTCCAGGGGAATGGCATCGGCCAAGGTATGCCCGACAAACCGCACCGGCACGCCTTTCTCTTCGTAGAATTTCGCTTCGAACGGGAACAGCGTGAGCATCAGGTCGCAACCTTCGCGAATCTTCAGCACGCGCTTCTGCCGCCACGCCCAGACCGACGGGCTGACGTAGTGCACGGTCTTGATCCCGGCCTGCCGCAGCTTGAGCTCGATATTGAGGTTGAAGTCCGGGGCGTCGATACCGATGAATACGTCGGGCTTCGCGGCGATCAGGTCGGCTACCAGCTTTTTGCGGCGCTTGAGCAATTCACGCAAGCGGCCCAGTACTTCCACCAGGCCCATGACCGACAGGCGTTCCATGGGGAAATAGGACGTCAGGCCTTCGGCCTGCATCAATGGGCCGCCGACACCGATGAACTCGACCGCCGGATGGCGCGCCTTGAGCGCACGCATCAGGCCCGCGCCCAGAATGTCGCCGGAAGCCTCGCCCGCCACCAGCGCAATACGCAGATTGGCCATGATTAGCGGGTGATGCCGCGGGTCGAGGACTGTATGGAATCGCGGAACACCGCCACTTCCGGGAACTGGGCAGAGGATTCGGCCAATTCGGCGAGCGCTTGCTCAACCGTGAGCCCCTGGCGATAGACCACCTTGTAGGCGCGACGCAGGGCGTGGATGGCGTCTTCGCTGAAACCGCGACGGCGCATGCCTTCGAAGTTCATGCTGCGGGCTTCGGCCGGGTTGCCGAACACCGTGACATAGGCCGGGACGTCCTTGCCAATGGCGGTGCCCATGCCGGAAAAGCTGTGGGCGCCGATGTGGCAATACTGGTGAACCAGGGTAAAACCGGACAGGATCGCCCAGTCCTCCACGTGCACATGGCCGGCCAGGGCCGTGTTGTTGACCAGGATGCAGTGGTTGCCGATGACGCTGTCGTGACCGATGTGCGCATAGGCCATGATCAGGTTGTGATCGCCCAGGGTCGTTTCCGAGCGATCCTGAATGGTCCCACGGTGAATCGTCACGCCTTCGCGGATGACATTGTGGTCACCGATCACCAGGCGGGTTTCTTCGCCTTTGTATTTCAGATCGGGCGTGTCCTCACCTACCGAGGAAAACTGGTAGATACGGTTGTGCTTCCCGATTCGGGTCGGGCCTTTGAGAATCACGTGCGGCCCGATTACCGTTCCCTCGCCGATTTCCACACCTGCGCCGACGATCGACCACGGGCCGACCTCGACACCGTCAGCCAGGACGGCTGTCGGATCGATGATTGCGCGAGGGTCGATCAAACTCATAGTTTGCGTTCCGCGCAGATGATTTCAGCAGAGCAGACCGGCTTGCCATCGACCGAAGCCTGGCACTCGAACTTCCAGATCTGACGCTTGCAGCTGATAAACTTGGCTTCAAGGATCAACTGATCACCCGGCAGTACAGGCTGGCGGAAGCGCAGCTTGTCGGAACCGACGAAGTAGTAAAGGGTGCCATCGGCCGGTTTCACGTCGAGCATTTTGAAACCAAGGATCCCGGCAGCCTGAGCCATCGCTTCGATGATCAGTACGCCCGGCATGATTGGATGCGCAGGAAAGTGACCATTGAAGAACGGTTCGTTGATGCTGACATTCTTGTAGGCGCGAATGCGCTTGCCTTCCACGTCCAGATCCACGACCCGGTCCACCAGCAGGAACGGGTAACGGTGAGGCAGGTATTCGCGAATCTCGTTGATGTCCATCATTTCGGGGGGAAGCCTATGTAAAGATTGGGAGCGCGCGACTGACGCACACTCCGCTAGCAAATCAAGGACGCAGTCTAGCGGCTGTGCACACTTGATATGGAAATGGTATCAGCCATCTGATGAAGCATTACCGCCAGGGGTCACTTCCCCTGCTTGCTTTTCCAGCTGTCGCAGACGCCGCGCGATGTCATCGAGCTGACGAATACGTGCCGCGCTTTTGCGCCATTCGGCGGCTGGCTGCATCGCCGTTCCGGAGGAATAGGCACCCGGCTCGGTGATCGAGTGGGTCACCATGGTCATCCCGGTGATGAAAACGTTGTCGCAAATGTCGATATGCCCCACCAGCCCTACGCCACCGGCGAGCATGCAGTGCTTGCCGATCTTGGTGCTGCCGGAGATGCCCACGCACGCCGCCATGGCGGTGTGATCACCTACCTGGACGTTGTGGGCGATCTGAATCTGGTTGTCGAGCTTCACGCCGTTACCAATGATGGTATCAGCCAGCGCACCGCGGTCGATGGCGGTATTCACGCCAATTTCCACGTCGTCGCCGACCAGCACACCACCGATCTGGGCGATTTTTTGCCAGATGCCTTTCTCGTTGGCAAAGCCAAAACCTTCACCACCGAGCACTGCACCGGACTGAATCACCACCCGCTTGCCGACGCGCACGTCGTGATACAGCGTGACGCGCGGTGCCAGCCAGCCGCCCTCGCCAACGATGCTACGGGCACCGATGAAGCAGTGCGCACCCACGGTCGTACCGGCGGCAATATGCGCTCCGCTTTCGATGACCGCAAATGCACCGACACTCGCCGCCGGGTCGACCACCGCATCCGCTGCAATCACAGCCGTCGGGTGCACACCGGCTACCGCCTTGGGCTTGGGATCGAACAGATGGGATATACGCGCGTACGCTGCGTAAGGATCAGGCACCACCAATGCATCGCCGGCAAAACCTTCGGCGTCAGCGGCCTTGAGCAACAACGCTGCCGCCTGGCTGCCTGCCAGGTATTTACGGTATTGGGGGTTTGCGAGAAAGCTCAACTGAGTTGGGCCAGCCTCCTGCAAGGTGGCTAGCCCAGTAATTGCTTTCTCCGGGTCGCCACGTAGCGTGGCGCCGAGGAACTCGGCCAGCTGGCCGAGCTTAATGGTCACGGTCATGGATTACTTCAGCTGATTCATGCGCTCGATAACCTGGCGCGTGATGTCGTACTGAGGCTTGACATCAATCACTGCACCACGCTCGAAGACCAGGTCAAAAGCACCTTTCTTGATGACTTCTTCCACAGCGCTGTCCAGTTTCGGCTTGAGCTGCTTCAGCATTTCACGGTCGGCAACGGCTTTGGCTTCGTTCAGCTCCTTGGACTGGAACTGGAAGTCACGTGCCTTTTGCTTGAACTCAAGCTCCAGACGCTCGCGCTCGCCTTGCTGCATTTTGTCACCACCGGCCATCAGGCGATCCTGGATGCCCTTGGCGCTGCTTTCCAGGGTCTTGAGCTTGCTCAGCTGAGGACCGAATTTCTTCTCGGCATCCACGGCGTATTTCTTGGCCGCATCCGATTCCAGCAGGGCCATCTGATAGTTCAGAACGGCGATTTTCATGTCGGCAAATGCCGGACCTGCAACCAGTACGGAAGCCAGGAGAACCAATTGAGTCAACTTACGCACGATGCACTCCTACAAAATCCATTGTCGTTATCTTGGGGCAGACGCTTAGAACGTCTGACCGAGGGAGAATTGGAACACTTGAGTTTCAGCGTCATCCGGTTTCTTGACTGGCATGGCCAACGCAAAACTCAGAGGACCCAGTGCGGTGACCCAGGTCACACCCACACCGACGGAACTGGCCATATTGCTCAGACTGATGTCGTTGCACTTGGTGTTGGACTTCGTGCCATCAGCGTTTGTGGTATCGGAGCACGACGAATCGAATACGTTACCCACATCCCAGAATACCGAAGTGCGCAGGGAACGTTGATCCTTGACGAATGGCAGAGGGAACAGAACTTCCACACCACCCTGGATCAGCACGTTACCACCGAACGGCAGCGGATCCTGGTCCGGGTCGAGCGCCGTGCCAGGGTTCTTGCCGGTACTTGGCGTACTGCGAGGACCCAAAGTGCTGTCCTTGAAGCCACGAACCGAGTTGAAACCACCAGCATAGTAGTTTTCATAGAATGGCAAGCCATCGGTCGAACCGTAACCATCGCCATAACCCAATTCGGTATGCAGGCGCATGGTGTAGTTGTCGCTCAGCGGCTGGAACAACTGGCCACGGTAGTCGAGCTTGAAGAACGACAGGTCGCTGCCTGGCGTGGTGGTTTCCAGCACGAGGCTCTGGGAGTGGCCACGGGTCGCCAGTACACCTTTGTTCAAGGTCGACTCGGACCAGCCGGCCGACGCCTTGAAGTTCAGGTATTTGTCGCCTTCCTTGTTAACGAAGTCGAAGATCTCGTCAACGGTATACACACCGGTCTTGATCTCGTCCTGCTGGGCCGTCAGGCCGAAGGTCAGGCGCGAAGTCTCGCTGATCGGGTAGCCGACGCTCACGCCTGCACCCAGGCTGTCCACGGCATAGCTGGCCACGTCGACGTCGAGGTCGTCGTAGTCAGTTGTACGATAGAAGGCGTTGTAACCCAGGCTCACGCCATCGGCAGTCCAGTAGGGGTCGACATAACCGAAGTTGTAGCGACTCTGGTATTCACTGCGGGTCAAGCCGATGCTGACCTTGTTACCGGTACCGAGGAAGTTGTTCTGGGTGATCGAACCACCGAGGATCAGGCCCGCGCTCTGGGCGAAACCGACGCTGGCGGTAATCGAACCGGACGCCTGTTCTTCCACGCTGTAGTTGACGTCTACCTGGTCATCGACACCCGGTACGGCCGGGGTTTCAACGTTGACTTCCTTGAAGAAGCCCAGGCGTTCCAGACGGGTCTTGGACTGGTCGATCAGGTAAGTCGACGCCCAGCCACCTTCCATCTGGCGCATTTCACGGCGCAGCACTTCGTCTTCCGACTTGGTGTTGCCACGGAAGTTGATGCGGTTCACATAGGCACGCTTGCCTGGATCCACGGCGAAAGTGATGTCTACCGTGTGGTCGTCATCGTGGGGCTGAGGTACGCCGTTGACGTTGGCGAAGGTGTAACCCTCGTTACCCAGGCGGCGGGTGATCAGTTCGGACGTGGTGGTCATCAGCTTGCGCGAGAACACTTGGCCTTTCTGCACCAGCAGCAGGGACTTGACCTGGTCTTCAGGGACTTTCAGGTCACCGCTGAGCTTCACGTCACGAACGGTGTACTTGTCACCTTCGTTGATGTTGACGGTGATGTAGACGTGCTTCTTGTCCGGAGTGATGGACACCTGGGTCGAAGCGATATCCATGTTGATGTAGCCGCGGTCCAGGTAGTAGGAACGGAGGCGCTCCAGGTCACCGGAGAGTTTTTCACGGGCGTACTTGTCATCGTTCTTGAAGAACGACAGCCAGTTGGTGGTCTTGAGTTCGAACAGGTCGATCAGGTCTTCATCAGGGAAGACGGTGTTGCCTACCACGTTGATGTGCTGGATAGCTGCAACGGTGCCTTCGTTGATGTTGACCTTCAGGCCAACGCGGTTGCGCGGTTGCGGCACCACTTCGGTGTCGACGGTCGCCGAGTAGCGGCCCTGGGCGACGTACTGGCGTTGCAGTTCGTTACGTACACCTTCGAGGGTGGCGCGCTGGAAGATCTCGCCTTCGGCCAGGCCGGATTGCTTGAGGCCCTTCATCAGGTCTTCAGTGGAGATCGCCTTGTTGCCTTCGATCTCGATACTGGCAACCGACGGACGTTCGACTACCGTAATGACCAGGACGTTGCCATCGCGGCCCAGCTGGATATCTTGAAAGAACCCGGTTTTGAACAGCGCACGAGTGGATTCCACCAGGCGTCGATCATCCGCCTGTTCACCGACGTTCAACGGCAAAGCACCAAAGACGCTACCCGCGGAGACCCGCTGGAGGCCATTGACGCGAATATCAGAGATAGTGAAGGACTCGGCGTGAACTTCGGCGATCATCAATACGGTGAGAACCGCAGTTAGCAGCAGACGTTTCATGAAGTCCTTTCTTATTCCAACTGGCAATAAACAAACTGCCGCAAAATGCGGCAGGTTCGCAATTCAGCGAAGCGTTACAGTCGACCCAGATCATTGACCAGAGCAAGCAACATCACCCCAATCACCAAACTGATGCCGATCTGTATCCCCCAACCTTGCACCCGATCCGACAAGGGACGACCACGCGCCCACTCAATCAGATAAAACAACAAATGCCCCCCATCCAGCACAGGAATGGGCAGCAAATTCAGAACACCCAGGCTAATACTCAGATAAGCAAGGAAATTCAGGAAATCAGCGACGCCCGACTGGGCCGAAGCGCCCGCCACTTTAGCAATGGTTATCGGTCCACTCAAGTTTTTTACCGAGAGCTCACCGAACAACATTTTCTTCAGCGAATCGAGGGTCAGCAGGCTCATCGTCCAGGTGCGTCGAGCCCCTTCCCCCACGGCGGCCAACGGCCCGTAACTGACTTCGCGAATCATCTCCGGTGGCCAATCGACCGCTTTTACGCCCGCCCCGAGGTAACCGGTAGGGGCCTTGCTTTCGCCACGGGCAGCCAACATCACAGGGACGTCGATTTGAGCACCGTCACGCTCGACCCGCAGCATGATTTTGGTATCAGGATGCATACGGACCGTATCGACGACCTGTTGCCAGTCATCCACCGCCTTGCCATCTACCGCCAACAGCCGGTCACCGGTCTTCAGGCCAGCAGCCTGGGCCGGGCCTTTGGGATCCAGCTCAGCCAGCACGGGCGGCAATGCCGGGCGCCATGGACGAATACCCAGCGAACGAATCGGATCCGGCTCATCAGCACCCTTGAGCCACTTGTCCAGCACCAGCTCGCGAGGCGAATCCACTGTGGATCCCTGCTCACGAACCAGCAATTGCAGGGAGCCGCTTTCACCCAGGCGACGGACCAGTTGCAGATTGACCGCCGCCCAACCGGAAGTGGGTTCGCCGTCGATGGCAATGATTTCCTGGCCTGCGCCCAGCCCAGCCTTGGCAGCAAGGCTACCGGACTCGACGGCGCCGATGACCGGGCGTACCTGCTCGGTACCGAGCATCGCCAACGCCCAGAAAAACACCATCGCCAACAAAAAGTTGGCAATCGGCCCTGCCGCCACGATCGCAATGCGCTGGCGCACCGATTTACGGTTGAAGGATTGATCGAGCTGATCGGCCGGCACTTCGCCTTCACGCTCGTCGAGCATTTTCACGTAGCCGCCCAACGGAATGGCAGCCACCACGAATTCAGTACCCTGCTTGTCGTGCCAGCGCAGCAGCGGCATGCCAAAGCCTACGGAGAAACGCAGCACCTTGACCCCACAGCGACGCGCGACCCAAAAATGGCCGAACTCGTGGAAGGTAACCAGCACACCCAAAGCGACCAGGGTGCCGACAATCATATAGAGCGCGCTCATCTATTTTCTCCGCATTCCTAATCCAGTCCTGCATGGGCCGGCGCATTGCAACACTTACCGCCCGTGACGACTCAACCATTGCTCGGCCAGTACACGCGCCTTGGCGTCCGCCGTGAACACTGCCTCAAGATCATTCACTACAACCACAGGCTCGAGATTGAGTACTTCTTCGATGATACTCGCGATTTCCAGGTAACGAACCCGTCCGTCGAGAAAGGCCGCCACAGCGACTTCATTTGCCGCATTCAACATCGCCGGAGCGCTGTTGCCCGCCTCGGCTGCCTGACGGGCCAGGCGCAGGCACGGGAATCGATCTTCATCAGGCGCCTGGAAGTCCAGGCGCGCGACGGCAAACAGGTCCAGCGGCGGCACGCCGGAGTCAATTCGCTCGGGCCAGGCCAGTGCATTGGCAATCGGCGTGCGCATGTCCGGATTGCCCAACTGGGCCAATACCGAGCCATCGATGTAGTCGACCAGCGAATGAATCACACTTTGTGGGTGAATCACCACCTCAACCTGGGACGGCTTGGCATCGAACAGCCAGCAGGCCTCGATCAATTCAAGCCCTTTGTTCATCATGCTGGCCGAATCGACCGAGATCTTGCGCCCCATCGACCAATTAGGGTGGGCGCAGGCCTGCTCGGGCGACACATGCGCCAGCTCAGCCATGGGGGTCTGCCGGAACGGACCGCCAGAGGCGGTCAGCAGGATCCGGCGCACACCGACCGCCTCCAGACCACGGGCAAAATCCCGGGGCATGCACTGGAAAATCGCATTGTGCTCACTGTCGATCGGCAGCAACACCGAACCGCTCTTGCGCACAGCCTGCATGAACAACGCGCCGGACATGACCAGCGCTTCCTTGTTGGCCAGGAGAATCTTCTTGCCGGCCTCGACGGCCGCCAGGGTCGGGCGCAAGCCCGCCGCGCCGACAATGGCTGCCATGACCGCATCGACTTCAGGGGCGGCAGCCACCTGGCACAACCCCTCCTCCCCCACCAGGACCCGAGTCGACAGGCCTGCGGCGCGCAGATCATCCTGCAAGCCGCGGGCAGCTGCGAGTTCAGGCACCACGGCAAACTGCGGGGCGTGACGCACGCACAGCGCCAGCAGCTCGCTCAGGCGGCTGAAACCGCTCAAGGCGAAGACTTGATAGCGCTCAGGGTGGCGGGCGATGACATCCAGGGTGCTCAAACCGATCGAGCCCGTGGCCCCCAGGACGGTAATCTGCTGAGGGCGGCTCACGGTGCAGCCATCCACAACAGCACCGCAAACACCGGGATCGCCGCGGTCAGGCTATCGATGCGATCCAGCACGCCGCCATGCCCCGGCAGCAGATTGCTGCTGTCTTTAATCCCGGACTGGCGCTTGAACATGCTTTCGGTGAGGTCACCCACCACCGAGACGAACACGATCAGCGCCGCGCCGATCAAGCCCTTGAACAATTGCGCCACGGTCCAGTCACGCACCAGGGCAACCAGGGTAGTGATCACCAGGCTCAAGGCCAGGCCGCCGTACACGCCTTCCCAGCTTTTGCCCGGGCTGACCTGCGGCGCCAGCTTGCGCTTGCCGAAAGCACGTCCGGAGAAATAAGCACCGATATCGGCACCCCAGACCAGCACCATCACCGCCATGATCAGCCAGTTACCCAGCGGGTACTGCTTGATCTGTACCAGGCCTTGCCAGGCCGGCAACAGGATCAGCACGCCGATCACCAGCTTGCAGGCGGCGCTCGCCCAATGCTCGCTGGAGCGCGGGTAGGTCAGCACCAGATAGGTCGCTACCGCCCACCAGATCACCGAAGCACCCAACACCCATGGCGCGAGACCAGGCAGGATGTACATGACGAACAGCATCAATGCGACGACGGCGGCATAGCCGACACGAAACGCTTGAGCAGTGAAACCAGCCAGGCGCGCCCACTCCCAGGCACCCAGGGTCACGACCAGGCCGATGAACAGCGCAAAAGCGGAACCCTCCAGCAGAAAAAACCCACACAGGGCAATCGGCAGCAGGATCAGCGCGGTGATGATTCGTTGTTTAAGCATTAAACCCGGGCTCCAGCCTCGACCTGCTCGCTCGTTTTACCGAAGCGGCGCTGGCGAGATGCGAAATCGGCCAGCGCATTGCGCATGGCATCGTGTTTGAAGTCCGGCCAGAACAGGTCGGAGAAGTACAACTCGGCGTAGGCCAGTTGCCACAGCAGGAAGTTACTGATGCGATGTTCGCCACCGGTACGGATGCACAGGTCCGGCAACGGCAGGTCGCCGGTGGCCAGGCAGGTTTGCAGCAGCTGCGGGGTGATGTCTTCCGGGCGCAGATGCCCGGCCTGAACTTCACGTGCCAGGCGCTGTGCGGCTTGTGCGATATCCCACTGACCACCGTAGTTGGCGGCGATCTGCAGGACGAAGCGATTGGTGCCAGCCGTCATGGCCTCGGCCTCACGCATGGCAGCCTGGAGTTCGGGGTGGAAGCGCGAGCGGTCGCCAATAATGCGCAAGCTGATGTTGTTGTCGTTGAGGCGCTTGGCCTCTCGACGCAATGCCTTGAAGAACAGATCCATCAAGGCACTGACTTCATCGGCTGGACGCTGCCAGTTCTCACTGGAGAACGCGAACAGGGTCAACACCTCGACTCCTGCCTCGGCACACACCTCGATGACCGCGCGCACCGCATCCACACCCGCTTTATGCCCGGCGACACCCGGCATAAAGCGTTTTTTCGCCCAGCGATTATTACCATCCATGATGATCGCGACATGGCGCGGCACCGTGGACGGTGCAACCTGCTTGGTCTTTTCCATGAAAACGCGACCCTTATACGGCCATCAGGTCTTTTTCTTTCTGCGCCAGGTTCGCGTCGATTTGAGCCACGTACTTCTTGGTCAGGTCATCGATTTCGCCAGTTGCGCGACGCTCTTCGTCTTCGCTGATTTCCTTTTCCTTGACCAGATCCTTGAGCTGGCTGTTGGCATCGCGACGGATGTTGCGCACGGCAACCCGGGCATCCTCAGCCACGTCACGCGCCTGCTTGGTGAAGCCCTTGCGGGTTTCCTCGGTCAGGGCCGGCATGGAGATCAGCAGCAACTCGCCCAGGTTGGTCGGGTTGAGGTTCAGGCCGGCACTGCCGATGGCCTTGTCTACCGCGCCCAGCATGTTGCGCTCAAAGGCAACGACTTGCAGGGTACGCGCGTCCTTGACGGTGATGTTCGCCACTTGCTTGATCGGGGTATCGGCACCGTAGTACGGAACCATCACACCTTCCAGGATGCTTGGGTGCGCCTGGCCGGTACGGATACGACCGAAGTTGTGCGCCAGCGATTCCACGGACTTCTGCATGCGCTCTTGAGCGTCTTTCTTGATTTCGTTGATCATTGTTGGCCTTCCTCGATCAGGGTCCCTTCAGCGCCACCATGCACGATGTTCAGCAGGGCGCCGGGCTTGTTCATGTTAAATACGCGCAACGGCATCTTGTGGTCGCGGCACAGGCAAATAGCCGTCAGATCCATCACGCCCAGCTTGCGATCCAGCACTTCATCGTAGGTCAGATGATCGAACTTCTCGGCATGCGGGTCCTTGAATGGGTCAGCGGTGTAGACGCCATCGACCTTGGTTGCCTTGAGCACGACATCGGCGTCGATTTCAATTGCACGCAGGCAGGCAGCCGAATCCGTGGTGAAGAACGGGTTGCCGGTACCGGCCGCGAAAATTACCACATCCTTGGAGTTCAGGTGGCGCATGGCCTTGCGGCGATCGTAGTGATCGGTCACGCCAACCATGGAAATAGCCGACATCACGATGGCCGAGATATTGGCACGTTCCAGCGCGTCGCGCATGGCCAGGGCGTTCATCACAGTGGCCAGCATGCCCATGTGGTCGCCCGTGACGCGGTCCATGCCGGCCTTGCTCAGCGCTTCGCCGCGGAACAGGTTGCCGCCGCCGATCACCAGACCAACCTGGACACCGATACCGACCAGCTGGCCGACTTCCAGCGCCATGCGATCCAGAACTTTCGGATCGATCCCGAACTCTTCCGAGCCCATCAGGGCCTCGCCGCTAAGCTTGAGTAGAATGCGTTTATAGCGAGCCTGATAACCACTGCCCTGCTGAGCCATTGCGAATCTCTCCTGCGGCGTATTTTAAAAAAATTCTTTGCGAGCTGTTTTCAGCTGGCGTTCACTCTAGCGTGGCGCTGCTTCAGCGCCATCGGAACATGGCTTTGTAAGCCAGTTCCAAACGGAAACCAATAAAAATTGGCAACCCATCTGAAAAGAGGCTGCGCGCGTGAGCGGGCAGCCTCTTCAGGGCGACAGTTAAAAAACCGTCTTATTGCTTGGCGGCAGCCAGCTGTGCAGCAACTTCTTCAGCGAAGTTGTCTACTGGCTTCTCGATGCCTTCGCCAACCTTGAAGTAGGTGAAGGAAACGATTTCAGCGCCGGCTTTCTTGGCCAGGGCGCCTACGGTAACTTCCGGGTTCATGACGAAAGCCTGCTCAACCAGGCTGGCTTCGGCCAGGAACTTGGTGATACGACCAGCAATCATCTTCTCGACGATTTCAGCTGGCTTGCCTTTCATCTTGTCTTCGTTCAAGGACAGGAAAACGCCCTTTTCACGCTCGATGGCTTCTGGCGAAACCTGCGATGGCAGCAGGAACTCAGGGTTGCTTGCAGCCACGTGCATGGCGATCTCTTTGGCCAGCTGAACATCGCCGCCCTTGAGAACAACAGCAACACCGATCTTGTTACCGTGCAGGTAAGTACCGACCACGTCACCTTCTACGCGAACCAGGCGACGGATGTTGACGTTTTCGCCAACTTTGGCCACCAGGGCTTCACGAGCCGATTCCTGAGCGGCGATCAGCGGAGCTGCGTCGGTCAGTTTTTCGGCGAAGGCTTTTTCTACGCTGGCAGCAACGAAGTTCTTGAAGTCGTCTTGCAGGGCCAGGAAGTCGGTCTGCGAGTTCACTTCCAGCAGTACGGCAGACTTGTCGTCGGCCTTGATGGCGATGGCGCCTTCAGCGGCAACGTTGCCCGCTTTCTTGGCAGCCTTGATGGCGCCCGAAGCACGCATGTCATCAATGGCTTTTTCGATGTCGCCGCCGGCCTTGGTCAAGGCCTTTTTGCAGTCCATCATGCCTTCGCCGGTACGCTCGCGCAGTTCTTTGACCAACGCTGCAGTAATCTCTGCCATTTCAAAATTCCTCTTGGATAGGTTATCAACCATTCCACCCGATCGAACGGGCGTTCAATTCTTCCCGAACCACCCTTGTTAGCTGCCGCACGTTACAGATAGAGCAGTGGGCGCCGACAAACGGTTTTCGAGGTGGCAAAAAGGGGGCCAAGCCCCCTTTTTGCTTACTGAGTCAACGCCAGGGCGTCAATTACTCAGCTGCAGCTGCCGGAGCTTCTTCAACGAAAACTTCGGTGCCGCCAGCAACATTGTTGCGACCACGGATAACAGCGTCAGCCATCGAACCCATGTACAGCTGGATAGCGCGGATTGCGTCATCGTTGCCTGGGATGATGTAGTCAACGCCTTCCGGGCTGCTGTTGGTATCGACTACGCCGATAACCGGGATGCCCAGCTTGTTGGCTTCGGTGATCGCGATGCGCTCGTGATCAACGTCGATAACGAACAGAGCGTCTGGCAGACCGCCCATGTCCTTGATACCACCCAGGGAACGATCCAGCTTTTCCAGGTCACGGGAGCGCATCAGCGCTTCTTTCTTGGTCAGCTTGGCGAAAGTACCGTCTTCGGCTTGTACTTCAAGGTCACGCAGACGCTTGATGGAAGCACGGATGGTTTTGAAGTTGGTCAGCATGCCGCCCAACCAGCGGTGATCGACGTACGGCGAACCGCAACGTGCTGCTTCTTCAGCAACGATCTTGCCAGCGGAACGCTTGGTGCCGACGAACAGAATCTTGTTTTTGCCCTGGGCCAGGCGCTCTACGAAAGTCAGAGCTTCGTTGAACATTGGCAGGGTTTTTTCAAGGTTGATGATGTGGATCTTGTTACGCGCGCCGAAAATGTATTTACCCATTTTCGGGTTCCAGTAACGGGTCTGGTGACCGAAGTGCACACCGGCCTTCAGCATATCGCGCATGTTGACTTGGGACATGATAGTTCCTTAATAAGTCGGGTTTGGCCTCCACGTATCCCAATGACCAACCACCAGCATTTCGCTTGCGGCACCCAGGTCATCGTGTCGACACGTGTGTGGATTTAAGCTTTTCGGGGCATCCCCGGAAAGCGGCGCATTTTATACCACAGGGCAGGAAAAAACGGAACCCGGATTCTGAAATCAAGGCAAACGCACGCCGCCATCCCTTGGAATCGGCCCAGAATGCGCCATTCTATAGAGAGAAGCGATCTACAGAGCCGCGGATTTGCGTTGATCGTCTGTTAGAATCGCGTTTTTCAGGGCTGCGAAGATCGATCGCGCAACGCCCTTTTCGTTTAGAAAGCGCCATTGAGCGCAGAGAGAGCCTGTATGACCGTCACCCTCAAAACCCCCGAGGACATCGCAAAAATGCGCATCGCCGGCAAACTGGCCGCCGATGTGCTGGAAATGATTGCCGAATATGTCAAACCGGGCGTCACCACCGATCAACTGAACCAGATCTGTCACGACTATATCGTCAATGAACAGAAGGCCATCCCTGCCCCGCTGAACTACAAGGGCTATCCGAAGTCGATCTGCACCTCGATCAACCATGTGGTCTGCCACGGTATCCCGAACGACAAGCCGCTCAAGGATGGCGATACCCTGAACATCGACGTCACCGTCATCAAGGACGGTTACCACGGCGACACCAGCCGCATGTTCCACGTCGGCACCGTGCCGGTCTGGGCCGAGCGCCTGTCGCAAGTGACCCAGGAATGCATGTACAAGGCCATTGAGATCGTCAAGCCCGGCTGCCGCCTGGGCGACATCGGTGAAATCATCCAGAAGCACGCCGAGAAAAACGGCTTTTCGGTGGTTCGCGAGTTCTGCGGCCACGGCATCGGCAAGGTGTTCCATGAAGAGCCGCAGATCCTGCACTACGGCCGTGCCGGCACCGGCATGGAACTGAAGGCCGGCATGACCTTCACCATCGAGCCGATGATCAACCAGGGCCGCGCCGACACCAAGGTGCTGGGCGATGGCTGGACCGCGATCACCAAGGACCGCAAGCTGTCGGCCCAGTGGGAACACACCCTGCTGGTGACCGAAACCGGCTACGAGATCTTCACCCTGCGCAGCGATGACACCATCCCCCGCGTTTCGGCCTGATCCCGTCACCGTACCCAGCCTATAGAAAGGAAAGCAATCGATGCCGCAGGTGGATCCCGAACTCTTCGATCGTGGCCAGTTCCAGGCTGAACTGGCCCTGAAGGCCAGCCCGATCGCGGCCTTCAAGAAGGCGATCCGCCAGGCCCGCGAAGTGCTCGATGGGCGCTTTCGCAACGGCCGGGACATTCGCCGGCTGATCGAGGACCGTGCCTGGTTCGTCGATAACATCCTGCAAAAGGCCTGGGACCAGTTCAATTGGAGTGAAGACGCCGATATCGCGCTGGTCGCGGTCGGCGGCTACGGTCGTGGCGAGCTGCACCCTTACTCCGACATCGATCTGCTGATCCTGCTGGACAGTGCGGACCACGAAGTTTTCCGTGATCCCATCGAGCGTTTCCTGACCCTGCTGTGGGACATCGGCCTGGAAGTCGGCCAGAGCGTGCGTTCGGTCGACGAGTGCGCCGAGGAAGCCCGCGCCGACCTGACGGTCGTGACCAACCTGATGGAAAGCCGCACCATCACCGGCCCCGAACACCTGCGCCAGCGCATGCTGGATGTCACCAGCACCGCGCACATGTGGCCGAGCAAGGACTTTTTCCTGGCCAAGCGCGCCGAGCAGAAAGCCCGGCACCACAAGTACAACGACACCGAGTACAACCTGGAACCCAACGTCAAGGGCTCGCCCGGCGGCCTGCGGGATATCCAGACGATTCTCTGGGTAGCCCGTCGCGAGTACGGCACCCTGAACCTGCGGGCTCTGGCCGGCGAAGGCTTCCTGGTCGAAAGCGAGAACGCCCTGCTGGCCTCCTCCCAGGAGTTCCTGTGGAAGGTGCGTTACGCGCTGCACATGCTCGCCGGACGCTCCGAAGACCGCCTGCTGTTCGATCACCAGCGCACCATTGCCGGGCTGCTGGGATTCCAGGGCGACGACGCCAAGCAAGCCGTCGAAAACTTCATGCAGCAGTATTTCCGCGTGGTAATGAGCATTGCCCAGCTCAGCGACCTGATCATCCAGCACTTCGAGGAAGTCATCCTCGCGCCGGAGGATGCCGCGCCGCCACAACCGGTCAACTCGCGATTCCAGTTGCACGACGGCTACATCGAGGCGCGCAACGACAACGTGTTCCGCCGCACGCCGTTCGCCATGCTCGAGATCTTCGTGCTGATGGCCCAGCAACCGGAAATCAAGGGGGTGCGGGCCGATACCATTCGTCTGCTGCGCGAGAATCGGCACCTGATCAACGACGACTTCCGCAACGACATACGCAACACCAGCCTGTTCATCGAGCTGTTCAAATGCAAGATCGGCATCCACCGCAACCTGCGCCGGATGAACCGCTACGGCATTCTCGGGCGTTATCTGCCGGAATTCGGCTTCATCGTCGGCCAGATGCAGCACGACCTGTTCCACATCTATACGGTGGACGCCCACACCCTGAACCTGATCAAGCACCTGCGTAAGCTGCAGTACACCCAGGTCTCGGAAAAATTCCCGCTGGCCAGCAAGCTCATGGCCAAGCTGCCCAAGCCTGAACTGATCTACCTGGCGGGCCTGTACCACGACATTGGCAAGGGCCGGCATGGCGATCACTCGGAAATCGGCGCGGTCGATGCCGAGGCCTTTTGCCAACGCCATCAACTGCCGGTGTGGGACAGCCGCCTGATCGTCTGGCTGGTGCAAAACCACCTGGTGATGTCGACCACGGCCCAGCGCAAGGATTTGTCCGACCCGCAGGTGATCCATGATTTCGCCCAGACCGTGGGCGATGAAACCCGCCTCGACTACCTGTACGTGCTGACGGTCGCCGACATCAATGCCACCAACCCGACCCTGTGGAACTCCTGGCGGGCCAGCCTGCTGCGCCAGCTCTACACCGAAACCAAGCGCGCCCTGCGTCGCGGCCTGGAAAACCCGGTGGACCGCGAAGAGCAGATCCGCCAGACCCAGAGCGCCGCGCTGGACATCCTGGTGCGCGGTGGTACCGATCCGGACGACGTCGAGCAATTGTGGGCGCAACTGGGGGATGACTATTTCCTGCGCCACACCGCCGGCGACGTCGCCTGGCACAGCGATGCGATCCTCCAGCAGCCAGCCGACGGCGGACCGCTGGTGCTGATCAAGGAAACCACCCAACGCGAGTTCGAGGGCGGCACGCAGATCTTCATCTACGCACCGGACCAGCACGATTTCTTCGCCGTGACCGTGGCCGCGATGGACCAGCTCAACCTGAACATCCATGACGCCCGGGTCATCACCTCCAGCAGCCAGTTCACCCTCGACACCTACATTGTGCTCGACACCGACGGCGACTCGATCGGCGACAATCCGGCGCGGGTCAAGCAGATCCGTGACGGCCTTACCGAAGCCCTGCGCAATCCGGACGACTACCCGACCATCATCCAGCGTCGAGTGCCGCGCCAGCTCAAGCACTTCGCCTTTGCGCCACAGGTGACGATCCACAACGACGCCCAGCGTCCGGTGACCGTGCTGGAACTGACCGCCCCCGATCGCCCTGGCCTGCTGGCACGGGTCGGGACGATCTTCCTGGAGTTCGACCTGTCGCTGCAGAACGCTAAGATCGCCACCCTTGGCGAGCGCGTGGAAGACGTGTTCTTCATCACCGACGCGAACAACCAGCCGCTGTCGGACCCGTTGCTGTGCAGTCGCTTGCAGGACGCAATCGTCGAACAATTGAGCGTCAACCAGGAACCCGATATCAAACTGTCGCGCATCAGTATCTGAATCTACCAATATCCCCCTGTTGGAGCGGATGACTGTGGCGAGGGGATTTAGCGAAACGTCGCACCGCCCCGTTGGGTCGCGAAGCGGCCCCAAAACTAGCCAACCGCATGCTCCAGATACATCTGGCTGGCTGGTTTTACGACTGCTTCGCAGCCGAACGGGGATAAATCCCCTCGCCACAGAGCTCGCTCCCACATTGAAAGAGGCCCCCATGAACAACGCTCTGTCCCAGCTCCAGCCCTACCCGTTCGAGAAACTCCGCGCCCTGCTCGGCAGCGTCACGCCCAACCCGGACAAGCGCCCTATCGCGCTGTCGATCGGCGAACCGAAACACCGTTCGCCGAGCTTCGTCGCCGAAGCGCTGGCCAGTAATCTGGAAAAGATGGCGGTGTACCCGACCACACTCGGTATCCCGGAGCTGCGCGAGGCCATCGCTGCCTGGTGTGAACGTCGTTTCAACGTTCCGAACGGCTGGATCGACCCGGCGCGCAACGTGCTGCCGGTCAACGGTACCCGTGAAGCGCTGTTCGCGTTCACCCAGACCGTGGTCAACCGTGGCGACGACGCACTGGTGGTCAGCCCGAACCCCTTCTATCAAATCTACGAAGGCGCCGCGTTCCTCGCCGGAGCCAAGCCGCACTACCTGCCGTGCCTCGATGAAAACGGCTTCAACCCGGATTTCGATGCCGTTTCCCCGGACATCTGGAAACGCTGCCAGATCCTGTTCCTGTGCTCGCCGGGTAACCCGACCGGCGCGCTGATTCCGGTCGAGACCCTGAAAAAGCTGATCGCCCTGGCCGATGAATACGACTTCGTGATCGCGGCGGACGAGTGCTACAGCGAACTGTACTTCGACGAACAAACCCCACCGCCAGGCCTGCTCAGCGCCTGCGCGGAACTGGGCCGCAAGGACTTCAAGCGCTGCGTGGTATTCCACAGCCTGTCCAAGCGCTCCAACCTGCCGGGCCTGCGTTCCGGTTTTGTTGCCGGTGACGCGGACATCCTCAAGGGCTTCCTGCTCTATCGCACCTACCACGGCTGCGCGATGCCGGTTCAGACCCAACTGGCCAGCGTTGCTGCGTGGAATGACGAAGTGCATGTACGTGCCAACCGTGCGCTGTATCGCGAGAAGTTCGACGCCGTACTGGAAATCCTCAGCCCGGTCCTGGACGTACAACGCCCCGATGGCAGTTTCTACCTGTGGCCGAATGTGGCTGGCGACGACGCAGCCTTTTGCCGCGACCTGTTCGAGCAGGAGCATGTGACCGTGGTGCCGGGCTCCTACCTGTCGCGGGATGTCGATGGCGTCAATCCGGGTGCCGGGCGTGTGCGCATGGCGCTGGTAGCGCCATTGGCCGAGTGTGTGGAAGCGGCCGAGCGGATTCGCGATTTCATCCAGCGTCGCGGGTAACCGCCCGTCACTTCACCTGACCGAGCTTGGCTTCACTCAAGTCAAGCTCCCCCAGGACCTCGCGCAACACGTCATCGCCGATCTGGTGCTGACGACTCAGGCTGTACAACTCCAGGCGCTGCGCCCGCAGCGCCTTCAAGCGCAAACGCCGCTCCAGCAAATCCATCTGAAACGCCAGTGCCTGGGCTTCGGCCGAGTCATTAAATACCTCCAGCTGATGCCGATACTCGGACATGATCCGCGCCTTGAGTTCTGCCGCCAGCGCCGCTTGAGCGGCGTCTTGCGGGTTGACCTCTTCGGTTTCAAGGGCATGAATGGCCGCTTCGGCGGTCTTGCGCCAGGCCTCGTGCACCTCATTGCGGCGTTTGTCGTCCGGGCTTTTCTCGACGCCACGCAGCAGCAGGGGCAAGGCCACGCATGCGGCGATCAACGACAGCAGGATCACCCCGGCAGCAATGAAGATCAGCAGGTCACGCTCGGGAAACGCGTCGGCCCCCATCAGCATCGGCACCGACATCACACCGGCCAGCGTCACCGCCCCGCGCACGCCACCCACGGTCAGCAACCAGCAGGAACGCGCACTCGGCACCCGGGTGATCTCGTCCTTGCCGCGCCAGCGCCGCAACAGAATGGACAGGCGCCAGATGCTCTGCACCCAGACGAACCGCAGCACCAGCAGCACCAGGAAAATCGCCAGCACATCGACGCAGCGATAGAGCAGCGTCGGCCACAGCGAGGCCTCATGACTGGCCACGGCCTTGATGATGTCCGGCAACTGCAAGCCCAGCAGCAGGAAAATCAAGCCATTGAAGGCAAATTCAAGCAATGACCAGACACTGCGATTGAGCAGCCGCGTATTGGTCTGGCGCGGCAGCAGATCGAGCCAGCTTTGCATCATCCCCGCCGCTACCGCCGACAGGATGCCCGACGCCCCCACGCGCTCGGCGAGCACATAGGCGGCAAACGGCAGCAACAACATGAAGACGACGTGGGTGGCCGGGTCATCCCAGCCACGGGCAATCATCCACGAGCGCAGGCGTCCCACCAGCCAGCTCAAGGCCACGCCAATGGCCAGGCCACCGACCGCCACCAGGACAAAGGTGACACTGGCGTTGGCCAGCGAAAACGCCCCGGTCACAGCGGCCACCAGGGCGAACTTGAATGTCACCAGGCCCGAGGCATCGTTCATCAAGGCCTCGCCCTGCAGGATGTGCATCAAGGGCGTTGGCAAGCGATTCTGGGAGATCGCCGACACCGCCACGGCGTCCGTGGGCGACAGCACCGCAGCCAGCGCAAACGCCACCGGCAGCGGGATACTCGGCAGCAACCAGTGAATGAAATACCCGGCACCGACCACGGTAAACAGCACCAAACCCACGGCCAGGGTCAGGATCGGTCCGCGCAGGCGCCAGAACTCTCGCTTGGGCATGCGCCAACCGTCGGAAAACAACAAGGGCGGCAGGAACAGGAACAGAAACAATTCCGGGTCCAGCGCCACATGCAGGCCGAGGGTCGGCCACGCGAGCAAGGCACCCGCGGCAATTTGCACCAACGGCAATGGCAACGGAATCACCCGCCCGAGCAAGCGCGAAACGCCCACCAGCATCAACAGGATCAGAACGGTGTAGGCGGTTTGCATAAAACGTGTTTCCCGGACAATCGACAGCATTGAAGTGCCATATTAGACGCTTAGACTGAGCGTGACCCTTGCACCAATGTCGCACGCCGCCACGCCAGGGGCTCTGGTGTCATGCCATGGCACAAAGACAAACCTGACCACAGCCGCCGCGAAACCGTCCGGTCATGGCATAATCCGGCACCTTTTATTTCCGACACCTGTAAAGGGGGCGATTCCTTGACCGTTTCAAGTAAAACGTTGCACCTTTTCGGCATCAAAGCCTGCGACACCATGAAAAAGGCGCGCACCTGGCTCGATGAACACGCTGTCAGCTATGACTTTCATGATTACAAGGCGGTCGGTATCGACCGTGAACACCTGACCCAATGGTGCAACGAGCACGGCTGGGAAGTGGTGTTGAACCGTGCAGGCACGACCTTTCGCAAGCTCGACGACGAACGCAAAGCCGATCTCGACCAGTCGAAAGCCATCGAACTGATGCTCGCACAACCTTCGATGATCAAGCGCCCGGTGCTCGATCTCGGTGACCGAACCCTGATTGGCTTCAAGCCAGATATCTACGCGGCCGCGCTCAATTAAGCAGCCCGTTTCAATTTGCTAGAGGTATCAACATGTCCACTACCCCGTTCAGCCTGGCCTTTGGTGTCGGCACTCAAAACCGTCAAGGCGCCTGGCTGGAAGTGTTCTACGCACAGCCACTGCTCAACCCGTCGGCCGAACTGGTCGCTGCCATTGCGCCGATCCTGGGCTACACCGAAGGCAACCAGGCCATCACCTTCACCACCGCGCAAGCTTCGCAACTGGCTGAAGCGGTAAAAGGCGTCGACGCTGCCCAGGCGGCCCTGCTGACCCGCCTGGCCGAAAGCCACAAGCCGCTGGTCGCCACCATCCTGGCCGAAGACGCGCAACTGACCTCCACGCCTGAGGCCTACCTCAAGCTGCACCTGCTGTCCCATCGCCTGGTCAAGCCACACGGCCTGAACCTGGCTGGCGTGTTCCCGCTGCTGCCAAACGTAGCCTGGACCAGCCAAGGCGCCATCGACCTGTCCGAACTGGCCGAACATCAACTCGAAGCCCGCCTGCGCGGCGAGCTGCTGGAAGTGTTCTCGGTGGACAAGTTCCCGAAAATGACCGACTACGTGGTACCGGCTGGCGTGCGTATCGCTGACGCCGCGCGCCTGCGCCTGGGCGCCTACGTGGGCGAAGGCACCACCGTGATGCACGAAGGCTTCATCAACTTCAACGCCGGCACCGAAGGCCCGGGCATGATCGAAGGCCGCGTCTCTGCTGGCGTATTCGTCGGCAAGGGTTCGGACCTGGGCGGCGGTTGCTCGACCATGGGCACCCTGTCGGGTGGTGGCAACATCGTGATCAAGGTTGGCGAAGGCTGCCTGATCGGCGCCAACGCCGGTATCGGCATCCCGTTGGGCGACCGCAACACCGTTGAGTCGGGCCTGTACGTGACGGCCGGCACCAAGGTGGCGCTGCTGGACGAGAACAACGAGCTGGTCAAAGTCGTGAAGGCCCGTGAACTGGCTGGCCAGACCGACCTGCTGTTCCGTCGCAATTCGCAAACCGGTGCCGTGGAATGCAAAACCCACAAATCGGCCATCGAACTGAACGAAGCGCTGCACGCTCACAACTAAGCGTCGCACGATCACCTCTAATCCCGTAGGAGCGAGGCTTGCCCGCGAAGCTTTTGGCGGCTTCAAGGGCCCCTTCGCGAGCAAGCTTCGCTCCTACAGGGTCAGCAGGGTCAGGCGTACACCCGCCCATGTTCACCAGGGCCGAACAGCATGATGATTCTCTCCCCGTGGCGCGCCGATTTCCCGGCCATCGCCGCCCTGCAACGGCAAGGCCAGACCTATCTGGACAACGCCGCCACCACGCAAAAACCTCAAGCGCTCCTCGATGCCCTGGCGCATTACTACGCCAATGGCGCGGCCAACGTGCATCGGGCGCAACACCTGCCCGGCGCCCACGCCACCCAGGCGTTCGAGGACAGCCGCCGCAAAGCCGCGCAGTGGCTCAACGCCAGTGACAGTGGGCAGATCATCTTCACCCACGGCGCGACCTCTGCGCTGAACCTCCTGGCCTATGGCCTGGAACCTCTTTTCAATCCAGGCGATGAAATTGTCATCAGCGCCCTGGAACACCACGCCAACCTGCTGCCATGGCAACAACTGGCGCACCGTCGCAACCTGAAACTGGTGATCCTGCCACTGGATGCCGACGGCGTGATCGACCTCCAGGCCGCCACGAATTTGATCGGCCCGCGCACGCGGCTGCTGGCGGTCAGCCAGTTGTCCAACGTGATCGGCGCCTGGCAACCGCTGCCTGCGCTGCTGGCAATGGCCAAGGCGCACAACGCGTTGACCGTGATCGACGGCGCCCAGGGCGTGGTCCATGGCCGGCATGACGTGCAGGCACTGGGGTGCGATTTTTACGTTTTTTCCAGCCACAAGCTCTATGGTCCCGATGGCCTGGGTGTGTTGTTCGGACGCAACGAAGCCCTGCAACAACTACGCCCCTGGCAATTCGGCGGTGAGATGGTGTTGGACGCCAACTACCACGACGCACGCTTTCGCCCGGCCCCGCTGGGTTTCGAGGCGGGTACACCGCCGGTTTCCAGCGTCATTGGCCTGGGGGCAACCCTGGATTACCTTGCCGGGCTCGACCAGCAGGCCGTATCCGCCCACGAATCGGCGCTGCATGACTGCTTGCTCAAGGGCCTCGATGCGCGCAACGGCATCCGCCTGCTGGGCAAGCCGCAAGTGGCCCTGGCGAGTTTTACCATCGAGGGTGTACATAACTCGGATCTGGCGCACCTGCTGACCGAACAAGGCATTGCGGTGCGCGCCGGTCATCACTGCGCCATGCCGCTGCTGAAAAGCCTGCACCTGGCCGGAGCGATCCGGGTGTCGTTGGCGCTGTACAACGATTCCGAAGACCTGGAGCGGTTCTTTGAAGCGCTGGATCAGGCGCTGGAGCTACTGCGATGAACCTTCCCGCTGAAGCCGTGGCCGCGCTGCAAGCCTTTCAAGATCTGCCGGGCTGGGAACAACGGGCGCGCCTGCTGATGCAGTGGGGCGAACGCCTGCCGACACTGAGCGAAGTGGAAATGTGTGACACCAACCGCGTGCATGGCTGTGAAAGCCAGGTGTGGCTGGTGGGCGAGTTGAAGGATGGCCACTGGCTGTTCAAGGCCAACAGTGATGCACGCTTGATTCGCGGCTTGGTGGCGTTGCTGTTGGCGCGGGTCAACGGGTTGTCGGCGGCTGAGCTGAAGCAGGTGGATTTGGCAGACTGGTTCAATCAGCTGGGGTTGGGTCGCCAGTTGTCGCAGTCGCGCAGCAATGGCCTCAATGCCGTATTACAACGAATGAATGAGTTGGCGGGTTGATCGCCTTCGCGAGCAGGCTCGCTCCCACATTGGAATGCATTCCCCTGTGGGAGCGAGCCTGCTCGCGATGAGGCCATCAGCAACAACCCTCAAACCTGAGGTTTAACCCGCTCCGCCGGCCGCCGCACCCCCGCCACAATCTTGTCCACCGCCTTGGTCGCCGCGACCATGCCAAAGGTCGCCGTCACCATCATCACCGCGCCAAAGCCACCGGCGCAGTCAAGCTTCACACCATCGCCGACAAAACTCTTCTGCAAACAAATGCTGCCATCGGGTTTCGGGTAGCGCAGTTGCTCGGTGGAGAACACGCACGGCACGCTGTAATGACGGGTCACGGTGCGCGAGAAGCCGTAGTCGCGGCGCAAGGTGGAGCGCACTTTCGAAGCCAGCGGATCATTGAACGTGCGGTTGAGGTCGCAGACCTGGATCAGCGTCGGGTCGATCTGCCCGCCCGCGCCGCCGGTGGTGATGATCTGGATCTTGCGCCGCTTGCACCAGGCAATCAGCGCCGCCTTGGCGTTGACGCTGTCGATGCAGTCGATCACGCAATCGATGTTCGGGGTGATGTATTCGGCCATGGTCTCGCGGGTGACGAAATCCGGCACCGCGTGCACTGTGCAATCCGGGTTGATCCCGCGCAGGCGCTCGGCCATCACTTCGACCTTGGGTTTGCCGACGGTGCTGTCCAGCGCGTGCAACTGACGGTTGGCGTTGCTGACGCAAACATCGTCCAGGTCGAACAGGGAAATCTCGCCAACACCGCAACGGGCCATGGCTTCCGCCGCCCAGGAGCCGACGCCACCGACGCCGACAATCGCCACGTGCGCCGCGCGCAAGCGTTCAAGGCCCTCGATGCCATACAAACGGGCGATGCCTGCAAACCGCGGATCTTCTGTACTCATGACCATCACCTCAAAAACCGGCGCGCAGTATAGGGCTTCGCGGCACTAAATTTTAGGCTTCAAGCGGTAAGTGTAAGAACTTATGTGAAATCAAATTGCCCAATGTCGGGTAATTCCCTGTCCGCTATAGGCTCAGAGAATGCCTAGTGTAGGATTCGCGCCCCTTGGCGGTCCGACCGTTCCTTCGTTCCACAGTCTTTGGAACCCGAAATAACTATGTCATCGCGTAAATTTGGACTCAACCTGGTGGTGGTGCTCGCCATCGCTGCCTTGTTTACCGGCTTCTGGGCGTTGATCAATCGCCCGGTGACCGCTCCCAACTGGCCTGAGCAGATCTCCGGCTTCTCGTACTCGCCATTCCAGCAGGGTCAATTCCCTCAGAAGGAACAGTATCCGACCGACGATCAGATGCGTCGCGACCTGGAGATCATGAGCAAGCTGACGGACAACATCCGTACTTACTCGGTCGACGGCACGCTGGAGAACATCCCCAAATTGGCGGAAGAGTTCGGCCTGCGGGTGACACTGGGGATCTGGATCAGCCCGGACCAGGAACGCAACGAACGGGAAATCACCCGCGCCATCGAAATTGCCAATTCTTCGCGCAGCGTCGTGCGCGTCGTTGTAGGCAACGAAGCGATTTTCCGTAAGGAAATCACCGCTGCCGAACTGAGCGTGATCCTTGATCGCGTCCGCGCAGCAGTGAAGGTGCCGGTGACCACATCCGAACAGTGGCACGTATGGGAAGAACACCCGGAACTGGCCAAGCACGTCGACCTGATCGCCGCCCACGTGCTGCCCTACTGGGAATTCATCCCGATGGACAAGGCCGGGCAGTTCGTCCTCGACCGCGCCCGGGACCTGAAAAAGATGTTCCCGAAAAAACCGCTGCTGCTGTCCGAAGTGGGCTGGCCGAGCAATGGCCGTATGCGCGGGGGCGCCGATGCGTCGCCAGCAGACCAGGCGATCTATCTGCGCACCCTGGTCAACAAGCTCAACCGCCAGGGCTTCAACTATTTCGTGATCGAAGCCTTCGACCAGCCGTGGAAGGCCAGTGACGAAGGTTCGGTAGGCGCTTACTGGGGTGTGTTCAACGCCGCGCGCCAGCAGAAATTCAACTTCGAAGGCCCGGTGGTCGCCATTCCGCAATGGCGCGTGCTGGCCATCGGTTCGGTGGTATTGGCGCTGCTGTCGCTGACCCTGCTGATGATCGACGGCTCGGCCCTGCGCCAGCGTGGCCGCACCTTCCTGACCTTTATCGCGTTCCTCTGCGGTTCGGTGCTGGTGTGGATCGGCTATGACTACAGCCAGCAATACAGCACCTGGTTCAGCCTGACGGTGGGGTTCCTGCTCGCCCTCGGCGCGCTCGGGGTGTTCATCGTGTTGCTGACCGAGGCCCATGAACTGGCCGAAGCGGTGTGGATCCACAAGCGGCGCCGGGAATTCCTGCCGGTGGTCGGCGATTCCAGCTATCGCCCGAAAGTCTCGATCCATGTGCCGTGCTACAACGAGCCACCGGAGATGGTCAAACAGACCCTCAACGCCCTGGCCAACCTCGATTATCCGGACTTCGAAGTCCTGATTATCGACAACAACACCAAGGACCCGGCGGTCTGGGAACCGGTGCGCGACTACTGCGAAACCCTCGGCCCGCGCTTCAAGTTCTTCCACGTCGCGCCGTTGGCCGGCTTCAAGGGCGGCGCGCTGAACTACCTGATCCCGCACACCGCCAAGGATGCCGAAGTGATCGCGGTGATCGACTCCGATTACTGCGTGCACCCCCACTGGCTCAAGCACATGGTGCCGCACTTTGCCGATCCGAAGATCGCCGTGGTGCAGTCGCCGCAGGATTACCGCGACCAGAACGAAAGCACCTTCAAGAAGCTCTGCTACGCGGAATACAAGGGCTTCTTCCATATCGGCATGGTTACCCGTAACGACCGTGACGCGATCATCCAGCACGGCACCATGACCATGACCCGGCGCTCGGTACTCGAAGAACTGGGCTGGGCCGACTGGTGCATCTGCGAAGACGCCGAACTGGGCCTGCGGGTGTTCGAAAAAGGCCTGTCGGCGGCGTACTACCACGACAGCTACGGCAAGGGCCTGATGCCCGATACCTTCATCGACTTCAAGAAACAGCGGTTCCGCTGGGCCTATGGCGCGATCCAGATCATCAAGCGTCACACCGGCAGCCTGCTGCGCGGCAAGGACACCGAGCTGACCCGCGGCCAGCGCTACCACTTCCTCGCGGGCTGGTTGCCGTGGGTCGCGGATGGCATGAACATATTCTTCACCGTCGGCGCGCTGTTATGGTCGGCGGCGATGATCATCGTGCCGCAGCGGGTCGATCCGCCGCTGCTGATTTTCGCGATCCCGCCGTTGGCGCTGTTCGTGTTCAAGGTCGGCAAGATCATCTTCCTCTACCGTCGCGCCGTCGGCGTGAACCTCAAGGATGCGTTCTGCGCGGCGCTGGCGGGACTCGCGTTGTCGCACACCATTGCCAAAGCGGTGCTGTACGGTTTCTTCACCAGCAGCATTCCGTTCTTCCGCACACCGAAGCACGCCGATAACCACGGCTTCTGGGTGGCGATTTCGGAGGCCCGCGAAGAGGTGTTCATCATGCTGTTGCTGTGGGGTGCGGCGCTGGGGATCTTCCTGGTGAACGGTATGCCGAGCAACGACATGCGCTTCTGGGTGACCATGTTGCTGGTGCAGTCGCTGCCGTACCTGGCGGCGCTGATCATGGCGTTCCTTTCGTCGCTGCCCAAACCGGCCGCCGAAACCGAAACGGTGCCAGCGGTCTAAATCTTCACCGATGCACTAAACGGCGGCCAATGGTCGCCGTTTTGCTTTAAGATAACCGCCATTTTGCAGGGCCTCGCCCCATTGGCCTGCCCCAATACCTGTGGGAGCGAGCCTGCTCGCGATGAGGCCGTCACATTCAACATTTATGTTGACTGAGATTGCGCCTTCGCGAGCAGGCTCGCTCCCACATATACAGCTTCCGGAGTTTTTTCCATGACGGCCCACGCCGACCTTTCGCCGACCCTTCAACTCGCCATCGACCTGATCCGCCGTCCGTCCGTGACGCCGGTCGACGCCGATTGCCAGAAGCAGATGATGCAGCGCCTGGGCGATGCCGGTTTCATGCTGGAACCGATGCGCATCGAAGATGTGGATAACTTCTGGGCCACCCACGGCAAACACGATGGCCCGGTGCTGTGCTTCGCCGGTCACACCGACGTGGTGCCGACAGGTCCCGTGACCGCCTGGCAGATCGACCCGTTCAACGCGGTGATCGACGAACACGGCATGCTCTGCGGCCGTGGCGCGGCCGACATGAAAGGCAGCCTGGCCTCCATGACCGTAGCCGCCGAACGCTTCGTCGCCGACTACCCGGATCACAAGGGCAAGGTCGCGTTCCTGATCACCAGCGACGAAGAAGGCCCGGCGCACCACGGCACCAAGGCCGTGATTGAACGCCTCGTCGCGCGCAAGGAGCGTCTGGACTGGTGCATCGTCGGCGAACCGTCGAGCACCACCCTGGTCGGTGACGTGGTCAAAAATGGCCGTCGCGGCTCCCTTGGCGCCAAGCTGACCGTGCGCGGCGTGCAGGGCCACGTGGCCTATCCGCACCTGGCGAAGAACCCGATCCACCTCGCCGCTCCAGCCCTGGCGGAACTTGCCGCCGAGCATTGGGATCACGGCAACGATTTCTTCCCGCCGACCAGCTTCCAGATTTCCAACGTCAACTCCGGCACCGGCGCGACCAACGTCATCCCGGGCGACCTGGTTGCCGTGTTCAACTTCCGCTTCTCCACCGAGTCGACCGTCGAAGGCCTGCAAAAGCGCGTCGCCGACATCCTCGACAAGCATGGCCTGGACTGGCACATCGACTGGGCGCTGTCCGGCCTGCCGTTCCTCACCGAACCGGGTGCGCTGCTCGACGCCGTGTCGTCGAGCATCAAGGACATCACCGGTCGTGAAACCAAGGCCTCAACCAGTGGCGGCACCTCCGACGGTCGTTTCATCGCGACCATGGGCACGCAAGTGGTCGAGCTGGGTCCGGTCAACGCGACCATCCACCAGGTCAACGAGCGCGTGCTGGCGGCCGACCTCGATGTGTTGACCGAGATCTACTACCAGACCCTCGTCAAGTTGCTCGCCTGATGCTCGCTTGCCCGATCTGCAGCGAACCGCTCAACGCGGTGGACAACGGCGTGGCCTGCCCCGCCGGGCATCGTTTCGACCGTGCGCGCCAGGGTTACCTGAACCTGTTGCCGGTACAGCACAAGAACAGCCGCGACCCTGGGGATAACCAGGCGATGGTCGAAGCCCGCCGCGACTTCCTCAACGCCGGCCATTACGCGCCGGTGGCCAAGCGCCTGGCGCAGCTGGCGGCAGGTTACGCGCCACAGCGCTGGGTCGATATCGGTTGTGGCGAGGGCTATTACACCGCGCAAATCGCCGACGCCTTGCCGGACGCCGACGGCTACGCCTTGGACATTTCCCGGGAAGCGGTCAAGCGCGCCTGCAAACGCAACCCCAAGCTCACCTGGTTGATCGCCAGCATGGCCCGCGTGCCGCTGGCGTCGGGCAGCTGTCAGTTCCTGGCCAGCGTTTTCAGCCCGCTGGATTGGGAAGAAGCCAAGCGCCTGCTCAGCCCCGGCGGCGGCCTGATGAAAGTCGGACCGACCAGCGGCCACCTGATGGAGCTACGTGAGCGGCTGTACGACGAAGTCCGCGAGTACATCGACGACAAGCACCTGGATCTGGTGCCCGAAGGCATGGCACTGGCGCACAGCGAAACCCTGACATTCAAACTGACGCTTGCCAGTGGCCAGGACCGGGCGAACCTGCTGGCCATGACCCCCCACGGCTGGCGCGCCAGTGCCGAACGCCGGGCAGCGGTCATCGAGCAGGCCGAGCCTTTCGAGGTCACCGTGTCGATGCGCTACGATTATTTCGTACTTCAATAACTTCAACCCTTTTTGGCCTTGGGCAATGGCCCGAGGCCGGCTAAATCCGCGAATGGATTTTTCAGACACGCAGTGAGGACATCCATGCGCCAGCCCGATATCGAGATTTACCTGAAAGACGCCGACGTCGACCACAAGGCCATCTCGGCCTGGCTCGGCACGGCATTGGGCCCGTGCACCGACTGGGTGCAGAAAGGCCAGACCTACAAGTGCAAGGCCGGCAACGTGCCCGTGACCTGGTTGCCCAAGGCCGTAGGAAAGTGGAACAGCCTGTACCTGGAAAGCGACCAGACGCCGTGGGAAGACGACATCGCCTGCGCCCGCGCCGCCTTTGCCGCGCTGAACGTCGAAGTACGTTGCGCACCGGGTAGCTGGGTCGAGGAAGAGGGTGAGGAAACGGCAGATCGCTGGATTCGCATCAGTGCCGATGGTGAAGAAGAAATCACCTGGAAAACTGCTTAAAAGCTATACGCAAAACCTGTGGGAGCGAGCCTGCTCGCGATTGCGGTGGATCAGTCAACATTGATGTCGACTGACACGGCCTCATCGCGAGCAGGCTCGCTCCCACAGTGTTTTTGTGTGGTCTGAAGAATGGGTTTACAGCCCCACCACATCCTCAGCCTGCAACCCCTTCTCGCCGGTCACCACCCCGTACTCGACCTGCTGGCCTTCGGTCAGCGAGCGGTGCCCCTCACCGCGAATCGCGCGGTAGTGCACGAACACGTCCACCCCGTCCTCGCGTTGAATGAAGCCGTAGCCCTTGGCGTCGTTGAACCACTTCACATTGCCGGTTTCACGCGTTGCCATCTCAGTACCCCCTTGTTTTTATTTTGAGCGGCCGAGTATATGACAGGCACAGAAACTCTCAACTACAGATTGGTTGACTGCTTTTTTGCCGATTTTCGATGAATCCGGCACACTAACGCCCACCCGAGCAATTGCTCGGTTTTATCCACTCAAGCAGATGCCGTATGACCCGCTCCCCGCTCCGCCGTCTTGTGTTTGGCGCCCTGCGCCGACTGTTGTACCTCTGGGTTCGCTCGGAGACGATCAACCAGTCGTCGTTCACCCTCAACCTCGACCGCAGTCGTCCGGTGTTCTACGTCCTGCAAAATCCTTCGCTGACCGACCTCGCCGTGGTCGACACCGAATGCACCAAGGCCGGCCTGCCGCGTCCGGTGCTGCCCGTCTCGGTGGGCAACCTGCTGGAGCCGGCCGCGTTCTTCTACCTGACACCGGACCCGGACTGGCTCGGCCGCCAGGACAAGCGCGGCGCACCGCCCACCTTGACCCGCCTGGTCAGCGCCCTGAGCCAGAACGCCGCCGAAGACGCGCAGATCATTCCAGTCAGCGTGTTCTGGGGCCAGTCGCCGGACAGCGAAAACAGCCCGTGGAAACTACTGTTCGCCGATAGCTGGGCAGTCACCGGGCGCCTGCGCCGCCTGCTCAGCATCATCGTGCTAGGGCGCAAGACCCGCGTGCAATTCTCCGCCCCCATCCACCTGCGCGAACTGATCGAGCACAACAAGGGTCACGAGCGCACCGTGCGCATGGCCCAACGCATCCTGCGGGTGCATTTCCGCAACCTGAAGGCGGCGGTGATCGGCCCGGACATTTCCCACCGGCGCAACCTGGTCAAGGGCCTGGTCAACCAGCCACTGGTCAAGCAAGCGATCCTCGACGAAGCCGAGCGCGAGAACATCTCCCCGGAAAAAGCCAAGGCCCAGGCCCTGCGCTACGGTAACGAGATCGCCTCGGACTACACCTACACCGCGATCCGCTTCATGGAAGTAGTGCTGAGCTGGTTCTGGAACAAGATCTACGACGGCATCAAGGTCAACAACATCGAAGGCGTGCAGAAGGTGGCCCCGGGTTACGAAGTGATCTACGTACCCTGCCACCGCAGCCACATCGACTACCTGCTGCTGTCCTACCTGCTGTTTCGCAATGGCCTGACCCCGCCGCACATCGCCGCCGGGATCAACCTCAACATGCCCGGGATCGGCGGCCTGCTGCGGCGCGGCGGCGCGTTTTTCATGCGCCGTACCTTCAAGGGCAACCCGCTGTACACCTCGGTGTTCAACGAATACCTGCACACTCTGTTCACCAAGGGCTTCCCGGTGGAGTACTTCGTCGAAGGCGGCCGTTCGCGCACCGGGCGCATGCTGCAACCAAAGACCGGGATGCTGGCGATCACCTTGCGCAGCTTCCTGCGTTCGTCGCGCGTGCCCATCGTCTTCGTGCCGGTGTACATCGGCTACGAGCGCGTGCTGGAAGGCCGGACCTACCTGGGCGAACTGCGTGGCGCGAGCAAGAAGAAAGAATCGATCTTCGACATCTTCAAGGTCATCGGTGCGCTCAAGCAGCGCTTCGGTCAAGTCGCCGTGAACTTCGGTGAGCCGATCAAACTGGCGCAGTTCCTCGACAGTGAGCAGCCGGACTGGAGCGAACAGGAACTGGGGCCGCAGTTCAAACCGGCTTGGCTGAACGAAACCACCAACCGCCTCGGTGAAAAAGTCGCGCAGCACCTGAACGAAGCGGCGGCGATCAACCCGGTCAACCTGGTCGCGTTGGCGTTGCTGTCTACCAGTCGCCTGGCCCTGGACGATCGCGCCATGGCGCGGGTGCTTGATCTGTATCTGGCACTGTTGCGCAAGGTCCCGTATTCGCCACACACCACCCTGCCGGAAGGTGATGGCCGAGCGTTGATCGAGCACGTGAAGGACATGGACCTGCTGTCCGAACAGAGCGATGCGCTGGGCAAGATCCTGTATCTGGACGAGCAGAACGCCGTCCTGATGACCTACTACCGCAACAACGTGCTGCACATCTTCGCCCTGCCGGCACTACTGGCGAGTTTCTTCCAGAGCGCCTCGCGCATGAGCCGCGAACAGATCCTGCGCTACACCCGCGCGCTGTACCCCTACCTGCAAGCGGAGCTGTTCATTCGCTGGTCGCTGGACGAGCTGGACGCGGTGATCGACCAATGGCTGCAAGCATTCGTCGAGCAAGGCCTGCTGCGTTTCGAGAACGACGTCTACCTGCGTCCGGCGCCGAGTTCACGGCATTTCGTGCTGTTGACGCTGCTGTCGAAAAGCATCGCCCAGACCTTGCAGCGCTTCTACATGACCGTTTCCCTGCTGCTCAACAGCGGCCAGAACAGCATCAGCGCCGAAGAACTGGAAGACCTGTGCACGGTCATGGCCCAGCGCCTGTCGATCCTGCATGGCCTGAACGCCCCGGAATTCTTCGACAAGAGCCTGTTCCGCCACTTCATCCAGACCCTGCTCGACCTTGAAGTGCTCAAGCGCGATGAGGCAGGCAAGCTGGGTTATCACGAGCTACTCGGCGAACTGGCAGAAGGCGCGGCCAAGCGGGTATTGCCGGCGGAGATTCGTCTGTCGATCCGCCAGGTGGCGTTGCACCGCAGTGAAGATGCCGCCGACCAACCCGCAACGCCCGAACAAACCGTCTAGATTGATCAAGGCGCCAGTCGGTTCTGGCGCCCTCGATACGGAGATCTCCCGATGAAAAAACTATCCCTGATCGCTGCCGCCGTACTGCTTACAGCCTGCCAGCACCCGACTCCGGCGCCCAAGGCTTCCCTCGATGGAGAAGTGTTCTACCTGCAACGCATCGCGCTGCCACCGACGGCAATCCTCAGCGTCAGCCTGCAAGACATCTCACTCGCCGACGCCCCGGCGAAGGTCATTGACGAACAACGTGGCCCGGTCAAAGGCCAGGTGCCCCTGCCGTTCCACCTGAGCTACGACCCGCTGAAGATCGAGCCCAATCACCGTTACTCGATCAACGCACGCATCGAAGTCGATGGCAAACTGCTGTTCATCACCACCGAGAATCACGCCGTGCGCCTGGACGGGTCCGATCCACAGCCCGTGAAGGTCCGCGTTGACGCGGCCCGTTAAGTCTTTGAAAAAGGAAGTTGCCATGCTCCGCCCTACCCTACGTTTTGCCGGCCTGTGCGCAGGCTTGATGATCTCTGCCAGCGCACTGGCGCTGTCCCTGAGCGACCTGTCGCAGAAAGACGCCACCGGCGGACTCAAGGACGCCCTGACCCAAGGCGCGCAACTGGCCGTCAAACAACTCGGCACCCCGGGCGGCTTCAGCAACAACCCGGACGTGAAGATCGAACTGCCGGGCAAACTGGGCAAAGTGGCCAGCAAAATGAAACAGTTCGGCATGGGTGATCAGGTCGATCAACTGGAAGCCAGCATGAACAAAGCGGCGGAAACCGCCGTGGTCCAGGCCCAGCCGATCCTCGTCGACGCCGTGAAGAAGATGACGGTCGACGATGCCAAGGGCATCCTCAGTGGCGGCAATGACTCGGCCACCCAGTACCTGAACAAGACCAGTCGCGAACAGATCCGCGCCAAGTTCCTGCCAATCGTCAAGCAAGCCACCGACCAGGTCGGCCTGGCCCAGCAGTACAACTCGTTCGCCGGGCAAGCGGCGACCATGGGCGTGATCGATGCGAAGAGTGCCAACGTCGAAAACTATGTGACCGAACAGGCATTGAACGGCTTGTTCGAGATGATCGGCAAACAGGAAGAAACCATCCGCCAGAACCCGGCGGCGGCGGCGACCAGTTTGGCGAAGAAGGTGTTTGGTACTTTGTAATTTTTAGCTGACGCCAACACCACAAAAGCCCGCTGAGCCTGTGAAGGTCAGCGGGCTTTTCGTTATCTATTGCTGCGGATCAAGGTGATCCAGCACCTCGCTCACCGATAGCTGCGCCAGGACAATCATCTGTTGAATTCCAAGCACCAGATTGCACGTCGGACCAGTCAGGCAGGACGACAATTCCGTCGCCATCACATTCGCCGAAGTGAGGGTTTCAAAGGCATGGACTAGAAGGGTTTCGGAGTTTACGCCAGGGCGGATGGTGAAAATTGGGCAGAGACGGCTATAGGTTTTCTCCAGCAGTTCGGGATTTGCTTCGGGGGGATTTGGGCTGTGTTTGATCATTGTGAAGCTCCTAACAAAAGTCGGAGCGGCCAGCATCACTTGCAGATGATGGGTGGCAGCTGTATGCGGGTCTGCAAGACCGAGTCGTTAGGCAACCTCGGCAGACTCGAAGGTCTCCCGCACACAGCCACCATAAATCGGTGGTCGCTAAAAAGTGCCACGATTATAGGTGCGCCTGTAGGCGCCTAACAAACTATCGGCGGGCTTGCAGTCCCGATCGCTGAATTGGCAGCGACGGACAAAGGCTAGAGATCGAGGTTCTGAGGGACAACCTGAAAAGCGTGACGGATGTTTCCGATGGATTTGAGGGATCCTGCTCGACATGGATTGGCTGTCAGGCCGCCTTCGCGGGCAAGCCTCGCTCCTACAGTGGATCCAGTACATCCGCCAGATGCAGGTCGGCTGTCAGGCCGCCATCGCGAGCAGGCTCGCTCCTACAGTGATCGGCGTACATCCACCCGCTCTTCACCACTCATCAGGCCGAGCGTTAGCTCGCCTTCCGCTTTTGATCTTGATCTGCCCGCCCCTTCGGGAGGCTGAGTGGAGGTGTTCATCCGGGGAGTGGCGCGCAGCGCCGTTCGACGCAGTCGAACACGCTGCATGTAGGTGCAGCGAAGCCAACCGGAGGGCAGTGTCCCCGGATGGATACCGGAGCGAAGGAACGCCGAGCCTTAGCGAGGGGCCGGACGCTGGGGCGAGCGTTTTTTTGCTTACTTTTTTTTGGCGCTTGTAAAAAAAGTGAGTCGCCGTAAGGGCGAAACCGCCAGCCGCCGTTACCGCAGCAACGGATATGTACTCGGTCAATCAAGAACCTGGTCAGCCCAAAGGCCGCCAAGTCCAACGAACTCAGGCCGATTCTTTCTTAACCCTGAACCAAGCCGCATACAACGCAGGCAGGAACAACAACGTCAACGCCGTCGCCACAATCAGCCCCCCCATGATCGCCACCGCCATCGGCCCGAAGAACACACTGCGCGACAACGGAATCATCGCCAGCACCGCCGCCAGCGCCGTCAACACAATCGGCCGGAACCGTCGCACCGTGGCCTCGATGATGGCCTGCCAGGGTTTCAACCCGGCCGCGATATCCTGCTCGATCTGATCCACCAGGATCACCGAGTTGCGCATGATCATCCCGGACAGGGCAATGGTCCCCAACATGGCGACAAAGCCAAATGGTTGGCGGAATACCATCAGGAACAGCGTCACCCCGATCAACCCCAAGGGCGCCGTCAGGAACACCATCGCCGTGCGGGAGAAACTGCGCAACTGCAGCATCAGCAACGTCAACACCACCACGATGAACAACGGCACGCCAGCCTTCACCGAGTTCTGCCCGCGAGCCGAATCCTCGACCGTACCACCGACATCCAGCAAATAGCCGTCAGGCAGTTCAGCGCGGATCGGATCAAGGGTCGGCATGATCTGCTGCACCAGGGTCGCCGGTTGTTCCTTGCCATAGATGTCGGCGCGAACCGTCACGTTGGGCAGGCGATTGCGGTGCCAGATCACGCCCTCTTCAAAGCCGTATTCCAGGGTCGCGATCTGCGACAGGGCGACGCTGCGACCGTTGTCGGTCGGCACCGCCAGGCTTGGCAGCAGCGACAGCTCGGTGCGCTCATGCAAGGTGCCGCGCAACAGGATCTCGATCAACTCATTGTCTTCGCGGTACTGGCTGACGCTGGAACCGGTCAGCGAGCTCTGCAAAAACTTCGACAGGTTCGCCGTGCTCACCCCCAGTGCCCGCGCACGGTCCTGGTCGATGTTCAGATAGACGACCTTGCTCGGCTCCTCCCAATCCAGGTGGACGTTGACCACATGGGGGTTTTCGCGAACTTTGGCCGCCACTTTGCGGGCCAGTGCGCGGACTTCCTCGATGTGCTCGCCAGTCACCCGGAACTGCACCGGATAGCCAACCGGCGGGCCGTTTTCCAGACGCGTGACCCGCGAGCGCAAGGCCGGGAACTGTTCGTTGAGGGTCGTGATCAACCAGGTGCGCAGGGATTCGCGCTCTTCGATGGTTTTCGCCAGGACGACGAACTGGGCGAAGCTCGCCGCCGGCAATTGCTGATCCAGGGGCAGGTAAAAACGCGGCGAGCCGGTACCGACGTAGGCCACGTAGTTGTCGATTCCGGCCTTGTCCTTGAGCAACGCTTCGAGGCGCTTGACCTCCTCGGCCGTATTGCTCAGGGACGCGCCTTCGGCCAGCTTCAGGTCGACCATCAACTCCAGCCGGCCCGACGCCGGGAAAAATTGCTGGGGCACAAAACGGAACAGCACGATGGAAGCAATAAACAGCACCACCGTCGCTGTGATCACGGTTTTACGCCAGCGCACACACCACTCCACCAGACGCCTGACGCGCTGGTAAAACGGCGTGCCATAGGGGTCGGGTTGGTCAGCGCCGTGTTTGGCCGCGTGCATCTTCGCCAGGTCCGGCAGGAGTTTTTCCCCCAGATAAGGCACGAAGAGCACCGCCGCCACCCAGGACGCCAGCAGTGCAATGGTCACCACTTCGAAGATCGAACGGGTGTATTCACCGGTGCCCGATTGCGCGGTCGCGATCGGCAGGAAGCCGGCGGCGGTGATCAGCGTGCCGGTGAGCATCGGGAAGGCGGTGCTGGTCCAGGCATAGCTTGCCGCCTTGATGCGGTCGAAGCCCTGCTCCATCTTGATCGCCATCATTTCCACGGCGATGATGGCGTCGTCCACCAGCAAGCCCAGCGCCAGCACCAGGGCGCCGAGGGAGATCTTGTGCAGGCCTATCCCCAGGTAATACATGCAGGCGAAGGTCATCGCCAGCACCAGCGGAATGGCCAGGGCTACGACCATGCCGGTGCGCACGCCGAGGGAGAAAAAACTCACCAGCAACACGATGGCCAGCGCTTCGACCAACACCTGGACGAACTCGCCAACCCCGGTTTTCACGGCGGCCGGTTGGTCGGAGACCTTGCGCAGCTGCATACCAGCCGGGAGATTCTTCTGGATGCGGGCAAACTCGATTTCCAGGGCCTTGCCCAGCACCAGAATGTCGCCACCGTCCTTCATGGCCACGGCCAGGCCGATGGCGTCTTCACCCATGAAGCGCATGCGCGGTGCCGGAGGATCGTTGAAACCGCGGCGCACATCGGCGACATCGGAGATGCGGAACGTACGATCGCCGACGCGGATCGGGAAGTTCTTGATCTCATCGACCGTCTGGAAATTCCCCGAGACCCGTAGCTGCAATCGCTCACTGGTGGTTTCGAAGAAGCCGGCGGTGGACACCGCATTCTGTTCTTCAAGGGCTTGCTGCACCGCCGCCAACGGCAATCCGAGGGTGGCGAGCTTGACGTTGGACAGCTCGATCCAGATCTTTTCGTCCTGCAAACCGAGCAGGTCGACCTTGCCCACATCCTTGACCCGCTGCAGCTGGATCTGGATGCGGTCGGCGTAGTCCTTGAGCACGGCGTAGTCGAAACCCTCGCCGGTCAGGGCGTAGATATTGCCGAAGGTGGTACCGAATTCATCGTTGAAGAAGGGTCCCTGAATGCCCGGCGGCAAGGTGTGGCGGATGTCGCTGACCTTCTTGCGCACCTGATACCAGAGTTCCGGTATATCCACCGAGTGCATGGAGTCACGGGCGATGAATGTCACCTGGGATTCACCCGGGCGGGAGAACGACACGATGCGCTCGTACTCGCCGGTTTCCATCAGCTTCTTTTCAATGCGTTCGGTGACCTGGCGCGAGACTTCCTGTGCGGTCGCCCCTGGCCAGTTGGTACGGATCACCATGGCCTTGAAGGTGAACGGCGGGTCCTCGCTTTGCCCCAGCTTGGTGTAGGACAGAGCGCCGACGATCGCCAGCAAGAGCATCAGGAACAGGACGATCTGGCGATTGCGCAGCGCCCAGGCGGAAAGATTGAAACCCATCGGGGATTACTCCTTGTCCGCCAGATTGACCACGCGGTTGGAGCGATCCACCGGGCGCACGGGCTGCCCGTCGAGAAGCACATGGACGCCGGCGGCCACCACCCAGTCGCTGGCATTGAGGCCTTCGAGGACCGGGACGGTTTTCTCACCGAAGGCGCCGACCCGCACCGGGGTCTTCTTCAAGGTGTTGTTGGCGCTGACCACCCACACGTAGGTCACGCCGTTTTCCGCGGTCAACGCCGACAGTGGCACTGACAACGGAACGGCTTGGGCGCTCTGCACGAAGACACGGGCGCTCTGGCCGAGTTCGACCGGCACCTTGCCCGCATTGAAGGCGATACGCGCAGCGAAAGTGCGCGACTTTGGATCGGCGGCCGGCGACAGTTCGCGGATGTGTCCGGCGAAGCGCTGATCCGGTTGCGTCCAGAGTTCGACCGAAACCGGCTGACCAACCTTGAAGCGGCCGAAGCTTGCCTCCGGCAGGCTGATCAACACTTCACGCTCGCCATCGGTGGCCAGCGTAAACACCGTTTGCCCGGCCGCGACCACTTGCCCGACTTCCACCGCTCGCTTGGCGACTACGCCATCCTGCGGCGCACGCAGCACCGCGTAACTGGCCTGATTGGTGGAGACGTTGAACTCGGCCTTGATCTGTTTAAGACGCGCTTCACCGGACCGGTACAGGTTTTCGTGATTGTCGAACTGCGAGCGGCTGACCAGCTGGCGCTCCATCAGCGTTTTATAGCGATCACGCTCGGCACGCACCATGTTCAGGTTGGCCTCGGCGGCCGCGACCTGGGCGCGGGTGGCCTCCAGTTGCAGGCGCACGTCCTGGGGATCGAGTTCCGCCAGCGGTTGATCGGCCTTGACCCGCTGCCCTTCGTCGACCAGTCGTCGGCTGACTTTCCCGCCAATGCGGAACGCCAGGTCCGGCTCAAAGCGGGCGCGAACTTCACCGGGGTAACTTTCCATCGCCTGGGTCGAAGGCTCTGGCTGGACCACCATGGCCGGTCGAATGCTGACGACAGGCGCCTCTTCGTGACCGCACGCGGTCAATAAAAACGCCAGGGTGACTGGCAACGCGAGGGGCAAGGCATAGCGGAACATGGTGAAGGACCTTTCGCCAATGGTGCTTGGAATAATTATACTGACGAGTATGTTATTAATAGCAAACTCACCAGTCCAGTAATAAAAGCGAATATGCCGAACAATCTTTCAGCACCCAATGGCCCAGGCCGCCCCAAGGATCTGGCCAAGCGCCAGGCGATCCTCGATGCAGCGAAAACGCTGTTTCTGACCAAGGGATATGCCAACACCAGCATGGATGCTGTCGCTGCGCAGGCCGGCGTATCGAAGCTCACGGTCTACAGCCACTTCAACGACAAGGAGACGCTGTTCTCCGCTGCCGTGGTGGCCAAGTGCGAGGAGCAATTGCCGGCGCTGTTCTTTGAACTGCCGGAAGGCGTGGCAGTGGAAACCGTGCTGCTGAACATCGCCCGCGGTTTTCACCAATTGATCAACAGCGACGAGTCGGTGAACCTGCACCGGTTGATCATGGCCCTGGGCAGCCAGGACCCGAAACTCTCGCTGATCTTCTTCGAAGCCGGGCCACAGCGCATGCTGCACGGCATGGAGCGGTTGCTGAGCAAGATCGATCAGAGCGGCGCGCTGAGCATCGACAAACCACACAATGCGGCTGAGCACTTCTTCTGCCTGCTCAAGGGCGCGGCGAACTTTCGGTTGTTGTATGGCTGTGGTGAGCCCCTGACCGGGGACGCGGCGGAGAGCCATGTGCGGGAGGTTGTGGGGTTGTTTATGCGGGCTTATCGGCCGGAGTGAGCCAGATGATCGTTCCCACGCTCTGCGTGGGAATGCCTCAAGGGACGCTCCGCGTTCCAGCTCTCGAAGGGGACGCGGAGCGTCCCGGGCTGCATTCCCACGCAGAGCGTGGGAACGATCAGCTTCAACTTACGGCTTGAGCGCTTTCTTCGGATAAATGTCATACCGGCTGGATTTGCCATCCAGCGCATGGCTCGGTTTTGGCCCCTCAATGCACGGCGCCTTGCGCGGACGCTTGACCACCACCCGGTGGCTGGCCAAAGCCAATGCCGCGGCGAGCAATGCCGGCGCATCCGGATCATCCCCTACCAGCGGGCGGAACAGGCGCATTTCCTTCTTCACCAACGCAGTTTTCTCGCGATGGGGGAACATCGGGTCGAGGTAGATCACCTGCGGCGGCTCCCCCTCCCAATTGCGCATCACCTCGATCGAGTTGCCCTTGAGCAGGCGCATGCGCGCCACGATGGGCGCGACGTCGAAATCTTCCGCGCCCCGGGCCAGGCCATCTTCGAGCAAGGCACCGATCAATGGCTGGCGCTCGATCAGGCTCATCTCGCAGCCCAGGCTGGCCAGCACGAACGCATCCTTGCCCAGCCCCGCGGTGGCATCCAGCACACGCGGGCGCACACCTTGGGCAATGCCGACGGCCTTGGCGATCATCTGCCCGCTGCCGCCACCGTACAACCGGCGATGGGCCGCGCCACCCTCGACGAAATCCACCCGCACCGGCCCGGGCGCATCCGGCCCCAGCTGTTGCAGTTGCAAACCCTGGTCACCCACCTGCAACGCGAACTCGCCATCAGCCACTTGCAGCGGCAGACCCAGGCGCTCGGCCCATTGCTCGGCCTGGGGCTCGAAGGCCGCGCTCAGCGCCTCGACATGGATGCGGCAGGCCGCAGGTTGATCAATCATCGGAAAACACGCTCAAAAAATTAATGATCGGCAAAAACGGCCGATAACAAAACTATCGAGCATTTTGCCAGAGCTGAGCGTCGACCGAGAGAAATGTCAGACATTCAACCCACAATCACAGGTTTTATCTCGCCCTACGGCGATTACAACCTGCGAAATACCCAGGTACTGGGCGGCGTCAGTCACATCTGGCAGGATTTCTTTGCCCGTGCACTGGCCGAACAGTCGGGTGAAGTGCTGCCGCAATCGCTGAATTTTCCACCGGTTGATCTGCAAAGCCCGGTCGAACCCACCGTTGGCAGTGACCTGCTGGCGCACATCGTTTCCCAGCGCGAATGCGACGTGAAGGACAACGAAGTTCGCCCGCCCGAGCCGCTGTTCCTGCCAATTGCCGAGTTCGAAATGGACCTGGCCGACAAACCATTCCCGCCGTTCCCCGCCGAAGAAATCGTTGCCCAGCAGCAACAGCAGGACTTCGAGAGCGGCTGGGTGCGCCCGATCGTGCTCGCCGCCGGTCAACCGTTGCCAGAGGCCGCTCCGGCGCCGCAACCGCGCCCGCTGCACCTGCCCATCGCCGAGTTCGAACTCGACCTGCTGGACAAGCCATTCCCGCCGTTCTCGCCCGAAGAGCTGGTGGAGCAGCAGAAACAACTCGATTTCGATAATGGTTGGGCACGTCCGATCATCCTGCAGAACCTGCGTCTGGCCGCATAAGCCTCAACGACAGACCCACCACGGCCCGACATCCAGATGAAAGTGATTGCGGTGGGCGGCGTTGTAGTCCGGGCTCAACACCACGCTGAACAGGCCGCAGGCGCCATCGCGGACCTGCCGCAAAAATCTGCCATCCTGATTATCCTTCGGCCAATCCTTGAGCACGCTGATGGTCCGGCCGTCAGCCAGGCGAAAGCCGGCGATATCCAGGGCATTGGCCGACGCATGCTGGCTGAGCCTGCCATTCTCGCGACTGTAGACATTGCGGCAGGCAAAACTGCCGAGGTGATCGACCCGCGTTACCGCTTGGCTATAAACCGCCTGCGCCGCCGGTTGCAGCGCGTGATGCTCGAACAGGGCAAATGCCACGGCCAGTCGGCAGCTGGCGAGGAAACTGCTGCTCAGGGCCACGTCACTGCCCTGCACACGTAGGGCATTGGTCAGCGGACATTTGGCGTCCGGGCTGTCGGCCTGATGGCTCACGCGCAACCCGGAGCTGCTCAACGCCTGGTCGCACAGCTGCGGATCAGCGCGCAGTCGCATCAGCTTGTAGCGGGTCAGCAGGTTGGGCTGCGCCTTGACGTCCAGCGGCGCCCAGGGATTCCACTGCGGCGGCAGGGAGATCCAGCCGCGCCAGATGCCCCCTCCTGCCGCTGCAATGATCAACAGTACCAGCAGCAGCCAACCGCGAAACCGCACCGTCAGCCTTTGAACAACTGATTGGCCTGGGCGTACGGCATGGAGCGCGACGTGAAACCGAACGTGCCCGCCGTCTTGATCTCTTCGGCGGCGCGATAGAACTCGCCCAGCGCCGCCAGGGCCAGCGCCGAGCCGACACTGATGCGCTTGACGCCCATTTCACTCAATTGCTCGACCGTCAGCTTCAAACCGCCGGACATCAACACGTTGACCGGCTTCGGCGCCACGGCGCGAACCACCGCCAGTACCTCTTCAGCGCTGCGCAACCCCGGCGCATACAACACGTCGGCACCGGCTTCGGCGAACGCCTGCAAGCGGCGGATCGTGTCGGCCAGATCCGGATTGCCATGCAGATAGTTCTCGGCCCGGGCTGTCAGCGTGAACGCGAAAGGCAAGCTGCGAGCAGCAGCGACCGCGGCCTCGATGCGCGCCACGGCATGTTCGAAGCAGTAAATCGGAGCGTCCGGACGGCCCGTGAAGTCTTCGATCGAACCGCCAACAGCACCGGCGTCTGCGGCCGCCAGAATGCTTTGCGCGCATTCGGCGGGATCATCGGCAAAGCCGTTTTCCAGATCGACCGCTACCGGCAGGTCGGTGGCGGCGACAATCGCCCGGACGTTGACCAAGGTGTCGTCCAGCGTCAGGCCGCCATCGGGGCGCCCCTGGGAAAAAGCGTAACCGGCACTGGTGGTCGCCAGCGCCTCGAAACCCAGGCTGGCGAGCATCTTTGCCGAACCTGCATCCCACGGATTGGGAATCACGAAGGCCCCGTCGCGTTCGTGCAAGGCTCTGAACGCTTGGGCTCGAAGGGTTTGCGCATCCATTGGCAGGCTCCTCTGAAGGGAAACGAGTCGCTTCAGAGCAAGCCAAGTTGCTCCGCCGCGGGCTCTCTGTATAGCTCAGGCAGCGCCGGCAAGCCAGGCAGACGCAGCATCAGGCGCGCGTGAAAACGTTGTGCCAGCTTGGCCGCGAGCACATTGTCGGCGGTGTGCAGGAAGATATAGGGCGTACGGCCCTCTTCGATCCACAGGGCGATCTTCTCCACCCACGGCCCCAGAAACGGTTCATTGGCCTCAAGCTGCGGATGGCCGATGAAACGCACCTGCGGGAACTGTGTGAACGCCGCCGGGCGCGGTGGCACTCGGGGTTTCTTCGATTGGGCGTGCAGCACCGAGGGCTCGGTCGATGTACAGCTGAACAATGCACGGGGATCAAGACAGATGCGCTCGACACCCCGATCGAGCAACAGGCGATTGAGCGTCCGCTCGTTCTCGCCCTTGGCAAAGAAGTCGTCATGCCGCACTTCCACCGCCAGTGGCCGCTGCAGCGCATCGATGAAGCCGGCCAGTTCGGGCAAGCGTTGTGGCGTGAACCCCTTGGATAACTGCAGCCACAAAGGCGCTACCCGCTCACCCAGCGGGCCGAGCAAGCGGGTGAAGGTGTCGGCGGCGGTCAGTTGTTCGCGCAGGTCACCGCCGTGGCTAATCTCGCGGGGAAACTTGGCGGTGAAGCGAAAATGTGCGGGCATGACCTCGGCCCAACGCTGCACGGTACTGGCAGCGGGACTGGCGTAGAAGGTCGTATTGCCTTCCACGGCGTTGAACACTTGGGAATAGAGATTCAGAAAATCGGCGGGCCTGGCTGCTGGCGGGTAGAGGTAATCACGCCAGGCGTTTTCGCTCCAGGACGGGCATCCAAGGTAGTAAGGCAACATCAGATGTACAGGTCGAGGCCCAGCACTTGCGCATCCCAATCGACGAAACTGGCGGTGCTCAGGTAACTGGCCAACGCCGTTGCCACGCTTTTGCTCATCGCACGGTGATAAAGCATGTCCTGCTGACGGGCGGGAAGGTTACTCAGCTTTTGCGCAGCGGCTTTGGCGATACGGGCAGCCAGTTGTTCTTCGGTCGCGAATTCCAGCTCGCCTTCGATATCGACGGCCTCGTCTTCCACCCGCTGGCCTTTGCGAGGCTTGCGATTGATGGGGTAGGACTGAGATGAAACGCCGTCTATACGCATAGGTGCATGCTCGGTATCAGTAATGGCAGTCTAGTGGCACACAACCCACATCGCAAACTGCCGAGTGATAACTAGAACACATAAAAGGCAAAAGGTTTAAAAGCTGGGGTTACAAACTGACGATTGGCTGAAGTTCGCCTTTGTGGCGAGGGGATTTAGCGAAACGTCGCACCGCCCCGCTGGGCTGCGAAGCGGCCCCAAAGAAATGGGACTGCTGCGCAGTCCAACGGGGATAAATCCCCTCGCCACAGGAAAATACTTAACGCGCTTTCGGCGTCGCCACTTTATCGCGTAGATAAACCGGCTGCGCCTCATCCGCCACAATCGCCTCGCCACGCTCCCAGGCAAACCGCGCCAGGGTCAGCAGGTCTTCAGCGTGAGGCAACATGCCCGCGTCCTGCCCGCACAGGCTGACGCCAATACGCTCGGCATAGCCCCAACCAGTGCCCGCACCGAACCACTCACCGCTGGCATCGGCCGGCAATGCAGCGACCTCCGGTGGCAACACCGCTTCAGCGCCGACCAGGCGCATCTCCCCTGCCGTTTCGCGGTAGCAGCCCCAATACACCTCGTCCATCCGCGCATCGATGGCCGCCGCGACCTGGCGGGCACCGTGTTCGCGATAGGCGCGTTGGGCCAGCACCGCCAGGTTCGACACCGGCAATACCGGGCGATCGAGTGCAAACGCCAAGCCTTGCACCACGCCGATGGCAATCCGCACGCCGGTGAACGCACCCGGCCCGCGACCGAAGGCGATGGCGTCGACCGCTTGCAGGGTGGTGCCGGCATCGGCGAGCAACTGCTGGATCATCGGCAGCAGCTTCTGTGCATGCAGGCGCGGAATCACCTCGTAATGGCTCGTCACTTTGCCGTCATGCAGCAAGGCAACGGAGCAAGCTTCAGTCGCGGTGTCCAGGGCCAGCAAGGTGCTCATCGATGTTTCCACAAGAGAGATCAGAAAAAAGTCCGTCAGTATAAACAACTACGGCCCGCAAGCGGGCCGTAGAAGATCAAGCTGTTTTCAGCTCAGGGCAGCCATCACCTTGGTGGTGATTGCTTCAACCGAACCAACGCCTTCGATATGGCTGTATTTCGGCTTGCCGTTGGCGGCAGACAGCTTCTGGTAGAAGTCCACCAGCGGTTTGGTCTGCGAGTGGTAGACCGACAGGCGATGACGCACGGTTTCTTCGGTGTCGTCCTTGCGCTGTACCAGCTCTTCGCCGGTGATGTCGTCTTTGCCGGCGATTTTCGGCGGGTTGTAGACGATGTGGTAAACGCGGCCGCTGGCCTCGTGAACACGGCGACCGGCGATACGCTGCACGATCTCTTCGTCTTCAACGGCGATTTCAACCACGGCATCCAGCTCGACACCGGCAGTCACCAGGGCTTCAGCCTGGGGAATGGTGCGCGGGAAACCGTCGAACAGGAAACCGTTGGCGCAGTCGGACTGGGCGATACGGTCCTTGACCAGGGCGATGATCAGGTCGTCGGAGACCAGGCCGCCGGCATCCATGATGCTCTTGGCCTTGATGCCCAGCTCGGTGCCGGCCTTGACCGCGGCACGCAGCATGTCGCCGGTGGAGATTTGCGGAATACCGAATTTTTCGGTGATGAACTTAGCCTGAGTACCTTTACCGGCCCCGGGAGCTCCCAGCAGAATGACGCGCATCGATGTGCTCCTCAATTTTTATATGGATAACGTCAGATTCGCCTCGTGGGGCCAATCTCAAAAATAGGGTCGTGACCGCCCAAACGGCCAAAGGCTGCTCAAGATACACAGCAGGCTGCGCCCACACAAGCCGCCAAAAGTCGGAGAAACCGCTGCCTGTGATGACCGCGCAACCCGGTTCCCCAAGTCGCAACCCCTACATTAACTGTCGCCTGGCAGCACTTTCGCACCTGCCATTGAACCGCATCCGGCGCCCACGCCGGATGCCCAAAAGCACGACAAAAATCCTCAGCCGGTGTTGCGCAAACCGGCGGCAATCCCCGCCACAGACACCAGCAACGCCTGTTCTACCGGGCTGTCCTGCGCCACATCCGGTTGCCGCGATCGTGCCAGCAACTCGGCCTGCAATAGATGAAGCGGGTCGAGGTAAGTGTTGCGCAAACGGATGAATTCAAGGGTGGCCGGGCTATGAGCCAGCAGCTGTGACTGACCGGTCAGCCCGAGAACGATGGCGCATGCCTGCGACAATAGGTCGCGTAAGTGCGCACCCAAAGGTAGCAAGTCCGGTTCGACCAGACGCTCGTCGTAAGACCGGGCAATATCCGCGTCAGCCTTGGCCAGGACCATCTCCAGCATGTCGATGCGGGTGCGGAAAAACGGCCATTGCTCGCGCATCTGCTGCAGCAGTTCGCCTTCACCACGCTCCAGCGCCTTGCTCAGGGCCGCTTCCCAGCCCAGCCATGCCGGCAGCATCAGGCGTGTCTGGGTCCAGCCGAAGATCCACGGGATGGCGCGCAGGCTTTCGATCCCGCCGGCACGACGCTTGGCCGGGCGACTGCCCAGCGGCAGGCGTCCCAGTTCCTGTTCCGGCGTGGACTGGCGGAAATATTCCACGAACTGTGGATTTTCCCGCACCACGGCACGGTAGGCACTGACCCCATCGGCGGCCAGTTCGTCCATCAAGTGGCGCCACTGCGGCGTTGGGGGTGGTGGTGGCAGCAAGGTCGCTTCGAGCACCGCAGCCAGGTACAGATTGAGGTTCTGCTCGGCGATGTCCGGTAGGCCGAATTTGAAACGAATCATTTCTCCCTGCTCGGTGGTGCGGAAACGTCCGGCGACCGAACCCGGCGGCTGCGACAGGATCGCCGCGTGAGCCGGGCCGCCCCCCCGCCCCACGGTGCCACCGCGACCATGGAACAACAGCAGTTCCACGTCATGTGAGCGGCAGATATCCACCAGTTGCTCCTGTGCCCGGTACTGGGCCCAGGCGGCGGCCGTGGTCCCTGCGTCCTTGGCCGAGTCGGAATAACCGATCATGACCTCCTGCGGGCCTTGCAGGCGCGAGCGATAGCCCGGCAGCAACAAGAGCTTCTCGATCACCGGGCCGGCGTTGTCGAGGTCGGCGAGGGTTTCGAACAGCGGCACCACGCGCATCGGCCGCAATACCCCGGACTCCTTGAGCAGCAGTTGCACGGCCAGCACATCGGAAGCGGCACCGGCCATGGAAATCACGTAGGAGCCCAGCGACGCCCCTGGCGCGGCAGCGATTTCCCGGCAGGTCGCCAGCACTTCGGCGGTGTCGGCCGAGGGCTTGTAGTGCGGTGGCAGCAATGGCCTACGGTTGTTCTGTTCGCGCGTCAGGAAGGTAATGCGCTCTTCTTCGCTCCAGTCTTCGTAGCGACCGAGGCCCAGGTAATCGGTGATTTCGGTCATGGCCGCGGTATGGCGCGACGAGTCCTGACGCACATCGAGGCGCACCAGGAACAGGCCGAAGGTTACAGCCCGGCGCAGGCAATCAAGTAACGGACCGTCGGCGATCACGCCCATGCCGCACTCATGCAGCGAGTGGTAGCACAGCTCCAGCGGGTCGAGCAGTTCGCGGTTGTTTTGCAACACATCGGCCGATGCAGGCGTTGGCGTCGACAACGCGGTGTGCGCCCAGTTTCTCGTCGCACGCAGGCGTTCGCGCAGTTGCTTGAGCACCGCGCGATAGGGTTCGGCGCTGTCGCCAGCCTTGGCCTTCAACGCTTCACTGGCCTGCTGCATCGACAACTCGGCAGCGAGGTGATCGACATCGCGCAGGTACAAATCGGCCGCCATCCAGCGCGCCAGCAGCAGCACTTCACGGGTCACCGCCGCCGTCACGTTCGGGTTGCCATCTCGGTCGCCGCCCATCCACGAGGCAAAGCGGATCGGTGCTGCCTGCAGTGGCAAACGCAGGCCGGTGGCGGCGTGCAGGGCCTGATCGGCCTTGCGCAGGTAATTGGGGATCGCTTGCCACAGCGAATGCTCGATCACCGCGAAGCCCCATTTGGCTTCGTCGACCGGCGTCGGGCGCGTGCGGCGGATTTCTTCGGTGTGCCAGGCTTCGGCGATCAGGCGTTGCAACGTCGACTTGATTTGCTCGCGCTCGGCGCCGGTCAGGTCGCGATGGTCCTGGGCCGCCAGTTGCGCGGCGATGGCGTCGTACTTCTGGATCAGCGTGCGGCGCGCGACTTCGGTCGGGTGCGCCGTGAGCACCAGCTCGATTTCCAGCCGTCCCAGCTGACGGGCCAGGGACTCGGCGCCATGACCTTCGGCGCGTAGGCGAGCGAGCAACTCTGGCAGCACCCGCGCCTCGAATGGCGCGGCCTGGGATTCTTCGCGACGGTGAATCAGCTGGTATTGCTCGGCGATGTTGGCCAGGTTGAGAAACTGATTGAACGCCCGCGCCACCGGCAGCAGTTCGTCCTCCGTCAACTGGTTGAGGCTGGCACTCAGCTCGGCGTCCATGGAGCCGCGACGGTCAGCCTTGGCGCCCTTGCGGATCTGCTCGATCTTGTCGAGAAAGCCGTCCCCGTACTGTTCACGAATGGTGTTGCCCAACAACTCACCGAGCAGGTGAACGTCTTCGCGCAAGCGTGCATCAATATCGGTCATCAACAGTTCTCCAGCGAAAAATCCGGTCGACCAGGAGCCTTAAGAGTGCCGCTCCAGACCGGTTCTTACAAGCAAGACGACGAAGGGACTGTAAACCTTTGCCGTTGAAGCTAGTCTCATCAGTAAGCCGTTCAACGGCTGTCGCCGGCGCCTGCCGGACATTCCCCGCCTGCCAGGAGCAGGAGCGCAATGAGGTCATTATGAAAATCCGTGAGCTTGCCAACCACTGGGAAGAAAACGCCAAAGGTCGCCTGACCGACACAGGCTATTCGATTCATCTGGACGTGGAGGCTGCCGCACGGCTTGCGGCGATCATCGAGATGTACCCCAAGCGGCATCCCGAAGAACTGCTGGGCGAACTGATCGGGGCCGCCCTGGAAGAACTGGAAAAAAGCTTCCCCTATGTAAAAGGTACGACCGTCGTGGCCACTGACGAGGAAGGCGATCCGCTGTACGAAGACATCGGCCCTACCCCACGTTTTCTCGCCTTGTCCCGTCGTCACCTGCACGACTTGTCGGCGGCTGACGACAAGCAGAAACACTGATTTCTCCCCCGATCCCTTGTGGGAGCGAGCCTGCTCGCGATGGACTTCAAGACGCCGCGTTCATTCAGCAGTAACGCGTTTTCGTTAACGACCATCGCCAGCAGGCTCGCTCCCACAATCGTCAATTCCTCGCTCTAGCGCCCCCAGTTCACTGCATCCAAGTTTTTTCGGTAGCAGGCTAATTTCTCTGAACTTTCAAAAAACGCCTCGGGTCAACCCAGTAACCACGCCTGGGACGGCCGTTTCAAAACGCCTTGTGAAATACGGTTTCGGCTCCTTGCCCAGGATGGATGTTCACGTTGCTCAGGAGTTAGCCCAATGGAGTTGAAAACGATGAAAACCCGAACTGGCAAATCCTCTTCCCTGCACAGCCTGAAAATGACGGCCCTGGCCATCGGCTCCGGCCTAATGCTGGCCGGTTGCGCCAGTAACCCGCCCACCGAGCAGTTCGCCGTCACCGAGTCAGCAGTCAACAATGCCGTCAGCGCCGGTGGTACCGAGTTTGCCGCGGTGGAAATGAAGGCGGCGCAGGACAAGCTCAAGCAAGCCGAAATCGCCATGCACGACAAAAAGTACGATCAAGCCAAGACCCTGGCTGAACAGGCTGAGTGGGACGCTCGCGTGGCCGAGCGCAAAGCCCAGGCGATGAAAGCCGAACAGTCTGTGAAGGACTCTCAGAAAGGGGTTCAGGAACTGCGTCAGGAAAGCCAGCGCACCGTTCAGTAAAGGCGCGGCACGACGTATTTCTTACTCTATTAAAAGGACGAAACCATGAATTACAAACAAGTGATGATCCCTGCCCTGCTGGCCGCCAGCGTTGCTTTGGCCGCATGCTCCACACCACCGAACGCCAACCTGGAACAGGCCCGCACCAATTATTCCGGCCTGCAAGCCAACCCACAGGCAAGCAAAGTCGCGGCGTTGGAAACCAAGGAAGCCAGCGATTACCTGGACAAGGCCGACAAGGCCTACCTGGACAAGGAAGACCAGGCCAAGGTCGACCAGTTGGCCTACCTGACCAACCAGCGTGTGGAAGTGGCGAAACAGACCATCGCCCTGCGCACCGCCGAAGCCAACCTGAAAAACGCTTCCGCACAACGGGCCCAGGCACGTCTGGACGCCCGCGATGCGCAGATCAAGCAGCTGCAGGACAGCCTCAACGCCCGGCAGACAGATCGCGGCACGCTGGTGACCTTCGGTGATGTGCTGTTCGCCACCGACAAGGCCGAGCTGAAATCCAACGGCCTGATGAACATCAACAAACTGGCGCAGTACCTCCAGGAAAACCCGGACCGCAAAGTGATTGTCGAGGGTTACACCGACAGCACCGGTACCGCGTCGCACAACCAGTCGTTGTCGGAACGTCGCGCCAGCTCCGTGCGCACGGCACTGGTGAAGATGGGCGTCGATCCAACACGCATCGTCGCCCAGGGTTACGGCAAGGAGTATCCGGTCGCGGATAACACCAGCGTTTCGGGTCGGGCCCAGAACCGTCGGGTGGAAGTGACCATTTCCAATGACAACCAGCCGGTGATTCCGCGTTCGGCTGTCAGCGCCAATACCCAGTAAGCCGTCGTTACACAAAACCCTGTGGGAGCCAGCCTGCTGGCGATAGCGGTGTACCAATCAACATCAATGTTGAATGTTCAACCGCCATCGCCAGCAGGCTGGCTCCCACATGATCTCGGTTTATTGCTCAAGCTTCTGCGGGGTTTCCTGGCCCATGCAACGCACGGCCTTTTTCTTGCTGTTGACCAGAACACCGGTCAGGCCTTTCTGCTCAGTATCAAACAGCACCAACACGCCATCAATGCACTGCGCCACTTGCGCCGCCGGTCCCAGGGAGACTTTGTAGTCTTCGCCCGGCACGGTCTTGAGCATGGTGAATTCGTTGAGCAGCAACGCATCCTCTGGCTTGGCGAAGTGCAGGTAGCCGTACCACCACAGGGCCCCGACGGTGCCGAGGATGCTGCAGATACCGGTGATGATCAGCGGGATGGCGTTACGTTCTTCACTCATTGCGGGCTCTCTGGTGGTTCATCTTCAGAATGTTCGGGCGCCGGGTAATTGGGGATTTCACCCAGGCGGCGCAGACCGTTGAAATGCTGCGGGTCATCGAGATAACGCAGCATGACTTTGCGCCAGACCGGGTCGGCGAATGTCTGCACGTGACCGCCACGGGTCAGTTGCAGCACCTTGGGCGGCGGCGCAGCTTGATACAGAAGGATGCCGTTGGAAAGAGGCACGAGCGGATCGTCGATGCTGTGGTAGATCAGCTTCGGCACGCCATTGAGTTGAGGCATGGAGTTGATCGCACTGTCGCCATCGGGCACCAGCCAGGACAGCGGCACCTGGAATGCCCAAAACACCCATGAATTGCTCAGCGCGTAGCGGCCGACACTGCGGTAGCTGGCGGGTACGCCATCGAGCACAACCGCCTTGAGCTGTTTTTGCCGCTCGGGGTGTTGAACGAGGTAGTGGACAGCCATCGAACCGCCAAGGCTTTGGCCCAGCAGGATCAGCGGCTTGCCCTGGACCTCGGGGGCCTGGTCGAGCCATTTGAACGCGGCGTCGATGTCCTGGTAGATCGCCGGCAAGCTCGGCTCGCCCTCGGACAAGCCGTAGCCGCGATAATCCACCAGCAGCACCTGGTAACCCTGTTTAGGCAGCCACCAACTCCCGCCCAAGTGCATGGGCAGGTTGCCGCCGTTGCCGTGCAGGTGCAGCACGGTGCCTTTGACCTCGACGCCTTTTTTAGCCGGCAGCCACCAAGCGTGCAGCTTGAGGCCATCGGCGGTGGTCAGGGTGACATCGCGGTATTCGAGGTGGGCTTTTTCGGGAGTGAACAACTGGCCGGGTTCGGGGTAGAACAGCAGGGAGCTGCAACCGTTCAGGGCCAGGAGAAGGCAGAGGATGCCGAGGAGTCTCATCCGGTGAAACCTCAATGTGGGTGATCGTTCCCATGCGCAGCAAAGGAATGCATAACGTGACGCTCCGCGTCACAGTGGACGCGGAGCGTCCATGGCGGCATTCCACGCAGAGCGTGGGAACGATCTAATCAAAGGATGTTGGAGTAATCCGCCTCGATCCGGTCCAGGCTCAGGTGGTTGAGGAAGTTGGAGAAGCACATCCACGCCGACAACGCGTTCATGTCGCGGAACTGTTCCGGCAGGTACTTGGGCGGTACTACCAGGCCTTCATCCACCAACTGGCGCAAGGTGCGCATGTCTTCCAGGGTGGTCTTGCCGCAGAACAACAGCGGGATCTGCTCCAGCTTGCCTTTGCGCACCGCCAACTGAATGTAGTTGTAAATCATGATGAAGCCCTTGAGGTAGGACAAGTCTTTGGTAAAGGGCAGACCTGTCGGCACCGAGCCGCGGAAAACGCGGCTGGCGTTGCTGTAGCTCTCGGGCATCTCGAAGCCTTGCTCGCGGAAGAACTCGAACACCTGCAGGAAATCCGCGCCCTCCTCAACCATGTGAATGGCCCGCGTGCGGTTGGTCAGCTTGCGCAGGCGGCTCGGGTAGGAGGCAAAGGTGATGATTTCCATCAGGATCGCCAGACCTTCCTGGGTCACCGTCGACGAGGGCGGGCCCTTGGACAGGAAGGTGCAGATAGGCTGGTTCAAACCGTTGAGGGTGGTGCCGACGTGCACCAGGCCTTCATGGACTTCCAGCGCCCGCACGTCACGATCGTTGAACATCGCGTCGGCGCGGATCTTGATGTAGTCGGCGCCCGCCGCCGCATCGGCGACGATGCCGTCGGACTCGAACACCCGAATGGTTTCCTCGGCTTCGCCGAACACCTTGTTCAGGCGGTGTTGCAGCAGGCTGACGGCATCCTTGGCGGTCAACGTCTTCGGTTCATCCTTGAGATCGCCACGACCGTCGATGTTGTTCAGGTATTCGGACAGCATCATGCCCAGGTCGGACAGGGTCGGGTCGCCGGCGTGGAAGGCGTCGGAGGCGGCGCCATACAACTCCTGGGAAATCAGGCCGAAATCCTCGGTGCCGCGCGCTTCGAGCATGCGCACCACCATCCGGTATTCCTTGCACATGCGGCGCATGATCTGCCCGACCGGGTTGAACTGGCCGAGCTGGCGGGTGATGTCACGCTCGATGTTCTGGAATTCCAGCTTGACCTTGCTGGAATCGAAGGCCAGCGGGCGGTTGAGGTAGTAGTCACGGTCTACCGCGGGCATTTCCTTGCCCTTGGCCTTGAGGAAACCCTTGCGGATGTTATCGTCCCACTTCACCGCATCGAGGACGCGAATCGGCGTCTGCGCCAGCACAATGCGATCAGACAAAATGCGTATCGACTGCTGGTAATCGTCCACCCGGAACTCCTGTTGAAACCTGTTGATTATTGGGCCTTGGCCTGGCGCTGGTAGCGAACCGCTTCGACGAATACATCGGAGTTGGCGGGATCGTCGAGGTATGCCGCTACCTGGTCCATGTTGCTGTCGATCAACACACCCTCGCCGTCGTCGGTCTGGATGCCTTCGCCACTGAGAATTTTCTGCCCAAGCGCCTGCCTGATCTGCTCGAGGTCGAGGTTGTACACCACCAGTTCACGCTTGTCGGTGAGTTCGAACCCGGCAATGGTGAAATGCCCACCGAATTGGGCAGGCACTTTCGCCGAGAGGTACCAGCGGCTACCGTGGTGGGACAGGGTGAAGGGGTAGGCTTCACGCTCCCTGGGCCTGGCCTTGAAGTAGCTCACCGCCTGATAGCGATTGTCGCCGATGCGCGTCAGCTCCAGGTTCAGCGGCTCACCCCAGGCGTTGGTGCTGCTCCATTTGCCGAGCAACCCTTTAGGTGCCGGCTCACTGGTGGGCAGCGGCTCCTTGAAGGTCACCAGGCAGCCGCTGAGCAGCAGGAACGACAAGGCGATCACTACGGCACGCCAAACTCTCATTCAACACTCCCTATCGACACACGATCCGCTCAAGTGACCACTGCCCCTGTGGGAGCGAGCCTGCTCGCGATAGCAGTGTGTCAGGCGACATAAATGTCGAATATTAAACCGCTATCGCGAGCAGGCTCACTCCTACAGGGAACATCACCCATAAGGAATTAAACCGAAGCCAGCACCAAGTGCATGTAACGCTTCAATATGCCGAGCATTTCCTCTTCAGCGTCCGGCTCGGCGTCGTTGAGCAGGCCCTGATATTCCATCCGTCCGATTATCGCCGTCAACACTTTGGCATCCTGTTGTGGCTCGCGAGAGCCCAGCACCTGGAACAGCTGGCAGGAGCCCTGCAACAGGATTTGCTGATGGGAGCGCACCAGTTCGGCCAGGCGCGGGTTCAACAGCGCTTCCTGGCGGAACGCCTGCTCGGCCATCAGGTGCTCACGACGGGTGATCAGTTGCCGGTGAACGTAGTCGGTCATCAACCGCGCAATATCGTCCGCCAGTTTTGATCGAGCCTGCGCACTGCCGTCGCCACGGGCGATCATGTCGCGCAGCAGGCCCTCGTTGTTCACCCACAGCTTGGCCATGTAGGCCGCGCTGCGCTCTACGTATTGGGCGAAGGTATCGGTGAGCAGGTCATCGATATCCTTGAAATAGTAAGTGGTCGCCGATAACGGCACTTGCGCCTCGGCAGCCACCGCACGGTGCCGCACAGCCCGCACACCATCACGCACGACGATGCGCATCGCGGCATCGAGAATGTCCTGTCGACGCTGCTCGCTGCCCTGCCGGCTGGCCTTGCGGCCCTGGTACTGAACACTTTCAGCGACCGCAGTGGCGATACCCGCTGCACCTTCTTGAGCCATTGCACGATTCACGACAGGTCTTTCCTCTCAGATGAAAGTAACAAGTTGATACGTTTGTACCAGACAGGCAATAAAAAGCCGCCTGAAAAGGCGGCTTTTTAATTGAAACACTTACGCTTGCGGCCGCATGTGCGGGAACAGGATCACGTCGCGGATCGACGGGGAGTTGGTCAGCAGCATCACCAGGCGGTCGATGCCGATGCCTTCACCCGCCGTCGGCGGCATGCCGTACTCCAGCGCGCGAACGAAGTCGGCGTCGTAGTGCATGGCTTCGTCGTCGCCAGCGTCCTTGTCGGCCACCTGGGCCATGAAACGCTCGGCCTGGTCTTCCGCGTCGTTCAACTCGGAGTAGGCGTTGGCGATTTCGCGACCACCGATGAACAGCTCGAAACGGTCGGTGACGTTCGGGTTCTCGTCGTTGCGACGGGCCAGCGGCGACACTTCGAACGGGTACTGGGTGATGAAGTGCGGCTGTTCCAGCTTGTGCTCGACCAGCTCTTCGAAAATCATCACCTGCAGCTTGCCCAGGCCTTCGAAGCCCAGCACCTTGGCGCCGGCTTTCTTGGCAATGTCACGGGCCTTGTCGATGTCGTTCAGGTCGTCAGCGGTCAGCTCAGGGTTGTACTTGAGGATCGAGTCGAACACCGACAGACGCACGAACGGCTCGCCGAAGTGGAACACCTTGTCGCCGTACGGCACGTCGGTGCTGCCCAGGACCAGCTGCGCCAGCTCGCGGAACAGTTCTTCGGTCAGGTCCATGTTGTCTTCGTAGTCGGCGTAGGCCTGGTAGAACTCCAACATGGTGAATTCAGGGTTGTGACGAGTCGAGACGCCTTCGTTACGGAAGTTGCGGTTGATCTCGAAAACCTTTTCAAAACCACCAACCACCAGACGCTTCAGATACAGCTCAGGCGCAATACGCAGGAACATTTCCATATCCAGCGCGTTGTGGTGGGTTTCGAACGGCTTGGCCGCAGCGCCGCCAGGAATGGTCTGCAGCATCGGCGTTTCCACTTCCAGGAAGTCGCGCTTCATCAGGAAGCTGCGGATGTGCGCAATCACTTGCGAACGCACGCGGAACGTCTGGCGCACGTCTTCGTTGACGATCAGGTCAACGTAGCGCTGGCGGTAGCGCTGCTCGGTGTCAGTCAGGCCGTGGTGCTTGTCCGGCAGCGGGCGCAGGGATTTGGTCAGCAGGCGCACGTTGGTCATTTCAACGTACAGGTCACCTTTGCCGGAACGGGCCAGGGTGCCTTCGGCGGCAATGATGTCGCCCATGTCCCAGGTTTTCACCGCGGCCAGGGTGTCTTCGGACAGGGTCTTGCGGTTGACATAGACCTGGATGCGCCCGGTCATGTCCTGGATCACCATGAACGAGCCACGGTTGAGCATGATGCGACCGGCAACCTTGACCGGAATTGCAGCCTCTGCCAGCTCTTCCTTGGTCTTGTCCGCGTATTGCTTCTGCAAGTCCTGGCAGTAGTTTTCGCGGCGGAAGTCGTTAGGGAAGGCATTGCCCTTGGCGCGCTCGGCAGCAAGCTTTTCCTTGCGCAGGGCGATCAGGGAGTTTTCTTCCTGTTGCAGGGCTTGCGGGTCGAGTTCTAGGTCGCTCATGTCTTTAAATATTCCATCTGGTTCGTTGTCCCCGGCCTGCGGCCGGGGATCGCCGGCAAGCCGGCTCCTACAGTCTTTAGAGGCCTGATTTCAGGCTGGCTTCCAGGTATTCGTCGATATCACCGTCGAGCACCTTGTCGCAGTCGCTGCGTTCGATGTTGGTGCGCAGATCCTTGATCCGCGACGCATCGAGCACGTACGAGCGAATCTGGTGACCCCAGCCGATATCCGACTTGGTGTCTTCCAGCGCTTGCGACGCGGCGTTGCGTTTCTGCATTTCCTGCTCGTACAACTTGGCCCGCAGCATTTTCATGGCGGTGTCCTTGTTCGCGTGCTGGGAACGTTCGTTCTGGCAGCTGACCACGGTGTTGGTCGGTACGTGGGTGATACGTACGGCCGAGTCGGTGGTGTTTACGTGCTGGCCACCGGCACCGGAGGAACGATAGGTGTCGATCCGCAGGTCAGCCGGGTTGATCTCGATTTCCACCTTGTCGTCGATCTCTGGCGAGACGAAAACAGCGGAGAACGAGGTGTGGCGGCGGTTGCCGGAGTCAAACGGGCTCTTGCGCACCAGGCGGTGTACGCCGATCTCGGTACGCAGCCAGCCAAAGGCGTATTCGCCCTTGATGTGCACGGTCGCACCTTTGATACCAGCGACTTCACCGGCTGACAGTTCCATGATGGTCGCGTCAAAACCGCGTTTATCCGCCCAGCGCAGGTACATGCGCAGCAGGATGTTGGCCCAGTCCTGGGCCTCGGTGCCACCGGAACCGGCCTGGATGTCCAGGTAGGCGTTGTTCGGGTCCATTTCATGGCTGAACATGCGACGGAATTCAAGCTTGGCGAGGTTTTCCTCGAGACGGGCCAGCTCGGCGACGACATCGCCCACTGCGCCTTCGTCGTTTTCTTCGACGGCCATGTCCAGCAGGTCGCGGCAATCGGCCAGACCGGTGTTCAGTTCGTCGAGGGTCTCGACGATCTGCGCCAGGGCAGAGCGCTCGCGGCCCAGTTCCTGGGCGTATTCAGGTTTGTTCCAGACACTCGGATCTTCAAGCTCGCGATTGACTTCGGTCAGGCGCTCATGCTTTTGATCGTAGTCAAAGATACCCCCGAATAGTTTCGGAGCGCTCGGACAGGTCCTTGATGGTGTTAAGGATCGGGTTGATTTCCATGGCGGGCAGCACTCGTTGGCGAACTTTTGAAAGCCGGCGAGTATAACGGTAAACGGCCGTAAACGGCAGTCCGCTTGGCCGAAAAGGCCTGCCTACGCGATGCCCACCTGATTGCGCCCATTGTTCTTCGCCAGGTACAACCCCTTGTCCGCCGCCAGGATCAATTCACGGCAACTGCTACCGGCTGTCGGGATGACGGTCGACAGGCCGATGCTGATGGTCAGGCTCGATCCTTCGGTCGGGGCAATATGCGGGATCTTCAGCGCCGCCACGGTCATGCGCAGTTTTTCCGCCACCAGTCGCGCACCGCCCTGCGAGGTGTTGGGCAGTACCAGGGCGAATTCTTCGCCGCCGTAGCGGGCCGGCAGGTCGGAAGGCCGGGAGCTGGCGTCGCGGATTGCCGCGGCGACCTGGCGCAGGGCTTCGTCGCCTTCCAGGTGGCCGAAGGTGTCGTTATAGGTCTTGAAGTAGTCCACATCGATCATCAGCAACGACAATTGGCTCTGCTCACGTAGCGAGCGGCGCCATTCCAGCTCCAGGTATTCATCGAAATGCCGACGGTTCGACAGCCCGGTCAGGCCGTCGGAGTTCATCAGGCGTTGCAGCACCAGGTTGGTGTCGAGCAACTGCTGCTGGCTGACCCGCAAGGCGCGATACGCCGCATCACGCTGCAGCAACGTCATGTAGGAGCGCGAGTGATAGCGAATGCGCGCCACCAGCTCGATGTTGTCCGGCAGCTTGACCAGGTAATCATTGGCCCCGGCCGCGAACGCCGCGCTCTTGATCAGCGGATCTTCCTTGGTCGACAGGACGATGATCGGAATGTCCTTGGTCGCCGGGTGGTTGCGGTATTCGCGCACCAGGCTCAGGCCGTCCAGGCCGGGCATGACCAGGTCCTGCAGGATCACCGTCGGCTTGATGCGCACCGCATGGGCAATGGCCTGGTGCGGGTCGGCGCAAAAGTGGAAGTCGATGTTGTCTTCGTTCGACAAACCGCGTCGTACTGCCTCGCCGATCATGGCCTGATCGTCCACCAACAGCACCATGGCGGCGTTTTCGTCAGTCTTGAAGTCGTCGAGCTGTAAATCATTCATGTGCGTTCACCTGATACTACTTGGGCCAGGATTGCGGTTGAGAGGGTCATTTGGGGAATATCTCCAGCAATCGTGGCGCTATCTTTTCCAGCGGGCGTATTTCCACGGCGGCATCGATGGCCGCTGCCGCCTTCGGCATGCCATACACCGCACTGCTTTGCTGGTCTTGTGCGATGGTCAGGTAGCCCTGCTGGCGCATGAGTTTAAGCCCTTGCGCGCCATCACGCCCCATGCCGGTCAACAAAACGCCGACCGCATCGCCATTCCAGTAACTGGCCACGCTCTCGAAAAACACATCGATAGAGGGCCTGTAGATCTCGTTGACCGGTTCGGCCGTGTAGGCCAGCGTGCCGTTTTTCAACAAACGAATATGGTGGTTGGTGCCCGCCAGCAGCACGGTACCGCTTTGCGGCGGTTCGCCCTCCTGGGCCAGGCGCACCTTCAGGCCGCTGGCGCTGCCGAGCCATTCGGCCATGCCGGCGGCGAATACCTGGTCAACGTGTTGCACCAGCACAATGGCCGGGGAAAAGTCCCGGGGCAGCCCCTTGAGCAGGAGTTCCAGCGCTGCCGGCCCGCCAGCGGACGAACCGATGGCGATCAGGCTCTGGCGTGAGCCCGAGCTGCGCGTCGGGTTCGGTGTCGAGCGCTCCCGATTGCCCTTATCGCCGATCAGCCAACCAATGTTCATGATCTTGCGCAACAGCGGTGCCGCCGCTTCCTGGGCATTGCCCGCGCCGAGGGCCGGCGTGTCGACCACATCCAGGGCGCCATGGCCCATGGCCTCGAACACCCGGTGCACGTTCTGCTGGCGATCGACGGTGACGATGACGATCGCGCAGGGCGTTTCCGCCATGATGCGCCGGGTGGCCTCCACACCGTCCATCACTGGCATGATCAAATCCATCAGGATCAGGTCTGGCGTCTGTTCGGCACACTTTTGCACCGCTTCTTTGCCATTGCCCGCTACCCAGATCACCTGGTGTGCCGGCTCGAAAGCCAATGCCCGGCGCAAGGCCTCCACGGCCATCGGCATGTCGTTGACGATTGCTATCTTCATGCCCGTGCTCCTCCAATGAGCTCAACCACTGCATCGAGCAGGGCGTCGTCGTGAAAACTGGCTTTGGCTAGATAATAGTCGGCCCCGGCGTCCAGTCCACGACGCCGGTCTTCTTCACGATCCTTGTAGGACACCACCATCACCGGCAGCGATTGCAGGCGATTGTCCCGGCGCAACAATGACACCAGCTCGATGCCGTCCATGCGCGGCATGTCGATGTCGGTGATCAGCAGGTCGAAATCCTCCGAGCGCAAGGCGTTCCAGCCGTCCATGCCATCGACCGCCACGGCCACGTCATAACCCCGATTGAGCAACAACTTGCGCTGCAGCTCTCGCACGGTCAGGGAGTCGTCGACCACAAGGACCCGCTTGCGGGGCGCTTCGACGGCCTGGTTGCTGTGGCGCGCAATGCGCTCCAGGCGCCCGGTATTGAGCAATTTGTCGACCGAGCGCAGCATGTCTTCGACGTCGACGATCAACACCACCGAACCGTCGTCGAGCAGCGCCCCGGCGGAAATGTCCTGGACCTTGCCCAGGCGCTCATCCAGGGGCAGCACGACCAAGGTTCGCTCGCCGATAAAGCGCTCGACCGCAACGCCGTAAATTGCGTCGCGCTCACGGATCACCACGACTTTCAAGGTTGACTGGCTGCCCTGGCTCGCCGGACGCTGCAGCAATTGGCTGGCGGCGACCAGCCCGACATGCCGGCCTTCATGCCAGAAATGCTGGCGGCCCTCGACCTGAACGATATCCGCAGGTTCCAGATCGCACATGCGTTCGATGTGGGCCAACGGGAAGGCATAGGCCTCGCCGCCGACGTCCACCACCAGGCTGCGCACCACCGAAAGGGTCAGTGGCACCTCGAGATGGAAGCGACTGCCCTCGCCCGCCGTCTGCTCCAGCACCACCGCGCCACGCAACTGGCGGACCATGTGCTGCACCGCATCCAGGCCGACGCCGCGCCCGGAGACTTCGGTGACCGTGTCGCGCAGGCTGAAGCCGGGCAGGAACAGGAAGGTCAGCAGTTCCTCTTCACTCAATTGCGCGGCGGTATCGGCCGGGGACAATTGGCGTTCAACGATACTGCGACGGACCTTTTCCAGATCGACACCGTTACCGTCATCGCTCAGCTGCAGCACCAGCAACCCGGCCTGATGGGACGCGCGCAGCCGAATCAGGCCCTCCGCCGGTTTGCCCGCCAACAGCCGTTGTTCCGGGGTTTCGATACCGTGATCGACTGCATTGCGCAACAGGTGCGTCAGTGGCGCTTCGAGCTTTTCCAATACGTCGCGATCGACCTGGGTCTTTTCGCCCTCGATCTCCAGCCGCACTTGCTTGCCGAGGCTACGGCCGAGGTCGCGGACCATCCGCACCTGACCCGTCAACACATCGGCGAACGGCCGCATGCGACACGCCAGGGCGGTGTCGTACAACACCTGCGCGCGCTGGCTGGCCTGCCAGGCGAATTCATCCAGTTCGGCGTTTTTTTCCACCAGCAACTGCTGGGACTCCGCCAGGAGCCGGCGTGCATCCTCGAGGGCTTCCCGGGCTTCGAGGCTCAGGGCTTGGTCCTTGAGATGCACGTTGAGATTTTCCAGCGCCCGCAGGCTGTTGCCCTGCATGCGCTTGAGCCGCTGCATGGTGGCCAGGTGCGGTTTGAGCCGCAGGGTTTCCACCAGGGACTTGCTCGACAGATCGAGCAGGCTGTTCAAGCGCTCGGCGGTGACCCGCAGCACGCGCTCGCCGTTTTCGGTGGTGCGCCTGGATTTTTTCGGCGAAACCGCCAGCGGTTCGACGGGCGCCGCCGGCTCCTCGATCGCGGGTGCGGGCGCTTCAAGCTGCAGCGCTGCCATCACCGGTTCGGCGGGTGCCATGCTCGGTACCGCGGCCGCCATCGGATCGAGCAAGCGCCCCATCAATGCGACATACGCTTCGATGTCCGCAGGCCCCGGCGCACTGTTTGGTGTCGCGATGCGCATCAGCAGGTCGGTGCCTTGCAGCAATGCATCAATGTGTTCCGGACGCAGGTACAGGCGACCTTCCTGGGCACTGACCAGGCAATCCTCCATGACATGGGCGACGCTGACGCCGGCATCGACGCCGACGATCCGGGCCGCGCCTTTGAGCGAATGCGCTGCACGCATGCACGATTCGAGATGATCCGCCTGGGTCGGATCACGCTCCAGCGCCAACAGGCCTGTGCTGAGCACCTGGGTCTGGGCCTCGGCTTCCAGGCTGAACAGCTCCAGCAAAGAGGAGTCGCGCATTTGCTCGGGGGTCATGTGAGGCTCCGGGTCACGGCGGACATCAACTGCTCTTCATCCAGCCAGCGCAGGCTGCGACCTTTGAATTGCAGCACGCCACGGGTGTATTTGCCGCTGGCCTGTGCGCCAGAGCGGGACGCCGCCTCGAGGATGCGTTCGTCGATGGCATGAATCCCGTCCACTTCGTCTACCGGTACCACCACCGGACCGCCGTGGGCGGCGATGATCAGCATACGCGGCATGACCCGTACGCCTGCGGCCACGCTGCTGGCGCTATCGAGCCCCAGCAACTCAACCAGAGACAGGCACGCCACCAGCGCGCCCCGCACATTCGCCACCCCGAGCAAAGCCCGGGAGCGTTGATGCGGCAATGAGTGAATGGTTTGCAACGGCGCCACTTCCACCAGGCTGCGAGTGGCCAGGCCCAGCCATTCTTCGCCGAGGCGGAACATCAGCAGCGAACGGGTTTTCACCTCGCTCTCGACGGCAACGGACGCTGACGCGCGGTCTTCCTGCTGCAACGCGTAACGATCCAGCAGCCGCGTGGCGGCCGCCGAATACACCGCGCAATTGCGGCAATGAATGTGTTCGGTCAGCAGCGGGCAGGACTTGTCGCCGTGAATACCAATGCGGTTCCAGCAGTCGTCGATGGCCTGGGCATCGTCATGGGTGACGCTCAAGGAGTCGGAGGCGATCATCGTTTACGCTCACTGTCGGCGGCGCGCTCGCTGCGGGCGGCGCGATCCTGCAATCGTCTGGCGCCTGCCGTATCACCCTGGGATTGCAGCAAGGCGGCCAGGTGCATCAACGCGTCGGCATGTTGCGGTTCAAGGTACAGCGCCTTGCGATAAAAACCCTGGGCTTCGAGGACGCTGCCGGCGACATCGCTGAGCAGTCCCAGCCAATAAAACACCTGGGCCACCGGTTCATGGTGACGTAGATAGTTGTCGCAGGCGGCACGGGCTTCGGCGCTTCTACCTTCGTTGGCCAGCGCGGCGACGTTGGCCAGCAGCGCGGCGGCGTCGGATTTGCTCGGTACAGCCGAGTGCGATGTCGGCGTAACGCTGGCAAACGGGCGCCGTGGAGTCGGCGCCGGCGCGATCCTGCGCACGGGTTGCGGCACCGGCAACGGTGTGGGTACGAATGTCGGTAGCGGCTCGGGCTCTGGCGCGCTATGGCGACTGAAGGCAAAGGATTGTGGGATGCCAATCGAGCGCATGCCCAGGCGCCCCAGCAGGCTACCCTCCGCCGGGCCGATAAACAGTACCCCATCAACATGGGTCAAGCGCTTGAGCACCTCGAAAACCTGTTTTTGCGTCGCCAGGTCGAAGTAGATCAGCAGATTGCGGCAGAACACGAAGTCATAGGGCGGCTCATTGGCAAGCAAGGCCGGATCGAGCAGATTGCCGACCTGCAGGCGCACTTGCTCCAGCACCCGGGCGCTGAGTCGATAGCCGTCATCTTCGGCGCTGAAATGGCGCTCGCGAAACGCGATGTCCTGACCGCGAAACGAATTTTTGCCATACAGCGCTCGCCGGGCTTTTTCCACCGACAACGGGCTGACGTCCATGCCTTCGACCTTGAACTGGTGCGGCTTGAGCCCGGCATCCAGCAGCGCCATGGCAATCGAATAAGGTTCTTCGCCGGTGGAGCACGGCAGGCTCAGGATTCGCAGGGCGCGCATGTTGTTGAGCTCGGCCAGGCGCGTGGTCGCCAGTTTCGCCAGGGTGGCGAAGGATTCCGGGTAACGGAAAAACCAGGTCTCCGGGACGATCACCGCTTCGATCAGCGCCTGCTGCTCGTCGCTGGAACCCTGCAAGGTGCGCCAGTACTCATCGGCCGTCTGCGCCTGGGACGCGGCACTGCGTTGACGCACTGCACGCTCGATGATCGCCGGGCCGACGGACGTCACGTCGAGGCCGATGCGCTCCTTGAGGAAATCGAAAAAACGCTGGTCGCTGCTCATTGCCACTGCTCCAGCGATGCCGGGTCCAGGGGTGGCGTGGGGTACAACAGCGCGCGCACCTGATCGTCCAGCAGATCGGCCACCCGCACCCATTGCAACAAACCCTGGGCATCTTCACGCACGGGCCCCAGGTACGGCGCCTGGGGGTTGTCCAGGCCATAGGGCTGAAAATCGGCCGGATTGCAACGCAAGGTGTCGGTAGCCCGTTCCAGAATCAACCCGAGCAATTGCGCCGGGGTGGTTGCATCCGGGCGGTAATGCACCAGCACCAGCCGGGTGCTGGTGCGCGCCTGCGCGGGCGTGCCAAAGGTCAATGCGCTGAGGTCGATGACCGGCACCACCGCGCCGCGATAGGCCAAAACCCCGGCGACCCAGTGCGGCGCCTGGGCAATCGGCTTCAATGGCAGAAGCGGCAGCACTTCCGCCACCTCGATCGCCTGCAAGGCATACCGCTCGTGACCGATGCGAAACACCAGGAACAACGCATGCGCCGCCTGCTTCACGGCAGTGCGCTTGGCCGTGAGTTCGCTCATCAGACTTTGAATCGCGAGACGCCGCTGCGCAGCCCTACGGCCACCTGGCTCAGCTCGTCGATGGCGAAACTGGCCTGGCGCAGGGATTCGACGGTCTGGCTGCTGGCATCACCCAATTGCACCAGAGCGTGGTTGATCTGCTCGGCACCGGTGGCCTGGGCCTGCATGCCTTCGTTGACCATCAACACCCGCGGCGCCAGCGCCTGGACCTGATGGATGATCTGCGACAACTGTTCGCCGACCTGCTGCACCTCGAACATGCCGCGGCGCACCTCCTCGGAGAACTTGTCCATGCCCATCACACCGGCCGACACTGCCGATTGAATCTCGCGCACCATCTGTTCGATGTCGTAGGTGGCGACGGCGGTCTGGTCTGCCAGGCGCCGGACTTCGGTGGCGACCACGGCAAAACCGCGACCGTATTCGCCGGCCTTTTCGGCTTCGATCGCCGCGTTGAGCGACAACAGGTTGGTCTGGTCGGCGACCTTGACGATGGTCACCACCACCTGGTTGATGTTGCCGGCCTTCTCGTTGAGGATCGCCAGCTTGGCATTGACCAGGTCGGCCGCGCCCATCACCGAATGCATGGTCTCTTCCATGCGCGCCAGGCCCTGCTGCCCGGAGCCGGCGGCCACCGAGGCCTGGTCGGCGGCGGTGGACACTTCGGTCATGGTGCGTACCAGGTCACGGGAGGTGGCGGCAATTTCCCGGGAAGTCGCGCCGATTTCAGTGGTGGTGGCCGCCGTTTCGGTGGCGGTGGCCTGCTGTTGCTTGGACGTCGCGGCGATCTCGGTGACCGATGTGGTCACTTGCACCGACGAGCGCTGGGCCTGGGACACCAGGGAGGTCAGCTCGGTCATCATGTCGTTGAAGCCGGTTTCCACGGCACCGAATTCGTCCTTGCGCTCAAGATTGAGACGCGAGCTCAGGTCGCCCGTGCGCATGATTTCGAGGATGCTCACGATACGATTCATCGGCGCCATGATGGCGCGCATCAACAGCAAGCCGCAGAGGCCGGCGGCCAATACGGCCAACACCAGGGAAATGCCCATGATGATCTTGGCGGTGAGCACCGCATCGTCGATGGCCGCTACATCCTGGTCTGCCACTGCTTTGTTGTGGCGTAGAATATCGCTGAGCTTCATTCGACCCGCTGTCCAGGCAGGGGTCAGCTCTTCGTTGAACATCCTGATGGCTTCGGCGTCCTGATTGCGTTTATGCAACTCGGTAACGGCGAGCAGGATCCGGTGGTAGTCCGCGTGGAATTTTTCAAACGCGGCATACTCGACCTTGTCTTCATCCGTCGTGACCGTCGCGCGATAAAGCTCCATCTGCTCTTGCAGGCGCGCGGAGAAGCCATTGAAGTCCGCCGCATCCTTGGCGGTGAAGCCCTGCCCCTGTTCCAGCCCCAGCATCTCCAGCATCCGCAGATAACTGTCGGACCAGGCGCCGCGAACCATGGAGCTGTAATACAAGCCCGGCAGCGCATCATCACGAACGCTGGCTTCGCTGGTCTCGATCTTCAACAACCGCGAATACGAGACGACCACCATCAGCAACATGATGGCGATAATTACCGCAAAGCTCGCCAAAATGCGTTGGCGCAACGTCCAGTTCTTCACAGTCAGTCCTCGAGGGCATTTCGAAATGCGGGGAGTATAGCCGAGGGCGCTGTTTCATTTATAAGACGGTTGCGCACCACTTCTCATCCCGCGGAAAAAAGCCGGGATGGGCTTTTGGGTGGGGATTTTCCGATATTGCTCGGGAGATGTGCCAGTGGCATTTGGCAGGAAAGGGACCGTGGATTGGCCATTGAGAAATTTGGTGTGGCTGAAATTGCCTTCGCGGGCAAGCCTCGCTCCTACGGGTTCACCGGATCCGTAGGAGCGTGGCTTGCCCGCGAAGGCGGCCTGAAGGCTTACATCGAAGCCTGGCGAACCTGCTTCTCCAGCTCAGCCTTCAACCCCGGTTCCAGCTTGAGTTGCCGCGCCAGTTCATCGAGGTAGGACTTCTCCATGAAGCTCTCCTCATCCACCAGCATCACACTGGCGATATACATTTCGGCAGCCATTTCCGGGGTCCTGGCGGCACGGGCGACATCGCTCGGATCCAGCGGTTTGTTCAGTTCGGCATGCAGCCAGTGTTGCAGCTCCTGATCGTTATCGAGCTTGCTGAACTCGCCTTCGATCAGCTCGCGTTCGCGCGCGTCGATATGCCCGTCGGCCTTGGCCGCGGCCACCAGGGCCTTGAGAATCGCCTGGCTGTGCTGCTCGACTTGCGCCGTCGGCAAGCGATCAAGGGTTTGCGGTTCGGTCCTCGGTGCGGTGCCCTGCTGGGCCTGCCAGTTGCCGTAGGCCTTGTAGGCAATGACGCCTAGCGCCGCGAGCCCGCCGTAAATGGCGACCTTGCCCCCGACCTTGCGCGCCTTCTTGTTACCCAGCAGAAGGCCCATGGCCCCGGCCGCCAGGGCACCGCCGCCCGCACCGGAGAGCAAGCTGCCGATGCCACTGTTCGTCCCCTTGCTCTGCGTCGCGCCGGTGTTTTTTTGCAACAAATCCTGGCCCGACTTGAGCAGCTGGTCGAGCAATCCACGGGTGATCATTTTCTGCCTCCACAAAAGGGTTCAACCGCACACTAAGGCCATCAGACTAGATCGAAAGTGCCCGGCGACTCCCGGCGGGTTTGCTTCCAGATGTTGCTGGGCGGCAGATTCCCGGTGGTGGTGATGCTCAGGGATAGGCCAGGGTTACCCGATAGTTTCCCGAAGTGATCGGTCTGGATGCAGCGTCCACCAACCTGTACTGCCCGTCATTGACCTGCAATCGGGCGGGGACGGCTGGTGAGTCGAGCGAACTGACCGTCACCACTGGCTCCATGTTTCGTGCACTGATCAGGTCCCCTTGAGAACTCCCCGGACAGCCACCCAATGCAAGTCCTTGGCCGGTAACGGAGACTTTGCATGGTGCCTCCACTATTGCACCCTGGAAATGGATTATCGGCGCAGACGCAAGGCAACTCCCTGCCAGGCCGAGCGACAGCCCCAATGCCAGCGACACTTTCCTGATACTCATCCTGTGCCCTCCCAGCTCAAAGATCGCGAAGTCTCAAGAGTAGTCGGCAAAAAACCGCAAATGATTAGACCTTGGGAGTGCTTGCCCACGATCACGGCTCAGCCACCCTATCGAAAAAAAAGATATACACTCAAAAAAATCTATAAAACCGCTCACGCGAGAACGGCCTCCATGATGACCCTGCGTCAAATCCGGCACTTCATTGCGGTGGCCGAGACCGGCTCGATCTCCGCCGCCGCGCAAACCGCGTTCATTTCCCAGTCCACCCTGACCCTGGCGATCCAGCAGCTCGAGCAGGAAATCGGCGTCGGCCTGTTCAATCGCCACGCCAAGGGCATGACCCTGACTCATCAGGGGCATCAGTTCTTGCGCCAGGCGCATCTGATCCTGGCCACCGTGGACAACGCCAAGCGCAGCCTGCAACAAAGCACCGACCAGGTGGCCGGGCAGTTGATCGTCGGGGTAACCAGCCTGGTGGCCGGTTACTACCTGGCGGACCTGCTCACGCGCTTCCAGCGCGCCTACCCCAACGTCGAAATCCGCGTGATGGAAGACGAACGCCCCTACATCGAACACTTGTTGGTCAGCGGCGAGATCGATGTTGGCGTGTTGATCCTCTCCAACCTCGAAGACCGCCACGCCTTGCAGACCGAAGTGCTGACCCATTCGCCCCATCGACTGTGGCTGCCGGCCCAGCATCCACTGCTGGAACACGACAGCATCAACCTCGCCGACGTGGCCCGCGAGCCGCTGATTCAATTGAACGTCGATGAAATGGACCGCAACGCCCAGCGCATGTGGACGGCCGCCTCCCTGCAACCGCGCATCACTTTGCGCACCGCCTCGACCGAAGCGGTGCGCAGCCTGGTGGCGGCCGGCCTGGGCGTGTCGATCCAGCCCGACATGACGTATCGCCCGTGGTCACTGGAAGGCGACATCATCGAAGCGCGGCCGATTGCCGACCTGAGCCAGACCCTCGATGTCGGCCTGGCTTGGCGCCGCGGTACGGCGCGTCCGGCACTGGTCGACCCGTTCCTGACCGTCGCCCGCGAGCAGCCCCACGGCGGGCGCAAGCCATCTATTTAATCGAACGCCACCTTCAGTATTTAGAATTTGTCGACCTCGGGTCTGCGCACTAGTCTTGTCGTATCTATATAAGACGGCCAGCCCCAGTCACAGGGAGCAGCATGGCCACACAAGAAAAGAGAACCCGAAGAATGGCTGGCGCACAGACCCCATTGTTCACCGCATTGTTGATCGAAGGTGAATTAGTCGCAGGGCAAGGCCGTGTCGAGGCAATCCTCAACCCGGCCACAGGCGAAGTGTTGACGCACATTGCCGAAGCCAGCACCGAACAAGTCGAAACCGCCATCCTCGCCGCGCACCGCGCCTTTGCCGGCTGGTCGCGGACCACGCCGCAGCAGCGCTCGAACCTGTTGCTCGATATCGCCAACGCCATCGAAAATAACGCCAACCTGCTCGCCCGCCTCGAATCCCTGAACTGCGGCAAGCCGTTGCACCTGGCCCGTCAGGACGACCTGAGCGCCACGGTGGATGTGTTCCGCTTTTTCGCGGGCGCCGTGCGCTGCCAGACCGGCCAGCTCAGCGGCGAATACCTGCCGGGCTACACCAGCATGGTGCGGCGCGATCCGATTGGCGTGGTCGCATCGATTGCGCCGTGGAATTACCCGATCATGATGGCGGCATGGAAAATCGCCCCGGCCCTGGCCGCCGGCAACACCCTGGTATTCAAGCCCTCGGAGCACACGCCCCTGTCGATCCTGGCATTGGCCCCGGCGCTGGCCGAAATCCTGCCGCCCGGCGTGATCAACATTGTTTGCGGTGGCGGTGAGGGTGTCGGCAGTCACCTGGTCAGCCATCCCAAGGTGCGCATGGTGTCGCTGACCGGCGATATCGTCACCGGGCAGAAAATCCTCCAGGCGGCGGCCAAGACCCTCAAGCGCACGCACCTCGAACTGGGCGGCAAGGCGCCGGTGATCGTCTGCAACGATGCCGACATTCAAGCGGTGGTCGAAGGCGTGCGCACCTACGGCTATTACAACGCCGGCCAGGACTGCACCGCCGCTTGCCGGGTGTATGCCCAGGCCGGCATTCATGACCGCCTGGTGGCCGAACTCGGCGCGGCGGTCAGCAGCCTGCGTTTCGCCGGAAAACGCGATGCCGACAACGAGATCGGCCCGCTGATCAGCACCCGCCAGCGCGACCGTGTGGCCAGTTTCGTCGAACGCGCCCTCGGCCAGCCACATATCGAACGGGTGACCGGTGCTGCGGTGCACTCCGGAGCCGGTTTCTATTACCAACCGACCCTGCTCGCCGGTTGCAAGCAAGGCGATGAAATCGTCCAGCGCGAAGTGTTCGGGCCGGTGGTCACCGTGACCCGATTCGATCAACTGGAACAGGCGGTGGACTGGGCCAACGACTCGGAATACGGCCTGGCCTCGTCGGTCTGGACGCAGAACCTCGACAAGGCGATGCAGGTTGCCGCGCGGTTGCAGTATGGCTGCACCTGGATCAACAGCCATTTCATGCTGGTCAGCGAGATGCCCCACGGCGGGCTCAAGCGTTCGGGTTACGGCAAGGACCTGTCCAGCGACTCGCTCCAGGACTACAGCGTGGTGCGGCACATCATGGCACGCCACGGGCAACATCTCTGACTACGCTAATAACAAGCCGCTAACGGCATGCTTCACCACGTTCACTACTGCCCCGACCATAATTTGAAGAAGAGGGAAATCCCATGTTCGTGCACAAGACCGCACTGCTCAGTGCAATCACCACAGCGCTGTTGGCCAGTGCCAGTGTCCAGGCTGCCGAGCCGTTGAAGGCTGTCGGCGCCGGCGAAGGCCAGCTGGATATCGTGGCGTGGCCCGGTTACATCGAACGTGGCGAAAGCGACAAGGCCTACGACTGGGTGACTGGTTTCGAGAAAGAAACCGGCTGTAAGGTCAACGTGAAAACCGCAGCGACCTCCGATGAGATGGTCAGCCTGATGGCCAAGGGCGGTTATGACCTGGTGACCGCGTCCGGCGACGCCTCCCTGCGCCTGATCGTCGGCAAGCGCGTGCAGCCGATCAATACGGCGTTGATCCCGAACTGGAAGAACCTCGACCCGCGCCTCAAGGATGCGCCGTGGTACGTGGTCAACAAGCAGACCTACGGCACTCCATACCAGTGGGGACCGAACGTGTTGATGTACAACACCAACGTATTCAAGACCGCGCCCGACAGCTGGGGCGTGTTGTTCAACGCGGAGAACCTGCCGGACGGCAAGCCGAACAAGGGTCGCGTGCAAGCCTATGACGGCCCGATCTACATCGCCGACGCGGCGCTGTACCTGAAATCCACCAAGCCGGAACTGGGCATCCAGAACCCCTACGAACTGACCGAAGCGCAATACAAGGCCGTGCTCGATCTGTTGCGCGCCCAGCAGCCGTTGATTCACCGCTACTGGCACGACACCACCGTGCAGATGAGTGACTTCAAGAACGAAGGTGTGGTGGCTTCCGGGGCCTGGCCGTATCAGGTCAACGGCCTGGTCAACGAGAAACAGCCGATCGCCTCGACCATCCCGAAAGAAGGCGCTACCGGGTGGGCCGACACCACCATGCTGCACACCGAGGCCAAGCACCCGAACTGTGCCTACAAGTGGATGGACTGGTCGCTGCAACCGAAAGTCCAGGGTGACGTGGCGGCGTGGTTCGGTTCGTTGCCAGCGGTACCGGCAGCGTGCAAGGAGAGCGAATTGCTCGGTGCCGAGGGCTGCAAGACCAACGGTTTCGACAACTTCGACAAGATCGCCTTCTGGAAAACCCCGCAGGCCGAAGGCGGCAAGTTCGTGCCGTACAGCCGCTGGACCCAGGACTACATCGCGATCATGGGCGGTCGCTGACACATCCACCGATCGTTCCCACGCTCTGCGTGGGAATGCATCACTGGACGCTCCGCGTCCATTCGCGCAGAGGTGACGCAGAGCGTCACGGGCTGCATTCCCACGCGGAGCGTGGGAACGATCATCAATGAAGATTTCAGAAGTCCAGGCAGGGCCGCTGCGACGGCCTTCGCCTTTTTGGAGCACCGCACCATGACGCTTGCAGTCCAGTTCACCAACGTTTCCCGTCAGTTCGGCGAAGTGAAAGCCGTTGACCGGGTTTCCATCGACATCCAGGACGGCGAGTTTTTCTCCATGCTGGGGCCTTCCGGCTCGGGCAAAACCACCTGCCTGCGCTTGATCGCCGGTTTTGAACAACCGAGCGCGGGCTCCATTCGTATTCATGGCGAGGAGGCCGCCGGCCTGCCGCCGTACCAGCGTGACGTGAACACCGTGTTCCAGGATTACGCGCTGTTCCCGCACATGAACGTTCGCGACAACGTCGCCTACGGCTTGAAGGTCAAAGGCGTCGCCAAGGCCGAACGCATCAAACGTGCCGAGGAAGCCCTCGACATGGTTGCCCTCGGCGGCTACGGCGAGCGCAAACCGGTGCAACTCTCCGGCGGCCAGCGCCAGCGTGTGGCCCTGGCCCGCGCCCTGGTCAATCGTCCACGGGTGCTGTTGCTCGACGAACCGCTGGGTGCGCTGGATTTGAAGCTGCGCGAGCAAATGCAGGGCGAACTGAAGAAGCTGCAACGCCAGCTCGGCATCACCTTCATCTTCGTCACCCACGACCAGACCGAAGCGCTGTCGATGTCCGATCGCGTCGCCGTGTTCAACAAGGGTCGCATCGAACAAGTCGACTCACCGCGCAACCTGTACATGAAGCCGGCAACCACCTTCGTCGCCGAGTTCGTCGGCACCTCCAACGTGATTCGCGGCGACCTGGCGCGGCAGTTGAGCGGTAATCCGCAGCCCTTTTCGATTCGCCCGGAACACGTGCGTTTCGCCGAAGGCCCGCTGGCCAGCCATGAGATCGAAGTCAGCGGCCTGCTGCACGACATCCAGTACCAGGGCAGCGCCACCCGCTATGAATTGAAGCTGGAAAACGGCCAGACCCTGAATATCAGCCAGGCCAACAATCAGTGGCTCGATACCAGCGCCCAGCACCAGACCGGCCAACGCCTCAGCGCTCGCTGGGCTCGCGAAGCGATGATCCCGCTGCACGACACCCTGACAGGCGGGGTGTGACATGAGCACCCTGGCTGTTTCCCAAACCTCGTCGGGCGGCTCGGCGTTGCGCAGGTTTTCCAACCTGCTGTATCGCCGGCCGAACCTGTACCTGTCGATGCTGCTGGTGCCGCCGCTGCTGTGGTTCGGCGCAATCTACCTGGGCTCGTTGCTGACGTTGCTGTGGCAGGGCTTCTACACCTTCGACGACTTCACCATGGCGGTCACTCCCGACCTGACCCTGGCGAACTTCGCCGCGCTGTTCCAGCCATCGAACTTCGACATCATCCTGCGCACCCTGAGCATGGCCATCGTGGTGTCTATCGCCAGCGCCATCGTCGCGTTCCCGATTGCTTACTACATGGCGCGTTACACCACGGGTAAAACCAAGGCATTTTTCTACATCGCGGTGATGATGCCGATGTGGGCCAGCTACATCGTCAAGGCCTATGCCTGGACCCTGCTGCTGGCCAAGGGTGGTGTGGCGCAGTGGTTCGTCCAGAACCTGGGGCTGGAACCCTTGTTGCAGTTTGTACTGGGCATTCCGGGAGTCGGCGGCAGTACCTTGTCGACCTCGCACCTGGGGCGTTTCATGGTGTTCGTCTACATCTGGCTACCCTTCATGATCCTGCCGATCCAGGCGTCGCTGGAGCGCCTGCCGCCGTCGCTGCTGCAGGCCTCTGCCGACCTCGGGGCCAAGCCGCGCCAGACCTTCATGCAGGTGATTTTGCCGCTGTCGATTCCGGGGATTGCCGCAGGCTCCATCTTCACGTTTTCACTGACCCTGGGCGATTTCATCGTGCCGCAACTGGTCGGCCCGCCCGGCTACTTCGTCGGCAGCATGGTGTATGCCCAGCAAGGTGCGATCGGGAATATGCCGATGGCTGCAGCCTTCACCCTGGTGCCGATCGTGTTGATCGCCATTTATTTGTCCATCGTCAAACGACTGGGGGCCTTCGATGCACTCTGAAAAGGCTTCATTAGGCCTGCGCATAGCAGCCTGGGGCGGTCTGGTGTTCCTGCACTTCCCGATCCTGATCATCTTCCTGTACGCCTTCAACACCGAAGACGCGGCGTTCAGCTTCCCGCCCAAGGGCTTCACCCTGAAGTGGATCGGCGTGGCGTTCTCGCGGCCCGACGTACTGGAAGCGATCAAGCTGTCACTGCAGATCGCCGCCATTGCTACGGCGATTGCCATGGTGCTTGGCACTCTGGCGTCGGCGGCGTTGTACCGACGGGATTTCTTCGGCAAGCAAGGCATCTCGCTGATGCTGATCCTGCCCATCGCCCTGCCGGGGATCATTACCGGGATCGCGCTGCTGGCGACATTCAAGACACTGGGCATCGAGCCGGGGATGTTCACCATCATCGTCGGCCACGCGACCTTCTGCGTGGTGATCGTCTACAACAACGTCATCGCCCGCTTGCGCCGCACCTCCCACAGTTTGATCGAAGCCTCGATGGACCTCGGCGCCGATGGCTGGCAGACCTTCCGCTACATCATCCTGCCGAACCTCGGCTCGGCGCTGCTGGCCGGCGGCATGCTGGCGTTCGCGCTGTCATTCGACGAGATCATCGTCACCACCTTCACCGCCGGCCACGAACGCACCCTGCCACTGTGGCTGCTCAACCAGCTTAGCCGCCCACGGGACGTGCCGGTGACCAACGTCGTGGCGATGTTGGTGATGATCGTGACCATGCTGCCGATCCTTGGCGCCTATTACCTGACGCGGGGTGGTGAGAGCGTGGCGGGGAGTGGCGGGAAGTAAATTCAGAAACCGACAACAACAATCCCCTGTAGGAGCTGGCTTGCCGGCGAAAGCGGTGTGTCAGCCGACATCATCGCTGGAAGTGATGGCCCCTTCGCTGGCAAGCCAGCTCCTACAGGGAACCCGAACGAGGACAGACTCATGCAAACCCAACTCCTGATCAACGGCCAACTGCTCACCGGCGAAGGCCCCGCCCAACCGGTGTTCAACCCCGCGCTGGGCAGTGTGCTGGTGGAAATCAACGAAGCCAGCGAAGCCCAGGTCGATGCCGCCGTGCGCGCCGCCGATGCCGCCTTCGACAGCTGGTCGCAGACACCACCGAAAGAGCGCTCGCTGCTGCTGCTCAAACTCGCCGACGCCATCGAAGCCCATGGCGAAGAGCTGGCCAAGCTGGAATCGGACAACTGCGGCAAGCCCTACAGCGCCGCGCTCAATGACGAGATCCCGGCGATCGCCGACGTGTTCCGCTTCTTCGCCGGCGCCAGCCGCTGCATGAGCGGCTCGGCTGGTGGTGAATACCTGCCCGGCCACACCTCGATGATCCGCCGCGACCCGGTGGGGGTGATCGCCTC